>CANQCY010000018.1 GCA_947591245.1 uncultured Lachnospiraceae bacterium | reverse complement strand
TACTACAAAATATGAATTTTTCAAGGTACTATAGGAATAGGGGCAAATTTATTTATGGTTTTGACCCCAACATCATATTATAGGCTTATAGGTTTGGAATGGAGGATAAGTGACATGGACTATACAACACAGATGGATGCAGCGAGAAAAGGCGTTTTTACCGGCGCTATGGAACGTGTTTGCGAATATGAAAAGATCGGAAGGGATGACCTGATGGATCTTGTGGCAAAGGGACAGGTTGTCATTCCGGCGAACAAAAATCACAAATGTCTGAAACCATATGGTATCGGAAGCAGACTTCAAACGAAAATTAACGTGAACCTGGGGACGAGCCGGGACTGTCTTGATCCCGACGTTGAGATGGAAAAGGTGAATATGGCAGTCGAGATGGGAGCTGAGGCGATTATGGATCTCAGTTCGTACGGAGATACGCAGAAATTCAGGAAAAAGCTGATAGCAGAGTGTCCCGCCGTGATTGGCACGGTGCCGATTTATGACGCTGTCGTGTACTATAATAAAGCGCTGAAGGACATTACCTCAGATGAGTGGATGGACGTGGTGAGGATGCACGCCGAGGACGGAGTGGATTTTATGACTATTCACTGCGGAATCAACCGTCAGACGGCGGAGCGTTTTAAGCAGAATCTCCGCCATACGAATATTGTGTCGCGGGGCGGTTCGATCATTTTTGCGTGGATGGAGCTCACAGGAAATGAAAATCCATTTTATGAGCGGTATGATGAGTTGTTGGATATATGTGAAAAATATGACGTGACGATCAGCCTTGGCGACGCCTGCCGGCCGGGAAGCATAGAAGATGCGGGAGACATTTCGCAGATTTCTGAACTTGTCGCTCTTGGCGAACTGACGCAGCGGGCGTGGGAACAGCATGTTCAGGTGATGATCGAGGGACCGGGGCATATGCCGCTGAACCAGATCCGGGCGAATATGGAAATCGAACAGACGGTTTGCAAAGGGGCGCCGTTTTATGTCCTCGGTCCTCTGGTGACCGATGTGGCGCCGGGATATGACCATATAACAAGTGCGATTGGCGGTGCGATCGCGGCGACCTACGGGGCTTCCTTTTTGTGCTATGTCACGCCGGCGGAGCATCTCCGCCTGCCGACTGTAGAGGACGTAAAAGAAGGTATAATTGCCTCTAAGATCGCAGCGCACGCCGCTGATGTGGCAAAAGGAATACCGGGCGCCAAAGACTGGGATTTCGAGATGAGCGAGGCGAGAAGGAATCTTGACTGGGAAAAGCAGTTTGAACTTGCGATCGATCCGGAGAAAGCGCGCCGTTACCGTGAGGAGAGCAAACCCGAGAAGGAAGACACATGTACGATGTGCGGAAAAATGTGTGCGGTAAGAAATATTAACAAAATTCTTCGCGGGGAGGATGTAGATATCATGGATTAAAAAGGATTTAAATATATAGAATCCGAAAAAATACAGAACTAAATGCAAAATTAATTATATGCCTATCCGCAAAAAAGCATATAAATATATGTATGATGAATAACGACAGCCTGTCTTGCATAAGGTTTAATGGAACAATCATTGGACGAGTGTAAGGGGGCTGTTTTTTTGAAAAAAGGTAAAAGTATTTTTCTCTTGTTTCTGCTGGCAGCAGTTTGCGCTGCTGGAGTGTGGGTGTACCAATCGTGGCGGGAGAAGCAAAATAAAGAACAAAATCAGGAATTAATAAATGTTTATATAGTGAAGGGGAAAGGAAATGTTCTTACAGCGTATTCTCAGAACGAAGAACATGAATATAAAATAAAAGATGATTTAACTGAAATGGAGTATACGGGGCTGGGAGACGTCTGCGTCCGGAATGACGAGGTAAAGAAGCTGGTATGTAAGCCGGATCAGATTACTGCTAAAGTTCTTGCTATTGGGGAGGCAATGGTAGAGCTGGAGAATTATGGGGAAATTCCCCTTGATCAAAAAAACAGCTGTTATACGGTTGGAACGGGGATTGCTCCGTCTTCTATGGAAAGCCTCTATGTCGGGCAGACGGACGCAAGATTTGTTGTGGCGGACGGAAAACTGTGCGGCGTCTTGTTGCCGGAAGATGCGAAACAGGAAAAAGAGGCGGGGACGGGCGGAAATATCCGGGTCATACTCAAAACGGACGGGTTTGCATCCTACGAGCATGCGGAAGTGAGGCTCAGGGGAACAAAAAAGCTTTATGTTAAAAGAAAAAAGACGGAGACGGAAGTTCAGCCCGGCGAAGAAATTGTTTTCAGTGCAGATTCCATGAAAGAGAACCGGGTGTCGGTCCGAAGCGAGGAAGGAGGGCGCATTGAGCTGTCCTCTGTCAGCAGGAGCGGAGGGAAACCGCTGTATCGGGGAACGATGGAGATCGTGAAGGCGGATCAGGGATTCCATGTCATAAATGAGCTCCCGCTGGAAGAATATTTATACGGCGTCATTCCGAGCGAGATGCCCGCGGAATACGGAAAAGAGGCGTTAAAGGCACAGGCGGTCTGCGCGAGGAGTTATGCGGCTAAGCATATGAAAAATAATCGCCTCAAAGAGATGGGCGCGCATGTAGACGACAGCACAGCTTACCAGGTTTATAACAATACGAAAGAGGATGAGCGGTGCAAGCAGGCGGTGGATGAGACGAAAGGCATGATGGCGTATTATGGCGGCAAGATTGCCTCTACCTACTTTTTCTCGACAGCATGCGGCGTGACTTCGTCTGCACGCGATGTCGGTTTCAGTGACGAGAACATTCCGTATCTGTCCGGACGGCTTCAGGAGCCGGAGTGGAAGGATCAGGACAGTGCGGAGCGGGCAAAATTAGTATCGGAAGCGTTTGGAGACGAAGACCTGTTCCGTAAATTTCTGGACGAGGACAGATCGGTTCTGGAAAAGTCGCAGCCGTGGTATCGCTGGAGTACTGCAATCTCAATGGAGGATATGGAAAATAATATCAATGAAAAAATCGGAAGCCGCTGCCAGGCGGTAGGAGAGAGCATTCAGGTGCGCCAGGCGGATGGGACGTATGCCAGCGAGCAAATTGATAGTATCGGAAAGCTAAAGCGCATCCGCATTAAAGAGCGGGGAGACGGGGGCGTAGTTACGATGGCGGTCATCGTCGGCACGGAAAAAACAGTGAGGGTGTTTCATGAATACAATATCCGGATGCTGCTTTTCAATGAAAATGCGATCATCCGGAAAAATGATGGGACAAATGTATCCGGTATGAGCATACTGCCCAGCGGATTCTTCGTATGCGATCTGGTCGGCAGGACATATGAATTCCGAGGGGGCGGATTCGGCCATGGTACCGGAATGAGCCAGACCGGGGCAAATGAGCTGGCTCAGGCGGGCAAAACGTATGAAGAGATACTGCAATATTACTTTGAGGGAGTGGAAGTGAAATCATGATTTGATTTTTTGGACCTGAAACGAAAGGTATTTCCATCTGCGAGAAAGCGGTTGATCAGTGCGCCGATAAATAATATATTTATGCAGACGTACAGCCACAGCATGAAAAGAAGAATATAGGTCAGGCTTCCGTAAATGGACGTAAAGTCGGTGAAATAGTCGATGTAGATGGAGAACAGGTAGCTGAACAAAATCCAGAGAACGGATGTAAACAAGGCGCCCGGAATTTCTTTTCTGGTCGTCGGTTTCCTGTCCGGGATAAACATATACAGAAGGAGAAAGAACAGAAAGAACAAAGCAAAACCGAGAAAGGAGCGCAGGGAAAAAATTCCGATGAAAAGGGGCGCCTCTATAGAAAAAAACGAGTCGATCGTGAGCAGAATCTTATTTCCGTATACGAGTACGATCAGGGATGTGAGGAGGATGGCAGCGAAAGCAAGCGTATATAACAGCGAGTAAATGCGCTGCAGAAACCAGTTCCGGTGGTTTTCAACGCCGTACACTTTGTCCAGTCCGAGCGTGATTCCCATAAATCCTTTTGATCCCGACCAGAGGGTGGTGATGACCGTGATGGAAAGAAGCGTGCCGGTAGACCTGTGATACGCTTCGCTTACCCATGATCCGAGCACATTGCTGATGCTGCTCGGAACGACGGCTTCCAATACATGGAGAAAATTTTCCTCTGTCAGGGGCGTGTACTGCAACAGCGTAAAAAAGAACATGACAAAGGGGAAAAAGGACAGCATCACGAAAAACACTACATGCGCGGCATGTATTGACAATGCGTTTTTGGTAAAGTGACGGACAAACCATTTTACGGCGAATTGTAAATGTTTCAAAGGCTCTTTCCCCCCAATCCTGACATTATATACCGTACACTAGTATATGTACAGAACTAGAAATCATTCAGGCTTTTTTGATCTTAATTTTTACGGAAGCTTTTTTTCGGCTGCCGTCTGTGGCTGCCGCTGTGATTTTTACCGTGTGTCCCGCTCCCTTCTTTTTTGCTTTCACAACGCCGCCCTTGCTGACCGAAGCCCATTTTTTTCTGGAGGAACTCCATTTGATTTTTTTGCTCGAGGCGTTTTTCGGTGAAACGACAGCCTTCAGTTTCAGGCGTTTTCCCGCTTTCAGCGTCTTTTTTGAAGCGCGCAGCTTAATTTTCGCAACTTTTATCGTCTTCTTTTTAACGGTGGCGTTTGACGACGATGGGAGCTTATTCTCTGAACTGCCCTCTGCATCGTCCGGTACGGGCGCATACAATGCCATATTGGCAAGATGAAGCACGCCGCCAGTCAGGCATTTCCCCTGGGCGCCGGGCGTTTGCCGCGTACATGCGAGAAGGCGTCCGCGGCGGTTTTTCGCACTGTCGCCGGGATAGATTTCGCTGAGCAGGGCGACTGCCCCTGTTGCCATTGGGGCCGCCATGGAGGTACCGTTCATAACCTCGTATTTTCCAAACAGGGATGTATCCGGATTGGCGCGCGACAAACCGATATTATCAAGGTAGTAGACAGAGGAGCCGGTCAATTCGCCCCTTGTCTCCAGACCGACCAGCATAAAATAAATTCTTCCGTTTCTTGCAATATAAAAACGATTTGTTTCGTCTCCCAGCTTTCCGCTTGATTTTTTGACGAAATGATCCCATGAAAAATCGCCTTCGGAATCCGTGCCGCCAAACATCATAGAGACATAATAAACAGCTTCGGGATCAAGATCATAGTCGGTTACATCCAGATATAAGTAGGCGGATTTGGAGGTTTGCTGGGGAGAACCGAGATTTACGGTCCATTTCAGGCTTCCGGAACCGGGGTCGGCGTGGTAATCCCTTTCTGTGGAAGAAACGGCGGAAGCGCTGACTTTTGTCCGAATTTCAAGATCGTGGTCGGTATAAATTTCGGGCGTTTCGCCGCCGGCGCCCGTCTGCGGATTCAGGTCAAAGGGGAAGAACGAAGCGGTCAGAGCCTTTTCGGCCGTTTCCCCGTATGTGCCGGGAAGATAATTATCTTCGCAATAGGCCGACAAAATATTTTCCCCCGGCGCAAACAGATCTACGTCTTTTGAACCGTAATCGGAAAAGACGGAAGGATTGTCATTTTCGTCTGAAGAGCCGGTTATGATAATGTAATTGCGGTTTTCAGCGTACGAGCCCGAGTACAGGTCGTACGGGCATGACAATCCGAGGTTTGAATCGTGGTTGATGCCGTCGTTTCCGGAAGCAAAAACAAATAAAACGCCCATTTTTCCAAGCTGGTTTACAAGGGAAGGCATGGCATAACCCGATCTTCCTCCTCCCCATGAACAGTTGACCGCCGTGATATTGACCCCGGCTTTTTTTGCCTGCAGGATATAATTCATCGCGTCCAAAATGGTGGAATTGCTCGTTTCTCCGTCGTCGCCGAATACTTTCAGCGCCATAAGCTTGGCGTCTGAAATACCGGCGATGCCCTTTTGGTTGCCGGAGACTGCGGCAATCGTACCTGCGCAGTGTGTTCCGTGTCCGTCTGTATCCATACAGTCCGGATAGTGTATAGTGAAATCATAGCCGTATGTTCCGGGCAGCGTATCGGGGGCGGGGTTTACCCACATATGATCCCTCAGGTCTTCATGGGTATAATCAATGCCCGTATCCATGACGGCGATGACCGGCTCTCCGGTTTTTGCCATGTTTTGCGCAGAAGAATAGGCGATGCCCTGACTGCTGCAGAAAAAATCGCCGGTTCCGTCCAGATGCCATTGTTCGCTGACAAGCGGGTCGTCGGAGACGGTGTTCAGGCGATGTTTGTAATCGGGTTCCACCCGCAGAACGTATGCCTTGCGCTCCAGCTTATCCATGAGATCCTGCGTGGAATAGGAGGCGGATGAAACCTCGGAAACATACAGCGTTTTATCGGATAAAAAGGAACGCTGGCTGTTTGTTTTGGCAAGTATGCGGGCATTACCGAAATTATAGGATTTGTCTATGGAAATGCGGGAATCGAAGGACGCCGGGCCCTTTTTGGCCAGTGATGTTTTTTTCGGCGAAGCTATCGTCACAATTACCGTCCCCTCTATGTAGCCGCCGTCTGCGTCGGTCGTTCCATCCGATGGGAGAGCTTCGGGAGACGGCGGGGAAGGATTCTGATTTTCTGAAGCTGCGCGGACCGGTTCGCAAATGCTGCAAAATAGGAATACAAATACGAATATCATGTAAAAGAGCTTTTTTTTCATTTTACTGCTATGCCTCCTTGTTTTCTATGTCTTAGAAAAAATGCATTTTCCATAGAAAAAACAAAATTATTTATTGTATTATCCGATTGAAACTGTTATTATTATAATATCTGATAAGTGTGTCGAAAAAGTGAAAGGAGATAAAAGAGATGCTTTTTGTAAAAGTTGACGAACTAAAACCGGGGATGCGTCTCGGAAAACCGATTTACAATAAAAACGGGGTGCTTTTGTACGACCGAGATACGAGATTGACGATGCAGGTCATTTACGGCATACGAAATTTTGGATTGATGGGTTTATATATTTTGGAGCCGGCGGAGCCGGTGCCGCCGATGTCGGAAGAGGATATTAATTTTGAACGTTTTCAGACGATGGCAGTATTTAGCATCCGGGAGGATCTGGAGCTGATTACAGCCGGGAAAAAGGATAAGGGGCTGGATTGGCTGTGCAGCCTGATTTTGAAAAATTATGCGAATGTTCCGCATAAAATAAATTTTGTACAGAGCCTGAGAAGCAGCGACGATTTTATATACAAGCACAGCATCAACGTTGCATTGCTCTCAGCGATTATAGCCGGGAAAATGAATATGCCGCCGGGAAGGATCAATGCAATCGTGAAAGCCGCCCTGCTTCATGACTGCGGCGGCTTGAAGTTAGATTATGTCAATGCTGATGAAGATCAGAATGTGAAGAATACTGTAAAGGTAAATACAAGGGAGATCCTAAAAAGCAACTCGAACATCATTGACGAGAGCATTTTGAGGACGATCGAACATATGCAGGCGCTATATACGGGGAGCGATTCCAAAGAGGCGATCGAGGCGGCAAGGTCAAATTCGCGTGCGACGATACTTCATGTGGCGGACGCTTACGACCGCATGACGGCGATGAAGTCGTACGAAGAGCCGACGAGTGAGGTCAAAGCGCTGCGCGTATTGTTAGAACATCCGGAAACATACGATCCGGTGGCGGTGCGGGCGCTGATCAACGGCATCAATGTGCTGAATCCCGGCGTGTGCGTGGAGCTTACCGGACATGTTAAGGGGGTTGTTATCATTGAAAATGAGGACGATATCTTCAGACCGTGGGTACTCAGTTTTCAGGATAACAGATTGCACAATCTGGCAGATACGGGAGAAAATCAGGATATGGAACTGGTTGACATTATGAAAACGATGGACAACCGAATTAAGCTGGATCCGGATATATTAAAAGAATATGCCCCCGTAGAATGGAATAAATAAATCAAACATGCCGGCGGGCGAAGAGATTCGCTCAATGGGAAATTGTGGAAATGAGGAAATGATATGTACGATAAAGTTTCAAAGGATTTGAATTTTGTTGACAGGGAAAGAGAAATTGAGAAATTTTGGAAAGAAAAGGATATATTCCGCAGAAGCATAAAACAGCGGGAAGGATGCCCTACATACATGTTCTATGACGGACCGCCGACAGCAAACGGAAAACCGCATATCGGACATGTGCTGACGCGGGTGATCAAGGATATGATACCCAGATACCGTACGATGAAGGGATATCAGGTACCGCGGAAGGCGGGATGGGACACGCACGGCCTGCCGGTTGAGCTTGAGGTCGAAAAGCTTCTCGGACTGGACGGGAAAGAGCAGATCGAAGAGTATGGGCTGGATCCGTTTATCGCAAAGTGCAAGGAGTCTGTGTGGAAATATAAGGGAATGTGGGAAGATTTTTCCGGCGCCGTTGGCTTCTGGGCGGACATGGATGATCCGTATGTCACCTACAGCGACGAATTTATCGAATCCGAGTGGTGGGCGCTCAAGGAGATATGGAATAAGAAGCTCCTATATAAAGGCTTTAAAATTGTTCCGTACTGTCCGAGGTGCGGCACGCCGCTTTCTTCCCATGAAGTGGCGCAGGGATACAAGGCGGTGAAAGAGCGTTCTGCAATCGTCCGTTTCCGGGTAGTGGGAGAAGACGCCTATTTCCTGGCATGGACAACTACGCCGTGGACGCTGCCGAGCAATGTGGCGCTCTGCGTGAATCCGGACGAGACGTATTCCAAAGTAAAGGCAAAAGACGGCTATACTTATTATATGGCGGAGGCGCTTCTGGATCAGGTGCTTGGCGGACTTGCTGAAAATGGCGAGAAAGCGTATGAGGCGCTGGAATCGTTCAAGGGAACGGATCTGGAGGGAAAGGAATACGAGCCGCTGTTTGATTATGCCAATGAAATATGTGAGAAACAGCGCAAAAAAGCATTTTATGTGACATGCGACAGTTATGTAACGATGATAGACGGAACAGGCATCGTCCATATTGCGCCGGCATTCGGTGAAGATGATGCGCAGGTGGGACGCAAATACGATCTTCCGTTCGTTCAGTTTGTCAACGGAAAGGGTGAGATGACGGAGGAGACAGAGTTTGCCAATATGTTCGTAAAAGATGCGGATATGCCGATTCTGTCCAAACTGGAGGAAAAGGGCCTTTTGTTTGATGCGCCTAAATTTGAACATGATTATCCGTTCTGCTGGCGGTGCGACACGCCCCTGATTTATTATGCGAGGGAATCTTGGTTTATTAGGATGACCGAGGTAAAAGACGATTTAATCCGCAATAACAACACGATCAACTGGATTCCGGAAAATATCGGAAAGGGACGTTTTGGCGACTGGCTGGAAAATATTCAGGACTGGGGCGTTTCGAGAAACCGCTACTGGGGGACGCCGCTGAATATATGGGAGTGTTCCTGCGGCCATATGGAGAGTATCGGAAGCCGGGAAGAGCTTGCCAGGATGAGTGGAGACGAAGCGGCGAAGACCGTGGAGCTGCACCGTCCGTATATAGATGAAATCACGATTAAATGCCCGTGCTGCGGCGAGGTTATGCACCGGGTGCCGGAAGTGATTGACTGCTGGTTTGACTCAGGGGCGATGCCGTTTGCACAGCATCATTATCCGTTTGAAAATAAAGAGTTGTTTGAAAAGCAGTTTCCGGCTCAGTTTATCTCGGAGGCGGTGGATCAGACGCGAGGATGGTTTTATTCGCTTTTGGCGGAGTCAACGCTTTTGTTTAATAAGGCGCCGTACGAAAATGTTATCGTTCTCGGACACGTACAGGATGAGAACGGACAGAAAATGTCCAAGAGTAAGGGAAATGCGGTAGACCCGATGGAGGCGCTTTCCCAATACGGGGCAGATGCGATCCGCTGGTACTTTTACGTCAATTCCGCGCCGTGGCTGCCGAACCGTTTTCATGCGAAGGCGGTCACTGAGGGACAGCGTAAGTTTATGGGGACGTTGTGGAACACGTATGCATTCTTTGTACTGTATGCTAATATTGACGGCTTTGATGCGACAAAATATAAATTGGAGAAAGAAAAGCTGTCCGTCATGGATAAATGGCTGCTCAGCAAGTTAAACACGGTAGTTTCGGAAGTGGACGGACATTTGGGGAATTACCGGATACCGGAGGCGGCGAGGGCGCTTCAGGACTTCGTGGACGACATGAGTAACTGGTACGTGCGCCGCTGCCGTGAGCGTTTTTGGGCAAAGGGCATGGAACAGGATAAGATCAATGCTTATATGACATTGTACACGGCGCTTGTGACAGTATCGAAAGCAGCTGCGCCGATGATTCCTTTTATGACAGAGAGCATATATCAGAATCTCGTGTGCAGCATAGACAAGACAGCGCCGGAGAGCATTCACCTCTGCGATTATCCGCAGGCGGATGAAAGCTATATTGACAAAGAACTGGAGAGCAGGATGGATGATCTTCTCCAGATCGTCGTGCTCGGTCGCGCGTGCCGGAATGAAGCGAATATAAAAAACCGCCAGCCGATCGGCAAAATGTACGTCAAGATTGAGAAAGAGAACGAATTTTCCGATTTCTATACGGATATCATCTCAGATGAGCTAAACGTAAAAGAAGTTATTTTTACGGAGGATGTGAGGGCGTTTACGACCTATACGTTCAAACCGCAGCTGAGGACGCTCGGTAAGAGATTCGGCAGTAAAATCAATGCGCTCAGGGACGTTCTCGCCGGCTTGGATGGCAACGCGGCTATGGATGAGCTGAATACGAAAGGCGAGATCGCCGTGACGGTTGACGGTGCGGATGAAGTCCTCGCCAAAGATGACCTTCTCATTGAAACGGCGAAAATGGACGGCTACGTTTCGCAGGAGTATTGGGAGACGACCGTGGTCATCGACACGCATCTCACGGATGAGCTTATAGAGGAGGGGTTTGTGCGCGAGATTATCAGCAAAATACAGACGATGCGTAAAGACTCTAATTTCGAGGTTATGGATTCGATCGAGGTATATGTGGTCGGCAGCGAGAGGCTTATTGATATTATCATAAGAAATTCAGAGCAGATCAAATCGGAAGTGCTCGCAGAAAAGATTATTATCGGCGCGATGCACGGACATACTGCAGAGTGGAATATCAATGGCGAGAAAGTGACGTTCGGGCTTGCTATGTCAAGGCTTTCGTTCTGATCCGCAAGAAAATTGCCGGAGCAGCCATTTGGGGCTCTGGATAAGATTTTCGATAAATCATATGCATTATATATAGGAAAGAGAGGACAGGAAAAAATGAATTTTATGACAGAAAACAGCAAAAAGGCGCAGTTGAAGAGGGATATTGAAAATTATATGAAGCTTTTATTTCGCAAACCGATAGAAAAAGCGACAAACCAGCAGCTGTTCCAAGCTGTGGCTTATGCGGTCAAGGATATTGTCGTGGACGATTGGATGGAGACGCACAGACAGTATGAGAATCAGGATGTAAAAACCGTATATTATCTTTCCATGGAGTTTCTCATGGGTCGCGCGCTCGGAAATATGATAATCAATCTTAAACAGGACAAGATCGTCCGCGAGGTATTGGACGAGATGGGCGTAGATCTTGATGTGATTGAAGATGAAGAGCCGGATGCAGCTCTGGGCAACGGCGGTCTGGGAAGGCTTGCGGCATGTTTTCTCGATTCGCTGTCAACGCTCGGATATCCGGCATACGGATGCGGTATCCGTTATAAATACGGTATGTTTAAGCAGAAGATTGAGAACGGATTCCAGATCGAGGCGCCGGATGACTGGCTGGAGCATGGCAATCCATTTGAGATGAAGCGGCCGGAGTATTCTGTCGAGGTAAAATTCGGGGGCTATGTGGCAGTTCGGAAGGATGAAACCGGCAGAGACCATTATGTACAGGAAAATTACCAGTCTGTTAAGGCGGTTCCCTACGATATTCCGGTAGTCGGATACGGAAACGGCATCGTGAACACGCTTCGCATATGGGACGCCGAGGCAGTCAATACGTTTAATCTCGATTCATTTGATAAAGGAGATTACCAGAAAGCGGTAGAGCAGCAAAATCTTGCCCGTACGATCTGCGAGGTTCTTTATCCGAATGATAACCATACTGCAGGTAAGGAGCTTCGCCTGAAACAGCAGTATTTCTTTGTTTCTGCGAGCGTGCAGCGTGCAGTTGCCAAGTATATGGAAAAGCATGACGATATACACGGGCTTCCGGATAAGGTATGTTTCCAGCTCAATGATACCCATCCGACAGTTACGGTTCCGGAGCTGATGAGGATTCTTCTGGATGAGTACAAGCTGGAGTGGGATGACGCATGGGATATTACGTCAAGGACATGCGCTTATACCAACCACACAATTATGTCGGAGGCATTGGAAAAATGGCCGATTGATCTCTTTTCCCGCCTTCTTCCGAGAATCTATCAGATCACGGAGGAAATTAACCGCCGTTTCCAGAATGCGATTGCGGACAGATATCCGAGCAATTTTGATAAAGTGAAAAAGATGGCGATTATTTATGATGGACAGGTAAAGATGGCTCATCTCGCAATTGCTGCCGGATTTTCGGTCAACGGCGTGGCAAAGCTTCATACGGAAATACTCAAAAATGAGGAACTGAAAGACTTTTATGAGATGATGCCGGAGAAGTTCAACAATAAAACGAACGGTATTACGCAAAGGCGTTTTCTGCTACACGGCAACCCGCTTTTGGCGAACTGGGTTACGAATAAAATCGGACAGGGGTGGATCACGGACCTCTCCCAGATCGGGCGGCTGGCGCCGTATGCGGATGACTCGGCTGCACAGAGGGAATTTATGGAAATCAAGTACAAAAATAAAGTGCGCCTTGCCAAATATATTGAGGAGCATAATGGCGTGGAGATCGATCCGAATTCGATTTTCGATGTGCAGGTCAAAAGGCTGCACGAGTACAAACGGCAGTTTCTCAACATTCTGCACGTTATGTACCTGTACAACCAGTTAAAAGAAAATCCTAATATGGATATTGTGCCGCATACGTTTATATTCGGTGCGAAGGCGTCTGCCGGATATCGGCGCGCAAAAGCGATTATTAAACTGGTAAACAGCGTGGCGGATGTGGTGAATAATGATATATCGATTCGCGGCAAAATCAAAGTCGTATTTATTGAAAACTATCGCGTGAGCAACGCCGAGATGATTTTTGCCGCAGCAGATGTGTCTGAGCAGATTTCCACAGCCAGCAAGGAGGCGTCCGGAACGGGCAATATGAAATTTATGTTAAACGGCGCGCCGACGCTTGGTACGATGGACGGCGCCAATGTGGAGATCGTTGAAGAGGTAGGAGAAGAAAATGCATTTATTTTCGGCCTTTCCTCTCAGGAGGTTATTAATTATGAGAATAATAACTCATATAACCCCAGAGAGATTTATGAAAGCGATCCGGATATTAAAAAGGTGGTTGACCAGCTGGTGGACGGCACTTATAGCGGAAATAATCCGGAATTGTTCCGTGAACTTTACTCGTCGCTTTTGGAGTCCAACGGCTACGAGCGCGCGGATCAGTATTTTATACTGAAAGATTTCCGCTCTTATGCAGAGGCGCAGAAAGCTGTGGATACGGCGTACCGAGATAAGGAAGCATGGGCGAAAATGGCGATGCTGAATGTAGCGAAATCCGGCAAGTTTTCATCTGACCGTACGATCGAAGAATATGCGAAAGAGATTTGGAAGCTTGACAAGGTGAAACTGTAAGAGTGTGGCGCAAGTTATTTAAAATCACCGGAATATCATGGAGAAATTGATGTTCCGGTATTTCCAATGAATGGGAGGAAAGCATGCTATGTATAGAAAGGGAAAAATGATCCGGCGTTTTTTGTCGGGAATAGTAGGAGCCGGCCTGATTTTTGGAAGTTTGGCAGCTCAGCCATTTGCGGCGGATGCGGCAGATGATTGCACCGATATTGTAGTTGACGGAACCGACGTGGAGCGGGCGGCGTCAAACCTCAATGGACTTACATATAAAGGGTTCGGTTTACTTAGCTGCAATAGTACGAGTAATTTGTTGATGGATTATAAATACCAGACGCCGAAAGCGTACCAGACGCTGCTGGATACGATGTTTGGCGGAGAACATCCGCTTATGAACCATGTCAAGGTTGAGATGGGGAATGACGGAAACAATTCGACCGGTGCGGATTCCTGTACGATGCGTACCGAGGATGAAGAGGCGGACGCATCGAGGAGTCCGGGCTTTATTTTGGCGGCGGATGCCAAGAAGATAAATCCGGATGTTAAAGTCAGCGTTCTCCGCTGGGAGATGCCGGCGTGGGTTCAGGAGGCATGGAACAGCGACAAGGCGGGCAGAGGCCATGAGGCGATGTACCGCTGGTATAAGGAGACCTTTTTGGATGCGTATGAGAAATATGGCTATCTGCCGGATTATGTCGATCCGGATAAGAATGAAACGGGTGTGCCGGATACCGATTTTATCAAGTGGTTCCGAAACCGGGTGCAGACTGACAATGAGTTCCCGGATTATATGACGGAGCAGGCTGTGGAGCAGTACCACAATATGAAAATTGTTGCTTCGGATGAATATATAAGCCTGAATATCGTACCTGCCATGCGCAATGACAAGGAAGTATACGACGCCGTCGATGCGATCGGATTTCACTATAGCACAGGTACGGCTGAGACAACGGCGGATTATGTAAGGATGGCGGATGAGGATGATAAAGAGGTATGGTACAGCGAAGGATGCGGAAGCTTCAGCTATACCGGATATCAGAAAAACAAAACGGAATCATACGGCGCAGGTACGATCGGCGGATATCAGAGTCCGCTTGCTATGTGCGACTGTATGGTAAAGAGCGCGGTATATTCCAGAAAGACCCATTATATTTTCCAGCCGGCGATCGGTTCCTTTTATGAGGGAGCCCAATATGACCATAAAGAGCTTGTGAGCGCCAGAGAGCCGTGGGCGGGAAGCATTCATTTTGACGAGTCGATCTATCTGCTCAGCCATTTTAGCAAATTTGCAAAGACAGGATGGGAAAATGAGACGAATACAGCGGGCATCTGGCGTTATATAAACGCCGCCTCGGGCAATGATTCCACTGGGACGGAGCATCTGACAAACACTCAGGGAAATCCGAGCTATATGACATTAGCGTCGCCGGATAAAAAGGATTTTTCGACGATTCTGGTCAATAACAGCGATAAGGCGCTACAGTACCGGATTACGCTGGAAAACATGGATATTGCATCCGACGCCGCACTCGAAGTATGGGAGAGCGAGACAGACCGTTATATGGAATACGGCGGCGAGATCAAGGCAGAAGACGGTTCCTATGATGTAACGGTGAAACCGTTTTCCATCGTGACAGTTACCTCGTTAAAATGCCGGGATCAGGAAGAATACGCAAAACGCCTTCCGGAGGAGACGGCGAAATACGTTCTGGATACGGATGAGTCGGGCAGTAAGCTGGATTATTCGGGGGATATTTTGTACAGTGACGATTTTGAATATTCATCCTATTCGGAGGATTATCTGGCCGAGCGCGGAAATGAACCGCGCTATATGGTGGATCAGAGCGGCGCTTTTTACGTAGAGGATGGAAAGCTTGTGCAGGGGCTGGAGAAGAAAATCAGCCAGTGGCAGGATAATGAACCAAATACGGTAGTGGGGGATTACCGCTGGATGAACTACAAGGCGGGCGTTGATGTATATCCGGGCGAATCGGGCGCTGCCGGTATCGTGGTTCGTCAGCAGACCGGTATGTCGTATAGCGGAAGCGGATACAGCCTGCAGATCAGCAGGGACGGAAAATGGCAGTTTAAGAGACGCGGTTCCGTACTCGAATCCGGTAGCGTTCAGGCATCAGATGAGGGAAAATACCGTCTTTCCATTGCTGCAAGCGGGAAAAAGGTGACGGCATTTGTGGATGATGAAGAGGTCGCATCATATGAGGACGGCAATCCTGAATATTTCGGACGTATAAAGCTGTTCTGCAACTGGGAAAGGACAGAATTTGATAACCTTGCGGTGGAGAAGCTTCCGCAGGATGACGATTCCATCGATACGCTTCCGTACGCCGGGTTCTTAATTGATAATGCGGACGATGCAGTTTCATATTCCGGCGGGTGGAATATTAAGTGTAATGGAAGCAGCAACGACTGGTACCGCTCGACAAGCGAGACGCAGGAAGAGGGCGCGTCCTTTACCGTTCCGATCACCGGAAAAGGATTTGCATTGATCGGCAGTAATGATGGAACAGCGGCGCTTGGCGTCACGGTAGACGGAGAGGAGATCAGTGCAGAAGCGGCGACGAATGCATCTTCAAATCATGGTACGCCGTATCTGTATTATGGATTGGAAGAAAAGGAACACGAGGTCACGGTTACGGTGAAATCCGGTAAGTTTGTTTTGGATGCGATTCTACCTCTGGGACAGCCGATGCCGGAGCTTCCTAAGGAGGAACCGCCGATTGCAACGCCGACCGAAACGCCTGTCCAGCCGATGCCATCCGAACAGCTTCCGGCTGCCAGCGATACGCCGGGAAGCGGGGCGGTACCGCCGTCGGAAATCACTCCGGCCGTTCAGCCGCCATCGCCGGGTGTGAATGGCAATAATACGCTGATACTGAAAACGCCGGTATTAAAGAAGCCAAAAGTACAAAAAAAAGGCGTGCTCGTTTCATGGAAAAAAGTGAAAACGGCAAAGAGTTATATTATTCAGCGGGCGGTAGGAAAAAAGGGAAAATTTAAGACCGTGAAAAAGATATCCGGGGCAAAGAAAACATCTTGGGTTGATAAAACGGTAAAGAAAGGGAAACAGTACTGTTATCGGATCCGCTGCCAGGGGAAAGTGAAAGGCAAGGTGGTTTACAGCACATATTCAAAGGTGAAGAAAGTGAAGATTTCCCGATAAGGGAAGCGGTGTTTGAATATCAATGAGAAAAAGAAAAATCAGCGCGGCGCAGACGCCGCGCTGATTTTTTTGATAGAAAGCCCGCTCTTGCAGAGCAAAATGCCATAGTCATTCGTCTTCCCCTTCTTCAGGGGTATCATTATCATCCGTTTCCGGTTCTGCAAAATCCGGTTCTGCAAAATCCGGCTTTGGAAAATCCGGTTTCGGAAATCGATCCGCAGCAATATTCCTTTTCCGTTTCTTGCGATACCGCAGGATAATAAGAAGGATCGCACTGGCGATCAGGGCATACGGGAATATCCGTATGACAAAGAACAGAAGCCCTTCCATAAATATCAGAAAGTATTTCCACGTATCTTTCAGGGTGTTTTTGAGGCGCTGCGGGAAAGTATCCGTCTTTTCAGGCATCCTTTCTTGCTCGTATTTTTTGACTTCTCTTATTTGCGCTTCAATGGTAGAGTAGGCAACGTCTTCATGGATTTCGTTCATTCGCGTCTTAATGGAGGCGATTTTTACCTGAAGTTCAGTCAATTCTTTTTCCACACGGAACGCCTGCTCGTCATCCGTAATCGTGGAAAGCATGTTGATGTACCGCTTTTCTTTCGCCTCATAGATCTGCAGCGAGGTGTTGAGATCGCTGTATTCCTGCCCGACGTTTTGAACGTTAGCGGTTTTGGAACGAACGTCTCCGAGCTGATCCGCGCCGTTTAGAAAATCGTCATATTTATCGTGCGGAATACGCACGGTAGCCCGGTACAGCTTCTCTTTTTCATAGTCCTCTATGTAGTAAGATGTAGATGAGCGGCCGTCGGAATAATTTTCGCTCTCTATGAATCCGCCGGCGGCAGAGAGCATAGTTTTGAATGTGGCGACAGACTGGTCGTAATCCAATGTGTCAACGGAGAGAGTGCAGGTATAGACAAGCATCTCCGTATTCATGTCAGATGAAGCGTTTGTGTTTTCAGCGGTTTTAAGATCCGTCTCTGAATCCGCCTCTGAATCCGACGCGGAATCTGCCTCTGAATCCGCTTTGTCTGTGGTTTCATCCCCGACGCCGAAAGCGGCGTTGTCAATGTCTTTCGCCGTCTCGGAACTCTGAATGCCGTTCGCAGTAAACTTTTCCGTCCCGGCGCCGCTGCTGCCGCCGCCAGAGCCGGCGTCGCTGTTACCGCTGCCGGCGCCGCAGCCGCCTGCCAGCAGAGCAGAACACAATAGAAGCAGCGGCATGATAAGTCTTTTTTGTTTCATAAGCTGTTCTCCGATCTGAAATGAATAACCCTATGTCGGTACAAAGAAATGATGTCAGCCATATATTTTCGGAACGAGGCTGTCATCCTCGATACCCTGGAAAGGGAGAGTACCGTGTTCAAGGTAGTATTTTCTCCATTCTTCTATACATTTCCGGCGATTTGCAATTTCTTCCCTGACATTATCCTCGGTGAGGAGAATGCCGAAATTGTCATATTTGCAAGGCATGCCCTTCATCGTGTCAATCATCAGGTCGCCGATTTCATAATAATAGTGGGCAATGTCATAGTAGTTGTAAGGATTTAACGCCACATCGTTGAATGTGTTGAAACACCATACGTCTCCGGCCACCTGTACGACCTGTTCCAGGAAATTGTAAAAGCTTTCTCCCTCGTAAGCGATCATCTGTCCGGCGAATAATGAGCCGAAGAACACCTGAAATTCAACTCCGTGTTTGTCGCAGAGCTTTTTCATCCGCTTGAGCGAGTCGATGCATTGGCGTGTTACGGCAGATTTATCAGGAGCGCCCTTTTTCAGCGTTTTATAAAAGCGGTCTACCTTTTTCTTCATCAAAAAATTGTAGTACTCTTCAGTACCTTTTGTTTTATTGAAGTAGTCATAATATTTCGTGAGATTCCGCTCGCCGGTTTTCAGGCACGGATACTTCGTGGAATCATCCGTCAGCTCGTCTACGGAAAGTTTCAGGTTTTTGAAGAGAAACGAGATGTATTCCGAAGCCTTGGATTCGCCCGAGAGCATAGCCGGAGTCTTGTAAACGGCGCCCCGCGATTCGCGTCCGAACTGCTTGATTTCCGAGGTGGAGATCTGAAGCAGCACTTTTTTTGCGTTTGTATTCTCTACGATGTATTTCGTATATGCTTCGTAGTCCTCAAAGTTTCCGGACATAACCCAGCAGTTATAATAGCGGTAACCGTCCAGCTCGCTAAGTTTCTCCGTGCGGAGCGCTCCCGCTTTGGAGCCGCCGATCAGATAAGCGTCGTAGTTGTCGGAAAAATGTTTTATGTGCTGCGCTTTCTGCTCGCGCAGATAATCATTTTCATCCAGATCATAGCAGTCGCCGCTTTGACTTCTGAAGTATCCGTACGGATCTACGAAGTAATTGGTGCCAGAGATAACAAGCAGTGTTGCAATAATCAGGCACAAAAAGGAAATAAACCATTTTTTTGGACTCATATATTTATCATACCTTTCTTAAGGAACTCATTTAATCCCCATTGTGATTTTCCGATTTCCGTCCCAGTATTTTAAGTCTTTTGTGATGTTTGTCGCATCTTCGTAGTTGGAGAGGGGAATCGTACCCGTCTTTTTGTAATATTCGCGGATTTTGCCGGTCTCTTTTTTGCGTCGGGCGATTTCTTCTGCGATATTATCGTTGGTCAGGTATATGCCGAAATCGTCATGTCCTGAATCCTTGCCGCTCATGCGGTCGATCATAAGATCGCCCATTTCATAATAGTAATGTCTCGCATTATAATAATTGAATGGGTTGTAGACCAGATCGTTGTAGTTGTTAAAGCACCACAGCCCGCCGGTGACGTCGACCATCTGCGACAGCCAGCTGTAGAAGCTGTTTCCTTCATAGCCTACCATTTCTCCTATGAAAAGGCTTCCCAGAAAGACCTGAAGCTCAACGTCATTTTTGTCGCATAGTTTTTTGATCTGCTTCAAATAATCCATATTGCTGTTTACGAGGCTCGTCTTGTCTTTCGTGCCTTTGATCAGGCGCGGAAGGTAGGGATCTACCATTTCTTTCATAAGATAGTTGTAATATTCATCCCTATCCCGATGTCCTTCATAATAGTTATAATATTTCTGCAGATTCCGTTCTCCGGATTGTGTGACCGGATAGCGGGCCTCTTTGCTTGTGATCGTATCATAGCTTACCGAGAGGTTTTTGAATAAAAATTTAAAAACCTCCGACGTTTTTGACTCTCCGCTCATTACGGCGGGGATTTCGTAAATATCGCCCTTGGCTTCACGGTCAAACTGCGCGATCTCTGACGTCGAGATGTGAAGCAGGATCTTTTTCGGATGCGCGGTTTCAATAATAAATTTTGAGTAATTGTAGTAATCCTCGAAGTTTCCCGACAGAAGCCAGCAGTTGTAATATTTGTAGCCGTCAATATCAGAAAGCTTGTCGCAGCGTATCGCGCCCGCCTTGGAACCGCCGACCAGAAAGGCGTCATATTCGCCGCCGTGATATTTAATATGCTCCGCTTTTTGTTCCCTTAAATAATCATCTTCATCCATCGTGTAATTTTCCCCTTTTTGCGCGCTGAAATAGCCGTAGGGATCAATGAAGTAATTGCTGCCGGCGATGAAAAGCAGGCATAGGAGAATAAGGCTTACAAATCCGATCGTCCATTTTTTCGCATTCATCACAAGAATCCTTTCTTTTAAAATTGGAAATAGAGGAACTGAACAACCTTGTCCATATTCAGGATACAGATGATCAGCAGCGCTGCCGCATACAGCAGATGCTTCCAATTTGGTTTAAATTTCTCGGATAGTTTCAGCGTGGTCGGGCAGAACCAGCAGATGGCGAGGCCGAACAGTGTGAGAAGCCACATGTCCCAGTTGTTCGCCAAAACCGTTTTCAAGGTGGAGAGGTGGAGCGTAGACACATTTACCAGTCCCTTGAACACATTTGCCGCATTTGCGAACGTATCGGACACAAAGAGAATACGCGTCAGAACTGCCAGTAAAAAGGTGAGCGGAACGCCGAGCCATACGGGAGTATTCATGCCTTTTTTATTTCGATAAGAAGCGATGCAGACCAGAATGCCGTTTACGAGTCCCCATACGACGAAGGTCCACCCGGCGCCATGCCAGAAACCGGATACAAAAAATGTACACATTGTCGCGACATAATAATTCCGGTAACTCACGCCCCTCCGGTATACATTTCGGAAAATGTAGGAACCGAGAAAGCGCGAAAGCGTCATGTGCCATCTCTGCCAGTATTCCTGGAAATCCTTTGCCTTGTAAGGTGAATTGAAATTCTGCGGGATTTTAATATTAAACATCCAGCCCAGTCCGATCGCCATATCGGCATATCCGGACAGGTCAAAGTAATAAGACACCGTATACTCAATGGAGTGGAACCATGACTGTATCATCGGAAGATTGTCCGTCACATGATCGAAAAAGCCCTGCGCGTCAGTTGTCAGGGGATCTGCGATCATCATTTTCTTTGCGCAGCCGATCGAGAAAATGAAAAGCCCTTTCGCTACATTTTCATAAATAAGCCGGTGATTCTTTTCGTCTTCAAACTGCGGAACGACCTCTGCGTGGTGAATGATCGGCCCCACGATGAGCTGCGGGAAAAAGGTGATAAACAGCAAGTAGTCCAGCACGTCATAAGTTTTCGTTTCCCCACGGAAAGAATCCACGAGAAAGGCGATAAGCTGGAACGTGAAAAAGGAGATACCGATCGGCAGTATAATATGCTGGAGCGGTATGTGCGTTCCGGCGATAAAGTTTACATTGCTGATAAAGAAATCTGTGTATTTATAGTAGCCGAGAAGCCCGACATTTGCCAGAACGCCTGCGGTCAGAAGAAGACCGCGCTCGATCCGGTGTTCTTGTCCCTGAAGCTTGCTCAGGGTATTTCCTACGACATAGTTTCCGACGACGCTTCCGAGAAAGAACGGGAAGAAATCGGGGCTTCCTGCCGCATAGAAATAAAAAGATGCCAGTACAAGCCATATTTTAGCCAGACTCGTGTATTTCAGGCGGTGCAAAATGAAGTACCCGGCAAATGTGATTGGCAAAAAGATCAAGGTAAATTGGTATGTTGAAAAAATCATGATTTTCTCCTTACATTAGTGATTTGCGTTATGAATTTATAACGGAATGTTTCCGTGCTTTTTATGAACGCCGCTCAGCGAGCGTTTATCCGACAGCATCAGTATATCGCCGAAAATGCGCTCGCGCGTTGCTTCCGGTTTGATGATCTCGTCCACATAGCCGTGCATGGCGGCGATTCCCGGATTCATAAATTTTTCGTTGTATTCATCGATTTTTTCCTGACGGAATGCGGCTTTCTGCGCCGGATCCATATCTTTCATCTGCTTTCCATATAAAATATCTGCCGCACCGTCAGCTCCCATGACGGCGATTTCTGCGGTCGGCCATGCATAAACGAAATCGGAACGCAGGTGTTTGCTGCTCATGGCGATATAGGCGCCGCCGTAAGCTTTCCGCAATATAATGTTTATTTTTATCGTAGTTGCTTCAGAATATGCATACAGAAGCTTGGCTCCGTGGCGGATGATTCCCTTGTATTCCTGATCCTTTCCGGGAAGGAAGCCCGGCACATCGGTCAGCGTAATGATCGGAATGTTAAATGAGTCGCAGTAGCGGATGAAACGTGCGGTTTTGTCGCTTGCGTCACAGTCGAGCACGCCCGCCATGAAATTCGGCTGGTTGGAGACGATTCCGATGGCAATCCCCTTGATCCGTCCGAAACCAACAACGGCATTTTTGGCAAATTCTTCCTGAACCTCGATAAATGAGCCTTGATCTACGATCCCGTTTATGACGTCATGAATGTCATAGCTCTGATTGCTCTGTTCAGGAATGATGTTTGCGAGTTCATGATTAAACGCAATATTTTCATTATAATTTTGCGGCTTCATATCCTTTTTCGGCATATGAATGCATCCGTCCTCGTAACAGGGCGGGATGATGGCAATCAGCTCGCGGACTTTTTCATAGCATTTTTTTTCGTTGGCCATATGAAAATGCGCGACTCCGCTCTGGTTTGCGTGGACGGCGGCGCCGCCGAGCGCGGAGGCGGTGATGTCTTCATTCGTCACGCTCTTGATGACCTTCGGCCCGGTTACGAACATCTGGCTGATATCGTCGATCACGAAGATAAAATCCGTGATGCCGGGGCTGTAAACAGCGCCGCCGGCGCAATTTCCGGCAATAATCGATATTTGCGGAATGTAGCCGGACGCCAGCGTATTATAATAGAAGATTTCGCCGTATCCGGCAAGGGCGTTGACGCCTTCCTGAATCCGGGCGCCGCCGGAATCGTTGATGCCGATGACCGGACAGCGGTTTTCGATCGCCAGTTTGATCGCATTGGCGATTTTGTAGCCGTGCTGTTTTCCGAGAGTGCCGCCGATGACGGTAAAGTCTTCGGAATAAATGACGACCTTCTGTCCCCCGATCGTACCGTAACCGGTGATGACGCCGTCATAAGGGAATTGTCCCTTTTTAATGTTGAAAGCATCCTCTAAATTGGTAATATTGGAACCAATTTCACGGAACGAGTCCGCGTCGAGAAGCATACAGATTCGTTCCAAGGCATGCAGTTTGCCGAGCTTGTGTTGTTTTTCCATGTTATACATGATTGTTTCACCATTCTTTCCTGAATTAATAACATACATTTTTTCTCAAATTTACATAAAAATTCAATATAATCATATCATAAGTGCCGGATATGTCAACATTTTTGTTGCGAAAACTTTAGATTATTAAGCGATTGCGCCATAAACTTAATCAGTATGCTTGACGAATCAACAGCACTAATGATATAATTTAGTGATTGGAACTATATGGTTTCTCGGAATCATGAGCGCTCATGCCGGAAAAACTCTGACGCTGCGGAGCGACGCGTTTTCCGATGGATTTGTCAAGTGTTTTTGGCAAAAAGAGCGGGGGATTTTCATGAACAAGGAATCTGAGAGCCTTATACCTGCCAGCTTAGAGATTATACTATTTGGAATGGAGGAAGCTATGTCTCAGGTGATTAAAAATTTCAGCCGTTACCGCTACTTGCTTGGGGAGCTGGTGAAAAAAAATATTAAGCTGAAATACCGCAGGTCCTATCTGGGTATACTGTGGACGCTGATCGAACCTCTGCTGACGATGATCGTGCTCAGCGTGGTTTTTGGAGAAATTCTCGGGAGAAACCATCAGGATGCCGCTTTTGACGGAGTGCCGTTCCCGGTCTACGTGCTGACGGGACGGCTGCTGTATTCGTTCTTTTCTTCTTCGACGAATGCGGCGATGAAGTCGATCCGGACGAACGGCGGCATGATAAAAAAAGTGTATGTGCCTAAATACATGTATCCGCTTTCAGGCATCCTGTCAAACTTTGCCATTTTTTTGATTTCGCTCGTTGTACTTGTGGGAGTGATGATGTTTTTCCTTGCAACGGGAGATTATCGCGCGCCGTTGAACGCCCGTATGTTTCTGGCGCTGATTCCGCTGCTCAATCTGCTGCTGCTCTGTGTGGGCGCCGGACTGACGCTTGCGACGCTCTGTGTCTTTTTCAGGGATATTGAATATTTGTGGAGCGTATTACTTATGCTAATTATGTACTGCAGCGCAATCTTTTATTTTGCCAGCAGCCTGAGTCCGCAGAAGCAGACTTTGATTAAGGCGAACCCGCTGTTCGGGATTATCCACAATTTCCGGCGGGCGCTGTTTGGACAGCCTTTTGACATGAAGCTTCTCGCCTATACGTTCAGCGTGAGCATTGTGGCAATGGGGATTGGAATGTTTATTTTTTACCGAAAACAGGATACGTTTATACTGAACATATGATGATGGAGGTTTACGATGGCGAAAAACGCTTTGGCCCTGCAGGTAGATCATGTGAGCATGAAATTTAATCTCAGCTCGCAGAAAGTCGACAATATAAAAGAATATGTCATTAAAATGATCAAGAAAGAATTGATGTATCAGGAGTTTTGGGCTTTAAAAGATATTCATTTTGAAATTCAGCGGGGAGACCGGGTCGGTATCCTCGGCATGAACGGCGCGGGCAAAAGCACGCTTTTGAAAGTGATTGCGGGCGTGTTGAAGCCGACGGAGGGAAATGTCCGGTGCTATGGTAAGATTGCGCCCCTTTTGGAGCTTGGAGCCGGTTTTGACAGGCAGTATACCGGGGCGGAAAATATTTTTCTGTATGGTGCGGTGCTCGGTTACAGCAGGGAATTTATTCAGGAAAAATATGACGATATTGTCGCATTCTCGGAGCTTGGCAGATTTATTGATGTTCCGGTCAAAAATTATTCGTCCGGCATGAAGGCGAGACTCGGATTTTCAATCGCAACGGTGGTTGAGCCGGATATTCTGATTCTGGATGAGGTGTTAAGCGTCGGCGATAAGCGGTTCCGGAAAAAATGCGAGGCCCGCATACAGGGTATGTTCGATAAAGGGGTGACGGTGCTTTTTGTGTCGCATTCCACAGATCAGGTGCTCCGGATGTGCAATAAGGGGATTTTGCTTGAGCAGGGGAAGCTGATTGCACAGGGAGACGTCGAGGATATCGTGGATCTTTACGATGAAAAGCTGGGGCTGGAAGCCTGAGTCAAATGCATGACAGAGTGAATGCGGATGAAGATACGGAGGATTATAAGATGAAAAAAGTAATTACGTACGGTACGTATGATTTGCTGCATGTGGGGCATATTAATCTGCTCCGGCGGGCAAAGGAACTGGGGGATTATTTGATTGTCGTCGTTTCCAGCGACGAATTTAACGCGGGCAAGGGAAAAAAGGCATATTATTCTTTTGAAGACCGTAAAATTATATTGGAAGCGGTCAGATACGTGGATGAGGTACTCCCTGAATACACATGGGAACAAAAGATAGATGACGTCGTAAACAATGATGTGGATGTATTTGTGATGGGAGATGACTGGAAAGGAAAATTTGACTTTCTGAAGGAGTATTGCGAAGTCGTCTACCTTCCGAGAACCGAAGGCATTTCGACATCCAGAATTAAGGAAGATTTGGGGCTTGGCAGTAAAGAAAATGATTAAACGGATCGGTTATATCGTATTTGCCTTTTTTTTCCATCTCTCAAGGCTGTTCGGAACAAATGCGAAAAAGGCGTTTTTCGTGGCTACCCATGACAAAAGCCCGGAAGGAAATATCGGAATCGTGGCGGATGCGATCAGGAAAAAATACGGCGCCATGCGGTGCATCTGGTTTACGAGGGATGATAAAATAACGAACCCCATTAATTTTTTTATTGTCAAGGCGTATCATCTGGCTACGGCGCGCTATGTTTTTTTGGATAATGAATTTCTTCCGATGGCGTATATCCGTTTTTCAAAACGAACCAAGGTGGTCCAGCTCTGGCATGGAACCGGCACGATTAAAAAATTCGGGCAGGACGTGAACGAAGGGACGCTGAAAAAACTGGAATATCGGGCGAATCAGAGAATTACGCATCTCATCGTGAATTCCGAGCAGGTGAAAAAGGAATACGCAAGCGCATTCGGAATCCCGGACGACCGGATTTATGTGCTTGGGCTTCCGAGAACGGATTTGATGTTAAACCGCCCGTTTCTGGAGAAAAGACGGAAAAGTTTTTTTGAGGATCACGAGGAACTGCGGGGGAAGAAATGCATTCTTTATGCGCCTACTTTTCGAGATGCCGAGGTCGCAAATCCGCAGATTCATCTGGATCTCGACCGCATGTCGGCGGAGCTGCCGCCGGATGAGGCGCTTATGATCCGCCTTCACCCGTATGTTGCGAATCAGATGGGCGGGGAATTAGAAAGCGGAAAATGGGATAATATAATAAATGTGTCGGGCTATCCGGGCGTGACGACGCTGCTTGCCGCGGCTGATATGCTCATTACCGATTATTCCTCGATCGTATTTGAATACTGTTTTCTCAACAGACCGATGATTTTTTATGCTTATGATCTGGAGGCGTTTGAATCCAGCGGAAGAAGCTTTTACCGGGATTACAAAACCTTTGTGCCGGGGCCGGTGGCGGCAAGCCAGAGCGAGCTGATGCGATGCATGGCAGAGGCGGACGTTTCGGCAAATGAAAGATTTATCCGTGAGAATTTCGACAGTCTCGATGCAAATTCGACAAATAGACTTTTGGAATTGATTTTTTGCGGGAGATGATATATAATGTTATGATGTTAGGGTCAAGAGCAATGAACCGGTCCGCAGGATTCAATTAGGGGCGAAATATGCGGATTGCGGATTGCGGTAAAGAACATCCGAAGAATTGGAGGGTTACAGTGAAGACATTATTAAAGCGGAAATTGAGTATTGTTTTTCTTGTTGTGCAGATATTGATTAGCGCGGCGCTGGTCGGCGTGACGGTTTTTGTGGGAGCGATACCGACGAAGTTTATCGCCGTTTTGATTGCGGTTATGCTGTTCTTTCTGGCGTATGGCGTTTTCAGCCAGATGACCGATAAGCTTTATATTGTCGGAAGGGTTCTGTGTATGGCCATATGCTTGTTTTATATCGGCGGCGGTTATTACTGCGTGTATACGTATTCTGCTATTGAGGAATTTGCAGGCAATCAGGTTAAGATTGACCGGCTTTCCTATATCGTACTGAAAGATGACGCAGCGCAAAGCATTTACGATACGAAGGATTACAAATTCGGCATTCTCGGCGTAAACGACAGGGCGAATACGGATAAGGCGCTTGCAAAGGTAGAGGAAGCGGTCGGACAGAAACCGGAGATTGGCGAGTATGAGGATAATGATACGCTCGTCGACGCCTTATATGCGAAGGATGTCAGCGTAATCGTGATCAACGAGGCAAACAGGAATCTGATCGAAGAGTATTATAAGACGTTTTCCGATGATACGCGCGTGTTGAGTACGCACAGCGTAGAGACTGTGATCGAGGAGAAAAAGGAACCGAAAAAGGACGATATTACGACGACGCCGTTTAATCTTTATCTGAGCGGCATTGATTTATACGGCGATATTGAGCAGACGAGCCGAAGCGACGTGAATGTCATTATGACGGTCAATCCGAATACGAAACAGATTCTTCTGACGACGACGCCGCGCGATTATTATGTGCCTCTTTCGGTATCGAACGGTATTCCGGATAAATTGACCCATGCGGGCAACCATGGCGTGGACTGCTCGATTAAGACGCTGGAGATGCTGTACGACATAGATATTGACTATTATGTGCGAGTGAACTTTACGAGCGTTCAGAAAATTGTCGACCTGCTTGGCGGCATCCGGCTTTATTCCGATTTTGACTTCACATCGGATTGGGGGCCGAGCTTCAAAAAAGGCTATAATAAGGTGAATGGCAAACAGGCGCTGGCGTTCTGCCGCGAGAGGCATCACTTTGCGAACGGCGATTATCAGCGCGGGCGCAACCACCAGCATATGGTCGAGGCGATTCTGAATAAGGCGATGTCGCCGGATATTCTGCCGAATTATGCGAAGCTTTTAAAGACGGTTTCCAAGAATTTTCAGACGAATATGTCTGCAAAAGAAATCACGGCGCTGTGTAAGATGCAGCTTGACGATATGGCGCAGTGGAAAGTGAAGTTTGCCAATGCAAACGGTACAGGAGCCATGAGGACGACGTTTTCATATCAGTCGCGTAAGCTGTATGTGTGTCTTCCGGATTACAATTCAGTTGACAAGATTTCCAAGAAAATAAAGAAATATTTGGCGGCGACGCCCGAGTCGGAAGTGCAGGAGGATGAGGGAGATGATACGGGAGATGTAAAGAAACCGGTTTCATCGGATGATTCAGCCTCATCGGCGGCGCCGGCAAACAAAGAACAGTAGAAAGGATGCAAGGGATTCCGTCATTGTATGGCAGGGGTCTCTTGTTTCATAGGGAACTCTTTGACCGTTTAGGAAAGGACAGAGTATGAAAATTCCATTTTCACCCCCGGATATTACGGAAGAGGAAATCCAGGAGGTCGCGGACGCCCTGCGTTCGGGGTGGATCACGACCGGGCCGAAAACGAAAGAGTTTGAGCGTCAGATCGCGAAATGGTGCCGCACAGAGAGAGCCGTCTGCCTCAATTCAGCGACGGCATGCATGGAGATGACGCTTCGCCTGTTCGGCGTCGGGCGGGGAGACGAGGTAATTACAACGGCATATACATATACGGCAACGGCAAGCTCGATCTGCCATACAGGCGCAAAACCCGTGATTATGGATACGGGCAGCGGTTCCTTTGAAATGGATTATGACAGTTTGGAAAAATATATTACGCCCGCTACAAAGGCGGTCATACCGGTAGACGTGGCGGGGATTCCGTGCGATTATGAAAAAATATATGAAATCGCAGAGAAAAAAAGAAATATATTTCAGCCGGGCGGCAGCAAATATCAGAAAGCATTGGGGCGGATTCTGATTTTGTCGGACTGCGCTCATGGGTTCGGCGCTTCTGTCGGCGGAACGCCGGCGGGCAGGCTCGCAGATTTTACCGCGTTTTCCTTTCATGCCGTAAAAAATCTGACGACGGCAGAGGGAGGAGCGGTCGTGTGGAAAGAGATGGACGGGATCAGTTCGGACGAGATTTACCGCGAGTTTATGCTTCTGTCGCTTCATGGCCAGTCTAAGGATGCCCTTGCCAAGACGAAAGCGGGCGCATGGGAGTATGATATCCTCTCGCCGGCGTATAAGTGCAATATGACGGATATTCAGGCGTCGCTCGGCCTGGCGCAGCTCAGAAGGTATCCCGGCCTCTTGAAACGGCGCAGGGAGATTATTGAGCAATATGATGAGGGAATTAAAAAGATAAATGAAAAACAGGATAAGATTGTGCTGGAAGCGCTTTCGCATTTTCGCGGGAACCGGGTTTCAAGCGGACATTTATATTTGATGCGCATGCACGGCTGTTCGCGAAAAGACAGGGATCGGATGATTGAGAAGATGGCGGAAAAAGGCGTGGCGGTGAATGTGCACTACAAACCTCTGCCGCTTCTGACAGCGTATCGGAATATGGGATTCGATGCGGTTCATTATCCCAACGCCCGCCGCATGTTTGAAAATGAGATGACGCTTCCGCTGCATACGAAACTTACCGATGAAGATATTCAGTATGTGCTCCGCGCATTGGAAGAATGTATAATGGAAGAGAGAGGGAAAGGCGTGGCAGAGTGATATGAAGAAATGGGAAGAGCTTCCTGACTATATGAGAAACGCGCAGACGAAGCCATATTATGAAATCCTCTCCCGCAAGCGGGCAGAGCTCGTCTGCAAGCGGATATTCGATCTGGTTTTTTCGCTTGTACTGATTGCGGTTTTATTTCCGTTTATGCTCGCGATCGGCGCGGCGGTGAAGCTGACGTCGCCGGGAGAAGTGATTTTCCGTCAGGTGAGGATTACTACATATGGACGAAAATTTTATATATACAAATTCCGTACGATGGTTTCGGACGCAGCGGACAAGGGAGCGCAGGTGACAGTGGCAGGAGATGCCCGCGTCACCGGAATCGGGAAATTTTTGCGCAAAGTGCGGCTTGACGAACTGCCCCAGCTGTTTAACATAGTAAAGGGAGAAATGTCGTTTGTCGGGACGAGGCCGGAAGTAGAAAAGTATGTGGCGAAGTATGAGCCGGAGATGTATGCCACGCTTTTGATGCCGGCGGGAGTTACGTCTACGGCAAGTATTGAATATAAGGACGAAGAAAAGCTTTTGATTGCGGGGACGGATGTCGATGAGGTCTATGTGAATCAAATACTTCCCGAAAAGATGGAATATAATCTCCGGTATATCAGACATTATTCGCTGGCAAAAGATTTTGTTGTTTTGTTTCGCACGGTCATCGCAGTACTTTCCTGAGGAGGATGGAAAGGGATGCTGTCAGGGCTGCGGCGAGAATGGAGAAGGATTATGATAAATCGCCTTCAGGACTTATTTATCAGTCTCTTTTCCCCGTGGATACCGATTGTGGGGAAAATCAGTCCGAAAGTGAGAAATTTTTTGATAACGGCATGCTTTATGGCAGATCTCGTGCTTTTTTGCATTGTGAGATATGTTTTGTTGAAAGAGAGCTATTTTTACAATACGGCATGCGGTATCTTTTTGATGCTTATTATCGCTATTTTATCGCTTGATCGGACGCTGGTGCGCAAACCATGGCGCAGGTCGGTTAGTATTGCATGGTTTGGCATGTGTACGGCATTTACGGTCTCGGATTTTTTGGTGAGCAAGAAGGCGTGCGGCCTGGGAATTGTTTTGGCGTTTGTATTTACCGGCGTCTTTTTCGTATGGCAGAATAACGGCAGGAAGGATTTGCTTTGGAAGGCGTTTAAGGATGCCGTAAAAGCGGCGTTTTTTCTCATGGCGGTCATTTCCTTTTTGTTCCGCCCGTTTTTTGAAGGCGGAAGATATGCGGGGATATTTACGAATCCGAATACGTTCGGACTTTATCTGTACGTGGTTTTTGCCGTTTATATGTCAGATTTGGACTGGAATGTGGAGACGGGCAAGCCGCTGCGGAAATGCCTGCCGACTTATATACAGCTGGCGCTTGTGATTTTTTATCTTTCAGTGTCGCAGGCTCGTACGGCGATGCTCGCTATCAGTTCGATTTTATTCCTATGGATCGCGCTGCGGATCGTCATGGGGAAAAGGCAGAAGAAATACAAAAATTTCGTAAAGGGGCTGGCGGCGCTTATATTGATCTCTGCCGTCTGCTACCCGGTTTTTTATGCCGGAGTCCGGAATCTCCCTCCGCTTGTCGGCCATATGCTGATTTTTGACGAGGATGTGCTTTACTTGTCAAATGGAGAAAAAATCGAGGATATCGGCGATAAGGTGCTGGCGGAATCGGACGCCTTTGAGAGTATCGATCTTCCGGAAAAAGACATAGAGGACAACAGCATATTGGGAAGGCTGATCAGAACTTTGGACAGCAGCGAGACGCTGAACAAAATTTCAACCGGCAGGATTACGATTTATAAGGCGTATATGCAGCGCCTTAATTGGCAGGGGCACAAGAGAATTACGCTTCTCGTAAATGGAAAAAAAGTTTCGCATGCACACAATAACTGGCTGCAATTTGCCTATACTTATGGTGTGGGCAGTTTTATCTTTTATTTGATTATGACTGTGCTTAGTATTACGCGTTCTGTATTTTTTTATATGACGAACCGGAGGCGCAACGCCACCTATGCTTTTCTGATTCCTGCGATCTGCGTGGGCTTTGTGGTGGCGACGATGACAGAGTGCCTGTTTTTGCCGTTTGAAATCTTTCCGGCGTTTGCCTACTGGTTTGCATTTGGGGATATTTTTGAGAAGAAGATCGAAGAGAAGGAGGCGGCGGAATGAGGGGAAAAACAATAAGCGTGATTATTCCGGCGTATAATGTCGAAAAGTATATAAGGAGATGTTTGGATTCGGTGGTAAGCCAGACGTATGAAGATCTGGAGGTTGTTGTAGTAAATGATGGCAGTACGGATCGGACGGGAGAGATTGTCAGAGAATACGAAGAGAGCTTTCCGGATAAGATCCGCCTGTATGAAAAAGAAAATGGCGGACAGTCGTCGGCGAGAAATCTGGGGATCGAAAAGGCAACGGGAGAGTATATCGGTTTTGTGGACAGCGATGATTTTATCAGCGCTCAGATGTATGAGAAGCTGTACAAAGAGGCTGAAGAAAATGGGTGCGACATCGTGACATGCGGGTACTGCGGATGTGAGGCTGCTACCGGACGGATCACGGGATACCAGACCGGTTACAGGGGGGAATTTAACCGAAGCATTTATGAAAATCCGCTTATTCTTCGGGCGAACGCCCCGTATCCGTGGAACAAGCTGTATCGGGCAGATCTTTTGAGGCGTGTCGGTTTTCGGTTTCCGGAAGGGATGATTTTTGAGGATCTGTGCGCGGTCATACCTCTTTTTTTGGATGCCGAAAAGGTCGGCAGGGTGCACGAAAAACTGTATTATTATATGAAGGGCAGAAAAGGGGGGACGCTCAGCACATTTGATGAGAGGCACGGTCAGATCGTAGATGCGCTGAAAATCGTCAATGATGCGTTCCGCAAACGGGGACAGTTTGAAGCGTTTTACGATGTGCTTCTGTTCTTTAATATCCGTCATATATTCGCACGTTTTAACGAGATGGAGAGGTACAAAAACGAAGACTTTAAAAAGACATTTACCGAGCGTGCGTATGCGCTTTTGGACCGAGATTTTCCCGGCTGGCGGGAATCAGGCGTATATGCGGAATTTCAGGCGGGAAACGGCGAAGAGGCGTCCAAGGACGATCAGGCCGGGGATACGGTAGAAGAACAGGACGGCCTGTTTTCGGATGAAATGGACAAAGAGGACAAAAAGGCGGCGAAGAAAAAGAAGAAGGCAGAGGGCGGGGAAGGAAAAAGCCGTGCGGAATATTTCGAGGAGCTTGTGACGGAGCGAAAGCTGGAAAAGGGCGCGGTTCTCATAAAATGTTATCATGGGAACGACGTTCACGGTGCGTGTTATTATATCGGAAAGCTTCTTGCTGAAGACAAGGAGGGCGGCTATAAGGTTTATGTGGCGGCGATGGACGCCGCGAGGGCGGATAAGTTCCGCGAGGCGTACGATGAGAATTGGAATATTGTAGATATGAAGTCGGAACGGTATGTGGAGCTGCTTGCCACGGCGGAATATATCGTGACAAACCGGGGCGTGGTGGAGTATTACCGGAAACGAAAGGGACAGAAGTTTATTTTTACCGACTTTATGCCGTCCGTCCTCGGGCAGGGCAGAGATGTGACATACGGTACAAAGAATATGCAGAGCGTCCAGTTTGGACTTGCCCAGGCGGACGCCATCCTGTTTCCGGAAGAGATCCGGGATGAGTTTGTGCCGCTTCTCAAGCGCTACAATATGGATGAAATTTGTCCGGATAAGGCAGTTTATATACCGATCGCCGATTTTTTTCGGAAATGGGGCGACTGCCTGCCGGACAGGGAAAAGGGTGAGATACGCATTGCCTATTTGCCGGCGATGAAAGTATTTCCGGGACTGGAGGACGCAGACTATTATCTGTTTTTAAGCGAACTCAGAAAGAAGCTGACAGAACTGGACGAGAAAATCGCGGACGGACGGAAGGTTCTCGTTTGCTTTCCAAAGGCAGTGCGCAGGAAATTCCGTGAGAATATATGGAAGCATATTGAATTTCTGCCAAAGAACGCAGAGATCAGTGAGGTGTTGGCTGGCTGCGACGGTTTGGTCGGTGAATATGGGTCGGAATTGTATGTCATGAAAGCGCTTGGAAAGCCGGCGTGCCGTTTTGTGGCCAATGAGCCTGACGTGGCATGGAGCCAGGGGCTGACGCCGGACGCCGGACAGCGCTTTGAGACATTTGAAAGTGCGGAGCAGGCGGCTGAATGGATAAATGCGCTGTCGGCGGCCGAAGGCGCAGATGCGGGCGGTACGGCCGCGGCCGGCATGACATGCCGCGAGATCTTCAATCAGGGAAAAAGAAACCGCAGGCAGCGAAGGGCCGTCGTCTATTTGCCGGAGTGTGAGAATAAAAAGCAATTTGATGCATTTGTTAAAAAGCATGACTGGAGCAATACGTTATTTTTTATTGAGAAGAGGATGATGAATCAGGCTTTGGCAGCCTGGCTGAAGGCATGCGGGCAGGAGATTAAATATATTGTTATTATGCGAAGTTTTGTGATACGGCGGGATGAGAGCCGCCTTGTCAGATTTCGGTTGTCAACGAAGAAAAAACTAAAGGAAAAAAGGGATAAGGAGAGATACGGGGTATGAGCAGAAAAAGATGCTTGATCCGCTATACTGTGCTGTTTCTGATTATATTTCTTTGCGGGTTTATAACATTTTTTATACAGGGAAAAAGTTTTGTGTGGGAAAGCGACGGCTTCCGGCAATACTATCCGGCGCTCAGTTATCTCGGACGTTATTACCGGAGCATTATACTTTCGATCCTTCATGGCTCGCCCTGCGTTCCGATGGTGGATTATACGATCGGGCAGGGGGAGGATATTATAACGACGCTTGCCAATTACGGGCTTGGCGATCCGCTGACTCTGTTCAGCACGTTTGTGCCGTCGGCGTACACGGAATATTTATACGATTTTCTCGTGGCTCTGCGCCTGTATCTGTCTGGCATATCGTTTCTTTTGTACTGCCGGGAAATGAAATGGAAACCGAAAGACAGCGTATATGGTGCGCTCGTCTATGCGTTCTGCGGTTTTGCGATCTGGTCGCTGAAAGATCCGTTCTTTTTGAATGCCATGATTTATCTGCCTCTGGTTCTTCTCGGCGTCGAGCGGAGTTTGAAAAAAAAGGGGCCGCTTGCGCTCACTTTGAGCGTATTGTTTTGTATACTGAGCGGATATTATTTCTTTTACATGATCGTGCTTGGCGCGCTGGCATATTTTGCCGCCAAAAGCGTTTTCAGGTACGGCGGCTTGAAAAGAGCGGCGACGCTTCATTTGAAGGAGATTTGGCGGGATGGGATCCGGTGCCTGCTGGCGGGCGCGTGCGGCGTGCTCATGTCGGGAGCTCTCATTGTACCGCTGATTTACGGATATGCGGCCAGCAGCCGGACGGGAACGTATACGTCGCTGCATTCCCTTCTTCTTTATCCGCTTGGGTATTATAAAAATATGGTTACTAAGTTCGTCATGGTGGCAGAAAACCGTGATGCGGGATCGGTAGGCTATTTTTCCATGTCGGTCATTGTCTTTTTGGCATTGTATGTGCTGTTTCGTAAAAAGGACAAGCATTCCGTTTATATGAGAAACTGCGTCTGCCTGTGCTTTGTGGCGGTTGCCTCGCCCTTTGCGGGCTATGTGATGAATGGGTTTGGATATGTGACAAACCGGTTTATGTTTATTCCGGCGTTTTTGCTCTCGGCGATTCTCGTCCGCGTATTGCCGGATATTTTAGCGCTGGATGGGAAAGGGCACAAAATGCTGGTCTGTCTGGCAGCGGCATATGCAGCGGCGTGCATGGCGGTGTCCTTTGACGACGGACTGCTTACGGCGGTATATACAGCAGTCATGCTGGGCGGCATGATCGCCGTCCTGTTTAAGGCGCATAACCATTTATGGCGGAAACGGGCGTTGTACGGTATGCTGGTATTAAATCTGATCGGAAACATAAATTTCCTCTACCAGCCGTTTGGCGCGAATATGGCAGATGCATATTTAGACGCCGGTAGCGTCAGGGATAAATATGTGTCAAACAAAACGGTAAATCTGGCAGGAAAGCTCGCATCGTTTTCCGATGACGGCGTGCTGGGGAGGGTGGATGTGATGCTGAATCAGGGAAAGAATCCGAATCAGTCAATGATTGCATGTTATGCCGGCGTTTCCGTTTATTACAGCATTATTAATGCCGGATATTACAAGTATATGTTTTCGCTCGGCAATACGCCGGATATGAAGTTTACCCACTGTATTTCAGGAAATGACGGGCGGACGGTTCTGTCCAATCTGGCAAATGTAAAATATGTCGTGAGCCGCAAGAAATCGTATGTACCTTATGGATTCCGACGGGTAAAGGGCAAGAAAAATTTATACAAAAATAAAAATAAGACGTCGATTGGTTATTTTTATGACAGCTATGTGAGCGAAAGGGATTATGATGCGTCAGATCTATTTGAGCGTCAGGATACATTACTGGAATCCGCTGTGCTGGAGCCGGATTCCAGCCTTTATGAAAAAGCGGAAAAGTCGCCGGCCGCGACAAAAGGAATTGTCAGTGGAGAGGCGGAATCGATTCCTTTTGATATGACGGCGGGAGCAAATTTTGAATGGAAGAACAGCAAATTAAATATACCGGGGAAAAAGGGGAAATTGCGCCTGTCATTTATTATGGAACCGGGCAAGGAGTATTATCTGCGCCTTACCGGACTCGAGCTTGATAAAGCGAAAGCGGATTATATATGGGCGAATGTGAAGATGGGGGATATGAAGAAGCAATTTCTTATATCGAACCGCAATTATGATTTTTATTTTGGCAGAAATGACTATGTCATTAATTTGGGAAGCCTGTCTCAGAAAACGGGCTGGAAGGAAGGAAGAGAGCTGAACGTGGCGCTCAAAGGTCCGGCGGAGTACAGTTTGGAAAATATCGAACTGGTCGCAGCGCCTGTAGACGGCGTGGCGGAAAAGATGGACAAGCTGTGCGAGGATCATCTTTATAACATTTCCGTGCGGAAGGACGGCAGCATATCGGCAGATGTTCCATATCTTTTCGAGGACAAGATCATGTGTCTTGCAGTCCCGTACAAAAACGGGTATCGCCTTTATGTGGACGGCAAGGAGGCGGAGATTGGGAAAATAAATAAAATGTATATCGGCGCATGGATGGAGAAGGGGGAGCACAGCATAGATCTTAAGTACAGAACGCCGGGATTGGGACTTGGATTTTTCGTCAGTCTGCTTGGCGTCGTTCTGACGGTTGCCGCCAATTGGAAAAAACGACGGTGAATTTTCATAAATAACCGTTGTGGATGGGAGCTATTCATGTTATAATCATATCATTATATGAATCGGGCATCAGTCTGAGGAAACTTCAGAGTGGTGCCTTTTTAGAAAGGAGAAGACATTGACGCAAAAGGAGATAGCAAAACTGGATGAGATTTTGCAGCAGCACGACTACAATCATACTCTCTTGATCGCAATTATGCAGGACATACAAAAGGAGTACCATTACCTTCCGGAGAAGGCGTTGTGCTACATAGCAAAAAAGTTGAAATTAAGTGAAGCTAAGATTTATGGGGTTGCAACATTTTATGAGAATTTTTCTCTGGAGCCGAAGGGCAAATACGTGATTAAGATTTGCGACGGAACGGCATGCCACGTACGGAAATCTGTTCCGATTTTGGAAGAATTCAGGAAAAATCTCGGTGTGAGTGAGGATAAGCCGACAACGGACGATATGATGTTTACGGTTGAGACCGTTTCCTGTCTGGGCGCATGCGGGCTGGCGCCGGTGTGTACGGTAAACGACCACGTCCATCCGGCGATGACGCCGGAGAGGGCGAGGGAACTCATCGAAGAGCTGAAGAAGGAAGCGTCTGAGGCGGCAGAGAAGGAGGCGGAAGCGAATGATTAGTACGAGGGAAGAGCTTGTTGAGAAGCAGCGGGAATACAGAGCCTCCTTAAACAGCCAGAGAAAGCAAATCCTGATCTGCGCGGGGACGGGGTGCGTTGCCGGCGGCTCTCTTGATATTTACGAGAAAATGAAAGAAATAATCGAAGAGAAAGGGCTCAAGTGTGCGCTGCTTTTGGAAAAGGAACCGCACGGCGACAGCATCGGCTTGAAGAAAAGCGGATGTCATGGGTTTTGCGAGATGGGCCCCCTGCTTCGCATCGAGCCGATGGGCTGGCTGTATCTCAAAGTAAAGCTTGAAGACTGCGAGGAAATTATTGAAAAGAGTATTATCAATGACGAGGTGGTAGATCATCTTGTTTACAAAGATCAGAATCAGAAAACTTATGTAAAACAGGAAGACATTCCGTTTTATAAGCAGCAGACCCGCATCGCGCTTGAATATTGCGGCAGGATTAATGCGGAAAGCATTGCGGAGTATCTTGCCCTCGGCGGATACAGCGCTGTTGCGAAAGCGCTGTTTGACATGACGCCGCAGCAAATTGTGGATGAGATCAGCGAGTCATGCCTGAGGGGGCGCGGAGGCGGCGGCTTCCCAACGGGAAGAAAATGGCAGCAGGTGTTGAATCAGGATGTGGAGGAAAAATATGTCGTATGTAATGGTGATGAAGGAGATCCGGGCGCTTTTATGGACCGTTCTATGATGGAGGGAGAACCGCATCGTGTGATCGAGGGCATGCTGATTGCGGCGATTGCCACAAATGCGCATCACGGATATATTTACGTGCGTGCGGAATATCCGCTGGCGGTAGAACGGCTTCAGAAAGCGATTGATAAGGCTCTTGACCGCGGGCTGCTCGGGAAAAATATTCTTGGCTCCGGATTTGATTTTGACTTAAGCGGAAGGGAGAATATATTTCTGAATGGTGCGATTCTGGGATATTCCGAGGAATTTCTGAAGAGAAAGTACCAGGAGAACGTCGATTTCGCTGAGCTTGAGAATTTTATAGATGAGCCGATTCGGAACTATTCTTCTGGTATGCTGATGCGCCTTGCCTTTTCCATAGCCACGATCGTACAGCCGGAGATCCTGATTGTAGATGAGGTTTTGGCGGTTGGCGACGAGGCATTCCAGAAGAAGAGCAAAAGAAAAATGCTGGAGCTGATGGGCGGCGGAACCACTGTGTTATTCGTTTCTCACAGTATAGGCCAGATCATGGAGATATGCAGTAAAGTGCTATGGCTTGAAAAGGGCGAGATAAGGGGATATGGGAACCCCAAAGAGATCTGTGA
>CANQCY010000017.1 GCA_947591245.1 uncultured Lachnospiraceae bacterium | reverse complement strand
ATTCTCTGCGAGAATCTCCACCTTACCCTTGACATAATTAAAGGTGAAAGTGTTACCAATCATTGACACCTATACAGAAAAACAGGAGGAATACTGCCGGGACGACTTGACATATATGCGTAAAAATGGTATCATATATTCTATATGTACAACTGTGAGGAAATGTGCATTTTGCATCTGCGGAAAGCGCCATATCTGGCGCTGTATATGGCAGGTCGGGGAAAGGCAGGGTGATTACTATAGACAGACAGCATAGGCAACAGATATTGGTTGTAGATGATGAACAGATAAACCGGATTGTACTCAGGGAAATCTTTCATGACGACTATGACATATTGGAGGCCGCCGACGGGCAGGAAGCGATTTTACAGATCAAAAATAACGAAGACATTATATTGATCCTGTTGGATATCGTCATGCCGGTTACAGATGGCTTCGGCGTGCTCGATTACATGAAAGAGCAGGGACTGATGGAAAAAATCCCCGTAATTCTTATTACCGGGGAAAGCGTTATGGACAGTGAGGACCGCGCTTATGCCTACGGCGTAGCGGACGTTATGCACAAACCGTTTTATCCCCATATTGTCAGGAGAAGAAGCCGCAATATCATTCAGCTTTACCAGAATAAGCATGATATGGAGGTACGCCTGAAGGTACAGGAGAAGGCGATTAAGGCAAAGGAAAAAGAGATTCAGGAAAACAACGAGTTCATGATTGATGCGCTGAGTTCGGTGGTGGAATTCAGAAGCGCCGAGACGGGGGAGCATGTCCGCAGGATCAAGTATTTTACACGGATTATGCTGAAGTACCTGATGAAGTATTTTCCGAAATACAATGTATCGCAGGCGCAGGCGGAACAGATTGCCAGAGCGTCCGCCCTGCATGATATAGGAAAGATCGGTATTCCCGATTCGATTCTTTTGAAACCGGCTAAGCTGACAGAGCAGGAATTTGAGATAATCAAGACGCATACGACCATTGGTTGCGAGATACTGGAGAAATTTAAAGAAAGCCAGTCCAGCGAATTTTACCGTTTTTGTTATGAAATCTGCCGGCATCATCATGAGAGGTGGGACGGAAACGGATATCCGGATCATCTTGTCGGAGACGAGATTCCGCTCAGCGCGCAGGTGGTGGCGATTGCCGATGTGTACGATGCGCTGGTGAGCCCCAGAGTATACAAGAGCGTATACGCAAATAACATTGCGTTCGATATGATCATGAGCGGCGAATGCGGACAGTTCGCACCGGATGTGTTGGAGTGTTTTGAGCTTGCCAAAGTAGATTTCTTCAATATAGTAGAAGTGATAAAGATGTTTGATTTTACATAAATATGGCAATGGAAAAGTGAAGTGGCAGCGAAGAACAAATAAATGTTTTTGCTGCCGTTTTCATCTTATAGGTAAATTGAACTGCGGGGCGGGCGCTGCCGGTGGAAACGAGGAGGAGTATGGAACAGGGTAAACAGAACAGGGAGCTTATGGAACATGCGCTGGAAATGGTTTTGATGTTTGACCGGACGGGGACGATCTACTATGCGAACGCGGCGGCAAAAGACAAGCTGGAGTTTGGGGATGAGCTGTGCGGCAGGCCGATCAGCGATATTTTTCCGAATTCGTTCAGCAAGCTGGAGGACGGTTTTCAGACAAAATGCATGTTTGGGGATGAGATTCAGAATCTGACCGCATACCGTAAAAAGCTTACTTGTTTTGCAGTAGAGGCGAGGCTGTTTTATAGCGATTCGGATGACGGCTATATATGTATGGCAAACGATGTTTTGGAAAAAGAATATCTGAGCAGGGAGATTGAGAAAGTACATGAGGAAGCGGAGCGGGCGCTTCAGGTCAAGTCCGAGTTTGTAGCAAATGTGACGCACGAGCTCAGAACTCCGGTAAACGGAGTGCTGGGTAACGTCAGGGAGCTTTTACGCGAGGGGCGGGATGCGGAGACGGAGAAAGCGCTGCGGCTGATCGAGCGCTGCTGCGGCGACATGAATAAGATTATTGACAATATCCTTGATTTTTCCAAGCTGGAGGCGGGAAAATTCACATTGGAGGTTCGGGAGTTTGATTTCCGGAAAATGATGGATTACGTCAAGGGGCATCATATTAACAAGATCACGGAAAAGGGTCTGGAATTTTTCATGACGGTATCGCCGCAGGTTCCCGAACGCATTATCGGGGATGAGCTGCGCATCGTTCAGATTCTCAATAATCTGCTGTCGAATGCACAGAAATTTACGTCTGTCGGGAAGATTTCGGTGGAGGTGGTGCGGACGGCAAGGGTTAATGACCAGATTGAGTTGTTTTTTATCGTCAAGGATACCGGAATCGGCATCGATCCGGCAGACCGCGATAAGCTGTTTCAGAGCTTTTCCCAGGTTGACGCCTCTACGTCGAGGAAGTACGGAGGTACGGGGCTGGGGCTCAGCATATGTAAACAGCTGGTCGAAATGATGGGCGGCAAGATTGAGCTGGAGAGCAAGAAAAAAAGGGGAAGCACATTTTCTTTTTCGATCTGGGCCGGCCTTACGGAAGAGGACAGGGGCAGTCTGCCCGAAGATGCGCGGGGCGTGCAGAGGCCGATACTGGATACGGGCTCAGAAGAGGATGAAGGGATGGATGAGCTGCTCGCATACGGAACGAAAGAAAATTTGAAAGAACTGGAGAAGATTTTGTCCAAGCTGATTCTCTGCGTGGAGATGGAAAATTGGGAAAAGGCAGAGATGTTTATGGAAACGGTCAGACAGATGACGGAGGAAGCGCCGCGCGAGGTGAAGCGTGTCGTACTCCGCCTGAAAATGGCGATTCAGAAAGAAGACTATGATAGGATAATCGAAGGCTTTGATAATTTAAAAGCAATCGTGGCAGAATAAATGAGGCCGGTACAGAAATGGAGGGTTGGCATGAGCAATGCAGATAAAGATATAACGGCGAAGAGGGTGCTGATTGTGGATGATGTGGAATCAAACCGCATGATACTGGAAGAGATTATAAGATCCATGGGATGCGAGCCGATGTTGGCAGAAAGCGGAGAACAGGCCTTGGAGCTGTTAAATGGGTCTGAGCCGCATCTGATTCTGACCGATATTTCCATGCCGGGGATGGACGGGTATGAGCTTTGCCGGATTCTTAAGAGCAACGAGAAGACAAGGGAGATACCGATCGTTTTCATTTCGGCATTTGATGAACCGGAGGATATCATAAACGGATTTCGCCTCGGCGGGGAGGATTACATTACAAAGCCTTTTATTCCGGAACTTGTTCAGGTGCGCGTCAATGTTTATCTCCGACTGTATGAAGCAAAGCAGGAACTGATGGAGATGAACAGGCGTTTGCAGGCGTCGGTGTCTGAACAGCTGAACCAGATGGAGATGGAAAAGAAAAACATATTGTATGCGATAGCGAATATCACGGCACAGAATGCCGGTTATGAGAAGGAGCATAACGTCCGCCTGCGGAGCAATTGCCGGACGCTGTCTCTCGGAATGCAGCTGTCGCCCCTTTTTGGGGACAAGATTTCGGATACGTTTATCGAGACGCTTGAACTGGCGGCTACGTTGCGCGATATCGGGAATCTCGGTATTCCGATGGATATATTCCGAAAAAAGGGAGGGCTTGCGCCGGAGGAGGAAGCCGTTTTAAAGACGCATGCAGAGCTTGGGGCGAATCTGCTCCGTGATCTTTGCGCCAGCAGCGATTACAATGATTTTATGAGTACGGCGATCGACGTTGTCCGCTATCATCATGAAAACTGGGATGGAAGCGGTTATCCGGAAGGGCTTGCGGGCGATCAGATCCCGCTGGCGGCACAGATCGTCTCCGTGGCGGACAGGTACTGCGATCTGACGGCAAACGGATCCCGCACGAGAGAGGAAGCGCTTGCCGTCATGACGGAAGAGGCGGGACGTAAGTTTAATCCGGATATAATTGGGATTTGCCACAAGATATCAAGACAATTCAGCTAGCAGATGGAGAAAAAGATGAAGATTATTATTGTCGGATGCGGTCAGGTTGGAAAAGCACTGGCGGAGGAATTGAACAAGGATGACAATGAAGTGACCGTAATTGACCGCAGGTATGCGGTAGTAGAAGAAATATCGAATAAATTTGACGTGATGGGCGTGGTGGGGAACGGAGCCAGCTACAAGACGCAGATGGAGGCGGGGATCGAGAAGGCGGATATACTTATCGCCGTGACGGGTATGGATGAACTCAACCTGCTGTGCTGCCTGATTGCGAAACGGGCGGGAAACTGCCAGACGATCGCGCGCGTCAGAGATCCGGAGTACAGTGAGGAAGTCGGATTTGTGAAAGAGGCGCTTGGGCTGGCGATGACGATTAATCCGGAGTACGCCGTTGCTCAGGAAATTGCAAAGGTGCTGCGGTTTCCGTCGGCGATTAAGATTAATTCGTTTGCAAAGGGAAGGGTGGAAATGTTAAAATTCCGGGTTCCGCCGGATTCCGAGCTGGACGATATGCTCGTTATGAATATCGCGCCCAGACTGGGAGCGGATATACTCGTGTGCGCGGTGGAGCGCAAGGACAATATTTATATACCGAAGGGCGATTTCCGGCTTCGTGAAAAGGATGTTGTGTCAATTCTGGCGCAGCCGAAAAAGGCGAGTGATTTTTTCAGAAAAATAGGGATTGAGACGCATCAGGTTAAAGATACAATGATTGTCGGCGGCGGGAATACGTCCTATTATCTTGCGAGGCTGCTGCTGCCCATGGGCATAGACGTTAAGATTGTCGAGCGGGACGAAGAGCGGTGCGAGCATTTATCAGAGCTTTTGCCGAAAGCGCAGATCATCCATGCCGACGGCTCGGAGCAGAGCGTATTGATGGAAGAAGGGGTCGGCCGGGCGGAAGCATTTGTCGCGCTCACGAATATGGATGAAGAAAATATTATGCTGTCGTTATTTGCGCGCAGCCAGTCGGACGGAAAGATTGCGACCCAAATTACCCGGCTTGATTTTTCCCAGCTTATCCGCGAGCTCGATCTTGATACTACTGTTTACCCGAAAAGCATTACGACGCAGCATATTTTACAATTTGTCCGGGCAAAGAAAAATTCGATCGGATGCAATGTTGAGACGATGTACCAGATTCTGGATGGCAAAGCCGAAGCGCTTGAATTTGTGGTTAAGCAAAATTCAAAGCTTTCCGGGACTTTACTGGAAGATCTTGAGATCAAAGAAAATACGATCGTGGCATGTATTATCCGCGGCAGGAATATTATTATTCCGCGCGGTAAGGATACGATGCAAGTCGGGGATTCCGTGGTCATTGTGACGACGACGCTCGGCTTGGAGGATATACATGAGGTGATAGGAGTGAAAAAGGGTTGAATTACGGTATTGTCGTTTATGTGCTCGGATGGCTGTTGGAATTTGAGGGGCTTTTCCTTATATTTCCGTGTTTGGTGGGGATTCTGTACCAGGAAGAAGATGCGGTCTGTTTTGCGGTTTGCATATTGATTTGCCTGACAACCGGTCTTTTTCTGACAAGGTTTAAACCGAAAAGCAAGTCGATGTTTGCGCGGGAGGGATTTGTCATTGTTGCGCTCAGCTGGGTTTTGCTCAGTATTTTCGGCGCCCTTCCGTTTGTTATGTCAGGTACGATACCTTCTTACGTGGATGCGCTGTTTGAAACCGCGTCCGGCTTTACGACGACGGGGGCGACGATTTTGAGCAGTGTGGAGGATCTTCCGAAATGTATAAATTTTTGGAGAACATTTACGCACTGGATGGGCGGAATGGGGATTCTCGTCTTTATGATGGCGGTGGTGCCTCTGGCAGACGGCAGGAATATGTACCTGATGAAGGCAGAGAGCCCAGGCCCTACCGTGGGAAAGCTGGTACCGAGGGTAAAGTCTACGGCGAAGCTTCTTTATGGGATGTATATTGCGCTTTCCGTGTTAGAATGCGCGTTCCTTCTGGCGGGCGGGTTGAATCTTTTTGACGCCGTCACGACTACATTCGGAACTGCCGGTACCGGAGGTTTTGGCGTTTACAATGACAGTATCGCCGGATTTTCCCCTTATATACAGGTAGTGATTACAGTATTTATGATTGCGTTTGGCGTTAATTTTACATTTTATTATTTGATTTTCTTTGCCAAACGCTTTAAAGATGCGTTTGGGATGTCTGAAGTTCAGGCGTATTTCGGCATTATTATCGTGTCGGTTGCGCTGATCGCCATCAATATCCGCGGTATGTTCGGGAGCGTGTCGGAAGCGCTGAGGCATGCGTTCTTCCAAGTCGGCTCCATTATAACAACGACCGGCTTTTCGACGGTTGATTTTGACCGGTGGCCCGAATTTTCCAAGACGGTTTTACTGCTCCTTATGTTTGTCGGAGCCTGTGCCGGCAGTACGGGCGGCGGCATGAAGGTGTCCCGTATTATTATCTGGGCGAAGACCTTTTTTAAGGAGTTAAAGGTCATGATTCATCCGAGAAATATTTATAAGGTTTCCGTGGACGGACGCAAGGTCGAACATGAAGTGGTGCGTTCGGTCAACGTATTTCTCGTAGCATATCTGATTGTGTTTTCGGCGTCCGTACTCATCGTCAGTTTGGACGGGTTTGATTTTATAACAAATTTTTCCGGTGTGGCGGCCACGATCAATAATATTGGCCCAGGGTTCAACAAGGTAGGCCCGATGGCAAATTTCGGGATGTTCTCGTGGCTATCAAAACTAGTTTTAATATTTGACATGATTGCGGGAAGATTGGAGCTGTTTCCGATTTTGCTCTTATTTTCGGCAAGCACGTGGAAAAAATAGACGTTTGAAAAATATATATTATTTGTGCCGGGCGGCGCAGGAATGAGGATAATATGTCTCACAATAAAGTGAAAAAGATTGCAATTATTAATGATATATCAGGATTTGGCAGATGTTCGGCGGCGGTATCTCTCCCGGTGATTTCCCATATGAAGGTTCAGGGGTGCGTGCTTCCTACCGCAATTTTTTCAAACCATACCGGATTTTCTTCTTATTATTATCAAGATTATACCGAACATATGCCCAAATATATGGAGGAGTGGAAAAAGCTTGATCTGCGCTTCGAGGGGATCATGAGCGGTTTTCTCGGTTCGGCGGCGCAAATACAGATCGTCCGCGATTTTATCATGCAGTTTCGGGATGAGCGGACGAAGGTGATTATTGATCCGGTGATGGGGGAAAACGGCAGGGCTTATCCGACCTATACGCCTGAAATGTGCGGCAAGATGAAGCGTCTCGTGGAGTTCGCCGATATTTTGACGCCTAATGTGACAGAGGCATGTATGCTGACTGACCTGCCTTATAAAGAGTCCGGCTGGAAAATGCGTGAAATCATGGCAATGATGGAGAAGCTGAGAGAACTGGGGGCGGGCAAAATCGTGATTTCAGGCCTGAATTCAGACGAGTTTATTTCTAACGCAGTCAGCGAATATCCGGGCGATCTCCGTATTTTACGCCAAAAGCGGATCGGCAGGGTGAGATCCGGCACAGGCGATATATTTTCGGCGGTTATCGCCGCCGATTGCGTCAACGGCGTGAGCTTTGAGCAATCTGTCCGAAAAGCGGGGGCGTTTGTGAAAAAATGTATTGCAGTAACGGAACAGGCGGGTATTCCGGAAACGGACGGCGTCTGTTTTGAACAAGTGCTTTCTGCATTAAAATAAAACAAATCATAAGCAATATAACAGGAGGTAAAATTATGATTAAAGGAAGAATTAACACAAAACGGCGACTTGGTAAGATTAACAGGGAACTGTACGGGCATTTTTCCGAGCATCTGGGCAGATGCATTTATGAGGGGATTTTCGTCGGAGAGGACTCGGAGATACCGAACACGAACGGGATGCGAAACGATGTGGTGGAAGCGCTGAAAAATCTCGACATTCCGGCGCTTCGCTGGCCGGGCGGCTGTTTTGCGGACGAGTACCACTGGATGGACGGCGTCGGGCCGAAAGAGACGCGCAAGCGCATGATTAATACAAACTGGGGCGGCGTCGTAGAAGATAATAGTTTTGGTACGCATGAGTTTCTTGAGTTGTGCCGCCAGCTGGAGTGCGAGCCCTACATCAACGGGAATGTCGGGAGCGGTACGATTCGGGAGATGTCTGAATGGATTGAATATATGACGTTTGACGGGGAGTCCCCGATGGCAAATCTCCGCGCGGAAAACGGCAGGAAAGAGCCGTGGAGGATCAAATATTTCGGTATCGGCAATGAAAATTGGGGCTGCGGCGGCAGCATGACGCCGGAATATTATGCCAATACATATAACAGATATCAGACGTTTTGCAAAAACTACGGCGGCAATAAGCTGTATAAGATCGCCTGCGGGCCGAATGCGGGCGACTATGAGTGGACGGATAAGCTGATGAGCATTGTCAGAAAAGACTTTGTAGATGCAATCAGCCTGCATTATTATACCGTGCCGGGCGGCTGGGAGAAAAAGGGAAAAGCAACCGGGTTCAGCAAGAAAGAATACTATGAGACGATTTGCGGGACGCTGAATATTGACAATATGATCGACCGCCACTGGGAGATTATGGGTAAGTATGATCCGGAACACAAAGTAAAGCTTATCGTGGATGAATGGGGAACATGGTATGAGGTCGAGGAGGGAACAAATCCGGGATTTTTGTACCAGCAGAATACAATGCGCGATGCGATGGTGGCGGCGTTAAATCTAAATATATTCAATCGCAAATGCGACCGGATTGATATGGCAAACATTGCGCAGGTGGTCAACGTACTGCAGGCGGTTATTCTCACTGAAGGCGCCAAGATCGTGAAAACGCCGACGTATTATGTGTTTGAAATGTATAAACGGCATCAGGGGGCGGCTCTCGTTGACTGTTTCCTTGACGTGCCGACAAAAGAGCGCGAGGGATATGCGATTCCGCTTATTTCTTCTTCTGCATCCGTCAACGAGGCGGGAGAGCTGACGGTGACGCTGGCGAATCCTTCTCTTGAGGATGAAGCAGAGTGCTCGATCGATCTGGAGGACGGCTATAAAGAAGTTTCGGGAACGATACTGACGGGAGAAATGGGCGATTTCAATTCCTTTGAGAAAGATGACGCCGTAAAACCCCGTGAATTTACGGAGGCAAAACTGACGGGAAATACGCTGGAGGCGAAGCTGCCCGCATGCAGTATCGTAACTCTGGTAGTGAAGGCATGAGCGATGCGGAATGCGCGGGAGATGGCGGACGGGCAAAACCGATCCGTTTCTGCCCGCGCTGTGCGTGGACGAAGGAAATGTTTGAGAAGGAGCTGATTAAGCTTCAGGATTACATTGACCGGATTCCTGAGGAAGAAAAGGCGACAAAGGAAGAGTATGAGCGGCGGCTTTTGATCTGCGACAGCTGCAGCGACCTGCGGGGCGGGCTGTGCGGACAATGCGGCTGCTATGTAGCCGTGCGCGCGGCGCGCAAGATCGGATATTGCCCGCATGTGAGGGCAAGGTGGTGATTTTGATGCCTATAGGCGCATAGATAGTTTTGGAAAAGAAGGCTATATATGGCTAAAAAGACAAGCAAATGGAGGCGGTCATGGAACAGGACAGGGATATATGCAGAGAGGCGGAGCGGAGCATCATCAAAAAATACCGCAAACAGATCTGGCGTAAATTTACCAAAGCAATTAATGAATACGAGATGATACAGGATGGCGACAGGATCGCAGCGTGCATTTCCGGCGGTAAGGATTCCATGCTGATGGCGAAGCTGTTTCAGGAGCTTTTGCGCCATGGAAAAAAGAATTTTGAGCTGGTATTCCTCGTGATGGATCCCGGGTATAACGAGAAAAATTACGACATGATCCGGCACAACGCCGAAATTCTGAACGTACCGGTTACCTTTTTTAAGACGGAAATATTTGAGATTGTGTCCGGGGAGGATATGAATTCCCCGTGCTATCTCTGTGCGCGGATGCGGAGAGGCTATCTGTACAGCAAAGCGAAAGAGCTAGGCTGCAATAAAATTGCGCTTGGCCATCATTTTGACGATGTGGTCGAGACGATCTTGATGGGTATGCTGTACGGGTCGCAGATTCAGACAATGATGCCGAAGCTGCACAGTACAAATTTTGAGGGCATGCAGCTGATCCGTCCGATGTACCTCATCCGGGAAGAGGACATAATCCGCTGGATGCATTACAATGAGCTTCAATTTATCCGCTGCGCCTGCCGATTCACCGAACGCCTGGCAGCAGGAGGCGCAGGGGAAGGAGAGGCGGAGGTGAGCTCCAAAAGGGATGAAGTCAAAACGCTGATCCGGGAGATGGAGAAAAAGAATCCGTCAGTGGCGAAAAATATATTTCGGAGTGTAGAAAATGTAAATGTGGATACGGTCATTGCCTACAAGAAAAATGGGATCAAGCATCATTTTTTGGAAAACTATGACAGATGAAATTTTGTATTGTAAAATGCTGATTGATGGTGTACAATTAAGATACTTATTTGTATAAAATGCACAAAATATTAAGATGTGAAAGGAGCGGATTTAGTGGCAGTTTACAAAAAAAGGATGGCAGCGGGCTTTCTTGCATTTGCGGTGGCGGCGTCTTCATTGATGCCGGCGGGCGGCATGCAGGCAGCGTCCAAGCCAAAAGTAAAAAGCATATCGTTTTCAAAGCCCGCGGTTCAGACGCTGGCGTTGAAAAAAGGCGAGTCGTTTAAACTGAAAATGAATGTATCGCCGAAAAAGGCGAAAAACAGCATTTCATTTTCGTCGAGCAAAAAATCGGTGGTGAGGGTGTCGAACAAGGGCGTTTTGAAAGCAAAAAAGGCCGGAAAGGCGACGGTCACGGTATCCAGTACGACTAAACCGAAGAAGAAGGCGGCGCTGAAGGTGACGGTTTACAATAAACTGACCAAGGTGAAATCAATTTCATTTGGCAAGACCAGCGCAGTGCTGAACGAAGGCTCGAGTCTGGCGCTGAAAGCCGTTATATCGCCGGCGAAGGCAACGGTAAAAAAGGTGACGTACGCATCATCCGATCAATCGGTTGCGTTAGTGGCTAAAAATGGCGTGGTGACGGCGAAGAAAGCGGGAAAAGCCGATATTACCGCTTATGCACAGGATGGCAGGGGAGCCAAAGCGGTGTTGCGAGTGACGGTAGAGGCGGCGGGGGCAGTCAGTACCGCACCCGGGGAAGCGCTTGTATCGGCCGCGCCGGGCGAAACGGCTGTACCGGGCGGTTCGGGTTCGTCCGATCCGTCGGCGTCATCGGCTCCGGACGTTGTAACGCCGGTCCCGACGCAGCGTCCGCCGGAAGAGAAATTTGTCATTGCTTCGGCAGAAAAAGCCGTTCCGCTTTATGTGGACAAGAACGGCAGCGACTATGATGGCCTGAGCCTCGTGGCAGAGTCATTTGCCGGAGATGTTACGGCTGTTTCCGCAAGCGGCGCAGCTCCGGAGATCGTGACAGAGGCAAAGAATGTGAGCGGCAGTGCAATTATTGTCGGTTCGATCGGAAACAATGATGTGATCGACGCGCTGATCGAAAAAGGAAAACTCGATGTAAGCGATATTAAGGGCAAATGGGAAACGTATAAGATCAAGTTTGTGTCCGAGCCGGCAGACGGCGTGGAAAAGGCGATCGTCGTCGTAGGAAGCGACAAGCGCGGCGCAATTTACGGATTATATCATATTTCCGAGGCAATGGGCGTGTCCCCGTGGATATATTGGGGGGATGCGGTACCTGATCAGCAGAAGGATATCGTGCTCTCGAACTGGGATGTGGAGACGACATCCGAAGAACCCTCGGTCAAATTCCGCGGTATTTTCCTGAATGACGAGGCCCCGTCGCTGACGAGCTGGGTGAAGAATAAATTTGGCGATTTTAACGAAGATTTTTATAAAAACGTGTATGAGCTGATCCTTCGCTGCAAGGGCAATTATCTGTGGCCGGCGATGTGGAGCAATTCGTTTAGCGAGGATGGAAAGAGCAGTAAAATCGCCAATGCGGAGCTGGCAGATAAGTATGGGATCGTGATGGGAACGTCGCACCATGAGCCGCTCTGCCGTGCCGGCGTAGAGTGGAACAGGCATTATCGGGAATTCGGAAGAAACAATGAATGGAATTTCCTGACAAATGGCGACGCCATCCGGAGTTTCTGGGAAGCCGGCGTAGCGAGAAATAAGAAATTCGAGAATGTGTATACGCTCGGCATGCGCGGTGAGGCGGATTCCGTCCTGATGCCGGACGCCAGCGACCAGGAGAACATTGATCTGCTCAAAGACGTTATTTCGCTGCAGAAAGAGATTCTCAGCGATAATGATCTGGAAGAGGCGCCGAAAGTGCTCACCGTGTATAAGGAGGTGGAGAACTTCTGGCACGGAAAAGACGGCGTTGAGGGACTGAAAAAATGGGATGGGCTGGATGATGTAATCGTTATGCTCTGTGAGGACAATAACGGAAACATGCGAACGCTTCCGACGACGAAAGAAGAGCAGGAGCGCGCCGGCGGCTGGGGCATGTACTACCATTTTGACTATCACGGCGGCCCGACCTCTTATGAGTGGGTGAATACAAAAGAGTTAAATAAAGTCTGGGAACAGATGACGATGGCGTACGAGCATGGTATTGACGATATATGGATTGTCAACGTGGGCGACTTAAAGCCGATGGAGATGAACATTTCCTATTTCCTTGACATGGCGTACGACTATGATACATGGGGAGAGAACGGAAGAAATAAGACGGAAGAGTATATGACCAAATGGGTGAATCAGCAATTTGGATCCGCTCTCGATGAGGCTCAGGCGGCAGATCTGGTTTCACTGCTTCAGGAGTATACATGGCTGAATGGCAGCTGTATTCCGGAGGCGCTGAAAAACAACACATATCATGTAACGAATTACAATGAGGCGCGCGAGGTGCTTGAGCGTACCCGTCAGATGATGGAAAAGGCTGAACAGTGCAAGGAGTTTATTCCGGATGAGCTGCAGGCGGCGTATTTCCAGCTTGTGTATTTCCCTACAGTGGCGTCGGCAAATGTGGCGCAGATACAGCTTTACAGCGGTCTGAACCAGTACTACTACGAGCGGGGAAGCTCGGCGGCAAATGCTTATGCAGATCTTCTTGAGCAGGCGATTCAGTATGACAAAGATATTGTAAACGCATACAACAATAATATGCCCGGCGTAGGGAAAAAATGGCAGGGTATGATGAGCTCAAACCATGTCGGATTCAAGACATGGAATGATGAGGGATGGTCTTACCCGCAGGTAAAGCGCCTGACGCTGGAGGAGACGTCCGGCATGCTTGTTACGGTGGAAAATGACAGTACGGCGTATTCTTCGGGTGAATGTACGCTGCAGGATTTCACAAGCGTGAATCAGGAAAGCTACACTGTCACAGTTTCCAATACGGGAAGCAAAGCCTTTGATTACAAGGCGGAGGCGGGAGCGGACTGGATCCTTCTCTCGAAGACGTCGGGAAGCGTGGAGCAGCAGGATGAGCTGCAGATATCGGTCGACTGGTCGAAAGTGGCGGCAGATGCAGCCGGTACGGTGACGCTCACCGGTGCGGACGGCACAGTGACAATTAAAGTAAATGCAAAAACGTATGACGTGTCCGATCTTGATGATCACACGTATGTGTATGCAAACGGATACGCTTCCATGCTGGCCGGCGGTTATGCGGCAAGCGGGGAAGGCGCCGGCGGCATTCGCTGCGAGACAATTGAGAAGTATGGAAAGATGGGCCAGTCTGCAAAAGCATTCCCGACGAATTTCTGTTTCGCAACCAATATCGAACAAGCGCCTTATGTCGAGTATAAGGTAAAAGTCGATAAAGAAGGGGAGTATAAGCTGACGGTATTCACGGCGCCGTCCAATAACATCGACAGGGATGATGTGGGCATTCGTTACGGACTTTCTGTCAATGGCGGCAGTACGGAGCTGATCAACACGATTGCCGATAATTATGTGGCTGACTATGGAAGCTCATGGCAGAATGACGTGAGCAGCAACGGAAGAAAGAAAACGACGGCGATTACTCTGAAAGCGGGAGTAAATACGATACGGATTTATATGGCAGATCCGACGTTTGTCCTGCAAAAGCTCGTCGTATCGGAACAGGATGTTCTCGCATCCCATTTGGGACCGGCAGAGAGCTACTACAAAGGGAAATAACGGCAACTCGGTAACTGTCGGGGAATATCCCGCAACATGATAGAACGAAAAGGAGCGCTCGTCTGCCCGGTGGAAAGGGCGGACAGGGCGCTCCTTTTGTCGTCATGGAGGGAAATTATAACGTTTTCTTTATCTCCTCATAAATTTCCTGTATTCTTCCATCTTCAATTTTTATGCCAAGGAAGATTTCCACCGCATATTTCGCCTGTGCGACGAGCATTTCCAAGCCGTTTACGCCAGTCATGCCGAGCTCCTTCGCCTGAGCGACAAGTTTTGTCGTAAGCGGATTGTAGACGGCATCCATAACGGTGCGGCAGGAGGGAAAGCGGGTCAGATCCACCGGGCTTGCGTCCGTGTTCGGATACATGCCGACCGGGCTTGTATTGATAATCGCATCTGCATCCGCATGCTTTTCATAACATTCTTCGTAGGAGATGGATTCTCCGTCGTTTACAATATCAACTACGACCATCTCGCCAGCCTGATGTTTGCGTACGACTGCCTTAATCGCCTGCGCCGCGCCGCCGTTTCCGAGCACGATAACTTTTTTGCCGCGCAGTAAAACGCCGTGGCGTACGACCATATAATCAAAGCCGGAAAAATCTGTGTTGTAGCCGCGAAGCTTGCCGTCCGTATTGACGATTGTATTGACCGCGCCGATCGCTCGGGCGTTTTCGTCCATCGAATCCAGATAGGGGATGACGTCCTTTTTGTAGGGGATCGTGACGTTGATTGCCTGAAACGGTTTTTCCTCCATAAAAACTTTAAATTCCTCCCGCGTCAGCGGATGAATTTCATAGGTATAGTCGGCGAGGCTCTCATGTATGGGCTTCGACAGGCTGTGTCCCAGTTTTTCTCCAATTAATCCATAATCCATAGCTATGTAATTCCTTTCTGTAATGTAAATGATAATACCATTATCATACAGGAATATGGCAAAAAAATCAAATGTCCGCATAAAAAATAATCCATTGACGCACATTGTTACTATTAGCATGCGGAAAGGAACGGAGATGAGAGTATGATTTTGATTAACGGAAAGGTTCACACGATGGCGGGCGTGACATGGCAGAATGGGTATGTCCGCACGGCGGGGGAAAAAATTTGCGCCGTAGGGGCGATGGAAGAACTGTCTGACAGGCAGAGGGCGGGAGAAGAAAAAGAGGAAGAGGTGATAGACGCCCGGGGAGGATGGATTTTACCCGGACTGATTGACGCGCACTGCCATGTCGGGATTTCGGAAGAAAAATGGGGGACTGCAGGAGAGGACTGCAATGAGACGACAAATCCGGTTACGCCGCACATAAGGGCGGCAGACGCCATAAGCCCGCTGGATCCGGCGTTTCATGATGCGATCAGTGCGGGAATCACATCGCTTATGACAGGACCCGGAAGCTCCAATGTAGTCGGCGGCCAGTCTGTCTTTATGAAAGTACAGGGCAGAAACCTGGATCGCATGATAGTGAAAGAACCGGCGGCGATGAAGGTTGCATTCGGCGAAAATCCGAAAATGAATTATGGCCAGAAAGATAAAATGCCGGCGAGCCGCATGGCAATCGCGGGAATGCTCCGGGAAGAGCTGTTCAAGGCAGAATGTTACCGGGAGAAAAAGGAGAGGGGGAATATAGCGCCGGGCGAGGAAGATTTCCGAATGGAGTGCTGGCTTCCGGCGCTTCGCAGGGAGATTCCGCTTAAGGCCCATGCGCACCGCGCGGATGATATACTCACTGCGATACGCATCGCAAAGGAGTTTGATGTAAAACTGACGCTCGACCACTGCACAGAGGGGCATTTGATAGCGGATGACATCGCGGAGTCGGGATTTCCGGCGATCGTCGGTCCGGAGCTTACGTCCCGTTCCAAGATAGAGATAAAAAATATGAGTTTCAAAACGGCGGGCGTTCTCGAACGGGCGGGTGTAAAAACGGCGATTATGACCGACCATCCGGTGTCTCTCATCCAGTACCTTCCGATCTGTGCGGGCTTAAGCGTAAAATACGGACTGTCGGAAGAGGGCGGACTGCGCGCTATTACGATACACGCTGCGCAGATCTGCGGCGTGGAAGACCGGGTGGGGTCGTTAGAGCCCGGGAAAGATGCAGATATCGCAGTGTTTTCAGGAAATCCGATGGAGGTATTTACCAGAACCCTGTATACGATAGTGGATGGAAAAATCGTGTATCGGAAAGGCGAAAGGAATTGCTAAGCCGGCAATGCCGGACGCCCTTTTTAAATTGTGCGCATTTATTTCGGGACAGGCGCATATATTCAAAATGTAAAAGGCGAAACGGATTCTTTCGCTTCATAAAAATGTTTATGCGCAGCGGGCGGCATAAGCGCGGGCAACCATGAATCGTATTGCAGAAATGAGGCAGATATGGACAAGGCGGAGATCGAAAATATTATTCCGGCAAGGTTTCGGGCGCAGTTTGGGACGAGTGGCGTCGACATGGACAGGCTGAGGGAAATGCGGTTCCGGATCGGACAGCCGGTAGAGCTCTTTGATGGAAAAAGATACATACTTGGTGCGCAGCGGGTGGACAGGTCGGACTTAAAGGAGATGCTTGCGTACATAAGCGGGTATTCCCTGTATGCGTTCGAGGAGGAGATTGCTCAGGGGTATATCACGATTCCCGGCGGGCATCGTGTCGGTATGGCCGGACAGGTAGTGATGGAGCGGGGGAGCGTAAAGAATATAAGAAATATTGCGTTCATAAATGTACGCCTCTCCCATGAGGTGATCGGATGTGCGCAAAAGGCTTCGTCCTGTCTGCAGGAAAACGGAAAGGTGTTGAATACGCTTATTATCTCGCCGCCGGGGTGCGGAAAGACCACGCTTCTGCGGGATATGGTGCGGATTCTTTCCGGCGGGGCCGAGGATGCGGGCGGGAAGACGGTGACGGTCGTGGATGAGAGGAGCGAGATCGCCGGATGTTACCGCGGCGTGCCGCAAAATGACGTGGGATGCCGTACCGACGTGCTGGACGGCTGCCCGAAATCAGAGGGGATGATGATGGCGGTCCGGTCGCTTTCCCCGGAAGTTATCGCCGTGGACGAGATCGGAGGGAAAAAAGATGTACAAGCACTTCAATACGTGATGAATTGCGGGTGCGCAATTATTGCGACGGTTCACGGGGAAAATTTTCAGGAAATCAGGGATAAGCCGGAGGTGGGAGACCTGATCGGCCAGGAACTATTTGGGAGGTACATAATATTGCGCAATGCGGGCGAACCGGGCGTGATACGTGAGATAAGGGACAAGAGGGGGGAGGTGATCGCGTGGAAAGGATAGCGCTAAAGGCTGCCGGAGCGATCCTTCTGCTGCTGGGGACGACGGCTTTCGGTATTTACAAGGCGTGTATGTATAACAGCAGATTGGACAATTTATATGAGATAAAAAAGGCATTTCTTTATATTCAGGGGGAGATCCGGTACATGAATACGCCGATGCCGGAAACATTGGCGGGGGCGGCGCGGCAGATCAAAGGGAGCTGTCGTCTGTTTTTTTCCCGCGTGGCGTCGGAACTTGACGCCGGAAACGGAAAAGAATTGAAACAGGTGTGGGACAAGGCGGTTGTAAACGAAATTCCGCAAGGGATTTTGGAGAGGGAAGCAGTCGAAGCCCTGCGCGAGATGGGCGGGCAGCTGGGATGCCTGGACATACGGGCTCAGGAAAAGGCGATTGACTATTTTCTGAAAAGATGGGATTTCCTGATAGAGAAGAGGCGGCGGGAGAAGGGCGAAAAGCTAAAGCTGTATTATGCGTGTGGCGTCATGGTCGGATTACTTATGGTGATCATCATCGTGTGAGAACCGGAAAGGATTAAAAGTGGAAGTTAATATCATTTTTAAAATTGCACTGGTTGGCATACTGGTGTCGATGTTAAATCAGATTTTAAGACAGACGGGCAGGGAGGAACAGGCTTTTTTAACAAGCCTGGCGGGGCTTATTCTCGTGCTTTTTTGGGTAATTCCCTACATAGCGGAGCTGTTTGAGACGATAGAGAAATTATTTTCTATATAATGAAGAGAGGGGATCGGGATGGTCAAAATCGCACTCATTGCTATCGCGGGCATGACGCTTGTCCTCATTTTAGGAAGCATGAGGAAGGATATCAGCATATGGATAACGATCGTATGCGCCATTATTATATTCTTTTTCGGAATCAGCAAATTTGAGTATATTGTGAACATGTTTCATGAGCTGACAGAATATTTGGGAATGAATGAGATGTATATCAAGGTTATTCTGAAAATGATCGGCATCGCATACCTGTCAGAATTTACCGCGTCGATCTGCAAGGACGCCGGGCAGAATACGATCGCCGGGCAGGTGGATTTTTTCGGAAGAATGAGTATGATCGCTGTCAGCCTTCCCATCCTCCGATCGCTTTTGGAAACGATCGGCGAGCTGGTTTCCTGAAAAAGAAAATAATATTGCAAAAGGGGTGATTATAATGGCGGGATACCGGCGGCACTTATTATTTTCCGTCTTTTTGCTTTTGCTTCTCTTTTATCCGTCTGCGGCAGCGGCGGCAGGAACGGCGCGGGCGGAAGCGGAGGACGGGGCGGCGGGCGGAAGCGGCGCGTATGACGCGATCTACGACAGCATTCCGCTGGACGAGGTGGAGGCAATTTTGCAGGAGATGAAAGATGAGGGCATTGAGTTTTCGATTCGGGATTATGTCCATCAGGTGATGAGCGGAAACGGGGAATTGTCGCTTGGCGGGATTCAGGCATACATAAGGCAATATATTCAGGAGCAGATGGAGAAAAATAAAAGTACGTTTATCCGCCTTATTTTATACGGTATTTTATCGGGAGTTTTTTTGAATTTTTCCACGAGCATGTATGAGAAACAGATGGGGGAGACGGGGTTCCACATTATCTATTTCCTTGCCGTTACAATTATTGCGGGCGGTTTTTTGTCCGCTTTTCACGTGGCGGGCAAGGCGCTTGAAAATGTTGTAGATTTTATGAGGGCGCTGGTACCTTCTTTTTCCGTGGCGGTGACGTGGAGTACCGGAAGCGCGGCGTCGCTTGCTTTCTATCAGACGGCGCTGTATGCGATCGGGATTGCGGATAACATTATGATCCGTATTTTTCTTCCGGTCGTTCAGGCCTACTTTCTCATCAGCGTTTTAAATCCGCTGTCCAACTGGAGATTTGCGAAATTCGCCGCACTGATGAGCAGCTTTGTCAGAATCGGAACAAAGACGCTTCTGGCAGTCATGATCGGGCGTCAGGGGATTCAGGGCCTGATCATGCCGGCGCTCGACGGCGTCAAGCGGTCGTCCCTGTTCCGGGCGGCAAACAGCATACCGGGGGTCGGAAATGTGTTTGGCGGCGTGACGGATACAGTGATCGGTACCGGAATACTCATAAAGAGTGCGGTTGGCGTCGCGGGTCTGGTGGCGGTCTGCGTCCTTTGCCTTATGCCGATGCTGCGTCTTGGCGTATTTACTGTTGTGTACAAGGGGCTTGCGGCGTTTGCGCAGCCGGTGGCGGATAAAAGGCTCGTATCGGTTTACCAGAGTGTGGCGAGCAGCGGCAAACTGCTTTTGCAGCTTGTGTTTATGACAGCCGTCATGTTTTTTGTAACGCTTGCGATCGTGATTGCCGCCACAAATTTTGTTTTATGAACGGCTTGGCAAACGCGGGAATGCGGATTTTTTTGAATGGAGGGAAAATGTCATGGAGGTTATGCTTCAGACCGTGAAAAATGTTACGGTGTTTATCCTGTTATTTTCGATTATATCCAATCTGTTTTCCAAATCACAGTACGGAAAGTATTTTGAATTTATACAGGGTCTTATCATTATCGTTCTCATAATGGCGCCTCTGCTGTCGTGGCTGTCGGACGGCGGCGCGCTCGACCGGCGGCTTGAGGAAAATATGAATGCGGCGGAAGAAGAGTCTTTCCGGGAGGAACTGAAAATGATCGGCGCGCAGAGGGATCAGATGCTAAACGGAACGGGGGAGGAAGGGGGCGGGGAAGCAGATGAGTAATTATTCGGAGAAGCTGAAAGAGATCGTGCGAAAGGCGGGGCCTGTCAGAATACTGGCAGTCGTTATTTCAGGCGTGCTTCTATTATTGCTGTCATACGGAAATATGTTTCGGACGGAGGAATCGCCGCGGGCAGCCGAGAGGGAAACGGAGGCGGGGCAGTCGGGAGAGTATGAGATGAAGGCATATCGGGAACAGATGGAGGCGAGGGTGAAGCAAATACTGGAGCAGGCAGAGGGAGTAGGAACGGCAAATGTGATGATCACGCTGAAAGCGTCAAAAGAAAAAGTGACATTAAAGGACAATTCATCGGATGCGGATAGAAGCGAGGAAGAGAGCGTTTTGGTTGAGGACGCAGACAAAAATACGACGCCCTACGTCGTTCAGGAGACGGAGCCGGAAATCGAGGGGATTCTCGTCGTCTGTTCCGGCGGGGACAGCTCTGCGGTACAAAGAGAAATAATAGCGGGCATTTCTGCATTATTTCCCATTGAGAGTCATAAAATTAAAGTAATGAAAAGTAAGGAGGTAAAGTAGTGAAGAAACTTTTGCGGAAAAATCAGATCATTATAACGGCGCTGGTCGTCATGGTTGCACTTGCCGGATATTTAAGCCTGACAAATGAGGATGAGCTTGCTGTGGGCGTGATGAACCAGGGCCCGGAAGTGAGCGAGCAGCCGTCGGAAAACGGAGGGCAGCAGGACGGCGCAGGGGAACAGCAGGATCCTGCGGGCGGCCAGACCGCTGACGCGAGCGGATTGGCAGATGAAAATGCGAAAGAAACCGCCGAGGTAGCAGATGAAAGCGTGGCAGACATATCCGACGAGGATGTCGCGGCGGCGGAACAAAAGGCCGCTTCCAAAGAAAACGCCGGCGAGGCGGTGCTCGTAAGCAATACAGTGAACGCAGATTATTTCGAGGCGGCGAAGCTCTCAAGGGAACAGACGCGGGCAAAAAACAAGGAAACGCTGCTCGAACTTGTGAATAGCAAGAGCGCGTCTGATGTCCAAAAGGAAAAGGCAATGAACGAAATTGTGGCAATGACGGCAGTCAATGAAAAGGAAACGGCAACGGAAAATCTCCTTGCGGCAAAGGGATTTAATGACGCCGTTGTTACCATTGTGGACGACAGCGTAGACGTGATCGTGAACGCAGAGGAGCTTACGGAACAGCAGATTGCCCAGATCGAAGATGTGGTAAAGAGAAAGACCGAATGCGCATCTGATAAAATTGTTATTTCACCTGTTGGCAAAAAAGACTGAATGTGGTAAACTAGGAATTGTATATATGCATTTTGCTATTGCGTATATATAGTTTTGTGACAGATGAGGTGACAAATATGGCAAAAGATGTATTTGGTACAGAAGACAGCATCGGGGAAGTACAGATCGCCAGCGAGGTTGTTTCAGCGATTGCCGGCATATCCGCCTCCGAGGTGGATGGGATCGAATCCATGGCGGGCGGAGGCATCAATGACATAGCCGGAAAGCTTGGCGTTAAGAATTATTCCAAAGGAGTAAAGGTTGATATATCCGATGACGTGGTCATTGTGGATATTTCCGTAAATTTGAAATTTGGTTACAGCATTCCGAAGGTGTCGGCGAAGGTTCAGGAGAAGGTTGCCCAAGCGGTGAATAGCATGACCGGCCTGCAGGTGGCAAAGGTGAACGTAAGAATTGCCGGCATTGTCCAAGCGGATGCGACATGACCATCGCAGCGGATCAAGCGACGGATTCAGAACTTCATTTATGTGATAACAGCCGCATGGATAAGGACGCAAACGTGAGAAATGCGCAAAGCGCGTTTCTCATTGTTTGCGCAGGAGGAAATTGTGAAGAGAAACGGAACAGCGTTCCAGAATGAGGAATTATATGACGAGAAGAGAAGTCAGAGAGCAGTTATTTATACTGCTTTTTCAAAAAGAATTTTACGGCGGCGAGCCGTTTGAAGAACAGAGGGAGATCTATTTTCTGACACAGGAGTTAGAAGAAAAGGACAGGACTTATATATCTGAAAAATTGGATAAAATCGTTGAAAAGCAGGCGGAAATCGACAGCATGATTTCGGAGCATTCAATCGGCTGGAAAATTGACCGGATCGGGAAGGAAGAGCTGGCGATTCTGCGTCTGGCGGTGTATGAAGCCGTTTTTGACGATAATATTCCTGTGGGCGTAGCGGTAAACGAGGCGGTCGAGCTCGGCAAAAAATACGGTGAGGAGGGCGGAGCTGCCTTTATCAACGGAATACTGGGGAATATTGTAAATGAATAGGGGACAGGTTTATTCGGTATCGGGAATTAATCGTTTTATCAAGGACATGTTTTCAAATGAATATGCTCTCTCCGTCGTATTTGTAAAAGGCGAGATTTCCAATTGCAAGTACCACAGTTCCGGGCATATTTACTTTACGCTGAAAGATGCGGCGTCGTCTCTCGCATGCGTCATGTTTGCCGGCGACCGGAGGGGGCTGCAGTTTAAGATGTCGGACGGGCAGGAGGTCATAATCGGCGGTACGGTTAATGTGTATGAGCGTGACGGCAGATACCAGCTTTATGCGAAAAAAATCACGCTTGCCGGAGACGGCGCCCTGTATGAGAAATATGAGCAGTTAAAGAAAAAGCTGGAAGCAAAAGGATATTTTGATGAAAAAAGAAAAAAACCGCTTCCGAAATATGTAAAGCGGGTGGGGATTGTTACTGCCCGCACGGGCGCGGCGATTCAGGATATGATACAGATATCGGCCAGACGGAATCCGTACGTACAGCTGGTTCTTTACCCGGCGAAGGTGCAGGGGGAAGGGGCGGCAGATACAATCGTCGAGGGAATCCGATATTTGGACAAGCTTGGGACGGATGTGATCATCGTTGGAAGAGGCGGCGGTTCCATTGAAGATTTGTGGGCATTCAATGAAGAGAAGACGGCGGCGGCGATTTATGAATGCCGGACGCCGGTCGTGTCGGCAGTGGGCCATGAAACGGATACGACAATTGCAGACTACGTGGCGGATCTTCGGGCGCCTACGCCTTCCGCGGCGGCGGAGCTCGTCGTATATGATGCGAGGACCCTTCTGGAGCAGATGTACGCCTGCAAGGAACGCATGATGCGCAATCTGTTTGACCGGATCGATGCGAAAAGGATGCAGCTCCAATATTTAGAGAAGCGCTTAAAGGCGTGCAGCCCCGCGGATCAGGTACTGCAAAAAAGACAGTATGCGGCAGATATGGAAGAGAGGCTTGTCCGCAGTATGGAGAGGACGCTGGCAGAGAGCCGGTACCGCCTGCAGCTGCTTGCCGGCAAATTGGACGTTTTGTCACCGCTTAAGAGGCTGGCGGGTGGATTTGCCTATGTTTCAGATCCTGGGGGCGTTATGATTGACAGCGTGGAAAAGGTGAATGCCGGGGATGCTATAAATATCGCATTCCGAGACGGCGCGATATGCGCGGAGGTAAAGGAGATTCTTTCTTCCGAAAAAATACCCTTGAAAGGAAAGGCGGGGACGTGACGATGGAACTGGAAGAAATTATGGAAAAACTGGAAGATACAGTGGGCAGCATGGAAAATGAGAAGCTTTCGCTGGAGGAAGCCTACGGTAAATTTTCCGAAGGGATGAAGCTTGTCAAGATGGGCAATGAGGCGATCGATAAAGTAGAAAAAAAGATTGATATTATCATGAAAAAGGAGATCGGGGAACAGACAGATGAGTGACTTTGAGCAAATGGCGGAAGAACGTGCGGAACGGGCGGAGCGGGCGTTGGGGAAATACCTGCCCAAAGAATCCGGATATCAGAAGACCGTTTTTCAGGCAGTGAAGTACAGCGCGTGCGCCGGGGGGAAACGGATTCGCCCTATTATCATGGATGAGGCGTACCGGATGTGCGGCGGGAAAGATGCAGCGGTCATCGAGCCGTTTATGGCGGCGATCGAGATGATTCACACGTATTCTCTCGTGCACGACGACCTGCCGGCGATGGACAATGACGACTACCGCCGGGGAAAGCTTACCACGCACAAAAAATTTGGCGAAGCGATGGGGATACTGGCGGGGGACGCCTTGCTAAACCTTGCCTATGAAACGGCGTTTTGCGCTTTTGAGGGCGGCGGGGATCCGGCGCGCATTGTGAAAGCACTGCGGGTACTCGGACGCAAGGCGGGCGTATTTGGCATGGTGGGCGGTCAGGCCGTAGACGTAGAAGAAAACGGAAAGTTCGTGGATGAAGATACGCTTTTGTTTGTCTACAGAACGAAAACCGCGGCATTGTTTGAGGCGGCGTTTATGATTGGCGGGATTTTGGCAGGCGCATCCAATGAAGATGTGAAAACATTGGAAAAGATCGGAAATCATCTGGGAATGGCGTTCCAGATTCAGGATGATATTCTGGATGTGGCGGGTGATGAGGACAAGCTCGGAAAACCGGTTCACTCGGACGAGAAAAATGAAAAGAGCACGTATGCCGCTATACACGGCATCGACGCATCGCGGAAACAGGTCCGCATGTATACGGAGGAGGCGCTGTCCTGCCTGAATGGGTTTATAGGGAAACCGAAGTTCCTGACAGATTTATTCATTTGGCTGGCTGACCGGGATAAGTAGGAAAAGGCATGCAAATATGAGGAAAGTGTGAATTACATTGGGTACTTTATTAAATGAAATCAAAAAGGAAAATGATATAAAAAATATTGCGCCTGAGGATTACCGGAAACTGGCGAAAGAGATACGGGTGCGTCTCGTAAAGAGCGTTAGCCGCACAGGAGGGCATCTTGCCTCCAATCTGGGCGCGGTAGAGCTGACGATGGCGCTTCATCTTTTTCTGGACTTTCCGAAGGATAAGCTGATCTGGGACGTGGGACACCAGTCGTATGTTCACAAGATTCTGACGGGAAGAAACCGGAAATTCGGCACTCTGCGGCAACTCGGCGGCCTGAGCGGTTTTCCGAAAGTGGAAGAAAATGCGGCGGATACATTTAATACCGGACATAGCTCCACCTCGATCTCGGTCGCTCTCGGCCTGGCGAAGGCGAGGGATATACAGGGCGGCGATGAAAAGGTAGTGGCGGTAATCGGCGACGGCGCGCTCTCCGGCGGCATGGCGTTTGAGGCTCTTAATAACGCGGAGCAGCTCAAATCCAATCTCATCATCGTTCTCAATGACAATAAGATGTCAATCGCAAAAAATGTCGGCGGAATTTCCCGCTATCTCGGAAAGATGAGGACGAACCAGACTTATAATAATTTGAAAATAAATATCGAAGAGCGTCTGGATAAAATCCCCAATGTCGGCGTGACGATGGCGGAGACGATCAAAAATGCAAAAAATTCCCTGAAGCATCTGTTCGTACCCGGCATGTTTTTTGAAGAGATGGGAATTATTTATGTGGGTCCGATCGACGGACATGATATCGAAGGGATGCTGCAGGCATTTCAGGCGGCGGCGCGCATCAAAAACAGACCGGTGCTCATTCATGTTGTGACAAAAAAGGGAAAGGGATATCTTCCGGCGGAGAAAAATCCCTCCGTGTTTCATGGGGTCGAGGCGTTTAACCCGAGAAACGGCGAGCTGCTGGCGCCGGATGAACCGGGCTACACTGATATTTTCGGGGATTGGCTGTTAGAAAAGGGACGGACATGTACGGAGCTCGTATCCGTTTGCGCGGCTATGCCGGACGGAACCGGCGTTAGCAAATTTGCCCGGGAATTTCCCAAACGGTCGTTTGACGTGGGAATTGCGGAAGGACATGCCGTGACGTTTTCGGCGGGGCTTGTGACGGGCGGCCTCCGTCCGGTGATCTCCATTTATTCAACTTTTTTGCAGCGCGCCTATGACCAGATTATCCATGATATCTGCCTGAACCGGCTGCCCGTTATTTTTACGGTGGATCGCAGCGGCATCGTCGGGAGAGACGGCGACACGCATCAGGGGATTTTTGATATTTCTTACCTGACCTCCATTCCGAATATGACAGTGCTCTCCCCGATGGACGGGACGGAGCTCAGAAGCAGCCTGGATTTTGCTTACGGCTGGGATGGCCCGGTGGCAGTGCGCTATCCGCGCGGAAGGGTATTTGAGCTCAGTGAAATGGGGGGACGGCATGAAGAGATGCGGTATGGGCGCGCCAGCATTATTTTTGCGGACGGAGAGGTTTTAAGCGGGGAGCCGTGCCGGAACGCAGACGGTGATTTCGTCCTGTTTGCCGTGGGCAATATGGTGAAAACGGCGCTCGATGCGGCGCTGATCCTCAAGGAAGAAAAGATCTCCTGCACGGTAGTTGATATGAGGTTTGTTAAGCCGTTTGACGAGGAACTGATGCGGAAGCTTGTGCCGAAGCATAAGGGGATGGCGACGCTGGAGGACAATGAGATGACCGGAGGGTTCGGTCAGCAGGCGGCGGCGATGCTGGCGGAGAATGGCGTCGTACCGAAATGCCTGATCAACATTTCCATCAAGGATACGTATGTGGAGCACGGCGCGCCGGAGGAGCTGTATCAGAGGTACGGAATGGATGCGGCGGGCGTGGCGGAAGAGATTCAGGCTTCCCTTCAGCAGTTAAAGCGCAAAAAGCAATCCGGCAAAAAGAAACGGCGGGGCAGAAATGAGGACAAAGATGCCAAATGAAAAGATAAAAAAGGAGCGGCTGGATGTCCTTCTCGTGAATCGGGGGCTGGCAGAGTCGCGGGAAAAAGCGAAGGCCGTCATCATGACGGGAAACGTATTTGTGGAAAACCGCCGCGAGGACAAAGCGGGGCAGAAATTTCCGGAAAACGCGGCGATTGAGGTCAAGGGAAAAAAGATGAAATATGTCAGCCGCGGGGGCTATAAGCTGGACAAGGCAATGGAAGTTTTCCCGGTTTCGGTAAAAAACTGCGTCTGTATGGATGTAGGCGCATCAACGGGCGGGTTTACGGACTGCATGCTGCAAAACGGCGCGGATTTCGTGTATGCCGTTGACGTAGGGACAAACCAGCTTGCATGGAAGCTCAGACAGGATGCGCGCGTGAAATCAATGGAGAAGACAAATATCCGTTATGTCACGCCGGAGGATATCGGAGAGCCTGTCGATTTCGTGTCGATTGACGTGGCGTTTATTTCCCTTACGAAGGTGCTTGAGCCGGTGAGGGAGATCATGAAGGATGGCGCGGCGGCAGTATGCCTGATTAAGCCCCAGTTTGAGGCGGGCAGGGAAAAGGTGGGGAAAAAAGGGGTGGTTCGGGACAAAGAGGTACACAGGGAAGTGATTGAGTCTGTGATCCGCTATGCAAAGAGCCTCGGATTTGCCATTTATGGTTTGGATTATTCACCGATCCGGGGACCGGAGGGAAATATCGAATATTTGCTTTACGCAAAAAAAGAAGGAGCGGATCCGGCAGATATAGGACCGGACGAGCTTGACAGGATCCGCGAGGCGGTTGAGGCGGCAAATGAAAGCATATAGAAAACGGAGGGTAACATGAATCAAGTCTGTTTGATTGTCAACGAAGAAAAGGATATGGAGCGCTCTGTTGCAAATGTGATAAAATCGTATTTGGAAAAATCAAGAATATGTGTTAAAATAATAAATCATGAGGAATACGTTTGTCCGGAAGAAGACGCGGACATGGCGATTGTGCTCGGCGGCGACGGCACCGTGATCCGCGTGGCGAAAAGAATCGCCGGCAGAAATATACCGATACTCGGCGTCAATCTGGGAACGCTCGGGTTTCTCACAGAGGTGGAAAAACCGGGAATGTATCAGGCGCTGGATGCGGTTCTGAGCGGAAAATACAGCATTGAAAAGCGGATGGTGCTGGAGGGCGCGGTCGGGTGCGTCGAGGAGAGAAGGCTGGCGGTGAACGAGGTCATCGTCGGGAAGCGGAATATCGGAAGGATGATCACGGTGAGCGTATGGGTCAATGACGAGCTGATGGATACATATGTGGCAGACGGCGTTATTATTGCCACGCCGACCGGTTCGACCGCTTACAACCTGTCCGCCGGAGGGCCGGTTCTCTCCCCGAATATGGAGGCGCTCGTCGTCACGCCGATTTGTCCCCATTCACTGAATAAGCGGAGCCTGGTGCTGTCTTCTGCCGACAGCATCCGGGTACAGGTGGAGCGGACGAGGGAGAGCTATGTGGATGAAGCGACGGTTCGGTGCGACGGAGAAGTCCTGTGGGAGATACAGACCGGAGACGTCGCCTACATAAGGAAGGCGCGGGAGTCTTTTGATGTGGTTTCCATCCACGGAGCCGGTTTTTTTGAAAAAATGAGAAGCAAACTGAATCGGTTTTGACGGCGCAGCCGAGTTGGGTAAATAATATGAAGAAGAAAAGACAGGAAAAAATCATAGAAATTATTCATAAATACGAGGTGGGTACGCAGGAAGACCTGGCTCGCTATTTAAACGAAGAAGGGTATTCCGTCACGCAGGCTACCGTATCGCGGGATATTCGCGAAATGTCCCTCGTAAAAGTGCCGGGCGTCCGGGTGCGCCAGCGCTATATGACAGCAGCGGACGGCGGCGGAGGCAGCAGCGGTACAGGCCGTTTCGGCGGCAAATACGTCAGCGTGATCCAAGATGGCGTTGTGTCGATCGAACAGGCGGGGAACCTGCTTGTAGTCAAGACGGCGGGCGGAATGGCGATGGCGGTGGCAGCCGCCATTGACGCAATGGAGTTTGAAGGCATCGTCGGTTCAATCGCGGGGGACGACACGATCATGTGCGCCATTCGCACGGAAGAAATGGTAAAACAGGTGATGTCGGATATGCGGGCGTTGTTTACCCGCGTGTAATGCGAAAAAATATTAATTTAACAAAATGGAGGAATAATAAGTATGTCAGGACATTCAAAATTTGCGAACATTAAGCATAAAAAAGAGAAAAACGACGCTAAAAAAGGAAAGATCTTTACAGTGATCGGACGCGAGCTTGCCGTCGCAGTCAAGGAAGGCGGACCGGATCCCAATAACAATAGCAAACTTCGCGACGTTATTGCAAAAGCAAAGGCGAATAACATGCCGAATGACACGATTGACCGCGGAATTAAAAAGGCGGCGGGAAATGTGGACGCCGTCAATTATGCGAGCATTACTTATGAAGGATACGGACCGAACGGCACGGCGATTATCGTCGAAGCGCTTACGGATAATAAAAACCGTACGGCTTCCAATGTCCGCAATGCGTTTACAAAAGGAAATGGCAATGTCGGGACAACGGGATGCGTGTCCTACATGTTTGACCAGAAAGGCCAGATCATTGTGGATAAAGAGGAATATGAGACCGATGCGGATGAGTTTATGATGATGGCGTTAGACGCCGGCGCCGAGGATTTTAATGAAGAAGACGACAGTTATGAAATTCTGACCTCTCCGGATGATTTCAGTCAGGTGAGGGAGGCGCTGGAACAGGTGGAGGTGCCGATGGCGCAGGCGGAAGTGACGATGATTCCGCAGACTTATGTGGAACTCACGGATGAAAACGACTTAAAAATGTTTAACCGTATTTTGGATATGCTGGATGAGGATGACGACGTGCAGGCCGTATACCATAATGTGGATCAGTAAAGATGGGGACATGGAATTCAAGAGGATTGCGCGGCTCCTTTTTGGAGGAACTCATAAATCTGACAAATGAAAAATACCGAAGGCAGAAACTTGCCCTGATTCAGAAAGTTCCGACGCCGATCAAACCGATCAATATCGATAAGTCCACGAAACATATCACCCTGGCATATTTTGACCAGAAAAGCACGGTGGATTACATCGGCGTCGTTCAGGGGATTCCGGTTTGCTTTGACGCGAAAGAGTGTGCGGAAGAGCGCTTCGCCCTGGCCAATGTGCACGAGCACCAGATGCGGTTTATGCAGGAATTTGAAGAACAGGGCGGCGTTGCGTTTCTGCTCATATATTTTGCCGGCAGGGATTGTTTTATGTATCTGCCTTTTGACGCGTTAAAAAAATTTTGGGACAGGATGAAGTCTGGCGGAAGAAAGAGCTTTACTTTTTCGGAACTTGATCCGGCATATGAGATTTCCACCTATTCCGGGACGTTTGTCCACTATTTGGAAATGCTCTCAAAAGACATCGGCCGGCGCTGAAGCCTGCTAAAAACTACCAGAATGAAATAGGCCTACGTGGGTACAATAGTATCAGATAACCGAGTGGCTTATGCCTGAATGTTTCGGATAACGGAATGTTTCAGGGGAAAGGCATTCCGTTATCTCTCAAGATAAATACTAAAAAACACGGAGGTGAAATGTGATGAGCAAATCCAGCAACAGAATGGAAGTACCGCAGGCGAAAGACGCTATGAATAAGTTTAAGATGGAGGTTGCATCTGAGCTTGGCGTAAACCTGAAAGAGGGTTACAATGGCGATCTCACATCCAGAGAAGCAGGAAGCGTCGGCGGCGAGATGGTTCGTCAGATGATTAAAAAGCAGGAAGAGTCCATGCGTTAGCCATAATCAATAACGTTTCTAAATCTGCAAAGTAAAAAAAGGCATTCCTTAGTCAGAGAACGGACAAGGGAATGCCTTATTATCGTACTGATCAGGGAAAAATCCGCTTTACAAAATAAGAAAGCCGTGCTAAACTAAAAATGTATTTTTTGCAAAACTGCGTGTATTATCCGACGCCTTTACCGTTCTATCGTATCGCAGATCATTTATTTTCCTTTTTATGAAAAAAAGATTGACAGGCATATATTTTTGGTGTAATATGTTCCTATAAAGAACGTGTGTTCCGAAAATGCGTTCGTATTTTCGGCGTGAATCAATATATCAAATTGAAGATTGGAGATTAAGAGAATGGAAAAAGATCAAAATAAACTTAAGGCGCTGGAATCTGCGATTGCGCAGATTGAAAAGCAATATGGCAAAGGTTCCGTGATGAAGCTTGGCGACCGGGCGGCGGGGATGGAGGTAGAGACGGTTCCCACCGGCGCGCTGAGTCTTGATATTGCCCTTGGCGTGGGCGGTATTCCGCGGGGCAGGGTGATCGAAATATACGGGCCGGAGTCCAGCGGAAAGACAACCGTTGCGCTGCATATGGTGGCAGAGGTTCAGAAGAGGGGCGGTATCGCCGGCTTTATCGATGCCGAGCATGCGCTTGATCCGGTATACGCCCGCAATATCGGCGTTGACATTGATGAATTGTATATTTCCCAGCCGGACTGCGGGGAACAGGCATTGGAGATCACGGAGACAATGGTTCGCTCGGGAGCTGTGGATATTGTCATTGTAGACTCTGTCGCCGCGCTCGTGCCAAAAGCAGAGATTGACGGCGATATGGGAGACAGCCATGTTGGCCTTCAGGCAAGGCTGATGAGCCAGGCGCTCCGAAAACTCACGGGTGTTATTAATAAGTCAAATTGTATTGTGATCTTCATTAACCAGCTGCGTGAAAAAGTGGGAGTTATGTTCGGAAATCCCGAGACGACGACGGGAGGACGCGCTCTTAAATTTTATTCGTCAGTGCGTTTGGACGTCAGGAGGATTGAAACTCTCAAGCAGGGCGGCGAGATGATCGGAAACCATGTCCGCGTCAAGGTTGTGAAAAACAAAGTGGCTCCTCCGTTTCAGGAGGCAGAATTTGATATTATGTTCGGCAAAGGAATTTCCAGAGAGGGAGATGTGCTCGATCTGGCGGTAAAACATGATATTATCGTAAAGAGCGGCGCGTGGTATTCATATAATGGGGAGAAAATCGGACAGGGACGCGAAAACGCCAAGGTTTACCTCGCGGATAATCCGTCTGTTTTTGACGAGGTGGAGCATCTTGTCCGGGCTAAGCATATAGCGCGGGAAGAGAACGATTCCGCGGAAGAAGCGGGAAAAGAAAACGCGGGCGGCAAGGCAGAGGCAAAGAAAAAAGCTTTGAATGGAGATGCGAAAGCAGAAAGCGGATTATGAGCGGAATAAAAAAAACGGTCGCATTTTCCGATGAAGGCGATCAGGAAACTTACGGCGCCTTCCGCTTTACGGATGGCGAGGGAAAAAAAGCGGCGCAAAAAGCAATGAATCTTCTTTTGCATAAGGACCGCACAAAATGGGAGCTTCAGGATCGGCTGTACCGGGCGGGTTTTTCAGAACAGGCTTCCAGAGAAGCGCTGCAGTATGTGGAACAATTTGGCTATATCGATGACAGAAGATATGCGGAAAATTATGTCATGTTCCAAAAAGAAAAAAAGAGCAGGAAAGAGATCGCGTACCAACTGACCGGCCGCGGGATAGAAAAGGAGCTTGTATTGCAGGTTTTGGAACAAGACGGGTATGATGGGGAGGAGGCTGCCATAAAGAATCTGGCCGAGAAAAAGCTGAAAGGCCGAAAAATTACTTCCTTAGAATACGAAGAACAGCAGAAGATCATCGCATACATCGCGCGCAGAGGGTATGATTTTGGGATGATTAAGAATGTGTTTTCACGCCTTGACAATTAAAGAAAAAAAGTGTAAAATTGTAGTGTTGTGTTTATGTGCAATGATAATTTCATAAAAGGAGGTGCTCCTGTGTCAGAATTGTCTGGGTTGAGTGTTGGTTTCATCGTTGGTGCAGTGGTCGTAATCCTTATTCTTATTGCTATTACAGCGCTCGTGGCATGGAAAAGCGCGATATCCTACCGGACGAAAGTCGGGGAAGCAAAGGTAGGAAATGCAGAAGAAAAGGCAAGAAAGATTATTGACGACGCATTGAAAACAGCCGAGACCAAAAAGAGGGAAGCTCTTTTGGAAGCCAAAGAGGAAAATCTCAAGGCAAAAAATGACCTTGATCGAGAGACCAAGGAAAGAAGAGCGGAAATCCAGCGCTATGAAAAGAGAGTGCTGGGCAAAGAGGAAACTCTGGACAAGAAACTGGACGCACTCGAAAAAAGGGAATCGAAACTTATTGCTAAAATGGCAGATCTGGAAAAGGAAAAAGAGAAGGTGGAAGAACTCCGCCAAAGCCATTTGAGCGAATTAGAAAAGATTTCTGGCCTCACCTCCGAACAGGCAAAAGATTATTTATTAAAATCTGTGGAAGAAGATGTAAAACATGAGACTGCAGTTTTAGTAAAGGAATTGGAACGTCAGGCAAAAGATGATGCGGATAAGAAAGCGAAGGAATACATTATCAACGCGATTCAGAAATGTGCGGCCGATCATGTTTCCGAGGCCACGATTTCTGTTGTTCCGCTGCCAAGTGATGAGATGAAGGGAAGAATTATCGGAAGAGAGGGAAGAAATATTCGAACTCTTGAAAATCTTACCGGAATTGACCTCATCATAGACGACACGCCGGAAGCGGTTATTTTATCCGGTTTTGATCCGATTCGTCGTGAAATAGCCAGAATTGCTTTGGAAAAACTGATCGTAGATGGCAGAATCCATCCTGCCCGAATCGAGGAAATGGTTGAAAAAGCAAAAAAAGAAGTTGAAACAATGATTCGTGAGGAAGGAGAAGCAGCGACGCTGGAAGTAGGCGTGCATGGGATTCATCCCGAGCTGATTCGCCTTTTGGGTAAAATGAAGTTCAGAACAAGTTATGGTCAGAATGCATTAAAGCATTCGATTGAAGTAGCACATTTATCTGGGTTGTTAGCGGGTGAATTTGGGGCTGACGTCCGCATGGCTAAGCGGGCGGGCCTGCTTCATGATATTGGAAAATCAGTTGATCATGACATGGAAGGTTCACACATACAGTTAGGTGTGGAGCTGTGTCGCAAATTCAAAGAATCTGCACTTGTTATTAACGCCGTCGAGGCGCATCACGGAGATGTCGAGCCGGAGAGTCTGATTGCCTGCGTAGTACAGGCGTCGGACGCTATATCAGCTGCACGTCCGGGCGCTAGAAGGGAAACGTTGGAGACATACACGAATAGATTGAAACAATTAGAGGATATTTCAAATGGTTTTAAAGGTGTTGACAAATCTTTTGCAATTCAGGCAGGCAGGGAGGTTCGAGTAATTGTGGTTCCTGACCAGGTTAGTGATGACGATATGGTGCTGTTGGCTAGGGATATATCAAAACAGATTGAGTCCGAGCTGCAGTATCCGGGTCAGATTAAAGTTAATGTGGTAAGAGAATCCAGAGTTGTAGACTATGCGAAATGATTTTCGCATAATATCTGCGGATGTTTCTGTGCGAAGAATTGGAAAACTGTCGTATACGGCTGCGATTAGTAACGAGCGGCTGTGATGCGGCAGTTTTTCATAAAGTGATTGATATTTTTTGTAAAAAGGAGTATAATTGAAGTCGGCGTAAGCGGACGGGAGCCATCATTCAAGTGAATGGAAAATTCACTTTCAAACAAGAAAGGAGTACATATTTTTATGAAAAATTATGTAAAGGCGATTGTAACTTTTGTTTTTCTGATAGCAGCCGTAACATTTGTGCCGGCAATATCAGAGGCCGCGATAGCGTCATTGGGGGCGCCGGTTGGATTGAAGCAGATCGACGCTTCAGAAAACAGCGTCAAATTTTCTTGGGATGCAGTGATTGGTGCAAAGGATTATGCTGTTTCTTACAGCGATGGCGCGACTTGGTCTCAGCCGGAGAGGGTTTGGACAGGTACGGATGAAACTATTTACAGCTTGAGCGCAGGAAAGACTTACTATGTCAGAGTATACGCGGTTGATGATGACGATAATCTGGGAGCGCCGTCAGCGGATCTGGAAGTAGTAACAGCGCCGAGAGTGGAAGAGATGGGGACGGCGACCGTGACGGATAGAACCGCTTCCTCCATATCCCTTTCATGGCTGTCAGCTTCCGGAGCGACGTCCTATGTGGTGAAGGATGATTTCTATCAAATGGCGACCTTCTTTGTAGAGACGGCGACCCCGACAGCTACGGTCACAGATCTTTTGCCAAATTCATGGTATGGCGTGGATGTTTTTGCGGTCAGGACATCAAGCAGCGGCTTCAAAGCATATTCCTCACGGCAACATAACTATATCCAAACGCTCGAGGCGCTAGTGGCTCCGGCAAAACCGTCTAAATCCAACTTTACGGTATACAATCCGTCTGCTTCGGCCGGCACGACAGGTTTTATGGTTGCGGATCCGAACCACACGGCAGACGGCTACGAATTGGAAGTATATAAGGTAAAAGGAAATAAGAAAGTTTTTGCTGTCAACACTTCATCCAGCGGAGTTCCTTCCAGGAAATTCGGAAAAAACACGCCGTATAAGTACAGGATACGTTACTATGCGCAGTCCGGCGTAAGCAAGCTGTACGGTCCGTGGTCGGATTACCGCTACTTCTGGCTTCATAACGTTACCGGCAAAAGGAACTATAGATTGTCCAGCAGCAATTGCAGTATTAGTATGAAATGGAGCAAAGTGGCGGGCGCGACGAGCTATACGGTATCCATGTCTGCGAGCGCAAACGGAAAATACAAAAAAGTAAAAACGCTTGGTAAGAACGCAAAGAGCATTAAGATTACAAAATTCGGAAAAAGCAAACTGAGCCGTTATAAAACATATTACCTTAAGGTTACGGCAAATGTGAAGAGCGGTAAAAAGACGCTGAAAAATGATGCGCAGACCTACAATCGAACAATTAACTAAAAACATAGAATAATCAAACCGCACCGGTTAGTAATTTTATCCGGTGCGGTTTTTTTTTGAAAACCTCAAACCATCCGCGTGGCATGAATCTGCATTTTGCGAGGAAATCTAAAAACATAAAAATATTTTGATTCGGTTTTGAAACATTTTTCCCTTTTGTTTTGTCTAATAAATGAAAGGCTGCAGAGACAGGAAGGTGGTGATTGCGATGGAGCGGCTGGTTCGCCGGGCGCAGCAGGGAGATGCGGAAGCTTTTGTCCGTCTGATTGAGGATAACCGGCAGGCAATGTACAAAGTAGCGATCTGCTATCTGAAAAATACGGAGGATGTAGCGGACGCCATACAGGATACGGTTCTTTCTGCCTATGAGAAGCTTGCCGATTTGAAATATCCAAAATATTTTAAGACATGGCTGATCCGTATCCTTATCAATCGCTGTAAAAATTTTCTGTCATACCGGGCAAGAGAGCGGGCGTGTGAAGAACTGCCGGAAACAGAATATATGCAGGATTATGAACAGCGCATTGCATACCGGGAACTATTTCAGGCGCTGGATGGCAAATATCGAGATATCCTTATTTTATATTATGGAAAGGGTTTTAAGACGAAGGAAATAGCCCGGATTCTTGATATGAATGACGCAACCGTGCGGACGAGATTGCGGCGGGGGCGCAAGGAGCTTCAGAGCCTGATGGAACGGGAAGGGAACTTAGAAAGGAGGCCAATATGAGGGAAAAGGAAATGAAAAATTTTTATCAAAAGGAACACGAAATTCCTGAACTGGTGGAAGATAAGCTTCAGGAGGCATACGGGAAGATCAGGGAAGATGAGGATCAGGGCAGAAAGGTTATTCTGTTTCCGAAAAGGAACAGATGGAAAGTGGCGATGGCTGCGTGTTTATGCTTCGTATTCAGCGCTACAGTGGGGGCGGCTGTCACGCATTTTGACGGACTCCGCCAGCTCTTTGGCTCCATTGAACCGATTAAAGAGTCCGTCAAGGAGGTGGAAGAGGATAAGCTCAGCAATACATTTCCGAACCTTGCCGTCAAAGTAGAAGAGATGGCGGGGACGGACAGAGAGGTTTACATGATAGTCAATGTAAAACGTACAGATGGGAAACTGTTTCAAAAGGGATTTGATTATAGCTTTGCGGATATTCAGATGATTGCTGAAGACGAGTCAGATGGCTGCTCCGTGGATTTTATTTCGGAAACAACAGGGACGTGGCAGAGAACCTTGAAAAACGAAGGGACGGACGAAATTACAATGGTTCTCGCTTATAGCTATGAGCGTAAGGAGTATGATGATAGCGATGGCGGCTATAAACCGAAGTCATTTTATCACCGCGGACAAACCTGTACTCTGAGCGTAAAGGATCTGATTTGCGAACAGAACGGTTTGGATGCGGAGATGAGGGGCGAGATGCAAACAAAGATGAAGCTGGATTATGGCGCGGCTTCAGTGAAGGAATGCCAGCCGGATGCGAAAATACGTTTGCCGAAGACGGATGATTCCGGCAAATACGGTGCGGCCGGAACAGTAACGAGTATCAAAATAACTCCGTATTATATGGAGTATACATGCAAATTCGACAAACTGTGGGCGGAGGATGAAAGCCCGATCTGCAATGGCGTATGGGAGCAGATTTATCTGGAGATGGAAGACGGCACGAAATACGGTCCTGAAACCATTCAGGAGTTTGACGATTACTTTTGCAACTGCAGGGAAGAAGAGGACAGGCTTGCATATTCTGCGACGTCTACCCTTGGATTTCAACAGGTAGCAGACGTGAAGAAAATTCAGGCAGTGTGGTTTGGAAACAAACGTATTCCGTTGGAGAAATAAGAAGTAAAAGAGCATTCCCGGCAAAGAGAGATCCGAATGCAAATGCCGCCGAAACGAGGGCGTCCCTCAAGCCGTTTCATATGGCTTTTGGGACGCCCCCGTCCATTGTTGCCGCGCCGGCGATTGTTTTCTCGGGCGGTTTTATTAAAAGCTTACCTCTGTACCATAAAACGCGCACTTAAACAGTTTCGCCATCTGCTCCGGCGTGATCGTTCTCGGATTCGACCCCGTGCAAGCGTCTGCTACCGCATTTTCTGCGATCGCATCCAGTTTCTCCAAAAACTCGTCTTCTTTTACGCCGAACTCCTGAATCGTTTTCGGAATGTTCAGCAAACGGTTAAACTGCTCGATCTTCTCTATGAGCGCATTGACCTGCGCCTTTTCTGACGTTCCGCCAAGCCCGACCCTTCTTGCAATGTCTGCATAACGCCTCATTGCTTCCGGCTCATGGGCATTGTACTTGATGACATAGGGAAGATAAATCGCATTGGCGCATCCATGCGGAATATGCCCCGTCGAAAAAACGGCTCCCGTTTTATGCGCCATCGAGTGAACGATACCGAGAAGCGCATTGGAAAATGCCTGGCCCGCCAGACACTGGGCGTAGTGCATCTGCTCGCGCGCATCCCTATCCTTCTGATAAGACTGCGGGAGATAATCAAATACCATTTCGATCGCTTTGATTGCCAGCGGGTCGGTAAACGGACTGTTCAGCGTGGATACATACGCCTCGATCGCATGCGTGAGCGCATCCATTCCGGTGTACGCAACCTGCTTTTCCGGAAGGCTTTCTACAAGCGCCGGATCCACGATCGCAACGTCCGGCGTAATCTCAAAATCCGCCAGCGGATATTTGATGCCTTTGGCGTAATCCGTGATCACGGAAAAAGCCGTAACTTCCGTCGCCGTGCCGGAAGTAGAAGGAATGGCGCAAAACCGCGCCTTTGTCCTGAGTTTCGGGAAATTGAACGGCGTACACAAATCCTCAAACGTTGTGTCCGGATATTCATAAAATGCCCACATCGCCTTTGCCGCATCAATCGGGGAACCGCCGCCGATCGAAACGATCCAATCCGGCTGAAACTCTTTCATCGCCTCTGCGCCCTTCATCACCGTCTCCACCGAAGGATCCGGTTCGACTCCTTCAAAAAAGCGGACCTCCATACCCGCTTCTTTTAAGTATTTCTCCACCTGATCGAGAAATCCGCCTTTGCGCATCGAACTTCCGCCCGATACGACGATCGCCTTCGTGCCCGAAAGGCCTTTCAGATTCTCCAGAGCATTTTTTCCATAGTACAGGTCTCTAGGTAGTGTAAATCTCGCCACTTTTCAATCCTCCTCAAAATTTGAAATTTGCCAATACATCTCCCGATATATTTTTATGTTTAATATCAGCATATCATATCCTCCTAAAGAAAACAACACAAATATGCTAAACTTTCCTTTGCAAAATCCGAAAAAATATGCTAATATGGGAAAATGGGTCGGATCTTTTTTTCGGCTGGGGGACGGGCAGAGATATAGGGAAAGGAATCAGGCGGCATGGAGAAGAAAATTCTGTTTTTTGATATTGACGGCACGCTTATTGACGAAGAGACGGATATCGTTCCGGACAGCGCAAAAAGGGCGCTCGCAGCAGCGAAGGAAAACGGGCATATTTTGTTTATTTGTTCCGGGAGGTGCAAGGCGATCATTCCGCAGGAAATCATCGGACTTGGTTTTGACGGTATGGTCGGAGGGTGCGGAACGTATATCGAATATAAAGGGAAAGAGCTTTTTCATCAGGTGATTCCGCCGGAAATCCGGAAAAGCATTATCGAGGACCTGAAACGGTATCATATCGACGGGGTGTTAGAGGGGAAGGACTGCTCGGCGTTCCGGCGCGATTACTGGATGCCTGTGGTAAAAAGAATCTTTTCTGAAAATGGAAGCTTTACAGCGAGGACGCAGTGTTTTTGGGACGAGGAATTTTCATTTGATAAGATGGCTCTCTGGTTTGACAGCAGCTCGGATATGGATGGTTTCCGGGAAAGCTACGCCGGCCGGTTTGATTTTATTGAACGGGATCCCATGTTTTACGAAGTGGTTCCCAAAGACGTCTCTAAGGCAAGCGGGATGCGCTTCGTCTGCGAACGGCTCGGAATCAGCCGTGGGAATACGGTGGCGTTCGGCGACAGCGCCAATGACGTGGAGATGCTGCAATGTGCGGGCGCTTCTGTGGCGATGGGAGGCGGCAACCCGATTCTATTTGATCAGGCTGACTATGTGACAAGTCCGGTGATGGAAGATGGAATCGAGCAAGCGCTGCAGCA
>CANQCY010000016.1 GCA_947591245.1 uncultured Lachnospiraceae bacterium | reverse complement strand
CTGCCAGCGTGAGCTGGAGGTGTACCTTGACAACAGAATATGAAAGACATACGGGACGTGTGGGATATGCGGAGCCGCTATGCGGACACGCCAAGAGCCGCCTGCTTCCATAATCATGTGGAAGTGGATGCGAGGGAATATTGTTTGTTGATATTGAAGCTAAGGCGGGGAGCGATGAATGTCTGGCGAAAAGTGCAGCAGTGCATGAGGCTGTGAGGCATATCTTTGATAATGATACTTCCGGAGCGATCCGGTCAAAATTGAATGACGGTGCAAGACCGATGAGGGCAGTTTACTGAGCTGCCGACCGTATGGATTTTTTGAAAAAGCTGCAAATGCGAAGTCGGAGGGTTTCCGTAAATCAAAGCGCATTTGTTGTGAATAAACGTGTTTTGATTTATAGAAAATGGAATATATTTCCTGACGGTGGGAAAAATTGAAAGAAGGAGGGATGCAATGAATATAGAGATCAACGATGAATTTAAGTTCGCAGGAGTATGGCTTACCAATCAGGAAAAAGAAGATGACCGGATTAGGAATGAGCTTCTTCCTATCATCCGGAAATTTAGAGATAAAAAATACCGATTTGTAATATATGAGTCTGGAAAGGAAAGTCTTGTGGAGCTTACAGGAGCATTGCTAAGTCATAACAGAAATCTTGCATTGAAAAAGTGAAAAAGGACCTTGCAATTCTGCTATAAATGAGTTACAATGTTATCTGTAAATATGAAAAATCAACCAAAATAAAAAGGAGGACGGAATGGAGAAACAGACAGACGCTTTCCTGCAGGAAGAAATCAGCGGATACTGTCGGATCTCTGTTGATGAGGAGTTAGACAAAGACAACACTTCCATTGAAAATCAGAAAAGCATTATTCAGGAATTTGTGAGAAAAAAATTCCCGAAATGCAGGTTGAGCTTTTATGTTGACAGAGATCGTTCGGGCTATACGTTTGAACAGCGGGAAGATTATCAAAAGCTGAGAAAACGGCTGCTTGGCGGAGAAGTCAAAATACTCATTGTCAAAGACTTCAGCCGTTTTTCCAGAAGAAACAGCAAAGGTCTTGTAGAATTGGAGGACTTGCGTGATGCCGGAGTGCGTATCATCAGCATAGGCGACTCCATTGACTACCCAACCTTTGACGATTGGATGGCGATACAGTTCCGGTTTCTGATCAATGAGATGCCGGTAACAGATGCCAGTAAAAAGGTGCGGAATGTCATCCGCAGACGTCAGGAAGAAGGCAAATGGATTAATGTGGTTCCGTATGGGTATATCATTACCAATATGAAAAAACAGGAGATTGCTGTGGAGCCGGACGAAGCGGAGGTTGTGCGTCAGATCTTTTCCTTATATAATGAAGGATGGGGATATAAAAAGATTGCCAACTATCTGACAGAGAAGAATATCCCGACGCCCCGCATGAAAGAAAAACAGCGTGTGGAAGCAAGGGGAGATGAATACAAAAGGAAAAAGACATATACCGCATGGAGCATTGTGACTGTGCAGGGTATTTTGAATAATGATTTTTACATCGGGACTTTGCGGCAGCACAAGTATAAGCGCAAAAAAATCAATGGTACGGATGTTAAGGTTGCGGAAGAAGAAAACTTCGTATTTGAAAATCATCACGAACCGATCATAGATAACCGTACATGGATTCTGACGCAGGACTTATTGGCAAAGAGGTCTGCCAATAATTACCGGGGAGTGAAGAAATATGACAATATGTATTCCGGCTTCCTGTTTTGCGGCGATTGCGGCTCGCCGATGTTTTCCATGAGCCGGGGTGATCTTGCTCCTGCCTATACCTGTGGCACATACCATAAGAGAGGCACAAAAGGATGCAGTTCACATCATACCCGTGTTGATCTGCTGGATGCTATCTTAAAGCAGTATATCCGCAAGGTCAGGGACAACTCGGATGATATGATTAAGCAGTTGGAGATGTCCATTAAGAACGAATCGACAGAGATACAAGAAAATGAAAATACGCTGTCCATTCTGGAAAGACATCTGCATGATGCGAAAGAAGAACTAAAGGCAATCAAGAAACGAAAAATAAAGGAAATAGCTGCTCTGGAGGCAAAAGCGGCAGAGAATGCGGCGGCTTTAAGTCAAATAGAGATTGTCGAGGAAACCTATGCCGAATTAGAGGATGAAGCCACAATCAAAATCAGCGGGCTTCAAAATCAGATCAATCTTACTTCCGATAAGCGTAATGACATTATTCGGATCAACAGACTGGCAAGAACAGTTATAGATGTCTTTAATGATATTTTGGAGAAGCCCAGCTTGGATAAGGTGGATCTACAGCTTTTGATAGACAGGATCGTTGTCTATGAAGATCATATAGATGTCAAACTGAAAGCCGATATAGACGCATTGCTGAACGTGTCAAGGGCAGCAGAAGGAGATCCGGCTGCAAATTTTAACAAAGACAGTAAAGTTATATTAAAAGACAGAGGGCATACATCTTCGCTTTCCATAGCGGATGAAGAAGCCCCAAACACTACAAAGGTTCGGCTGAAAACTCGCAATCAGCCGGAACGCCTCTTTACTGTCAATGTTATCAGTAGTGGCGACCCATTGGAGATTTTCACCAATCATGAGGGCGGTGTGATTTTGAAGAAATATTCCCCAATCGGGGAGCTTGGCGTTCTGGCAAAAGAATATGTGGAATCTGTGGCAAATGTGGCGAAGTGTACGGTTTGCGTGGCAGATCGCGACCAGATCGTGGCAGCGGCGGGCCCGGATAAGAAAAGTTATTCGGGTAAAGGCATACACAGGGAACTGAAACAGTGCATCGACGACCGCGCCAATATTTTATCCACAGAGGCGAAAGGCACCCGCTGTAAGGTTGTAGAAGACGGCGAAGGCGAGGCGAATGAGGCGATCGGTTCGATTGTATCCGAAGGGGACGCGATCGGAGCAGTTATTCTTTTATCCCGCGATAAAAAGAAACCGTTTGGCGAATTTGAGGAAAAAATGGCGCTTTGCGGGGCTAATTTCCTGGGTCGCCAGATGGAAAGTTAATAAAATGAAAATAAATCGTGAACATTGTGTAAACATTCCCGTATATTTGCTAATATCAGGAAAAAAACTTGACAAAATACTGGAAACAAGGTATAAATATATTTAGTAGGTTTACAGGTATTGTAGGTTTACGAAAATATTCAAGTAAAAAATACGAGGAGGATATAATCCATGAATAAGTCAGAATTAGTAGCAGCAATGGCTGATCAGGCAGATTTGTCCAAAAAGGATGCGGAAAAAGCGCTGAAAGCATTTGTTGATGTTGTTACAGATGAATTAAAGAAGGGCGAGAAGATTCAGCTGGTTGGCTTTGGTTCTTTTGAAGTTACTCAGAGAGCGGCCAGGGAAGGAATTAACCCGCTCACGAAGGAAAAGATGAGCATTCCCGCTTCTAAGGCGCCGAAATTCAAGGCTGGAAAGGCTTTGAAGGATGCCGTGAACGCATAATTATAGTATGAAAAATAAGGCGTCGATTCTGAGTGCTTGGAATCGGCGTTTTTTTTCTTAAAAAGAAAAGAATGGGAGGCATGGAGATGAGGCTGGATAAATATTTGAAGGTTTCCCGGCTGATAAAGAGGAGGCCGGTTGCGAACGAGGCGTGCGATGCGGGGAGGATTCTTGTGAACGGCAAGACGGCGAAGGCGTCTCTGAATGTAAAACCCGGAGATGTGATTGAAATTCAATTCGGAAACAAAAATACGAAGGTGGAGGTGCTCGGGGTGGACGAAACATACAATAAAGAAGAAGCGAAGGAGCTTTATCGTTATATTTGACGCGGCGCCTGTTTCGGCGCGGAGCGGGAATAATATGTTTCCCCGCGGCATATACTGGAATAACTGGTTATTATGAGGTGGCACATTTTGCAGGAGTTCCAAAGAAGCAGACTGAACCATTATCCGGACGAAAGGGAACAAGGCGCGGGCGGCAGGCATGATGTGAGCATGTACGACCGCGGGCGGGCTTCCGTGACGGGAGTGAAAGAGGTGGTTTCATTTGACAGCAATGAAATTCTTCTGGAAACAACGAGGGGGACGCTTATATTTCGCGGTAATGAGCTGCATGTAAAAAGACTGACGCTTGAAAAAGGGGAAGTCGATCTCGAAGGAAAAATATGCGAGCTGAAATATACGGATTCGCATTCAGCGGGAAATGGCGGATCATTTTTCGGAAAGCTGTTTAAATAGATGGAAGAAATAAAAAATCAGCTTGTATTTTTGCTAGGGTCCTTTTTGAGCGGCGTTTTCGTTATGCTTGCCTATGAGGCAGTCAATGTTTTTCGGGAGCTTTTCCGTCCGGGGGTATTCGGTAAGTTGGTTGCGGATGTGCTTTTTTTTGCCATAAGCGGAGTATGCGTTTTTCAGATGATTTTTTTGTGTAATAATGGAACGATCCGAAGCTTTTTTGTATTTGCCTTTGGCGCAGGAGCCTTATTATACCGAAAAACGGTGGGAACGCGGATTTCCGACCTGATCGTAAAAGCAGTTCGGAAAGTATGGCATCTGATCACCCGTCCGGCCGCAATGCTTGTTAAAAAGGTGCGCGCAAAACAAAAGCAAAAACAAGAAAACATGAAAAAAGAGGAAAAAAAGGCTTGATAAAAATTGGAAAACGTTTTATAATATAAGTTACACACAATAGCAACTTACAGCTGTACGCGTATGCGCGCTTGGCTCATTGCAAACGCGAGAATAATAGAAAGGAAAAAAGTATATGCATGTAAAAAAAGGAAGGCGAAGAAACCGCACCGGACTGTATCTGGTGATGACGGTGGTACTGCTTTTCTGTGCAACGCTTTTTGCCCAGAGTTTTTCCCTGAAGGCGGAATGCCAGGAAATGCAGAAGCAGAAGCAGGAGCTGGAGGCAAAGAGAGCCGACTTGGAGAAGGAGCGGCAGTCGATACAGGAAAAGCAGGCGTATATGCAGACGGATGAGTATGTCGAGTACATGGCGCGCAGAAAGTTCGGCCTTGTATATGATGATGAAATAATTTTTAAAGCGAAGTGAGAATCGTGTCGAAAAGTTTTTTGGGCGCGATTCTTTTTTTGACAAAATTTGATATCCGCATTGTCTATACTTATGTTTTAGGAACTATTATAGCAGTAAATATGTCTGGCAGATTTTGCGGAAAGAGGGAGACGATGATTCAAGGTGCGGTATCAAAAAAACGATGGATTTTACAGGTGGTGATCGGATTCTTGCTGGGAAGGGTATGGCTGTTCTCCATGAATCCCTTTGCGGTTGCATATATATGTGCGTCAGGCGTCTATCCGGGCGGCCGGACGCTCGTTTTGTTTTCGGTTTTGGCGGGCGTGCTCACTCAGGCAAGGGGAGTGAGTTTTATTCAGTATATTGTGATAATAGGGCTGGCGGGATTTGTGCAGTATATTATGAAGAAAGTGGACGGAAGGGAGGCGGACGTAATTTCCGTTGCGTGCGTGAGCGCCATCCTTAACTTTATATTGGGGGTGGCGACTAGCGCCGTGGCGGCAAATACGCTGCAGTTAGTGTGGATGAGCCTGTTGGAGAGCCTCTGCATCATTGCGCTCGCCAATGTATTCCAGTGGGGCGTTCGCTTTCTTCTGTATGAGGACTGGGAAAAGATACTTGGCAATGAAGAGATGATCAGCATGATTGCTTTGCTGTCTCTGGCGGTGTACGGCATGCCGCGGATCTTTGACGGGGTTTTGTCGATCGCGGAGACGTTCAGTTATTTGCTTGTACTGTTTATCGGCTACCGGTATGGGGCCGCGCCGGGAGCGATGGCGGGTGCGGCGGGAGGCATTCTGGCAGTGGCGTCCGGGAGCGGCATGGTTTTGGTCGGAGTGTACTGCCTGCTTGGCATCGGAGTCGGCATTTTCCGTGAAATCGGCAGAATTATGAGTACGGCGGCATTTCTTATCATGGGCGTTATTATGGCGTATGTAATACGGAATGAGGCGCTCGGCATAGTGGAGCTGCGCGGTATGGTATCCGCAGCCATTATCTTTCTTTCGATACCCGGAAGCGTGATCCGGACGATTGAAACCGATCTCATGAAGGACCAGGAAAATCCGTTTGCAAAGGAGGATTTGAGAACGCTGGCGAATTATAAACTCGACGGCTTTTCGCTGGCGTTTAAGCGTCTGGCTAAGTCGTTCAGCGATTTTACGGAAAAGGAACGGCAGATTTCGATGGATGAGATGGAGGAAATTTTTGACGAGCTGTCGGGCAAGGTGTGCCGCGAATGCGTGAACTGCCATTACTGCTGGGAGACAAATTATAAGGAGACGTATGAAAATATAAGAAATATTCTTGCGGCGGCAAGCGAACAGGGAATAGTAGAGACGGATGCGATTAGCGAGAGGTTTTGCAACCGATGCCTGAGGCTGGATGAATATATAGAAAAGATTAACGAGCGAATGGCGGTTGCCAGAATGAATTTAAGCTGGCGCAATAAAATGGCGGAGAGCAGGGCGGCGATGGCGAATCAGATGCTGGAAATCGCCGACGCGCTGAAAGCGTTTACGGTGGAATTAAACGAGACGGCGGAGGTGCCGGTGGAGATGAAAAAGAAAGCGCTTTTTGCGCTTCGTTCCCTTGGCATCCATGTAAAAAATCTTTCTTTTAAAACAGACTGCAGGGGAAATATGGAAATATGCTTTGTCGCAAAGGCGAGAGGAAACGCGTGTATCACGAAAAAAGATGTCTCGGCCGCATTGGAGCATGCGGTTGAGATGCGCATGACGGCGGGAAGATACGTAAAAAACGTCATACCAAAAGAGTATGAGGCAGTTGCTTTTGTGCAGGATACAAACTATAAAGCGCTTACCGGGCTGGCGCGTGTGGCAAAGAGCGGGGAAACGGTGTCGGGTGATAATTTTTCTTTTCTGGAGCTTTCGACCGGCGAACTGATTATGATGCTGTCTGACGGCATGGGAAGCGGGTCAAGGGCATGCCGGGACAGCGAAAATCTGGTAGAGGTGCTGGAGGGGCTGATCGAGGCGGGCTTTCGGAAGGAATCGGCGATACGCCTCATGAATACTCTTTTTGTAATGTCTTATGAAGGAAAAAAATTTACAACTCTTGACATGACGGCGATAGACCTTTATAGTGGAAATTGTGAAATAGTAAAAAACGGCGCCGCCGCCACTTTTATCATGAGAAAGGACAGGGTGGAGACGATTTTTTCCCGGACGCTTCCGGTGGGCATTCAGATGGAGGCGGAGCCGGAATCGACGGTGACAGAGCTTTCGGACGGAGATATGGTCATAATGGTATCGGACGGTATCGTGGATGCGTTCCCGGGCGAAAATAAGGAATTTTATATCGAAAATATTTTGCAGAATATAAATACGAGCAATCCGTCAGACGTCGCAAACAAAATCCTGATGCAGGCGCTTTCGCGCAATGCAAGGGAAGCGTCGGATGATATGAGCGTGCTTGTGGCGGGGCTGTGGGAAAAATAAACCGGAAAGATTTTTCTATTTCACATGTTTAAAAGGTGAATGGGAAAGGTTGATAAGATGTTTAAGGAAAAAGTACTAAAGTATAATGAGAAAAATAAGCTATTTAATAAAGGGGACCGGATCATCGTCGGGGTTTCCGGCGGAAAAGATTCCGTCTGCCTGCTGGATGTTCTGGATAAATGCCGGGAGGAGTTTGATCTGTCGCTTCTCGTGCTGCACGTAAATCATGGCCTGCGGGGAGAAGAGGCGGACAGAGACGAGGCGTTTGTAAAAGCGCTGGCGGCGGAGAGAGGGCTTCCGTTTTATAGTGAGCGCGTAGACGTCCGCGCGGTAGCGGACGAGATGAAAATGTCAGAGGAAGAGGCGGGCCGGAATGTCCGTTACCGTATCATGCAGAGCGTGTGCATGGAAAGAGGATATAATAAAATAGCGGTCGCCCATCATCAGGACGATGTGGCGGAAACGGTGCTGTTCCAGCTGTTCCGGGGAAGCGGGCCGAGGGGAATCTCCGGCATATTCCCGAAACGGGAGTATCTGATCCGCCCGATTCTTTTTGCGCAGAGCAGCGAGATAGACGACTATATAAAGCAAAACAACTTGGATTTTTGTACGGATAGCAGCAATATGGATGAAACGTACTCCAGAAATAAAGTCCGGCTGAGGGTATTTCCATATGTGGAAAAGGAAATAAATAATAAGGCGAAGATTCATGTGGCGGAAGCGGCGCACAAAATATCGCTCCAGTACGCATATATTGATAGGCAGGCAAAGAAAATTTATATGAGGATCGTACATGCGGATCGGGGGGAATATTATTATAACTGCGAAGAATTTGACCAGCTGGATATCGTGATCAAGGTGGAAGTGATCCGGCTGCTCCTCAAAAACTTTCGGGAGTCCGTCAAAGATATAAACGAGTCGCATTATAGGATGATTATCGGTCTGTCAGGCAAAGAAGCCGGGAAAAAGGTCATGCTTCCCGGGTTTATCTGCGCAGAAAAGCAGTACGGCTGCGTGCGGTTTAAAAATCAGATGCAGGACGGCGGCCCTTTGTACTGCAGAAAATGCGTGCCGCCGTTTGAGGAAGTGATCGAGATACGCCGCGAGAGAATGCTTGTATGCATGGATGTCATACCGAGGGAAAATCTCTTGAAAGAAATTCCACAAAAGGACTATACGAAATGGTTTGATTATGATAAAATTAAAAATGGCATGTGTTTTAGAAACCCAATGGCGGGGGATTACTTTATTATGGACGCCAGCGGAAACAAAAAAAAGCTTTCGCGATATTATATTGATGAAAAAATACCGGCGAGCGAGAGGAAAAAAGAAATTGTCCTTGCCGACGGCAATCATGTGATGTGGGCGGTTCCGGGACGAATCAGTAATGCATATAAAGTAACTGAGGAGACAAAACGGGTTCTGGTCGTTGTGGCGGCGCTGAACTGAGTCAAAAACGATTTATTTGCGGAGGAAAAAAATGAGCGAAGAAATAAAAGTATTGATTGAAGAGGAAGAAATCTTGGCAAGGGTAAAAGAGATTGCCGATCAGATCAATAAGGAGTATGAGGGCAGGGAGATCTGCCTGCTCGGTATTCTGAAAGGGGGCGCATTTTTTACCTGTGAGCTTTCCAAGCGGATTACGGTGCCGGTGAGGATCGGATTTATGAGCGTGTCAAGCTATGGGGACGGACTTACCAGTTCAGGTGCGGTGACGATCAATAGCGATGCGGATCTGGATGTAAAGGGCAAGCATGTTATCGTTGTGGAGGATATCATTGATACGGGGCGGACGCTCACCTTTTTGCTGAACATGCTGGCAAAACGGAATCCGGCAAGCCTGAAGCTCTGCGCATTGCTCAATAAGCCGGAGAGGCGTGCGGTCGAAGTGGCTGCGGACTATGTGGGATTTGAGGTGCCGGATAAATTTCTGGTTGGTTTCGGGCTTGATTATGCGCAAAAGTATAGAAACCTGCCCTATATTGGAGAGCTGCTGTTTGAGGAGGATAGATCATGAAGAATTTTAAAGGGTATGGATTTTTTGTGGTAATGCTTTTGCTCATTATCGGCGCATATATATCGAGCGACCTTTTTATGAATGCGACAAGGGCAAATTATTCGATTTCTCAGTTTAAGGAAGATTTGTCGGCGGGCATGGTAAAAAGCGTTGAAATATTACAGAACGCCGAGGTGCCGACCGGCGAACTGCGGGTGAAGTATACAAAGGAAACAAAAAGCCTGTATGTGCCGGACGTCAACGATATATTGGAATATTTAGAGGAAAATAATTATACGCAGGTGAAAGTCAGCGATGTGGCGAGGACGCCGTGGTATCTGCAGCTGCTCCCATATGTGATCGGGTTTATACTTATTTTGGTATTGTTCAGCATGATGTCGACGAATGCGGGCGGCGGCGGAAAAATGATGAATTTCGGAAAAAGCCGCGCAAGCCTGACCATGCCGGATGACAAGGTCAAAACATTTGCCGACGTGGCGGGCCTTGTGGAAGAAAAGGAACAGCTGGAGGAGATCGTGGACTTTCTGGCGCATCCGGTGAAATATACGAAGCTCGGGGCGAGGATACCGAAAGGCGTCATTATGGTCGGGCCTCCGGGAACCGGCAAGACGCTTCTGGCGAAAGCGGTAGCGGGTGAGGCGGGCGTTCCGTTTTTCAGCATTTCCGGTTCTGATTTTGTGGAAATGTTTGTCGGCGTCGGAGCATCCCGCGTGAGGGATCTGTTTGCAGAGGCGAAAAAGAACGCGCCCTGTATTGTATTTATTGACGAGATCGATGCGGTGGCGAGACGGCGCGGAAGCGGGCTCGGCGGCGGTCATGACGAGAGGGAGCAGACGCTCAATCAGATGCTTGTTGAAATGGACGGTTTCGGCGTTAATGAGGGCATTATCGTAATGGCGGCGACAAACCGCGTGGATATACTCGATCCGGCAATTCTCCGTCCGGGTCGTTTTGACCGGAGAATCACGGTGGGCAAACCGGATGTGAGGGGCAGGGAGGATATCCTCAAGGTACACGCAAAAGATAAGCCGCTCTCGGACGATGTAAATTTGGAGGATGTAGCGAGGACGACAGCGGGATTTGCCGGGGCGGATCTTGAAAATCTCCTTAATGAAGCGGCGATCGCGGCAGCGCGGGATAATCGCGCATTTATCGCGGAGGAGGATATCAAGAAATCGTTCATTAAAGTCGGAATCGGGGCGGAGAAGAGGAGTAAAATCATCTCTGACCGGGATAAGAAAATCACGGCTTACCACGAGGCGGGCCATGCAATTCTGTTCCATCTTCTGCCGGACGTCGGACCTGTTTATACCGTATCCATTATTCCTACCGGACAGGGCGCGGCGGGGTACACGATGCCCCTGCCGGAAAAAGACGAGATGCATCTGACAAAAGGGAAAATGCTGCAGGATATCACGGTATGTCTCGGCGGCAGGATTGCGGAGAAGCTGGCTTTTGATGATGTGACGACCGGCGCAGTGCAGGATATCCGGGTAGCCACGGAAACGGCGCGGGATATGGTAACGAAGTACGGCTTTTCCGAGAAACTCGGAATGATTAATTATGACACTTCGGACGACGAGGTATTTATCGGAAGGGATATTGCCCATACGAAAAATTTCAGCGAGTCTACTTCGCAGGTGATTGATCAGGAAGTAAAAAGCATTATTGATAAATGCCATGAAAGAGCGACGAGCATATTGAAAGAAAATCGTCAGATTCTGGATCGCCTGGCAGAGCTTTTGATAGAGAAGGAGAGGATCACGCGAGAAGAGTTTGAAAAGCTGTTTGAGCATAATGACAACGGTTGGCTGGAAAAAGCATAAATATTTGTGCAGTTTCTTACATGCGGAGACGGGTATTGGGCAATACTCACAAATAATTTGCGGAAATTTTTTAATGTTTGTGCACACTGTTTTGCCATAAGATGGTATACTCTTACCGTAAACCCCAATACATTATATAGTTTTTGCTACACCCCATAAGTAACAAAAATACCTTCTCCCAAAAGGACAGCAACGTGAGGCTGTCCTTTTGACTTCTTATAGATGGTTTATAAGATTAAACGGAGGGGCAGATAGGGAGCCGTTACGGAATCAATTTATTTCCGCACGGTTCCTAAGCCAAAAAAGAATGATTGGAGCAAACAAATGGAACAAAGAGGAGAAATGGGAAAAAATACCGAGCGGATAGACAGATTAGCGATTTTCAGCTCTGGGACAGAAAATTTTGTCTCTCCGATGGAACCGGATGTAAACGAGGATGTTATGATCCGGTGTCGTGTAGGGAAAAACAATGCGGATTTTGTTTATCTCGTGACAGGCGCAGAGAAAATTCCGATGGACAAACAGACCTCAGACGGAAGATTTGATTATTACGGCGTGAAAATTCATCTAGGAACGGAGTGCTTTAGTTACTATTTTTTGATTCAGAAAGGGAATCAGAAAGTATATTTCAACCGGCAGGGTGATGTGGATGAGCCGCTGCCGCATTACGCCTACTGCATTTTTCCGGGCTATAAGACGCCGGACTGGGCTAAGGGTGCGGTTATTTATCAGATTTATGTGGATCGTTTTTATAACGGAAATAAAAGAAATAATGTGGTGGACAGCGAATATTCATATATTGGCGAACACGTCAAGGAAGTGAAAGACTGGAATAAATATCCCGCCACGATGGGAGTCCGTGAATTTTACGGCGGCGATCTTCAGGGCGTTCTTGACAAGCTGGATTATCTGCAGGAGCTGGGCGTGGAAGTGATTTACCTGAACCCGATCTTTGTGTCGCCGTCGAATCATAAATATGATACGCAGGATTATGATTATATAGACCCTCATTTTACGGTTATTAAAAACGACGGGGGTGAAGTTCTGGCGGAGGGCGATAATGATAATGCCCATGCAACAAAGTATATTAAGCGGGTCGTGAACCGGGAAAATCTTGAAGCGTCCAATGGCTTTTTTGCCGATTTTATGGAAAAAGTACATGCCCGGGGGATGAAGGTCATCCTCGACGGCGTGTTTAACCACTGCGGCTCCTTTAATAAATGGATGGATAGAGAGAGGATTTATGAAAAGGATTCATCGTATTCTCCGGGAGCATATGTGGCGGAGGACAGTCCGTACCACACGTTTTTCAAATTTTTGGATGGCGGCGAGTGGCCGTATAATGGACATTACAATGGCTGGTGGGGGCACGATACGCTTCCGAAACTGAATTATGAGGAATCGGAAAAATTAATGGCGTATATTATGAGGATTGCGAAAAAATGGGTTTCCCCGCCGTATAATGTGGACGGATGGCGTCTGGATGTAGCTGCGGATCTCGGTTTTTCCCAGGAATTCAACCATAAATTCTGGCGGGAGTTCCGCAAGAATGTGAAGGAGGCAAATCAAGACGCCATTATTCTGGCGGAGCACTACGGCGATCCGGGGCCGTGGCTTTCAGGGGGAGAATGGGATACGATAATGAATTACGACGCCTTTATGGAGCCGGTGAGCTGGTTTTTGACAGGAGTGGATAAACACAGTGATGTCAGCCGGCCGGATCTCCGGGGGAACAGCGGGATGTTTTTTGCGAGAATGGTTGAGTATTCGGCAAAATTTACTATGCAGTCCTGGCTGGCGGCAATGAATGAGCTGTCAAATCATGACCACTCCCGTTTTTACACGAGAACGAACGGCCGCGTCGGGCGGACGGCGTCTGCCGGGCCGGAAATGGCGAACGTAGGCGTGAAAAAAGAGACTATGATGGCGGCGGTCATGATGCAGATGACATGGTCGGGAGCGCCTACGCTATATTACGGCGATGAGGCGGGCGTCTGCGGCTGGACGGATCCGGACAGCCGGAGGACATATTCATGGGGGCGGGAGGATTTGGAGTTGCTTCGTTTTCATAAAGAGGCGATACGGATCCATAAAGATTATGAGGCGTTAAAGACGGGGTGTCTGATATACCTCATCTGCGAAGAGAATGTGGTTGGATTCGGCAGATTTGATGATCACGATAAAGTTTTTACGCTGGTACAGGCGGGAGGCAGACAGCGCGAAGTAGTCGTTCCGGTGTGGCGGCTGGAGATGGAGGACGGGCAGTTTATGGCTTCGATGCTCTACTGCGACCATTCCGGGTACAGCTTGAGCGCACATGTGTATGAGGTCGAAAATGGATGCGTGACGATAAATATGCCGCCGGATTCAGCGATTATAGTAAAATCAGTGGAGCGCTCGTACTAGCGCAATAAATAAGGCGCCGGGGTAAAAAGCTGTTTTGTCCTTTTGCCCCTGGCGCCTTAAATCAAAAAAGGGACTGGCGGAAAATATGCCGTCCCTTTTTTGATTTTCCCTGTAAAGCTAATGTACTTAAAACCCGCTTACTCTTCAGAAGCAGCTTCATCCGAAGATGCAGAGAGGCTCTTGCGCCAGTCCTCCAGCTTCTTCGTAGCGGCGTCAACTGTTTTCTGGCAAATATCAGGAAGCTCGCCGCCCCATGCCTTTGCAGCCTGGTCAAATCCTTTTTTGATCGCAGCAATCATTTTGTCTGCCTGTGCAGGGTCGCCGCCGCTCAAAGCCTTTGCCATGGAAAACATTCTCTCGCTTGTCTGTTCAACGCCCCAATAACCGTCGTCGGCAATATCTTTCTGAGCCTGGGCAACGACTGAAGGATCAACGCTTATTTTCCCGTTTTTCACGTCGTTAAACAACTGTGAAAATGATGTATATTTATTGGCCTGTTTGCTTAAAAGCTGGTCAACCAGATTCTGGAGCTGCTGGTTTTTCGTATTCAGCTCGCCCTTCATCTGTTTTATAATACTGGAATAATCCTTAACTGAACTGTCTTTTTTGCTCTCCGTAGCTTTAGACGGTTCATATACAACGCCTTTGTCCTGTTCAGAAGAAGCTGCTTCCGGCTGTTTTTTAGCGTCTTTTTTCACAGTTGTGTCCGAAACGCTGTTATAAGAGGCAGTCTGTGAACTTGAAACTCCATAAACACTCATTTTTTCCCTCCTTGGTCTGATTTGTTCTGGTACGGTTTATACACCGATAGCAGATGTAAATAGATTCCTGTTATATATATCGGAGCTAAAAGCGAAAACTTAACCTTGTTATTATAAAAAAATAGAGGTAACATAGTGGTAGCGGGAGGTGCGCGATGATAAAGAAAATTATATTATTTACAAAAGGGATTGAAACGCTGTGGTTCTTTTCCGAACAGATGGGGAAGACATTTGAGCTGCTCGGTTATGAGGTGTTTTATTTTGACCAGTGCAAGGAGTACCGGAGTATGAGCGATCTGATCGGGTTCTGCGAGCCCGGAGTGACGGCGGCGATCAGTTTCAATTACGACGGCTGCTGCGGGGAGGACTATTTTATTGACTCGGAAGGGGTGTCTTTTTTCGATGCGAGGGAGGTCGTGTTTATAAATATCGTGGTTGATCATCCGTTTTATTACCATAAGTTCGTCCCATATCTGCCGAAAAATTATACCCAGATATCCATTGACCGGGAGCATGAAAAATATTTAAAACATTTTTTCCCGGAAATAAAGAGGGGGCCGTTTATGCCTTTGGGTGGGACAAGCCTCTGGAGCAAAAAGACGCTGCCCGGCTGGGAGGATCGCCCGTACGACGTCGTGTTTGCGGGCAACTATAATCCGCCGTCCATATTTGAACCCGCGATTACCCGCCACGGTTCGGAATACGCAGAGTTTTATTACAGCATAATCAATGATCTGATCGAACATCCGTGGAGGTCAATGGATGAAGTGATTATTGAGCATCTGAATCGGGACGTTGAGGACGTCAGTGAAAAGGGAATCAAAGACGCGATGCCCAATATGATTTTTATTGACCTGTACGTACGCCATTATTTTCGCGCAGAGGCGGTAAAAGCGATTGCGGACGGCGGACACAAAATTTATTGTTTCGGATCGGGATGGGATAGCTTGAAATGCGCGCATCCTGAAAATATCATAAACGGGAGCGTACTGGATTCTCTCGGATGCCTTCAGCAGATCAGCCGGAGCAAAATTTCACTGAATGTGATGCCGTGGTTTAAAGACGGGGCGCATGACCGGGTGTTTAACTCGATGCTGAATGGGGCGGTATGTTTGAGCGACGGCTCGAAATACATGGATGAAATATTGCGGGATGGTAAAGATTATATTAAGTACGATTTGGCGAAACTCGGCGAATTGCCTGAAAAAATAACAGAGCTATTGAATGATAGGGAAAAATGGGAGTCGATAGCGGAGAGCGGCTATGCCCGGGCGGCGAAAGGACATACGTGGGCGGACCGCGCGCGTTTCCTGCATTCAGAAATTCTTTGCAAGATACAGTAAAATGTGTTAAAATAAAGTATTATATCGGGATCAAAAGGACGTTAATCCTGATGTAATATCGAGTATGCTTCTAAATATAGAAAGGTCGGGAGATCAGTATGGCAGGAAATAAGGGAAAAAATAAAAAACAGAAAAGAGTAAAAAAGCATCCCAAGTTTTGGCTTGCATTTAAAGTATTTATACTGTTGTTCCTTGTTACGGTCCTCACGGTGGGCATCGTCTTTTATGTGAGATACGGGCGCGATATTTTCAGAATGCAGGACGAGGCGATTAAGCTCGTAAAAACTTCCAGCGCCGCTACATTCCGCGGCTCTGAGACGACGATCGCCTATAATTCAAAGGGAAAGCAGCTGGCGGTCCTGAAGGGCGATAAGGATTCTTACTATATGTCGATTGACGAAATACCTAAATATGTAAAGGATGCGTTTATTGTCACGGAGGACAAGAGATTTTATGACCACAATGGCATTGACGCCGGCGGTATTGTGCGCGCGGTCTGGGTGCAGATACAAAACAAAGGAGAGATCAGCCAGGGAGCGAGTACGATCACTCAGCAGCTCGCCAGAAATATCTTTTTGTCCATGGAAAAGACTTATGAGAGGAAGATCAAGGAAATATTCATAGCGCTGGAGCTGGAAAAGAAATATAACAAAGATCAGATTTTGGAATTTTATCTGAATAATATTAATTTTTCCAACGGCTACTATGGGATCGAGGCGGCGGCAAAGGGATATTTCAGCTCAAGCTGCAAAGATTTGTCCCTTTCCCAGCTATGCTTTTTGTGTGCGATTCCGAACAGCCCGACGCGCTATGATCCGCTGAAAAACAAGAAAAATACGCTGGAGAGGCGCGATCGTATTTTGGAACAGATGTTAAACGATAAGGTAATTACACAGTCCGAGTATGATGCTGCGGTGGCGGAGAAAATTGAGCTGAATGTGCCGGAACCGGTTAAGCGGAATTATATTCAGACATTCATTGCCTATTGTGCTACAAGAAAGATTATGGAGTTAAACGGTTTTAAATTTAAAAACAATTTTGATTCGGATAAAGAGCAGGATGATTACAACTCGGAATATAACGATGCATATGCCGCGGCGCAGAAGCAGCTGATCAACAGCGGGTATCGTATTTACACATCTATTGATTTGAAAAAGCAAAAAGAACTTCAGGATGCGGTCAATACGAATCTCGCCGGTTTTACCGAAAAAAGCAAAACTGGAATATACAAAATGCAGGGTGCGGCAGTTTGCATCAATAATAAGAACGGAAGAGTGGTAGCAATCGTCGGAGGGCGAAGCCAGAAAACAAACGGGTATACGTTAAACCGCGCATTTCAGTCGTTCCGTCAGCCGGGGAGCAGCATTAAACCGGTGCTTGTTTACACCCCTTCTCTGGAGCGGGATTATACGCCTGATACGACAGTGAACGACCATAAGTTTGAGGGCGGGCCGTCAAATGCCAACGGCAAATATTCCGGCTACATTTCATTGAGGTATGCTGTGGAGCAATCGAAAAATACAATTGCGTGGCAGCTTTTTGATGAGCTTACGCCGGAGGTAGGGCTGCAGTATCTGCTGGATATGAATTTCAGCAAGATTGTACGCGACGATTATTATAACGCGGCCTCCCTTGGCGGACTCACGTACGGATGCAGCCCGCTGGAAATGGCTTCTGCCTACGCAACGATCGAAAATAACGGAAAATACCGCGAGCCGACATGTATTGTGAAAATTCTGGACGCGGAAGGAAATACCATTGTGAAAAATGAGGTGAAGGAAAAGAATATTTACGATTCCAAGGCGGCGAACATGATGACGGATATCCTCAAAGGCGTTCTGACGAGAGGCACCGGAGTCGGACTGGGACTTGATAACGGGATGACCGCCGCAGGGAAAACGGGTACGACAAATGATAAGAAGGATGGCTGGTTCTGCGGATTTACGCCGTATTACACGACTGCTGTCTGGATTGGATGCGACAGCCCTACGTCAGTATCGGATTTGGCCGGTTCAAGTTATCCTGGCAGGACGTGGAAAACATTTATGAATGCAATCCATGACGGGCTGGAAGTGAAGCCGTTTGACTTTGAAGAATCGGAGGATTATAAATCGTATTCGCAGGACTCCAGCCCTCATCATGATTATTCCCCTCAGGATGAAGTGAATGAGGAGCTGGAGGATAATTCCGCAGATGAGCCGGAGAAGACGAAACGGCCGAAACAGACGAAAAAACCAGCCGCCACAAAAGCGCCGGCAGTACCGGAGCCGGAGCAGCCGGATCAGGTTCCGCCGCCGACTTCGCCGCCGCAGGCGGATTCAGGGCAGGGCGCCGGAGGAGGCGCTTCGGCCGGCGGCAGTCCGGATGATTCGACTAGTACGTCGAATGACGATACGGATTTCAGTCAGGACGATACGAGCTTCCAGAGCGATGATGATGGTGCAGGAGAAAATACGGCTCAGCCATAGAGGGCTGAGCCGTATTTTTGAAGAGGCTTCCGGCATGGGCGCAATCTGATCAGAAGAAAACGCCTGTTAAATCTGTTCGTATTTTTCTAATATTTTTCGGATGCGCTCCGACGGATCAAGAAGGCCTGCGATGGAATAATCGTGGTTCAATGTATTGATCAGCAGCGCGATATATTTACTCATATCAACATTGATGTAATATTCCTTTGACAGCAGCTCGTCCGTTTGATAAACGAGGTTTGTTGTCATAACGCGGTAGATGAGGCCGCTGGCAAACGCCTTGTCAAATTTCTCAAGCCCGTTTGTGAAGAGCCCGAATGTGGAAGCCAGAAAAATGCGGTTTGCTTTTCTTCTCTTCAACTCTGTCGCGACGTCAATCATGCTTTCGCCGGAGGAAATCAGGTCGTCAACGACGACAACGTCTTTTCCTTCTACATCCGATCCGAGGAACTCATGCGCTACGATCGGGTTTCTGCCTTCAATGATTTTTGTATAATCCCTGCGTTTATAGAACATGCCCATATCTACTCCGGCGACGCCCGCAAAATAGATAGCGCGGTCCGTAGCGCCTTCATCCGGGCTGATAACCATCATATTTTTGGGGTTTATTTTAATATCCGGCACGTTTTTCAGTATCGCTTTAATAAACTGGTATGTAGGGCGGATGGTTTCAAATGTATTCAGCGGAATTGCATTTTGTACGCGGGGGTCATGCGCGTCAAATGTGATGATGCTGTCAACGCCCATATTGGTCAGCTCCTGAAGCGCCAGCGCGCAGTCCATTGATTCGCGGAAATTGCGTTTGTGCTGGCGTCCCTCGTATAAATACGGCATGATGACAGTGATTCGCCTCGCCTTTCCGCTGACAGCGGCGATCATGCGTTTCAGATCCTGGAAATGATCATCAGGCGACATGTGGTTAAGCTGGCCGCAAACCGTGTATGTGAGGCTATAGTTGCATACGTCTACAAGGATGTACAAATCTTTGCCGCGCACGGATTCGTTCAGGATGCCCTTTGCCTCCCCGGAACCGAAACGGGGGCAAACGGCGTCTAAAAGATAGGAATCTTTTTTGTAGCTGCTGAAATGGATGGATTCCGCATCGTTTTCGCTTTCCGTCCGCCACGAAGAGATATAGGCGTCTACTTTTTTTCCGATTTCATGGCTGCTTTCCAGTGCGAGTATCCCCAAGTCTCCATATGGGATGATGTCTGCAAAATTGTTTTGGCTCATTACTGTCTCCTCCATTAAATGTATTATTATAGGTACAAAGCATGTGACCTTTTGACCCCGGAATCATATTGCTCAGGAATGTCTGGCGGCGATCGCTTTCTTTAATCGGATATCGTCGCCGGTCAGTTTTAACAGCGAATAGCTGCTTGTAATTCTCGAAAAAATGCGTTCGCTGTATTGCTCGCGCAAGTCATCGAAAGATAAATTGGTAGAAATAATTGTTGATTTGCGATGAACGAGGCGCATATCAATGACTTGGTGCAGCTGCGAAACCGTGAAGCTGTTGCACAGCTCTGTCCCCAGATCGTCAATAATGAGAAGGTCGCAGTTCAGAATATAAGAAACAGCGGCGCTCTTCTCAATGGAGCTTATGTCCTTATCAAATTTATTCTTCTCTAAAATATCAAATAGTCCGGGAGAAGTCAAGTATACGACCGTATGGCAACGGTCAAGCGCCCGCTTGGCGATGCAGTGCGTCAAAAAAGTTTTGCCGACGCCGGTATTCCCGTAAAGCAACAGGTTATCGCCGGTTCTGTCAAAATTTTCGCTGAAATACAGAGCAGCACGGTGGATTTTTTGTATGTTTTCCCTCGGCGTAAGCCCTGTCGTTTCCTCAATATAATCATCGGGGTAGCAGTCTTCTGAAAAAAAAGTAAAATTTTCAGTTTCAAGCATATCCTGAATGTTTGACTGTTCATACAAATATTCTACAATTTTTGTTTTAAAACAATGGCATTTTTCATTCCCGATATATCCGGTATCGCGGCAGTCCGCACATCGGTAGACCGGCTGTAAATAATCGGCGGGGTATCCGTTCTGAACGAGTATCGACTCCTTTTTTCGGGAAATGGCGGCAATCTCTTTTTTCAATTTTTCAACATCTGCATTCATGCCGTCAAACGCCGTTTTTACCAAGCTGACAGAGAGATCGGCAATCGTCCGGTCTAGTTCGCCTATTTCCGGAAGGGTTGATCGGATCTCCTTCTGCCGTTCCAGAAGGAGCCGGTTGTTCTTCGTCTGTGTTTCGTTATATTCAGCATATAAGAAGTTATATTGTTCATTTAATAACTGCATAAATTTCTCCGTTTCGGTTTTAATGAAGAAGCTGTTTTTCTAAATTGGCGTATTCGTCTTTGGAATATTGTCTCTGCGGGAAATTTTGGAAGCTGTTTTTGCTCCGTTTTCCGGTTGCGCTTTTATTTGCCGATGTGTTTTTGATCCGGTAATAAGACTTGTCGCAGTCCGCAATGTCCTGAAGGGTGGTCACGCCCTTTTTGTGCCAGTCGGCAAGAATTTTAGCCGTGTAATTTAAGTTTGTGTCGCCGGACTGAAGCACGGTTCTGGCGCATGCCTCTTCCAAAATCTCATTTGAAAAATGATACGACTGCCATTTGTCGATAATCGCTTGCTCGGCGGGTGCGAGGGCGCGCTTGATTCCTAAGGCTTTGGAAACGGTTTTGTATGTGCCGTTGAAGGAGGAAGCTTCCGCTTCCGCCTCGCGGGTAGTGCGGATGCCTTTTTTTGCCCAGTCCAGTGCGATTGTTTCTATGTAGCGCGGCCTGCTTTTTCCGCGGGACAATGCGGTCTCATATAGCGTTATGACCAGATCGAGGGAAAATCCCAGATCTGACATCAGATATAAAATCAGCTGCATATGGGCGTCTCCCAAGGTGGTTCCGAGCATGGCTTCCACCATGCTGAGGCAGGACTCAATTTCGGAGTCTTTTTTGAGCGCTTCTGCCTGCAGAGGGGAATACGTGTGCCGCTCGGGAAGGGCATGCTGCACGGGCGGGCTTGCCTGCGGCGGAGCCGCCGGAGCCGGAGAAGAAGGCAAAACCGCCGTTTCCGGCTGTGATTCAGGCAATCGGGTTTCTTCGGCATTATTATCAGAAGAGAGTGGAAGAAATGCAATGTTAACGATTTTTCCGCCCGCCTCTGTAATAGAAAGAACATTTTGTTTTTCCCAGTACCGCAGGGCGCGTATAATGTCCGCTTCCGTATTTGAAAGCATATCGGCCATGTTTTCAATCGTGAGCGCCGAAGAAGCGTCGGACAGCTGCCTAAGCAGATAGAGGTAGACTTTGACGAAGCTTCCGTTTGCCTGCGGCATATATGTATCGATAAAAATATTCGGAACCTGCGTTATATTTTGTGAAAATTGATTTGTCAATGAAAACCCCATGGCAGTATTCTTCCTCCATAAAAACATTTGACCTTTGCAAGTCGAAAAAATTCATTCCTGTTCCATAAAGCATAACTCAAATTTTCATTTCTGTAAATAGCTAAATAATTGTACGTTTTCAGTAGAAAACGGGGTGTGGAAACTGTGGATAATGTGGATAACCTGTAATTACGCGCACTATCGATGTAGAAAAAAATCAAATAAAGTCCGTAAAACTGTCACTTGTTTCAATGTGTCAGGAAAAATAAGTTATTAACATATTTTGGATTGTAAAAAACTATCCACAGCCTGTCTTTTCTACTCATTGTTGATAAGGCTGTGGATAATGTGGATAACTCAGTGATTTACAAGTGATTCTCCAACTTCTACAATGTTTCCCGCTCCCATAGTTATCAACAAATCACCAGGGGTTAAATTTTTTTCAAGAAATTTTTCTATCGTCTCAAAATCGCCCAAATAGTGGACTTCTTTTCCATTTTTTGCAAGGAGATCGGCAATATCTTTCGACGATATGTCGCCGGGGTCGTCTTCCCGCGCCGCATAAATGTCAGCGAGCACGACTTTGTCGGCGAGGGCGAGAGACGCTGCAAAATCCGGCAGCAGGCTCTTTGTGCGCGAGTACGTGTGCGGCTGGAATGCCACCCATAATGTCTTGTGCGGGTAGTTTTGGGCCGAGGTAAGAGTTGCCCTGATCTCCGTGGGATGGTGGGCGTAGTCGTCAATGATTACCGCTCCGTTGCACTCGCCTTTTTTCTCAAAACGGCGTTCCGTTCCTTTATATTTTGACAGGGCGCTCTGCACCGTGCCCGCCGGAATCTGAAACAGCGATGCCAGCGCAAGGCAGGCGAGCGTGTTCGATATATTGTGTTTTCCGACGACGCTGAGCTGAAAACGGTCGGTTTCCCGCCCTGATTCTATCAGCGTGAAACTGCCGCAGCCAAATTCGTCATATGAGACGCCGCAGGCAGAAAAATCCGCGCTGTTGTCGCTGATGGAATATGTCAGGATGCGGCACGGAAGCCCGGCGGTGATTTCTTCATAATTTTCTATGTCGGCATTGATAATAAGCGTTCCGTCTGCCGGTATTTTTTGCGCGAACCGGTGGAAGCTCTGACGGATTTCGCCGAGGTCTTTAAAGAAGTCCAGATGATCCTCTTCTATATTTAGGATAATGCCGATTGTCGGAAAAAATTTCAGAAAACTGTTTGTATATTCGCATGCTTCAATTAAAAAATTGGGAGATTTTCCGATTCGCACATTACCGCCGATCGCCGGAAGCATTCCGCCGACGGAAATCGTCGGATCCATGCCTGCTTCCAGCATGATGAGGGAAGCGATGGAAGTAGTCGAGGTTTTGCCGTGCGTGCCTGCGACAGCGATGGCAGTAGAATAGTTTTTCATCACCTGTCCGACCATTTCGGCACGGTCCATCATAGGGATGCCAAGCGCTTTTGCCCTCACAAATTCTGGATTTTCGGGAGATATGGCAGCGGTGTAAACAAGAAAATCAATGTCGGATGTAATATTTTCTTCCTTATGTTCATATACTATTTTTATTCCAAGCTCTTCGAGATGAGCGGTGATTTTCGACTTTGTGCGGTCCGAACCGGTGACGGTAAATCCGAGTTCCCGGAAAAGCTGGGCGAAGCCGCTCATTCCGATGCCTCCAATACCTATAAAGTATACGGTTCTTGGGACGCTGAAATCAATTTCGTACATGCCGTGGCGCCATCCTTTCTTTTCGCTTTTTAAATAAAAGCCTGTTTTTGCCTGAAGACGTCATGCGTATGCAGGCTTGCGGAATAGTTGGTTTTAGTATACACTTATTATATGATATTTTCAAGAAAAAAAGTTACCGCGAATAGCAACGAAAAAAGGCGAATTCTATTTTTGTATTGCAATGGGAAGTTTGTTTTGTGCAATATAGACAAAAAAGCAAAAAAAAATCAAAAATAATTATATAAATTGTTTGTGTTTTTTTTAGAAGTATGATATAATCATTTATATAGTTTAATCGGCCCGCAGAGCCCACATCTCTGACGGGTACTAATTACAACAGGGGTGATCAAATGATCAAAAAAGAAATGATAGCTATGTTGTTGGCTGGAGGACAGGGGTCCCGTCTAGGCGTCCTGACAGCGAACGTAGCGAAGCCTGCTGTTGCTTTTGGGGGAAAGTATCGTATCATTGATTTTCCGTTGAGTAATTGCATCAATTCGGGCGTAGATACCGTCGGGGTTTTGACGCAGTACCAGCCGCTGAAGCTGAATACTCATATCGGTATTGGCATTCCATGGGATCTTGACAGGAATGTCGGAGGAATTTCGGTTCTCCCGCCGTATGAAAAAAGCACCAGCAGCGAGTGGTATACCGGTACGGCGAATGCGATTTATCAGAACTTGAAGTATATGGATCAGTTCAATCCGGACTACGTCCTCATACTTGGTGGAGATCATATTTACAAGATGGATTATCAGGTTATGCTGGACTTTCATAAGTCAAACAATGCTGATGTGACGCTGGCAACTATACCGGTACCGATTGAAGAAGCCAGTCGTTTTGGGGTATGCATTACGGATGACAGTGGCAGGATTTTAGAGTTTCAGGAAAAACCGGAGCAGCCGAGGAGCAATCTTGCATCGATGGGCATATACATTTTCTCGTGGCCGGTTCTGAAAGAAGCGCTTATCACTTTGAGAGACCAGCCTGGATGCGACTTTGGAAAACACATTATTCCATATTGCCATGAGCGGGGGGATCGAATTTTCGCTTATGAGTTTAATGGCTATTGGAAAGACGTAGGAACATTGGGGTCCTATTGGGAATCCAATATGGAGCTGATCGATCTGATTCCGGTGTTTAATCTTTATGAGGAATTTTGGAAGATTTACACGAAGAACGAGTGGCTCAGACCGCAGTATATATCCAATTTATCCGTGGTTGATAAGGCAATTATGGGAGACGGATGCGAGGTGTATGGAGAGGTTTACAATTCTGTGATCGGTTCCAATGTGGTGATTGAAGAGGGAGCCGTGATAAGGGATTCAATTATTATGAATTCTACACGAATAGGAAAAAATACGATTTTGGACAAGACGATAGTTGCGGAGGACACTGTGATCGGCGCTGACTGCGTATTGGGGGCAGGCGAAGAAGGCGTTGTGAATCAGGTGAAACCGGACGTATATGCATTTAATCTTGTTACGGTCGGCGACAATACGGTTATTCCGGATGGAGTAACAATCGGAAAAAATACTGCCATATCAGGGGTTACGACAAAGGAGGATTATCCGAATAATACACTGGAAAGCGGCGGAACTTTGATAAAGGCAGGTGACATTTTATGAGGGCGATAGGTATTATTTTAGCTGGAGGAAGCAGCAAACGAATGACAGACCTTACGACGAAGAGGGCAACGTCTGCGTTACCGATTGCAGGGGGTTACCGCAGCATTGATTTTGCGCTTAGCAGTATGTCTAACTCTCACATTAGCAAGGTTGCTGTTTTCACGCAGTTTAATTCCAAATCATTGACCCAGCATTTGAATTCTTCCAAATGGTGGGACTTTGGCAGAAAACAAGGCGGACTATTTGTATTTACTCCCACTCAGACGCAGGATAACAGTTATTGGTACCGCGGAACGGCGGACGCCATTGCGCAGAATATAGATTTTCTGAAATCGAGCCATGAGCCCTATGTGGTAATTGCATCAGGAGATTGCGTGTATAAACTGGATCTGCACAAAGTTCTGGAGTATCATTTGGAGAAGAATGCAGATATTACCATTGTGACGAAGGATCTCGGGGAGAAAGATGACCCAAGCAGATTTGGTGTGGTTTCTGTAGATGAGACGGGACGGGTTACAGAATTTGAAGAGAAACCAATAGTTACATCAAAGACGACGGTGTCCACAGGCATCTATGTGATAAGACGAAGACAGCTTATTGATCTTATTGAGCGGGCCGGCAATGAAGGTGGATTTGATTTGGTAAAAGATATCTTTATCCGGTATCGCGGGCTGAAAAAAATTTATGCTTACCAGATGGATTCATACTGGAGCAATATTACAACGGTAGATTCTTATTTTAAAACGAATATGGATTTCCTGAACCGTGAGACGAGGGATTACTTTTTTAACCAGTATCCAGCGGTTGCGTCAAAAATTGAGGATTTGCCGCCGGCAAAATATAATGCGGGCTCAAAAGTAAAGAACAGTTTGATTTCCAGCGGTTGCATCATCAATGGTGAGGTGAGCGATTCCATTTTGTTTAAAGAAGTATACGTAGGTAACAACTGTACCATTCGTAATTCCATCATTTTGAATGATGTGTATATTGGCGATAATACCTACATTGAAAATTGCATCGTGGAAAGCCATGATACTATTCGAGCAAACTCCAATTATGTTGGGGAACCGGATAAAATCAGAGTAGTGTTGGAAAAGAATGCGCGTTACGTACTGTAAAAATAGTAAGGAGGATAATTAGGATGCAAATTACAGATATTCGCATTCGAGTTGTAAGTAACGAGTCCAAGATGAAAGCGGTAGCGTCAGTGACATTTGACAATGCATTTGTCGTGCACGATATCAAAGTCATCGAGGGAGAAAAAGGTTTGTTTATTGCGATGCCGAGTAAGAAGACTCCGGGCAATGAGTATCGGGATATTGCCCATCCGATTAATGGGGAAATGAGGAACTTACTTCAGAATGCAATAGTGGAGCGTTTTAAAGAGGCACTAGATGAGTTACCGGATGAAAATTAAAAATGTTTCAAATTAAGTTCCGACTGCGTGGTGAACGTGGTCGGGATTTTTATTGAATTCATTTCACTCTGTTTACTTATTTCTTATTTTTTCTTGTGATTCCCATTTTTTTTTGTTAAAATAGAAAGCAGCAGCCGTGAGCAGACGGCAGGAACATAGACGTGGAGGTAATGATGAAACTGATTGTAGGATTGGGAAATCCGGGAAGGGATTATGCGGGAACGAGGCATAATATCGGCTTCGGGGTGGTGACGAGGATTTCGGATAAATATAATATACCGCTGGGGAGCAGGGAGCACAAGGCGGTTTGCGGCAAAGGAATGATCGGAAGCGAGAAGGTGATTATTGCGCAGCCGCAGACATTTATGAATTTAAGCGGCGAGAGCGTGCGGAGCCTGGCGGATTATTATAAGGTGGAGTGCGAAGATATTATTGTGGCGTATGACGACGTTTCCATGGAGGTGGGGCAGCTGCGGGTTCGCGCCAAGGGGAGCGCCGGAGGGCATAATGGGATCAAAAATATTATCGCGCATTTGGGAACCGATGAATTTCCGCGGGTAAAAGTGGGCGTCGGGGCAAAACCGGAAGGCGGGGATTTGGTTCGGCACGTTCTCGGCAGGTTTTCCAAGGGGGATGAGAAAATAATCGGGGAGGCGCTGGATCTGGCGGCGGAGGCGGTCGAAACGATTGTTGCGGATGGCGTGGATGCGGCGATGAACCGATATAATGCAAAACGAAAGTGAGGAACGGTGGAACGGTCATGACGGTTCCTAAGAAGTTTTTGCAGCATTGGGAGTTTTCGGAAAGGGGATTTGGAAAGCTTGAATACGTTGTTTGCGCTCCTTACAGAGCTTGAGGAATTTGAACAACTGAAGAAAACGATGAAAAACGGCGAGTTTCCGATAAATGTGATCGGCTGTATGGATACCCAGAAAAGCCATATGATTTGCGGCGCGGGCATGGATTACCGGAGCCGGCTCGTCGTCACCCACAATGAACTGCGGGCGAAAGAGCTGGCGGAGGATTTGAAGCTATACGGCGGGGGGGATACGGTCATGTATTATCCCGCCAGGGATTTGATTTTTTACAGTGCGGACGTCCATGGGAAGGCGATCGTCATGGAGCGCATGAAGGTGATAAAAAAGCTGGTTGAGAAGGAGCCGGTGACGATTGTGACGACGATTGACGGAGGGATGGATTATTGCCTTCCGTTTGATGAGTATAAGAAGCATAGCATTTACCTCAAAGAAGGGCAGATCGTGGATTTGGACGAACTTCGCAGTAAATTTGCCTATATCGGTTATGAAAATACCGGACAGGTGGAGCGGGAGGGAGAATTTTCCATCCGCGGCGGCATTATTGATATTTTCCCGTTGACAGAGGAGTGCCCGTTCCGCATAGAATTGTGGGGGGACGAGGTGGATAATATCCGCCGTATTGATGTGGAAAGCCAGCGTTCTGTGGAGGCGGTGAGCGAGGTCGGCATTTATCCGGCCACAGAAATTTTTTTGAATGACGATCAGATTGCTGCGGGACTGCACCGGATGGATCAGGAAATGAAAAGATGCGTCCGAAGATTCAGGGAAGAGGGCAAAGCAGAGGAAGCGGCGCGGCTGGCGCAGAACGTCGAAAATTTTCGGGAGACGTATCAGGTCTATCACGGACTGGTGAATTTAGAGAGCTATGTCAGCTACTTTACGGATAAGGTCTATTCGTTTTTTGACTATTTGGCGGAGGAAGACATATGCGTCTTTATGGATGAACCCGGGCGGTGCATAGAAAAGGGCGAGGCAGTGGAATTTGAGTTTCGCGAGAGCATGGTGAGCCGTCTGGAAAAAGGATATATTCTGCCGAAGCAGATGGAGGTTATTTTTTCGCTTCCGGCCGTTTTGAAGAAATTGGGAGCGCTGCCGCTTGTATTCCTGACAACGCTGGATATGGCGGTGAAGGAGCTTCCGGTCAAGCGCAAGTTTAATTTTCAGGTACAGTCTGCGCCATCTTACAACAATAATTTTCCTCTTTTGGCGAAGGACATACAGCGGTTGAAAAAGAGCGGATACCGCGTGCTTGTGCTGACCGGGTCGAAGACAAGGGGAGAGAGGCTGTGCAAAGATCTTCAGGACTATGACATCATGGCGTTTTACAGCGGGGATCTTGACCGCGAGCTTCTGCCGGGGGAGGTCATGATTTCCAAAGGAAATCTGAGAAAGGGTTTTGAGTATCCCAATATCCGTTTTGTCGTGCTCACGGAAGGGGATATTTTCGGCGGCGTGAAGAAACAGAAGAAGAGAAGGCAGAAAAAATATGAGGGCATGGCGATACACAGTTTTAATGATTTAAAAATCGGCGATTATGTTGTGCACGAAAACCACGGATTGGGAATTTATGAGGGAATCAAAAAGATAGAAGTGGATCAGGTGACCAAGGATTACCTGAAGGTGGCGTATGCCGGAGGAAGCAATTTGTATATTCCGGCGACTTCGCTTGATTTGCTGCAAAAGTACGCGGGATCAGATGCGCAGAAGGCGCCGAAGCTGAACAAACTTAATTCGCCGGAGTGGAAAAAGACAAAATCCAGAGTGAAGGGCGCGGTCAAGGAAATCGCGGAAGAGCTGGTCGCCCTGTATGCAAAGCGTCAGGCGCGCCAGGGGCATGCGTTTGAAAAAGATACTGTCTGGCAAAATGAGTTTGAAGAACTGTTTCCATACGAAGAGACGGAGGATCAGCTGAGGGCGATCGAAGAGACGAAGAGGGATATGGAAAGCGTGAAAATCATGGATCGCCTCATCTGCGGCGATGTCGGGTATGGGAAGACCGAGATCGCCCTGCGGGCGGCATTTAAAGCAGTAATGGATGGCAAGCAGGTGGCTGTGCTTGTACCCACGACGATTCTTGCCGGACAGCACTACAATACCTTTGTGCAGCGAATGAGGGAATTTAGTATCGAAGTGGGGATGCTCTCAAGACTTCGCACGGCGAAAGAACAGAGGGAAACGATAGAAAAGCTCAGGAAAGGCAGCGTGGATATCGTCATCGGCACGCACCGGCTGCTGGGAAAGGACATTTCATATAAAAATCTCGGGCTTCTTGTCGTGGATGAGGAGCAGCGGTTCGGGGTGAAACACAAAGAAAAGCTAAAGCAGCTCAAAAATGATATTGATGTTTTGACGCTGACGGCTACCCCCATACCGCGGACGCTTCATATGAGCCTGGTCGGGATCCGGGATATGAGCGTATTGGAGGAACCGCCGGTGGACCGTATGCCCATACAGACATTTGTCATGGAGAAAAATGACGAAATAGTGAGGGAAGCCATATTGCGCGAGATCGGGCGCGGCGGTCAGATTTATTATGTGTACAATCGGGTCGCCAATATGGATTTGGTAGCGGGGGAGATCGCAAAGCTTGTACCGGAAGCGGTTGTTTCATACGCACATGGGCAGATGAACGAAAGGGAACTGGAAAATACGATGTTTTCTTTTGTCAATGGCGACATTGACGTGCTTGTTTCTACTACGATCGTGGAAACGGGAATTGACATTCCGAATGTAAATACGATCATTATCGACGGGGCGGATCAACTCGGCCTTTCCCAGCTTTACCAGCTTCGGGGGCGCGTCGGGCGTTCCAATCGGACGGCTTACGCGTTTCTGATGTACAGGCGGGATAAAATGTTAAAAGAAGTGGCGGAAAAACGTCTTGCCGCAATAAAAGAGTTTACAGAACTCGGTTCAGGGTTTAAAATCTCTATGAGGGATCTTGAAATTCGCGGTGCGGGAAATCTGCTTGGCGCCAAACAGCATGGGCATATGGAGGCAGTCGGATATGACCTTTACTGCAAGATGCTTAATGAAGCGGTGAAGCAGTTAAAAGGGGAAAAGGTGGAAAGCGACGAGTTTGAGACCGGCATAGAACTCAAAATCGACGGATTTATTCCTTCATCGTATATTCCAAATGAATTTCAGAAACTGGATTTTTATAAACGTATTGCCGAGATTGATACGATGGCAGAAAAAGACGACATGATTGACGAGCTGGTTGACCGGTTTGGCGAACCGCCCCAGAGCGTCTGCAACCTTTTGGATATTGCGCTTTTGAAGGCGAAAGCGCACGACGCGTATATTACTTCAATTGCGGAGAAACCGAATGGAATCCGCATTCAGATGTATGAGCGGGCGCAGGTTTTGCCAGAGAAAATCCCCGATCTGATACGGATGTATGGAAGGCGGCTGCGATTTGTGCCGGATAAGGTTCCTTATTTTGTATATACAGCGAAAGAAGGGGAGGGGCTGTTGTCCCAGCTGGATTACGTAATCGACGACATAAGCAGGATTAAAACGTCCAAAGGAGGAAAAGATGAAGCATAATAAATTAAAAAGGATGATTGGCGGCATATTAATTGGCGCGATGGTGATCGGAACAGCCGGATGTTCGGAAGAAGAGCCGGTGCAGAAAGAAGTTCCGAAGGCGGAACGGGCGGCGAAGGTGAATAACGGCGAGCTTCAGGGGGATTCCACGGTGGTCGGCGTGGGGAATACAAAAGTTTCGTATGATGAATACCGCATATACAGCTGGTTTTTGAAGAACCAGTATGAGGATCTTATGTCGGCGGATGTGTGGAATTATAATCTGGGGACGACAACGATCGGGCAGTCCGCAATCGAGGACATTCTCCGGCTGATCATTCAGATCAAAGTGATGAATAAAGAGGCGGCCGGGCAGGGGATCGGCCTTGGCGTCGATGAGAAGGAGGACGTCGATTACAAGGCGGATCAGTACTTTGCCACGATTTCTCCGGAAATCCAGGAGGAAAACGGAATTACAGCTGCGGGCATACATCAGATTTTTGAGGAAAATGAAGTGGCGCGAAAAATGTATGACGTCGTGACCGGAAATGTGGAGGCGAATGTGGACGAAGCTTCGATGCAGGCGGCAAAGGTACTGCTTGTTTTCTATCCGGCAGACGATAGCAACCGGACGGAAGTGCAAATGCAGATTGAGGCGCTGAAAACGGAATTCGGAAACTATAAGGGCAATTTTTATTCGTATGTAAAGGACAAGACAGGTAAGGCGCCGTCAGAGGAAATCATAGGAAAACTGGACTCCCGCCAAAATCTGGCTGGCGCTGCGCTTGCGATGAAGAAATACACATTGAGCGAAGTGGTTAGCGAGCAGGATGGTTTTTATCTGATGTACTGTCTTAAAAATAATACAAAAGGACTGAACAAAGCTTACCGGGAGCAGTATATCGCCGGGCAGCAGAATATGACGTTTCAGGCGGCGTATGAAAATTGGGCGGAAAAGTACGAAGTAAAGGTGAGTAAATCGCTGTTAGCGAATTAGAGGAGGAACACTATGAGAGCGAGTGGAATACTGCTTCCGATAGCAAGCCTGCCATCCGAATTTGGCATTGGGGCATTTGACCGGTGCGCTTATGATTTTGTGGATACGCTGGCAAAGGCGGGACAGAGTTTTTGGCAAATTTTGCCAATGGGGCCGACCGGATATGGCGATTCCCCGTACCAGTCTTTTTCGACATTTGCCGGGAATCCGTACTTTATTTCTTTAAGCGGATTGAGGGAAGAGGGATATCTCACGAAAGGCGATTTAGAGGAGTATGAGGCATTGTGCGGGCATACGCCGCATTCGGAATTGAATCGGGTTAATTATGAGAAGCTTTATAAGACGCGGTTTCAGATTTTGCGCAGGGCATATGAGAGCAGCGGGATCCGGGAGGGTGAGGAATTTAAAAAATATGCGGCTGAAAATGAGGACTGGCTGCCGGATTACGCCCTTTTTATGGCGATCAAGGATAGCAAGGCGGGACAGAGCTTTTTGGAATGGGAGGATGGCATAAAGCGGAGAAAGCCGGAGGCGGTGGCCGCTTATAAGGAACAGTACTCGGACGACGTATATTTTTATATGTTTCTGCAGTTTGAATTCAGCCGGCAGTGGAATAAGCTGAAAGAATATGCCAATAAAAAGGGCGTACAGATCATCGGGGACATTCCGATCTATGTGGCGCTGGACAGTGCGGATACATGGTCGCATCCGGAGCTGTTTCAGTTCACGGATGATTGGGAGCCGGCGGCGGTGGCGGGGTGTCCGCCGGACGCTTTTTCCGAAACGGGGCAGCTCTGGGGAAATCCCCTGTACGACTGGAGGCGCCATGAGGAAACCGGGTTTGACTGGTGGATCAAGCGGCTTGAAAATTGCTTCCGCTGGTATGATGTGGTGCGAATCGACCATTTCCGCGGTTTTGACGAATATTACTCGATTCCATACGGGGATCCCGACGCAGTGGGGGGAAAATGGGAAAAAGGTCCGGGGATACGCCTGTTTGAGGTAATGAAGGAAAAGCTTGGCGAAAAAAACATCATTGCGGAGGATCTGGGTTTTCTGACGGACAGTGTCCGGAAACTTCTGAAAGATACCGGATATCCGGGGATGAAGGTGCTGCAGTTTGCCTTTGATTCGCGGGAGGAAAGCGATTATATGCCCCATAATTACTCGCCGAACTGCGTTGTATATACGGGGACGCATGACAACCAGACGACGTATAGCTGGTGGAATGAGATGCCAAGGGAGGATAAGGATGTGGCGCTCCGCTATTTGAATGTTCCCGTGCGGTTCCTCTCCGCAAAACAGTTGACGTGGCAGCTGATCTCCATGGCGCAGAGGAGCGTGGCGGAGCTCTGTATCATTCCGGCGCAGGATTATCTTTGCCTTTCAAAATCGGCGAGGCTTAATACGCCGTCCACGATGGGGGCAAACTGGAAATGGCGCATGCGGGAAGGGGCGTTTTCAGATGATTTGTGCAAAAAAATTTATAATATGACAAAATTGTATGGGCGTCTGAGGAATTAGAACGCAAGATTGCGCGCTCACGCACAAAAAATGTATAAGGAAGTTCCGTTTTGTGAATAATATCAGCAAAATGGAACTTTTTTAGTGAGGTGAGCAGAGTGAGAAGGAAAGTAAAGATTATGATATATGTAGCCTGTACGCTTTGGATTGCAGTATTTGCCCAGATCGCGGTGACAAAGGTTATGGTGGGCCGCAGCGATGTGACGCAGGCATTTGCCAGAAACCAGCTGGCAGTGTCGGAGGGCAGCGTCCGGATTCAGGATATTAACCGCGAGGGCGGCTGGATCCGTGGAGAAATACCGGGCAGGCTTTCAGTCGAAGAAAAGAGAAAAATTACGGATGATATATTTGGTTATGAAGGCGGAAGCCGCCTGTACGAGTATGCAGAGGACGGATATTATGTGGCGTATGGATTCACAAGCGGAATCGATCAGATTAAAAGGGTAAATGGCAGGACGATTAATATGAACATTGCGATATCTTATAATGAAAATGAGGATAAGAGCATCGTGTTTTTCGGGGTTCCAATTTTTAACGGAGAGTTCTAAAATGCTTGCAAAAGGGCGGTAATTATGCTACACTGTTACTATTCGCAGCCGTATGAGAAACAACGGCTGGTTTTGCTCATGCGGAGCGGCTGTGAATAGTAACGCTAAGCGGGAAAAAGATATTATACGAGAAGGGATTATGATGAAAAGGAATGTGCTGGAATATTTGGAGGAATCGATGGAGCGTGTTCCGGATAAAATTGCATTTGCCGATGACGTTCAGCAGCTTTCTTTCCGGGATTTTGGAGAGAGGGCAAAGAGGACGGGAACATATCTGGCGGCGAGGGGGCTGTTTCGCAAGCCGGTGATCGTATATATGGAACGTACGCCGGATCTGGTAGCAGCCTTTTTCGGCGCAGTTTACAGCGGCTGTTGTTATGCCCCGATCGATGCGGAGATGCCGAGGCGGCGAATCGAACTGATTTTGCAGAATACGCAGGCGGAATATATGATTTGCGACGCTAAAACAGCGGAGGACGCCAAACGGCTGAATTTTGGCGGAACCGTGATTCTTTATGAGCAATGCCAAAAGACGGAAACAGATGAGGCGGTTTTGGCGGACATCCGCCGCAAAACCATAGACCTCGACCCGGTGTATATATTTTATACATCCGGTTCCACCGGCGTTCCGAAAGGCGTCGTCGGACATCACCGAGGTATTATTAATTATATTGAACAGTTGTCCGAAGCGCTCGGGTTTGACGAGTCGTTCGTTTTCGCCAACCAGACGCCGCTGTTCTGGGACGCGAGCATGAAAGAGATATTTGCCACGTTAAAATGCGGAGCGACAACATGGATTACGCCGATCGAACTGTTTTTGTTTCCGGTTAAGCTGGTGGAATATCTAAACGAACGCCGCATCAATGCAATCAACTGGGTGGCATCCGCCCTTACAATGGTTTCCGCCTTTGGTACGTTTGACGTCGTGAAACCGGAATATCTGAAGCTGGTGACATTTTGCGGGGAAGTATTCCCGGCGAAACAGTTTAATATATGGAAGCGGGAACTTCCGGAGGCGAGGTTTTATAATTTATACGGACCGACTGAGGCGACTGGCGTCAGTACATATTATTGCGCAGACCGTTTGTTTGAAGAGAACGAGGCCATTCCGATCGGGAAGGCATTCGCAAACACGGAGATTTTGCTGCTAGACGGGCAGGGAAATGAAGTGCCGGAAGGCGAGACGGGAGAGATGTGCATTCGCGGGAGCGGCGTCACGCTTGGTTATTTTGGCGCGCTGGAAAGGGCTGGGGAGGTATTTACCCAAAATCCGGCGAATCCTTATTATTTTGATCCGATCTATCACACGGGCGACATGGCGCGCCGGAATGATCAGGGTGATTTGGTGTTCGCGGGCAGGAGAGACCATCAGATTAAGCATATGGGACACCGGATTGAGCTGGGCGAGATCGACGCAGAATTAAACGCGATTGACAATGTGAACGCCGGCTGCTGTATTTATGTGAAGGAAAGAGAGAAGCTTGTTATTTATTATGTGGGCGATATTGAAAAGGGAGCGCTTGTCGGGAAGCTAAAGGAAAGGCTTCCGCGCTACATGCTTCCGAATGCGGTTGTGCCGCTTGACAAGATGCCTCTCACGGTCAGCGGGAAAATGGATCGTATGGAACTGCAGAGAATGTATATGGAGAATGTGGCGAAGAAAAGAAACAGGAAGAAAGAGAATAGGCAGCAGATGGATTGATAGGAGGAAGCAAGGATGAATGGACGGCGGATAATGAGCGGGATCGTGCTGTTTTTCGTTTTGGCAGCGGCAATAGCGGCAGGCAGTACGGCCGTGGAGGCGAAGGAACTCAGCGCGCGGATATCTTCCCGCACGGTACTGGTTGGCAGGCAGATTCAGATTAAGGGCGTTTCCGGCGCGGCGTATAAGAGTACGAATACATCAGCGGCAAGCGTGGATTCAGCTGGAAGGATTACGGGGAAAAAGAGAGGGAAATGCAAAATACAGGTATCGAAAAGCGGTTATACGGCAAAATATTTTACTATAACGGTCAGGGACAATCCGAGGAATCCCCGTACGCTGCCGGTCACAGTATCGGAAGCGTCGTTCAAAGGGAATGAGCCGAATTCCATATGGGTACATAATAATTCCCAAAAAGGGACGATTAAGCGCATCGAATGCCAATATTTAGTAAAGGAAGAGGCGCAGAGAAAGGCGGCCGTAGATACCCTGGGCATTGAAAGCGCATCTGTGCAGGAAACGGTCACTTTGACGGCGCAGAATATTGCGCCCGGAAAATCAAAAGTAATGAAGATGGCAGACGGGAAAGATTTCTCCGGACAGAATAGAATTTCTGAAATGCAATTAAAGAAGGTCAGCCTGTATGCGGGCGATGCGCTGCAGGTTTATGATGCGGCGAAAGGGACGTACTCTTTCGGGTGGGGAACGAAAGATACCCGGCCTCCCCAAATAAAAGGACTTCTGAAGAACGGAAGCGTAACGGGGCATAATGATGCATACAGGGTTTATTATTCGGATCGAAGGAATACATATAATTTAGGGAAAGGCGTGTCGGCGGCGGATGACCGTGACGGGCGGGTGAAGGTGACGGTAGATGACAGTAAGGTCAACTGGAAGAAGACGGGCATGTATCGCCTGTATTTCCATGCATCAGACAAAGCCGGCAATAAGTCTGTTTCGTGGGCGAAGGTGCAGGTGATCGTTCCGGGAACGCCGGAATCGGTAGCAGACCAGGCGCTGAGCTCCATAACGCGCAAAGGTTGGTCGGACGTCAAAAAAGCGAGGGCGATTTACGCTTATATCCGCCGCCACAGTTCGTATGTAAACAATTCCGCCCATAGAAGCTGGCGGGATTCTGCGACGCAGGGACTTCGGTATCAGTCAGGAGACTGTTATACATATTACGCCATGTCCCGCCTGCTTCTCACAAGGGCGGGGATACCAAATGTGATGATTAACAGATATCCGACGCCGGGCGGACGCAGGCATTTCTGGAATCTTGTTTATGTGGCCGGCGGATGGTATCATTTTGATACGACGCCCAGAACGCGGAAAGAGAACTTCTGCTTGTGGACGGACAGCCAGCTTTGGGCTTATTCCAGCGGATATACGTTCCGCTTTAATAACAGCCTTTATCCAAAACGCGCTAAAAAACGAATCAGTTGACTTCCTGTGTAAAACGGTTGATAGGTAAAAGGGGATGTGAAGCGTTATGAAAAAGACATTCTGTATACTTGCAGGAATATTGCTGCTGCTTGCAGCGTTAGGTCTTTTCGGCATTATTTTTTGGGGAAACGCGTATTACTCTGATCGCTGGTATCCGGGAACGATCATAAATGGAGTAAATGTGTCCGGGCAGACGATGGAGGAATCGGCAAGCAGGATTTCAGGCATGTGCGAGCAGTATATCCTGACGATCCGATCCCGTGGCGATCAGAAGGTCACGATACTGGGGACAGACATTGATTACAATATTCATATGGGGGAAAATTGGGAAAAGGCGTTTCAGGAACAGCACGAGGGCATGCTGTTTCCGTTTGGCGGGCAGCGGGAGCTTTCGGTGGAATACGACGTGGCCTATGATTCAAAAAAACTGGAAAATATCATAAACCAGTGCAAGCTGATTCAGGGAGGCGCGGATTTTGAGGTCGAGCCTCCGGTGGCGGCATATGCGAAATTTGATGAGGCAAAGAGCCGGTATATCTGCGTCAAGGAAAATGAGGGAAACCAGATTCGGATTCCGGTTCTCATGTCGGCAGTCGATCTGGCGCTTCGGCAGGGGCGGATGGAGATCGATCTCACGCAGGAAGAGGTTTATCCCGATGTATATGAAGCGCCGGAGGTTACCTCGGATGACAGTGAATTAAGCATACAGATCGACCTCTGCAACAATGCGGCGATCCGTTTTGTCAGATGGGATATGGACGGGGGCGTTACAGAAGAGCTTACCCCGAACGACATTGCAAAATGGATTCAATATAAAGACGGAAAAATTGTTTATAATAATAAGAAAATAGAAGAGTGGACGGTTAATTTCTGTAAAAAATATAAAACCGTTGGCAAGACAAGGACGATTAAATCCCACACGGGAAAAGACGTTCAGATAAATGGCGGTGATTTTGGCTGGCAGATGGATTATGAAAAAACGCTGAAACAGGTGAAGGATTCGCTGAAACAAAAAATAGAACCGGAGGCGATCGCCCGGTATATAAATGATCCGGGTAAGGAAAACAAAAAGGATATTTTAATCAAACGGAAAGCCAACTATCTCAATACCGGGTTTGAGAGGGACTTGGGAAAAAATGACTGGGACGAAAAAAATTATACGGAAGTCTCGCTGAAGGAACAAAAGGTATACGTATTCCGCAAAGGCAAGGTTGCTTTTTCCTGTCGGTGCATCAGCGGGCTTCCGGTTGAGGGGCGCGAGACGGCAGTAGGCGCCTTCTACATAAAGGAACATCGTCCGGAATATACGATGACGGGAGAGGATTACCGAACGCATGTCAAACACTGGGTTCGTATTACATGGAGCGGAACGGGTTTTCATCCCGCCACATGGCAGCCATGGAGCCGGTGGACAAAGACGCTGTATCAGACGAAGGGATCCCACGGCTGCCTGAATCTTGCCCCGGATGATGCAGAGAAGATTTATAACATGGTGAAATACCGGGAGGCGGTATTTATCCACAATTAGACAAACGGGCAGTATTTTTTGCTTGAGGCAATGGGCATATTCGTTCCGTGTTTGTCATACACTGGAACAAAAAGGGAACGTGAACAAATATGCTCAATAAATTATGGGGAATTATGCTGCTTGCGGGCATCATTGTAGCAGCATTTACCGGCAGAACCGGAGAAGTCGGAACGGCTGCCATTGATTCATCAAAGGAAGCGGTGACGCTTTGTATTGCCATGCTCGGCGTGATGTCCATGTGGACGGGTATTATGAATATTGCAAAAAAGGCTGGTCTGATCGACGCGATGACAAGAGCGCTGAGGCCGGCCCTTCGTTTTTTGTTTCCGGATATTCCTGCCGGCCATATCGCAAACGAGTACATTGCGGCAAATATAATTGCAAATGTGCTGGGGCTCGGCTGGGCGGCGACGCCTTACGGGTTGAAAGCGATGGAGCAGATGAAGGAACTGAACCGCGGCGGGAATGTAGCCAGTGCGGATATGTGTACGTTTCTGATCATTAACATTTCTTCGCTGCAGTTGATTCCGGTAAATATTATAGCCTACCGCAGCCAGTACGGTTCAGTATCGCCTACGTCCATTATCGGTATGGGTATGGTTGCCACGCTTATATCCACGGCGGCGGGCGTTCTGTTTGCCGTGGCGGCGAGAAAATTGAGCCGGCGCAAAGAGAAAGGCGGTACCGGTTTGGATAAAACGCACAATTCGGGAATGGGAGGCGGCGAAGCGTGAGATTTTTATATTATCTTTCGGACAGCATGATTCCGTTTATTCTTTTATTGGTAGCGGGTTACGGGCTGTTAAGCAGGGTTGACATTTTTGATGCGTTTATCGAAGGGGCAGTGGACGGCTTTAAGACGGTATATAAGATTCTTCCTACGTTGGTTGGCTTGATGATCGCAATCGGCGTGCTCCGCCAGTCAGGCAGTCTGGATTATCTGGCGGCAATGCTTTCTCCGGTGACGTCCGTGCTCGGATTTCCCTCGGAGCTGGTACCGCTTGTCACTGTGAAAATGTTTTCCTCATCCGCGGCTACGAGCCTCCTGCTCGATATATACAAGCAGTTTGGCGCAGACAGCGACCTGGGTACTCTGGCGTCCGTGCTCATGAGCTGTTCGGAGACGATTTTCTATACAATGAGCGTGTACTTTATGACTGCGAAGGTGACGAAAACGAGGTATACGCTGGCGGGCGCGCTGCTGGCGACGCTGGCCGGCGTCATTGCGTCGGTGTGGCTGGCGTAAGGCAATATATAAAAAACAAAATATTGTAAACCTAAACAATATCCTGTATTATAGTATAAAGACGAATATTTTATCGTATATGCGCATATGCACAAAAAACAGTGCGGAAATGGAGGAAGCAGTGAAAGAACGTTCAGAAATAATACGGGCAGGTTTGGGGATTATAATATTTACAGTGGCAGGCGTGTGGGAATATATACAGCTGCATGCGAATTATGACCTTCCGCAGGTGATGGTTGTTGTGCCTATCATCGGCTGTCTGGCGGCAGTTTGGCTTAGAAAATACAGCTTTATCGTACTGGGGGCGGTTGCCGTCATGTCGGTTATATACCAATTTATGGAGTCTGGTGCGGATGCTCTCGCTGAATCGCTTATGCTGCTTCCGGTACCGATCCTCTTTTTGATGCTGGGGATCGCAGGAGGGTTTCTCATCCGGGTGCTGATCAATGGAAATAAGTCCCGGGTGGCGGGAATCGCCTGTTGCGCGCTGGGCGCTGTTCTGACGTTTGGCGCGGGCGCGGCAGTGTTTCGGAATCCGCTGTATCCGTTTGCGGCACGCCGCTCTATGAACAGTTATGCACAAAAATATAATAGCGAGGAATATCCGGTGAGTAAGGTCTGGATCTATTTCAATATGTCAAATATGGAGTATGAGGGGCAAGTGATCATGAGCGACGGAGAACGCGCCGTTTTTTATCATGAAAAATCGACGGGAAAGGTGTATGATTTGACAGAAAAGCCATAATTTTGTAAAATAAGCAGTAGTAAAAGAGAGAAAGGGTTCTGCCGGATTTATGTTGTGATTTGCAGGAGAACGTATGAGTAAGCTATTTGGGTTATTTCAGAAATATGAGAAAAAGCAGATCTGCCATGACAATGGCGGAACGGTCACAATCCGCTCGAAGGAATGGGTGGAAAAGGGCGCTGCTGAATATGAGAATGTATTTAAACGCCCGCAGGCGGACTGTATTAAGACGAATATTTCCGAGAAAAAGATGTATTCCCGGATTTCACAGGAAAAAGACTGGTTTTTGGAGCTGCAGCTCAGGAGCGATAAATACACGTTTAATAATATGCTTGCAGTAACGGATCCATATGGAGAGGCTCCGCTGACGGCGCTTGTTCTTTTCACGACGATGATGGATTATCGCGTGAGGGCGGCAGTTGAGGGAGATACGGAGGATACCGGATTTGTGTTTGAATATCCCGCTGCAAAGCGCCACCGCATCCCGCTTCTGGGGCTGTACCCGGGAAGGGATACGCAGATCGTTATAGAGCTTTTGGATGAAAATGGCGAGTCGTGCGACAGGCGTTCCTTTGCGGTTGAGACGGAGCCGCTTCCGGAAGAGCTTCAGGACGTGGTGCGAGTGAAAAAAGCGAGTACGTCGCCGGAGTTTCCTTATGTATTAGCCGCGGGAGGCAGGGACGTCCCGCCATTTATGTTTGACAGGGAAGGAAATATAAGGTATTATCTGGCAAAAAAACCGAATCGATACGGCATTTTTCCGCTCTCTCAAGGACGGTTTCTTTTTATGGAAGAAACGATTTGCACGCCGTCCTGCGATGAGCCGTATTCCGTACAAATGTATGATATGGATTATCTGGGGCGAGCGGGGCGGACGTATCTGGTCAGGAACGGCGCGCATCATGCGGCGTGCGAGAAGGCGCGGGAAGGCAGCCTTATCATGGCGGCAAGCAGTCTTGATGGGCGTTGCGGCGATATGATTCTGGAGATTGACCGTCAGAGCGGGGAGAGTGTCCGAACGCTCAGAGTCGGAAAATTGTTTGACGGCATAAATCAGGATGCGGAAAACCGGGCGGATATCAATTCGCTTTTTTATGATGGGGAACGAGATGATGTGATTGTTTCAATGGGACGGCTTCATTCGGTCGCGGATATAGACTGGCAGACGGGGAGGATCAAATGGATGCTTGCGGATCCGAAGCTCTGGAGGGGTACTCCGGAAGGGGAGAATCTGCTGGAACCGACAGGGGACGTGCCGTGGTTTTACGGTCAGAGTTTTGTGGCACCGGTCAGAATGAAGGAAAATTCAGACGCAGATGCCCGCTATATTATGGTGTGTGGCAATCGCAGGGACGAACAGCGCAAGGGGGATTTTTCTGATCGGAATACGAAGAGTTCGATCAATTTGTATCAAATCAACGAGAAAGAAAAAACGGTGAGGTTCTGCAAAAAATTTCCGTGTCCCGACGACGCTGAATGCTTGCATGCGGCATTTGATCCGGAAAGGCGGCGCCTCTACGCTGTGTCGGGATATGCCGGGGCGCCAGAGCGCAAAGGGAAGTCGGTGATATGGGAGTATGATTTTGATTCAGAAGAAATAGTCGGCGAATATGAAGCGGGGGCGGCTTTTTATCATGCGTACCGCTTTTGTTCAGATGTTGGATTCCTGTCAAAGGCGCTTTTGAAAAACAGCGATTATGTTGTCGGGGATTTGAAACGACCGGAGATGCTGACCGATGAAGAGGCAGAACACATCGATTTCCGGGCGGCAGGGGCGCCGGCGGAAGCTGCTGCGCGCTATGAGATTCAGGAGGATATCCTATATATTTCAGGACGGGATCATGCGGTCAGCCGCATCTATCTGCAGGGAAAGGAGAGCGTTTGGCGTGCAGAACTTACAAATACATGCCAAACCGTGCCGGACATGGCGGCGGAAGAATACAGCGCCGCCATATGGCTTGATACCCTTCCGGCTGATACCTATGAACTGTATATTCAGCTTGGCGATGAATTACAGGATACTGGCAAAAAGATTACGAAGCAGAAATAAATTTTTGCCGCATATGCTGTTTAACTGCCATTTTGGGACGGGCGTTTTGAGAAAACCCGTCTCGATGGTGATGGAGGGGATTTTCTTTTCGTATACGCACCAGTCTCCGAATCCTCCGGCGGGCTCGGTGTCCTTTGTGCCGGACGCAAGCCGGTATCCGGTTGTGTTGCGGGCGCTCTGCGCCATTTTTTCAATCTGTGTTCTCAGCTGTCCCGTGACATGATAGTCATAATAAATCAAATTTCCTCGGGAGTGGTAGTGGATAATTCCGAGCGGGTTTGTCATCGAATTTACGAATTTCATTAAGTGCTGCGTCTCTGCCTGATCGGCCGGGGCAAGGCCCGGATTTCTTTTTCTGATATCGGGTGAGAGTCCGAAGCCGCTGGGGAAATTACGGTTTAAGTCAACGCCTTTTCCGTTTTCTTTCCAGCGCTTTGCGTCCGTTGTCATGGAAATCGCGACGCCGTCCGGGTTTGCCATTGGAATAAAGGAAATTTGCACGTCGTCCTGCGGATGCTCGAGATAGTATTCGATCATGCGTAAGAGGAGAGTAGTATTGATGTATTCCCTGCCGTGGATGGAAGCGGTGACGGCAAATTGATGCGGAGCGCTTGCGGCTCCCAGATGGCACGCATATATGTTTCTTTTTGCGTATGTGAACCCAAGCGATTCTACTCGAAAAACATCAGAGGAATACTGATTTTTCCAATTCTTCAATTGCTTTTCCATTTCCGGGTAGGAATAAATTTTGTTCTGATTCATGGCGGCTCCTGTCATATATTATGATGCCGGGGTTCAAGTGCAAAGGGCGTTTGGACATTGATCCCCTGATATTTACATGATATGCAGGAGCGTGTATTTTAGTCATGCTTTTTTGGTAAAATTCGCGTCAAGACGTTTTGCAATGAGGTGCGAAATCGCGCATACGAGGATGAGCGGGGGTAAATTTTTGTAATCTCCGGAAAATTCGCATAGAAAGAACATGCCTGTAATGGGGGCGCCGATCACGGAGGTGAAAAAGCCTGCCATCGCGGGAAGAATAAATATAGCGGGGTTAATGCCAAGGGAAGGAAACAGCCAGTCCGCGGACATGCCAAAGAGCTGTCCCATACATGCGCTCACTGTGAGCAGTGGAAATACGGTTCCGCCCGGCAGCCCTGAACCGGAAGAAAATACGGAAAACAGGCATTTGCCTAAGAGGAGGAAAACCAGTGCGCCAAACAGGGCGCTGCCGTCAGATATGATAGCCAGCATATTGAGCCCGCCGCCTGTGATTTCCGGTATAAAATATCCGACCGCGCCGGCGATCAAAAAAGCGGCAATCCATAATGGCAGTTCCGGTATTTTTCCATCGCTGAGCTTTTTCGTGGCAAACGAAAGAGACCGGGAGTACAGGTAACCGAGAGATCCCATGAATATGCCGAGAATGGCGGAACCCGCGTACAGTTTCCAGTCGGCGAGGGGAAGATGGCAGCTCACAGTAGGAGCGGCCCCAAAGACGATCACGCTCACAAGGGTGGCGGTAAAGGCGGATATCAATGTAACTATGCCCGGCAATTCCTTCGTATTATGTAATTTTTCACAGGCAAACCACATGCCGCCCAGAGGGGCGTTGAACAGGGCGGAAAGTCCGGCGGCGGATCCTGCGTAAGCATATGCCGCCAGTTTGTTCTCCCCGGGTTTGCCGCCCGCCTTATCTTTGTTTGACAAATTACCCATAGCGGTTCCGATTCCCTTTCCCGCCATGGCGCCGATTTCTATGGAGGGCCCGGTAGTGCCGAGCGAAAAACCGGCGAGAATGCACAGGGGCGCTGCCGTTATTTTGCTCAGAATGACAGACCACCACCGCGAGTCCGAGCTTCCCTC
>CANQCY010000015.1 GCA_947591245.1 uncultured Lachnospiraceae bacterium | reverse complement strand
AGTTTGAAACACCAACATCTCACGGGGCGTTATTGGATGCCTCATATATTTTGAGGCAAGGTTCACGGATTCAGGAAAAAATATGCACATTTATAAAAGCTTTATAAAAAAAACGGCGGCTGCTTGATATTTTGCGCGAAATACGCTATAATTACATTGGAAGGCGCTAAACAGGAAATATGGTATTATTTGTTTATGGAAGCTTCGCAAATAGTATCCGGCGCATGCCTCCTGCACAGATGCTTCAGAATGGAGAATGGTTGATGAAAAAAAGGAAAAAGCCAATCGCAGTATCCCTGATTATGTCGATGGTAATCATGCTTATTTTTCCAACGTGTACGCCGGTCAGTTTTGCCCGGAGGAAAACGGTTAAACTAAAAAAGATTACACTAAACTATTCAACGTATAAATTACAAAAAGGAAAAAGCTTAAAGCTCAAGGCTTCCTTTAAACCAAAGAAAACGACGCAGAAAAAGATCAAGTGGAAGAGCGGCAAAAAGAGCATTGCCAAAGTATCCAAAAAAGGCGTAGTAAAGGCCGTTAAAGTTGGTAAGACAACGATTACGGCAAAAGTGAAAGGGACGAAAAAGAAGGCAACCTGTAAAATACAGGTAGTTCTGCCAAAGGATAATGGATCAGAGGATTATGGCGGAAATGGCGGAAATGGCGGCAATCTTTCTGGCGGCAATCTTTCGCAGCCGGGGGGAACAGCTCCTACAGAGACGCCAAATCCTTCCGTACATAAAACATCCGTACCGAAGGAGACGGCCCCGTCTGTTCCGGATACATCGCCAGCGCCGAAAAGAACAGGGAATCCTGTTGTTACATCGCCTCCCGCGGCAATTCCTGATCATACGGATTCTCCGACGAAAGAACCGACGAAGGTTCCAACGAAGGCTCCGACGGATTCTCCGACGAAGGCTCCGACGAAAGAGCCGACGAAGGCCCCGACGAAAGAACCGACGAAGGTTCCAACGAAGGCTCCGACGAAAGAGCCGATAAAGGAGCCAACGAAGGCTCCGACGAAAGAGCCGACGAAGGCCCCGACAAAAGAACCGACGAAAGAGCCGGCAAAAGCTCCGGCTACATCAATACCCACTCCTAAATATGAGAGGCCGGATGCGACCGCATCGCCGGTGAAGCGATTGGAATTGACGGCTGAGGGTGCGATTCACAATGAAGCGGGATCGAATGCAAAGATCGTCAATAACCCGGATGGCTCTGTTACGGTAACTTTTTTAAGCCAATATGCAGCCGTGAATTTCTATCTGCCGGATAACGCGCAAAATTATTATAGCAATTATAAATCAGTTGTTCTTACGTATACGAGCGAAGGCGGAAATCTTGGCCATGCCTTGTATGATGTAAATATGGCTGGTCCGGAAGATCAAAATGCGGGCAAACATCCGGACTGGTCCAAAAAAATCGTAGAATCGAAAACAGAAAAGACGCTTGTATTTTCCGTTACAGATGACTGCGCCGGCGGATGCATCCGCGGATTTCAGATATTTTGTCCGGACAAAATAGATGCGGGAAAATCAATTACGATTACGATTCAGTCGATTATCTTTAGCGACAAGGAAAGTCCGACCGCAGAAGACCTGAACCCTGCCAGTACCCCGGTACCGACTCCTACGCCAACTGAGAAACCGACGCTCCCGCCGTTGATCACAAGAGAACCCGGCGCTTATGGCATCAATGGTCCGGTCAACCAAGGGAATGATATCGTCTGGGATTCGGTTGCGTTCGGTTCGTATTATCAAAGCCTCTATGAGCCGGCGGAAGCTATCGCGTCGCCGGAAGATGGTCAGGAATATGCGGATTCCGACGGCACGATCATGATTTACAAAGGCGGCAGCTATTATAAGAAGGAACCGATCATATGGCGCGTGCTATCCGTAAATGAAGACGACGCCTTTATCGTATCCGAACAGAGTCTGGATACATTGCCTTACAATGATGAAAACAGCGGTTCTGTTACATGGCAGGAAAGCAGCATCCGCCAGTGGTTGAATGAGGAATTTTATTCCTGTGCATTTACTGATCAGGATAAGAGTACGATCCTTTCGCAAGGCAGCGATGCGGCGGCCGATCAGGTGTATTTGCTGTCAGCCGATGAAGTGAAAGAAATGGATTACGGATTTGCCATTCATCATGAAAATAAATCCGCAACACGACAGGTTAAAAATACCGCATATGCGCAGAAGAACGGCGCATGGACAAATAGCGAAGGCGAGTACGCCGGCAATGGCTGGTGGTGGCTGCGCGACTCCGGCAGCCTTCCTTTTGACGCGGCATATGTCGGAAGCGAAGGATTTACTGACTGTTCCGGTTTTATCGCAGTGAATACTGGCGGCGGCGTTCGTCCGGCGCTGCATATCAATTTAACATCAGCGGCGTGGACGGCGGCAGACAAGATCACAGTCAGCTCTGCGGAAGACCTGTTACCGACTCCGGAGCCAACGGAAAACCCGCAAAAGAAGGTTACGCTGTCTGCCGTACGGGTTGATTCAAGTTTTGGATCTTATGATATTGACAGCGATACGGTCAGGATTAACGATACAAGAACAGGGGAGGGAGAAACATTTTTGTATTTCCCGAATCCGATCACTGTTAAGAAAGGGGAAACAATAAGGGTAACGATCTCCGGTCCTAAATGGGGATCCAATGATTTCAGGATTTGGACGACGCCGTCTTATGATACAGGGAATGGAGGCGCTTATACGGAAGATCCGCACGTATACCTTAAGCCAACGATACGGTCGGACGGTTCGTATTCCGGTACTGTCGAAATAACAGCGAAAGATGGAGAATGCAACTGCCTTTCCATAAAAGCAGGATATGGCGTCAAGATCCAGGATCTGATCATATCAGAGATTATCGTAGAGCGGGTAACAGTTCCATAGCAGAGCGTCAAAACTTTGGCAAAAGCAAATATTATTTCAGAAAGGATGACGAATTATGAAAAGGACATTTACAAAAGTAGCGGTTTGCAGCATGCTGTTTTCTTTGTTTTTCTTAATGTGTGGCGGAACAGCTGTGCAAGCTAAGAAAATGACGAGTGCAGAGGAGGCGAGGAAAGCGGCGTTAAAGAAAGTGCCCTCAGCCACGGTGCTCAAGGTTGAATCGGATTATGATAACGGAACGCATGTGTATGAGGTGGAGCTTTTGAAAGGCGGCAAAGAGTATAATTTCGAATATCGCGCATCCGATGGGAAAATGATTCAGTATGATTGGGAAATCAGCAATCCTCCTTACCCTGATCAGGGCAGGAAAAATATTTCCCGGAAGTCTATTCAGAAAAAAGCAAAAAAGAAAGTCAAAAATGCAACGGCGCTTCGCATGGTTTTGGAGTATGATGATGGAAGAGCGGAGTATAAGGTCCATCTGCGGAAGGGAAATAAAAATTATACATTGGTTTATGACGGCAAGTCAGGGAAGCTTTTGGAGTATGAATGGAAAATTACTGTTTCAAAATCAGCTTCTTCCAACAATAAAGATGTCGGACTGGAGCAAGCAAAGTCCATTGCAAAGAAAAAGGCGCCGGGCGCAACGATCATTAAAGCGAAACTCGATAACGACGACGGGGTGCAGGTTTATGAAATCGAGATGGTTAAGGGAATCTATGAGTATGAGGTAAAGATAGACGCCAAAACCGGAAAGGTGCTCGAATTTGAGACGGATATTGATGATTAAAGCATGAATAGGACTGCTAAGATTTCAAAAAACGAAAGCTAATAAATTCTGCGGCGGTAATGTCGGTGGTGCCGGCATTACCGCTTATTTATACTGGGAGAACTAAAATAAGGACGTAGAGGTGAAAAAGGTGAAAGAAAAGGCGATGAAAGCAGCGGGCGTTTTTACAGTGGCGTTTACTATATTTATGGCGTTCGGATGGTCTTTTTTTGAAATGATCGTCCGATGCAAGGAGCACAAAAGGCTGGTTAAGAGAAAATGGTTTCAACTGTCTCATACAAAGATCAATCATCCGAGGGATAAATTTGAGAAAGAGTATGAGGAGGGGAAGGAATGGTGCAGGCGGCAGAACATGCAAAACTGCTATATCAGAAGCAGGGACGGCCTGCTTCTGCATGCCTTTTATCTGCCGGCGGCGAATGCAAAGAGGCATGTTATCTTGAGCCACGGCTATAAGGGCAGCGGCTTTGGAGATTTTGCCTATACTGCCAGATTTCTCCATGAGCATAACTGCAGTCTGCTTTTTATGGATCAGAGATGCTGTGGAGAGAGCCAGGGAGAATACATCACATTTGGTGCAATGGAGCAGTATGACGTACAGAAATGGGCGTATTATATCGCGGGAAAAAACCGGAACAAGCTCCCGATTTATCTGTACGGGGAATCGATGGGGGCGGCGGCAGTACTGATGGCATCCGGCCACAGGCTGCCGAAAGAGGTGAAAGGGCTGATCGCTGACTGCGGTTTCCGTTCCATGAAAGGACAGGTTCAGGATATGGCGGCGAATTGGTTCCATCTGCATTGGATCGGCTTGCTATTGTTCCGCCTTAACCTGTTTTGCAAATTATTTGCCGGCTTTTCCATGAAAAATGCGGACACAGCGGAAGCAATGAGGAAAAATAAGCGTCCTGTCCTTTTTTTCCACGGCGAAAAGGATACGTATGTGGATCCGAAAAATTCGAGGATTAACCATTATTTGTGCCGGGCGCCGAAAGAGCTGGTCGTGGTACCGGAGGCAAGACACCTTTGCAGCGCGTATGAGGAACCGGAACTGTACCGCAGAAAGCTTCTGCAGTTTTTTCAAGAAAATGATTTGAAATCCGTTGCGGGAAATTCATTATGAAAGGTCTTGGTCAATTTTGGGTAAAATGTCCATTAAGTGCTTTAGGGGGTAGATTAATCATTAAAAATATGTTAGGCTGGCAAAGAAATAGATCAGTCCCTTGCGGCAGGTTAAAAGAAGGAGAAGCAACAATATATGAAAGAGTATTATTCATTGACGGCGGCGCAGAAACTGCATTACAACTGGATCAGGAAATACGGTACGCAGCAAGTGTCGGGCGTCAGCGCTGTGGCGTCTTTAAAGTCGGCGCTGGATTTCGGACTGTTGAAAAAATGCATTCAGCTGGAATTTGAGCGGTACGGATGTATGCGGGTCCGATTTACAAAACCGGATAAAAATGGAGAGATCCGACAGTATATCATGGAAAAGGATACGAGGGATATTCCGCTCAAGGATCTGTCGGGCATGACTCTGGCAGAGGCGGACGCAATAATGCAGCAGTGGGCGTATCAGACGTTTGACGGGGATGATATTCCATTGTGCGATGTGATTATGCTCAAGCTTCCGGAAGGGTACAATGGATTTTTCATCCATATGGATCACAGGCTTATTGATTCGTGCGGCCTGGTCGTGATGGTCAATGACCTGATGCAGCTATATACGCATTTCCGGTTTAAATCTGAGTATCCGAGCGAGCTGGCGGATTTTGAGAAGGCGCTGGCAAAGGATTTGAAGAAGGCAAATAACGAAAAGCGTTTTGCCAAGGATAAGAAGTTTTGGGAAGATCAGCTTGACGCGCTGGGCGAGCCGCTTTATTCAGATATTCAGGGATCGTCTGTGCTGGAGGAATCCAGAAAAAAACACGGTGATCCGACGCTGCGTGCGGCGGACATTGAGCTGAAGAATTTGTTCGTCGAGGTAAAGGACTATGATCTGGAGCCGGAGCCGACGAAAAATCTTATAGATTTCTGCATGAACCATCAGATTTCGATGACTAATCTTTTGTTATTGTCGATTCGCACATATTTGTCCAAAATGAATAACGGTCAGGAAGATATTACGATTCAGAATTTTATTTCCAGGCGTTCCACGCATGACGAGTGGACGTCAGGGGGAAGCCGGACGATTATGTTCCCCTGCCGAACAGTGATTTCTCCCGACACAGAATTTCTGGCGGCAGCATATGAGATTCAGAATGTGCAGAATCGGATTTACATGCACAGCAACTACGATCCGGCGCTGATCGAGGAAGAGATGCGGAGGCGTTACCGCACACCGGAAAATACAACTTATGAGAGCTGTTATCTCACGTATCAGCCGATGCCGGTCAAGATGGACAATCCGCATCTGGTTCACGTTTCCCAGCATTCCAAATGGTTTGCAAACGGGGCGGCGACAAAAAAGATGTATTTGACGGTATCCCATAATGAGTACGGCGGAATGCATTTCTCCTACCATTATCAGACTGCCCGGTTAGAAGAGCATGATATGGAGCTTTTATATTACTATATGATGAGAATTCTTTTTAAAGGAATTGCAGAGCCGGATATGAGTATCGGGGAAATTATGGAACAGGTATAAAAAATATGTAAACGGATTATGGAGGTAAGAAGATGACGCGGGAAATGGAGTTCAAGAAAATGGTAGCGCAGTACAGTGATGTGAAGCCGGAGGATATGCATAATGATATGAGGTTCCGGGAGGATCTTGGCTTCAGCTCTCTTGATTTTATGTCGTTTTTGGGAGAATTAGAGGATACATTTGACGTGGAGCTGGAGGAGGAAGACGCTCTCAAAGCGCTTACGATAGGAGAAGCTCTTGAATTAATGGAGCAGCTGCAGAAGGAGGATGAATAAATGCCAATTCTGATTCGTGATATTTTGGAGAAGAGCGGGGAGAAGTACTCAGAGATTCCGGCTGTCAAATGGCTGAAAAAGAAAGAAATTTTTGAACGCAGCTACAGTGAGCTGATGGAAGAGGCGGCCGGCTTGAGAAAGGCCTTGCTGGCACAGGGCTTTGCGGGGAAACACATCGCCTTGATCGGAACGAGTTCTGTCGAATGGATCGAGAGCTATCTGGCTCTGATTACGGGGAAAACCGTTGCCGTGCCGCTTGATGCGGGACTTCCGGGTGAGGATCTGGTTGATCTTATTAACCGATCGGATTCGGAAGCGCTGTTTTTGGATCCGAAACGCCAGCCGCTTTTGGACGCTATTCTGGCGGGGTGTCCTAAGCTCAGAAATATATGGCTTTTACAGGAGGAGGAGACAGAGGGTTCCGTGGAAGAAGTGGGAACGCTGGCTTCTCTCAAAAAAGCGTCGGGAAAGGACGGCGCGGATTCAGAACGTCCTGATCCGGACGATGTGGCTACGATTATTTTCACATCCGGTACGACCGGAAAGAGCAAGGGCGTTATGCTGACGCAGAATAATCTGGCAACGAATGTGATTTCGGTTAATTATACGGCGGAACCGGGAACGGTATTGCTCAGCGTGCTTCCGATTCATCATGCATTCTGTCTTGTCATGGACTGGCTTAAAGGATTTTCCCTCGGCTCAACAGTATGCATTAATGATTCGCTGCTTCATATGATAAAGAATATGGGAGTGTTTAAGCCGGAAGTGATGCTTATGGTTCCCCTGATGATAGAGACCATTTGTAAAAGGCTTGCGAGCGCCGACCCCGCGATTCCCAAAAAGGTTTTGGCAGATAATGTGTTCGGCGGCAATCTGAAAACTATTTTTTCGGGCGGCGCCCATCTGGATCCGTATTACATTGATAAATTTGCCGAGTACGGCGTAGGCATTTATGAGGGATACGGCATGTCGGAGTGCTCGCCGGTGATCAGCAACAATACGCCGGGAGACTCGAAAGCGGGCTCGATAGGACGTCCTCTTTGTAACGCTGAGATCAAATTTGAGGATGGAGAGATTCTTGTCAGAGGCAGCAGCGTCATGAAAGGGTATTATAAAATGCCGGCGGAAACAGAGGAGGCGCTTAAGGACGGGTGGCTTCATACAGGCGATAAGGGATATATGGATGAGGATGGATTTTTGTTTATCAACGGGCGCGTAAAAAATCTTATCATTCTCTCAAACGGGGAAAATATCTCGCCCGAGGAAATTGAAAATAAGCTGGGGCTGAATCCTCTGGTGGGGGAAGTGATCGTCACGGGTGAGAATAACGGACTCACTGCGCGTATTTATCCGGATCGGGATGCGGCTGCAGTGAAAGGATTGGATGAGGAAGCGATTCGTTCGGCGCTGCAGGCTTTTTTGGATGAGTACAACAAAACGCAGCCGACCTACCGCCAGATCACATCTCTCGTAGTGAGAAAAAATCCGTTTATCAGAAATTCCACAAAGAAGATAAAGAGACAGGAAGCAGAGATCGATGAGCCGCTTCCGACGGCGTAAAGAAAATTTCCGGAATCAGACGCCGGCAGCAAGACGCAGGGGGGTAGGAGAAATGCAGTTTCAGTCAAAAAAGGCGTTTTCAATCGTAGATGTATCCGGGGCAGATTCCGGGCAGATCAGAAAGCTGTTTTACCATACAAATCTCTCATCCGTGCAGTTTGAGCGCATGGATGGGAAATCGTATAAGAAAAATTGTACTGTACCCAGAGAGCAGTTGCGTTATATCAGGACGCTTCATTACGGCTTTGACGGAGAGGTTCGCATCGGCGAAATGGTAGCGAATAAGAAGATTGCCTCAAAGCTGTGCGATATTTTTTATGAGCTGTATCAAGAGAAATACGAGATTGAAAAAATGGTTCTTGTAGATGACTACGACGCTGACGACAATCTGTCCATGGCGGATAATAATACGTCCTGTTTTAATTTCCGCACGGTATCCGGAACGAAACGCCTGTCAAATCACAGCTACGGATTGGCGGTTGATATCAATCCGCGGTACAATCCGTATATACATATGAAGGATGGAAAGATGGTGTGTGAGCCGGAGAACGGCAGGCGGTATCAGAATCGTGAAAAGCAGTTTGAGCACAAGATCACGCCGGAGGATCCCTGTTATCAGATTTTTATCCGAAACGGCTTCACATGGGGCGGCGAGTGGGAGGCGTCAAAGGACTATCAGCATTTTCAGTATTGACGCTGTGCAGAAATTATACTATAATTTTTTGAAGAGGGGCGGGAAATACTGACTGGAGCAGTTAGAATTAAATGAGAAATACAATAGGCTAAAGCAGGCGATTTCCGGTATGGGGACGCTTGCTGTTGCATTTTCCGCCGGCGTTGATTCCGCGTTTTTGCTGAAGGCGGCAAAGGATCCGCCAGGTCTTCGTGGATGCAGATTTGCTGGCGATAGACGGATTTGCTGAAAATCCGGAAAACAGCTGCCATTTGATATGGGCTTTTCCCAAGTGCGCGTTCGGATTCACGGATATATGGCAAGAATTGAATTATTACCGGAAGAGCTCTCCCGGCTGACGGAAGAGACAGTGAGGACCGCCGTTGTACGGGAATTGAAAAACAGCAAAGGAGCATACATATGAAACAGACGAAGCGGCAGAATAATAACATAGACGTCATGATCGGGGCAAATTTAAAAAAGTTTCGGGAAATGCGTGGAATGAAGAGAAAAGAGATGGCAGACCTGTTTCAAATTACGGAGGACGCCCTATATAGGATCGAAAAGGGACAAACAGGTTTATCGCCGGTCTATGCGTATATTCTGGCAAACGAGCTTCGCTGCGATATGAATTTTATATATGGCAGGACGCTGGCTCTAAGGAGGATTGAGGCGGAACATACCGAGGCGGAGCATCGCAAAATAATGGCGCGAACGCTGCGGTATTATGCTGAAATTTTGGATAAAATGAATAATAAAAATAAGTAAGTTAGTGTTGTTAAATTGGAAAGATTTGTGGTACAATGAAAAAAAACAGAGGTGTGTCTAAATGCTGCAGGATATTTATTACTCGCGAAGGTCAAACAAGGCAGTTCAGGTGATAACACAGTGCAGGATGCTTCCGGACGGAACGGAAGCTATTTGTTTTCAGGAGATGTCCGGCGATTATGAGGTGTTTGTTCTGGCAAAGGAACATTTTATGAAGATTTTTCAAAAACCGGACGAAAGTGCGAAGGAGATTGCAGACCGGCAGGAGGAGTATGCGGAAGAGAAGAATGCTGCAGACTGGCAGGAGGAGTCTGCGGAAGAGAAGAATGCTGCAGACCGGCAGGAAGAAATCGTGACGGAAGAGGAGGAGGCAGAACCGGGCATTATCCGATTTTTGGATGCGGAGACGTACGAGGAAAAGATGAAAGTATTGGAAAGCATGAGGGATGACCTTGATGAACGCACGCTGAATAATATGGCGGTCAGTTTGGATCTGACGATAAATGACGGCGCGGACGCCTATGCGTTTCTGATGTCGGAACTGAGGATTCGCAGCCGGTACGAGGGAAAACGGGGACAGCGCCTGTAGCGGGGAAAGGATTTTTATTTATGCGTGAGATGGAATTTAAGATGGAACGTGAAGGCCTTGTTGAGAAGGGACAGACTGTCCGGGTCATAGAAGGACGCCTTCCGAGCGCGTGCTATTATACGATTGTGCCGGCGGTGGCGATGTCGGGAAATATTCCTTTTTCCGAGCGGCTGCACAGTGAAGAAGGGGTCGTAAAGGAAATTGTGGAAAATGAAAAAGGATTTTATATCATAGCCGAATTTGATGAATAGTTTCGGGAAATTGGTAGAAAATAGAATAATAATGCTGGGGCTTCTGGCTCCGGCGTCATAATAATGTTAGGGCCAAAGGACATAAGGAGGACAAATTGCATGGAACGGTCGAATGCATGGAAAAATTATACAAAAAAAGAGCTGAAAGAGCTGAATAAAATAAATAAAGAATACCGGCAATTTCTGAATGAGGGAAAGACGGAGAGGGAATGCGTGAAAAAGGCTATCGCCATGGCAGAGGATGCGGGATATCAGGATCTCGCAAAACTGGTGGCGGCGGGCAAAAAGCTGAAAGCCGGGGACAAAGTATATTCTGTCGGAATGAAGAAGATGCTGTCCCTTTTTCAAATCGGGAAGAAGCCTTTGGAAGACGGCATGGCGATTCTCGGAGCCCATATTGATTCCCCCCGTCTGGATCTGAAACAGAATCCGCTGTATGAGGAAGGCGGTTTTGCTTATCTAGATACGCACTATTACGGAGGGATCAAAAAGTACCAGTGGGTGACGCTGCCGCTTGCCATACACGGCGTAGTAGTGAAAAAGGATGGCGCCGTTTTGGACGTTACGATCGGAGAGGACGAGGCGGAGCCTGTATTTTGCGTGACTGATCTTCTCATTCATCTTGCCGGGGAGCGCATGGAAAAGAAGGCGGATAAGGTGATTGAGGGAGAAGAACTTGATATCCTGTTTGGAAGCATCCCGCTGAAAGATGATGAAAAAGATGCTGTGAAGCGAAACGTGCTTGAGATTTTGAAAGAAAAATATGAGATGGAAGAGGAAGACTTTCTCTCGGCAGAATTAGAAGTTGTTCCGGCGGGAGGGGCAAGGGAGTCGGGAATCGACGCCAGCATGATTATGGGATATGGGCAGGACGACCGCGTATGCGCGTTTACTTCATTAAAGGCGATGCTTGATGTGGAGGGAACGGAGCATACGACATGCTGTCTGCTTGTGGATAAGGAAGAGATCGGAAGCGTAGGGGCGACCGGCATGCGCTCAAAGACATTTGAAAACACGTTGGCGGAGCTGATGAACTGCATGGGAACATACAGCGACCTTGCCCTTCGCAGATGCCTTTCCAATTCCAGAATGCTCTCATCAGACGTGAGCGCGGCGTATGATCCTACGTTTAAAGCGGCGTATGAGCCGAAAAATGCGGCCTATTTCGGGAAGGGCATGGTATTTAATAAATATACCGGTTCCCGGGGAAAATCCGGCAGTAATGACGCCAATGCGGAGTATCTTGCATCGATCCGTAAAATGCTGGATGACCGCAAAATAGCGTATCAGACAGCGGAGCTGGGGAAAGTGGATATCGGCGGCGGCGGGACGATTGCGTACATTATGGCGCTTTACGGCATGGAGGTTGTAGACTGCGGCGTTGCTGTGCTCAATATGCATGCGCCGTGGGAGATTGTGAGCAAGGCGGATGTGTATGAGGCGATGAAAGGATATGCCGTATTTTTGGAGGATGCGTTTTGCTAGCCGGAAACGATACCGGGTCATGAGTGCGGCAGAGATACGGTAAAGGTGGCGCCGCCGCCCGGCGTATCGGAAACGGTGATGCGTCCGCGGTGGGCGTCGATGATTTCTTTGGCGATGCAGAGGCCGAGACCGAAATGTCCGTTGTCCGAACGCGAGGGATCTTCCCTGTAGAAACGATCGAAGATATGAGGTTTTGCATAATCTGATATACCGCAGCCATTATCCTCTGCAACAATAAGAAAACGGGATGATTCGCAGCGCAGCGAAAGCGTGATATAACCGCCGGTTTTGCCGTAGCTTATGGCGTTTGATAAAAGGATGCCGAGAAGCTGGGAAATGCGCGCCGCATCGCAGCGGCATGAGGGAACGGCGGCGTCCGGAAGCGCGAGATTCAGATGAATGCCCGCCTCGGATGCGAGAGGCAGAAAGGATTCAAACGCATCTAAAAGGAGCGTGTCGAGCTCCGTATTTTCCATAACGAAATGGGACAAAGAACCGCTTGTCTTAACTAATAAAAGTAAATCATTGATGAGAGCTGACATTCGGCGGCTCTCATTTTCTATGGTTGTCAAAAATTTAGCTCCGGTTTCGGCGTCTGCTTTCCGGTATGCCGATATGGAAGAGAGGATGACGGCAAGCGGCGTCCTCAGTTCATGTGAGGCGGCGGCGATAAATTCGGTTTGCTGCCTCTGGTTTTCACGAATCGGCGCGAGAAGTTTTCCGATAAAAAAGTACGTAAAAATGAACAAAACGATAATACCCGTGAGAATGCCGGCGAAAAACAGGATGCGCTGTTCGGACAGCTGCCGAACCAGATCGCCGGTAGAATAGAGAATGACAGCGTACAGCGGCGAGGGAGCTGCTTTGAACAGGGCGGTATTGCCGTAATACGCGACCCCTTCGTCAGATACGACGGTAAGCTCCTTGCGGACAGGGGAAAAATCCGGCGATGTGGCGGAGGCTTCCGTTAAGCTGCCCTTCACGGCGTCAAGCGTAGAAGCAGCCAGTTTTTTTTGCGATTCGGAAAGACCGGCTTCACTGGAAGAGAGCAGCATGCCATTGTCATATACCGCTATGATGAAATGATTGCTTTCCGATATGGTTGTGAGCCAGCTCAGACGTATCGTATCCTGATTGTTCAGGTTTGACAGAATCGTATTGGAGGTGTTGAGAAAGGACAGAAAGCTTTTTTCGTGCCATTCCCTCTCAGACATATAAAGATAGCCGAGCGACATGGCGATCAGAATCAGGCTTGCGATACCGGTAAAAAGAAGGGTAAGGTTTCGGTGGACGTAGGAAAACAGTTTCATTTTTCTCCTCCATTTGTCAAACGGTAGCCCACGCCGCGTACGGTCTGAATCGTCGTGCGGCTGGATACCTGTTTTAGCCGTCTGCGGACAAAATGGATATAATTGTCCAGATTGCCGTCCTCTACATTTCCAAACGGACCCCAGACGCGTGAAATAATGGTTTCCCGCGGCAGAATTTGTTCTGGATTGCGGATCAATATGTCAAACAGGGCGCTCTCCGTGCGGGAGAGCGTGCAGCTTCCGCAAGAACCGCACAGCAGACGCCGGTCTGCGTCATATGACAGATCGGAAAAAGCAAGTTTCCGGCCATCGATCCAGTCTGCGGGACGCCGCCGGATACAGCGGATTCTCGCCATCAGCTCTTCAAAGTCAAATGGTTTTACAAGATAATCGTCCGCCCCCGCATCCAGTCCGGTTACGCGGTCGTGCGTTTCTCCGAGCGCGGTCAGGATGATAACGGGCGTGTGGTTGCCCCGCTGCCGTATTTTCTTTAATAAAGAAATGCCGTCTATATGGGGCAGCATACGGTCAAGAAGAATCAGGTCGTACGCATTTTCTTCAATGAATAAGAACGCCTCGCTGCCGTCGGCGCATATGTCAGTACATATATTTTCCTGACTTAACTGAAAAGAAAGGGCGTCGCTAAACGGCACATCGTCTTCAATCAGCAGAAGTCTCATATTTCCCCTCATTTCTGCGCTGCTTTTGCGCATAACAAATGTTTGCTGCAAGCCCTGTGCGGCTTTGCAGTTCCTTCTGAATTCATTATAACATCTTTTTCTTTAAATTATATCTAAAAAGTTTTTTAAATTTAGAGGAAGCTTAGAGGGAGATGCGTTACAATGGAGTCAAAACAAAGGGAAAGGATGAGAAAAATGAATCAGAGAAAAAGATGTTTTATATCCGCGATTCTGTCGGTTGCTTTGCTTGCTGCACTGACGGGCTGCAGCGCGGGCGGGACATCGGGAGGCGGTCAGTCTGGCGGAAAAATACCGGCAGGGCAGGATGAGGCCGAGAAGAATGGCGCCAAAGGACGGTATGTGGAACAGTTGCTGGAAATCCCGAAGGGATATGACGGCGGCGGAAGCATGGGGATTCTGGAAGACGGAAGCTGGAAACTGATCGACGTGAAAAACGGAAGGGTCAGTATATCCAAGGATAAAGGAAAGTCATGGGATACGAAAGAGAATGAAGAACTTGTCAGGATTCTGAACATAGAACAGGCGGATATTACGAGCGCGGCGGTAGCGCCGGATGGGGGGATGTTTATTTCGTATATCTCGTGGGGGCGTTCATCCGCTGGAAAAGCTTTTCCGGAAAAATACATTTATTTTGATAAAAAGGGAAAAAAGGATGAATTTGAGCTGGGGCTTGAAAAATATAAGGCGGGTGCAGTACAGGCGGTTTTCTCCGGAAATAAGTCGGTTTTTCTCACGGCAAACAGCGAGCGCATCTATGAAGTGGATCTGACGAAACACAAGGCGTACGAGCGTCTGGATGTTGGAGGAACAACGCTGTTTGGGCTGTTTCCGTGCGGAGATACAGTGGCGGCGGCGTACCGCGATAAGGTTTATCTGTATGACGCGGACAAAAAGACATTGGAAGCGTCCGATCCGGTCTTGAATGAATATATTCAGGGGGAGAAATCGGAATACGTTATTTTGGGAAGCGATGGGGAGGGAAAAATACTGGCGGCATCCCCGGCGGGGATATTTTCCCATGTAAAAGGGGGAAATGTCACGGAACAGCTCGCAGACGGCAACCTGATCACGTTGGGGAGTCCAAGCCAGAAGGCGTCGCAGGTATTTGGACTTGCAGATGGCGGGATTGTGATTCTGTATGAAAACGGGGAAATTGATTCCTATACGTATGATCCGGAGGCGCTTGCCGTGCCGGACCGACAGCTCAGCGTTTACAGCTTGTATGACAATATTACGGCACGTCAGGCGGTATATGCGTTCCGAAGGAAGCATCAGGATGTGTATGTCAAGGTGGTAAACGGCCTGAGCGGCGGGGACGGAGTGACGGAGGATGACGCCATAAGAAATCTGAATACGGAAATTCTGGCGGGAAAAGGACCGGACGTTATATTGCTAGACGGACTTCCGCTTAATTCCTATGTTGAAAAAGGGATGCTGGCGGAGCTCGGCGAACTGCTTTCACAGGTGCAGGCGGAGGGGAGTTTTTATAAAAATATTTTGGAGTCGTGTCAGACTGGCGGCAAAATATATGCGGTTCCCATTCGTTTTGCCGTGCCGCTGGCAGCGGGCGACGCCGATGAGATATCGAAAATCACCGATCTTGCCTCGCTGGCGGATGTAGTGGAAAAGCTTGCGGGAGGCGATGTGAAAGAGACTGTGCTCGGACTGTACAATGAGAAAGAGGTTCTGACGCTGCTCTGGACGGTGTGCGCGGGTACGTGGAACGAGGATACGGCAGATGTAGACAAAAGGACGGTTGCGGAATTTCTGACGCAGGCAAAACGGATATATGAGGCGGAGCAGAAAAATCTGGATCAGGCAAATAAGAAAAAGCATGAGGAGGAGGTTTACAGTTTAAAGAAATGGGAAGAGAGCCAGCGAAACAGGTATGATCCGCTGTGCGGGGATTACCAGCTCAGCCGGCTGATGATCGGATGCCAGAAAATTACGGCGGGGCTGTATCGGGGCATGACCGACATGCGAATGCTGTTTTCTATAATGAACAAGGAAAAGACGGCGTCGTGGCAGAAATGGCAGGGCCAGAAGAAGGATGTATTCGTGCCGGCCGGCATGGCTGCGATTTCGACGGCGGCTTCTGACAAGGAACTTGCCGCAGAATTTGTGAAAACGATGCTTTCTACAGATGTTCAGCAGAAAGACCTGGGAGACGGATTTCCTGTGAACAAAGAGGCGTTTGCGAAATTCAGCGAAAATCCGAATGCGGGGGCGGGAGTAGGGATCGCCGTAGCGGATTCGGAGGATCCGGATTCGGTCTATGATCTGGATCTTGTCTGGCCGTCGGAGAAGCAGCTTGGGGAGGTGGAAGATATGTTCCAAAGCCTGAAAACGCCGGTAAATATGGAGGGAAATATACGGGAGCAGGTGCTTCGCATCGGCGCCGCCGCACTCTCAGGAGAAAAGGGGATTGAGGAAAGTGCACAGGAAATATATGAAAAAATACAGCTTCTCGGGCAAGAGTAAACAAAAGCATTACCAGATTTTTTTAATGCCCAGTCTGCTTGGCGTGGCGTCGTTTGTGCTGCTCCCGTTTGCCGAGATGGTGAGGTGCTCTTTTTACACGGCGGTTCAGGGAGTGTTTTGCGGGTTTGCCAATTATAAAGCCGTTTTTACGAATCAGGCATTTTTGCTGGCGTTTAAAAACACGGCGCGTTTTGTCGCAGCGGGACTCCCTGTCCTCATCGCTTTGTCATTACTCCTGTCGCTTGCCCTCAATGGGGCGCGGTGGGGACAGCAGTTAAAATCCGTATTTTTATTTCCGATGGCGGCGCCCACGGCGGCGCTGGCTCTGATCTGGAAGCTGTTCTTCCACAAAAACGGAATTATTAATGCATGTCTTCAGGAAATCGGCGTTCCGGCGGCAGACTGGCTTGGAAGCGATCTGGCATTCTGGGTGCTGATTATCAGCTATGTATGGAAGAATATGGGATATACCGTTGTGCTCTGGCATGCCGGAATGAAACATATACCAAAGCAGCTGGCAGAGGCGGCAAAAGCAGATGGAGCCTCCGCATGGCAGCGTTTCCGATACATCACGCTTCCGATGTTGAAGCCGACATTTTTTACGATTGCGGTTCTCTCGTTTCTAAATTCGTTTAAGGTGTTCCGCGAGGCATATCTTGTGTCGGGGGCGTATCCCCAGAAGAAGATGTATCTTTTGCAGCATTTGTTCAATAACTGGTTTATAAAACTCGACGTGGACAAAATGTCGGCGGCAGCGGTATGTATTGCATTGGTTTTCGCCGCTTTTGTACTGCTTCTGGGAAAAGGAGAGTTTTTCGGAAAGGAGAAGGGAAATGCATAGATGTATGAGGCGGGTATTCCGTATGGGCGGTGCGGTCGTATTGGCGCTGTTTGCGCTTGCCGTGTGTACTCCGGTGATTTTGACATTTCTTGCATCCTTCAAGAGCGTGAGGGAATTGTCGGACGGTCTGATTCCGGTTTTGAATGAGAGCGGCGGTATTTCAATGTGGAAGCCGCTTCCCCTTTATCCGACGCTCCGGCATTATATCGGCCTCTTGTTTGAAACGCCGGATTTTTTCATTGTATTTTGGAATTCAATGAAAATTACGCTTCTGATCCTGGCGGGCCAGGCGCTCATTGCCATTCCGGCAGGATGGGCGCTGGCGGCGTATCATTTCCGCGGGAAGCGCATATTGCTGATGGTTTATATTATACTGATGCTCATGCCGTTTCAGGTGACTATGCTGCCGTCCTACCTCGTCTTGGAACGTCTCCGCTGGATGAATACGCAGGCGTCTGTCATTGTTCCGGCAATTTTTTCTACATTTCCGGTGTTTATCATTTACCGGGGGTTCTTGGCGATACCGAAAGAATTGGCAGAGGCGGCGAGAGTGGACGGAGCGGGAGAATTTTCAGTGTTTTTCCGCATTGCGATACCGCTTGGCATGCCGGGGATTTTGTCTGCATTTGTGCTCGGATTTTTGGAATATTGGAATATGATGGAGCAGCCGCTCGCGTTTATCAGGGATAAGGCTCTGTGGCCGCTATCGCTCTATCTGCCGGAGATCAAAAGCGGGCAGGCGGGCGCGGCGCTGGCAGCTTCGGTTGTGGCGCTTGTGCCGGCGGCATTTGTTTTTGCGCTGGGGCAGGATTATCTGGAGCAGGGAATCATTGCAATGGGTATAAAAGAATAAAAGAAAGGCGGTAGTGAATGGTGAATAAGGTAAAAAAATTTCGCGGGAAGGTGATGCGCGCGTTTGCCGGATTTCTGATCTTCATGCTTGCCTGTACGGCTGCATCCCGCGGAATATATGCGTACCGAATGCCTCAGGTCACGGTGGCAGAGGCGCAATCCGGCTCGATTTCGCATGGCTTTGAGGCGGTTGGGACGGTGCAGGCAATTTCACGGAAAGCGGTAGTTGCGGCAGGGGGGATCCGGGTTCGGAAAGTATGCGTAGAAGAGGGCGACACGGTGAAGAAGGGAGAAACGTTATTCCGGCTTGACGGGGAGGATATACGGAAAAAAACAGGCGCTATACGAAGCGAAATCAGCGAATTGGAAAAGGAGCTTCAGAAACAGGACAGGGAGCGGAGGAAAGAAGAAGAAGAGCGGGAACGGGAGGCAAGGGAGCGGAAAGAAGAGAAGCGGAGGCGAAAAAAACGCCAGAAAGAGGACGCTCAGACGTTAGACGCTTCGCTGAGGAAAGAGATACAAAAGGTAAAAGAACAATACCGCAGCGCGGCAAAGGAGCTTTCTTTATATCCATCGTGGGAAAGGTATTGGGAGGATGCGGAAAATAGCAGTCAGGAATATCTGACGCTTCGCGCGGCCGCCGAAAAGCAGGGAGCCGCTAAGGAAGAACAGGAGGCGTTTTCTATTTTTTCTTCTACGTTTGAATCCGCTGCAAAGAAAGAGTGGAGGCAGGGAAAGAAGGCGTTGGAGGATGCGTGCCGAACGGCACGGGAGGCGCTCCTCGACGCCAGAGAGAACAGGCGCGAGCAGCTCAGCCAGCAGAAGAGGCAGTATGAAAGGGACAATGAGGATGCGGAATATGCGGAGCCAGATGGCGGCGCCGCTCCCGATGCTTCAGATCAGGGCACGGAAGAGAGGATTCGGGACAAGATATCGCAAAAGAGCCGAAAGATAAAAGAGTATGAGCAGCTGCTGAAAAACAAAGGACGGGTCTTGTGCGAGAGGGATGGGGTGATCGAGCGGATTGCCGTCTCTGTGGGCGAGAATACGCCGGACGGAGCGAGCATTGTTTATCGGGACGCATCAGGAGGCTTCCGGTTTACGGCTAGCATTGACAGCGACCAGAGAAAGCAGTTGAATGTAGGGGATGAGGTGAGCTTGAGTTTTCAGGAGGGAATCATCAAAAAGGAGGGGGTTGCTATAACCGGTATAAAATCCAATAAGGACGGAGGGTATGAGGTGAGCGCTGAGGTGTCGGATCAGCAGATTGCTGAGGGGGAAATCGGTACGATGAAGGTAAAGTCGGAATCCGACCGCTGGGATTGTTATGTTCCGGTATCCGGGCTGTATTTGTCAGGAACGGAGAAATATGTGCTCGTTCTACGGGAACAGGAGACGTTTCTGGGCAGGGAGTACAGCGTGGAAAAGCGGAAAGTGGAGGTCGTTGACAAAAATGATGAGTTTGCCGCACTAAAGGGAGCGCCGCTCGAATCGGAAGAACAGATCGTTGTTGCTTCCGATCGGGAATTAAAGCCGGGCGGTCGCGTGCGGATGGCGGAGGGAGATGAATAGCCGCAGTATTTTGCATTTTTTCCTGCTTTGCGCGGCGCTCGGAGCGCTCGCCGGCGTTGCCGGAGTTTGGGTCAGGGAGCAGATATCCCGCCCCGACGCAGTAAAATGGAAGCTGGAGACTCCGGTGCATTACAGCGAAGAAATGCAGAATAAAATGGAATCGTGCGCGCTCTGGCGCAGGAAAAAGGCGCAGATCGTGGAAAATCAGGAGTTCCGGCGGCAGACGAGGGCGTCAGTATACCGGATTGCAGGAAATTCAGCCGCCCTATTCCCGGACGCCAATGGTTTGCGCGCCGACGACGCGGGGAAATGCCTTCTCGGGAACAAAACGGCGTATGTATTGTTCGGAAGCACGGACGTCGCAGGTCGGAAGGTGCAGGTAGGCGGAACGGAATATATTGTTGCGGGAGTGGAATTTCAGGAGGAAGAGGCCTGTGTGTGCGAGGTGAAGCCAGATGCCGGGGAAAAGCTGACTCATGCGGCGGTCCTGTGCGATGATGCAGAAAAGGCGTGGCAGTATAAACAGGAAATAAACGCATGGAATTGATTGACAAAATCTCTTTTGGGAAGTAAAATGACTATAAAAGTTTAGCGAGACAGAGGTCTTTATTACAATAGTCTGTACCGGTGAGGGAAAATAGTTATGGTTTCTATGGCAAAAATAGTATCGATGGCAGCGTGCATACTGTTGAGCATCACGGCTATGGCAATTCCGCTGCTCATGTTGAAAAAGCGTTCCAGCAAGATTGAAACGGGGCTTTCGGGTGCGGTTGCCTATGGCTTTCTCGGATATGTGTGGCAATCCGTACTTTCTGTATTTCTTGTGGTGCTTGTGAATTGGATTCCGATTTTCGGAAGCGGAGGATTCCGCACTTTTGCCGTCAATTTTTTGGGAATGCTGTGCGGCGTGGCATGTACGGCGCTTAGTTTGTTCTGGGGGATTTACCTGACAAATCAGAAGCAGCGCTCTCTGTACAGAAGCGCGGCGGTGGGAATCGGTTTTTCGCTTGGGAAGACAACCGTTGAATATATTGCTCTCTATGTGCGCGATATCTATTATTCGATACAAATTAATAATGGGAGTTATCAGGGGTCGGATGATATTAAACGGCTGATTTTGGAACGCTCGGCTGCGACGGCGTTTACAGGCATGTATAAATGTCTTGTTATGTTTGTAATCATTTTTGCCATCACTCTGATTATGGGAAGCTTTTATTTGCAAAACGAAAACAAAAAGGCGTGGATCTCCGTCATCTGCCTGTATGGAGGCGTGATACTTATCAATATAATATTGCGGCAGATCTTCGATGGCGACAGCAAGACCGCCTATGATGTTTCCTATATTGTCGTTTATACGGCGCTTGCCGGCGGCGCGGGAGCTATTTTGTACCATTGGTTCCGCCATGGCGTAGTGGAGCCAAATCCGCTCGCAGCGATACGCGGCATGAAGGAAGGGCGCGGATCGTGAGACTGGATAAATACCCGGAAATCTGAGAACCGGAGAGTGAATTTGTATGGCAAAAAAGAAATATTACGCAGTCAAGGCGGGAAAAACGCCCGGCGTATATCTGACATGGGAAGAATGCAAAGCCCAGGTGGACGGCTATGCGGGGGCGCTCCATAAGAGTTTTTCCAGCATGGAGGAGGCGCGGCGGTATGTAAATGGCAATGCTGGGGAAGCATCTGTGCCGGATGGGGCCATTTCGCCGGATGAGGCGGTTTTGCCGGGACATGGGGAAGCGGTCGCATATGTGGACGGAAGCTACAATGCAGAGACAAAAGACTATAGCTGCGGGATTGTATTTCTGGTAGGAAACGAAGAGATTCGAATCGCGCAGAAAGGGGAAAACCCTGAGCTCGCTTCTATGCGGAACGTGGCGGGAGAGATACTCGGAGCCGAAACGGCGATGAGAAAGGCGGTGGAGCTTGGCATAAAAAAGCTCAGCATTTATCATGATTATCAGGGGATTGCTTCGTGGTGTCTCGGCGAGTGGAAAACAAACAGGGAGGGAACAAAAGCATATAAAGATTATTATGAATCGATTCGGCATGAGATTGAAATTCATTTTGTCAAAGTAAAGGGACACTCCGGGGACAAATATAATGATATGGCAGATCAACTGGCAAAGAGTGCGATAAATGCGAAAGAGGCTGCGGATTCGTAAAACCTCGTCGCGCAGCCTCTCGAAAGGCGCCGCAAGCGGCGTCCCGCTCTCTTCGCATCTCTATTTTTTCTTTGCTTCTTCGCAGAATGTCATCTGAGAACCGATCGGCGGTTTCCCACGGCGTTCCGCTTTTTTATAAATCCCACCGTATATGTGTACGGGGCTGTCTTTTTCTTTGTCGATCACATCATCCGGCTGGAGAATATGGGCTTTCAGATTGTCGGAAAGCTGAACGTCCAGAATGTGCATGATCTGGGCTTTGAGTTTTTCATCTTCTACGGGAAAGAGGATTTCCACGCGCTTGTCGAGGTTTCTCGGCATCCAGTCGGCGCTTCCCATAAATATTTCCGGTTTTCCGTCATTTTCAAAGTAGAAAATACGCGCATGTTCCAAGAAAGTTCCCACGATGGAACGGACATGGATGGTTTCGCTCATTCCCTTGATTCCCTGCTTGAGGCAGCATATACCGCGCACGATCAGCTCGATCTCGACGCCGGCGGCGGATGCCTCGTAAAGCGCTTTTATGATACCGGCGTCGCACAGAGAGTTCATTTTGGCAATGATTTTTGCCGGTTTATTGTTCAGGGCGTTATCTTTTTCGCGGTTAATGAGCGAGACAAATTTGTCTCTCAGCCAGTTTGGGGCAAGAGAGAGCTTATTCCAGACAAGCGGTTCCGAGTAGCCGGACAGCATGTTAAAGACGGCGGTTGCATCTTCTCCGAATTGGCGTTTGCACGTAAACATACCCATATCGGTGTAAAGCTTCGCCGTCGAGTCGTTGTAGTTGCCGGTGCCGAGATGGACATAGCGGCGGATGCCGTCCTCCTCCCGGCGCACGATAAGGGTGATCTTGCTGTGCGTTTTCAGACCGACCAGACCGTAAATAACGTGACAGCCGGCTTTTTCCAGTTTGCGCGCCCATACGATATTATTTTCCTCGTCAAAGCGCGCTTTCAGTTCTACGAGAACCGTCACCTGTTTGCCGTTTTCCGCGGCCTGCGCAAGAGAAGCGATGATCGGCGAATGGCTGCTGACACGGTAGAGCGTCTGCTTAATGGCGAGCACGTCCGGGTCTTTTGCTGCGAGGCGCACAAAATTGACTACCGGATCGAAGGTTTCATACGGGTGGTGCAGAAGGATGTCGCCCTGACGGATCTGTTCAAACAAATCCCGGTTCATATCAAGGTTTTTCGGCGGCTGCGGATGGAACGGCTCATTTTTCAAGTGGTCGTAGCCGTCCATATCGTATATTTTCATAAGAAATGTAAGGTCTAACGGACCATTAATCCGGAAAATATCTTCTTCCGCAATCTGGAGTTCTTTTTTCAAGATTTTCAAAAGCCGTTTGTCGATGCCGGACTCCAGCTCCAGATGGATGACTTCTCCCCACTGCCTCTTTTTGATCTGTTTTTCAATTTCAATCAGGAGATCTGCGGCCTCATCTTCGTCAATCGTCAGGTCGGCGTTTCGCATAATGCGGTACGGAGAGGCGGCGACAACTTTATAATTCAAAAATAGTTTCTGTATGTTCTTTTCTATAATCTGCTCCAGAAGGATGACGGCAGTTTCATTTTCCGTTTCCGACGGGATGGAAACAACGCGCGGCAGCACGGAAGGTACTTGGACTGTCGCAAAGTCGATGGCGCCTTTTCTTTTTTTATCCACAAGAAGGGCGGCAATATTCAGCGATTTATTGCGGATCAGCGGAAAAGGACGGGAAGAATCCACCGCCATCGGGGTAAGCACCGGATAAACTTCTTTTTGAAAGTAGCGGTCGACATAGGCGGCCTGTTCTTTCGTCAGATTTTCATATTGCGTTACTATTTTCAGCCCCTGGCGCTTGAGCGCCGGCAGGAATGAGCGGTTGTATGTGTTGTACTGCGCTTCCACGAGCTGGTGGGTGCCCTGCGATATGGCTTCCAGCTGCTCACACGGCGTCAGTCCGGCAATATCCTTTTTTGTATATTTGGCGTGTACCATATCCTTCAATGAAGCAATCCGGATCATAATAAATTCATCCAGATTGGAGGCGGTAATGCTTAAAAATTTAAGACGTTCCATAAGCGGTAAGGTTTTGTCTTTTGCCTCGGATAAAATTCGATAATTAAATCCAAGCCAGCTTAATTCTCTGTTATAAAACTTGGTCATATGCATCCTCTCCTTATTTTTTCTTTTTCAACACCGGACGTATGCCGAACACTTCCTCAAATACATTAGCCTTTTGATGGAACAATCCGATCTCCAGTGTGATATCTTCTATTGTGTAAGCGGCGATAAGCAGCGAATTTTCATGCAGCGTTACGCTTACGCGCTTGATTTTCTGAGTGTTGCTTTTGTCCAGTACATTTGCCAGCCTCAGCAGGGAACAGAGCTTGACGATCGTGATATACTCATCCCTGGTGATTTCGTCCTCGATTTCTTCATACATAGGAAAATATTCATTGTTGTAGCGGACGATATTGGCGATGATAACCCGCTCTTTATGGGAAATTCCTATAATTTCCGTACTCATGATAATCTTGTAGGAATTTTCCCGCGTCTGGCTCATGTTGATATAGGCGCCGCAGCTGTGCAGGATCACGCCGATTTGCAGAAGCAGGCGCTCCCGCTTGCCGAGCCCGTGAAGCTTCCGGATGCTGTCGTAAATTTCAGTCGCAAAGTACGAAACATTGTCAACATGATTCATATCTACCCCATAGCGGAGGGCGATGTTTTTGGCGGTGGCAATGATGTCTTTCGTAAAATCGTGGTTCGTATTGATGCGTTCCTTTTTCACAGCGTATTCAGCGGCTATGCAGTCGCACAGATCGGTTTCGGACAGGTACAGATCGTCGCATTTCGTAAGCGAGGCAATTTTCCGGAGAAGAAGAAGGGTTGGAATGACCAGTTCCGGCGGCTCATTTCCCAGTATGGCGGCAAAATCGAGCTTTGAGTATTCTTTGCGGGAAATCGTACCGGTGAAGCCCTTGTCCGATTTCATGAGCGAATGCCGGAGTTCCGGGATTTTGGTTCCTACGGTTATGATATGGGATATTTTTTTGTCCGCAAGATACATGCTGTGAAAAGTGGTCAGATCTTTCTCCATATATTCGGATATTAGCTCATAATAGCTTGATACCTCCGGTTCCAGCGAGTGAAGGATCCCGCTTATGCGGGATGCTCCCAGTTTCAGTTTCTGGGTGAAGGCAAGCGTGTCTTGGCTGAAAATGGAAAACTGTACGCTGCCGGCGCTGATGTCTGCGATCAGCGCGCCTTCATCCGCTAAATCAGCCAAAATATTTTCTTTCATGAACGTCGCCCGGTAATACAGAAAGCGTTCCTCGCTGTTGCTGAGAATTCGGATGCGGATGTCCGCCTGAAGCTTGATCTGATCCAGTACGACAAGGCGGTTGGACGCCTCGCGCAGCGCATCCGTGCCATAGGCGTGGTAGGAGGCGACTTTGTATTCGTTCATAATATTTTTGAAATCTTTTAGAATGCGGCACATTTCAGATATTGTCTTGTATGAGACCAGCCCGTATGCAAAAACATCCGATCCCAGTGACAATTCGTGTCTTATATGCGTGATCTCCACGACGCCGTGCGCTTTTGAAATCTCAAAAATTTTCATTGCGAGTACGCTGGAGCCGACGTCAATAGCAGCATAAGTATTAATAGCCATAACAGGTTGCCTCTCCTTTCTGAAAGGAAGTAATAGTTAAGTATATTTCCATTGTACTATTATTTTATTAAAATCGCCAGTATTTTATTGCAAAGATTTGTATTATCATATATGATATAAATGAATTTAGCAGTGAAACGAATGCGCAGAGGACGTGCGCGGATGGAGGAAAGCGTGAAAACAAGTGATTTTTATTTTGAACTGCCAAAGGAACAGATCGCCCAGGATCCGCTCGCAGACAGGAGCGCATCCCGGCTCATGGTTCTCCATAAAAAAACGAGAGAGATCGAGCACAGGGTGTTTACGGATATTGTGCATTATTTGGAGGCCGGAGACTGCCTTGTGAGAAATAATACAAAAGTCATTCCGGCAAGACTGTTCGGAACGAAAGAAGAGACAGGAGCAGCGATTGAATTTCTCTTACTGAAAAGGAGAAGCGGTGATACGTGGGAGACTCTCGTGAAGCCGGGGAAAAAGGCAAGGCCCGGTACGCGGATCGTGTTTGGCGGGGGGCTTCTCCGGGGCGAGATTACTGCGGCGCTGGAAGATGGAACCCGGCTGATCCGGTTTTTTTATGATGGGATTTTTGAAGAAATTCTGGATGAACTCGGACAGATGCCGCTGCCGCCCTATATTACCCACAAGCTTGAGGACAAGAACCGGTACCAGACTGTGTATGCCCGTTATGACGGTTCTGCCGCCGCGCCTACCGCCGGCCTTCATTTTACGGAAGATCTGTTCCGCAGAATTGAGGAAAAGGGCGTAATCGTGGCAAATGTGACGCTGCATGTAGGTCTCGGTACGTTTCGTCCGGTTAAGGAGGAGGACGCGTCGAAGCACCATATGCATTCGGAGCATTATTTTATCGAACCGGGAGAAGCGGAAAAGATCAACCGGGCGAGGCGGGAGGGCGGGCGTATCGTCTGCGTCGGAACGACGAGCTGCCGGACGGTCGAGTCTGCGGCGGATGAAAACGGGCTGTTGAGAGCGGCGCGGGGAGATACCGACATTTTCATTTATCCCGGTTATCAGTTCCGCATTACGGACGCTCTGCTCACGAATTTTCATTTGCCGGAATCGACGCTTTTGATGCTGGTTTCCGCCTTGGCGGGCAGGGAATTTATTCTTCGCGCCTATGAAGAAGCGGTTCGGGAGGGATATCGCTTCTTCAGTTTCGGAGACGCCATGCTTATAACAGATTAGTGGAGGGAAAGAGATGAGGACGAAACGGTTATTATTCATATACAATCCGCGTGCGGGAAAAGGGACGTTGAGAAATAAGCTTTCCGATGTGATAGAGACGTTTATGGAAGCGGGACATGAGGTTACCGTCTACGCTACGCAGCGTGAGGAGGAAGCGACAGAAATTGTCAGGGAGCTTGCGAAAAATTATGACCGCGTTGTATGTTCAGGCGGCGACGGCACGCTTCATGAGGTGACGCAGGGACTGATGGATTTGCGCCCGGAGGAACGCCCGCTCTGCGGCTATATTCCGACCGGAACGGTAAACGACTTTGCAAGGGGGCTGAAGCTTCCCATGAGGGTGAGGCTGGCGGCAAAGGTGTCAGCGAAAGACAAAGTAAAACCGGTTGATATCGGGCTCATGAACGGCAGGTGTTTTACGTATGTATGTGCGTTTGGCGCGTTTACCTCGGTCTCCTATGAGACGCCGCAGGCGGCAAAAAACCTTCTTGGCAGGACTGCCTATCTGCTTCAGGGAATGGCGCAGCTTGGCAATATTAAGACATATCACGCTGTTATAGAGACGGATCATGAGGCGATAGAGGATGATTTTATTTTTGGGATGGTGAGCAATGCAAAAAGCATCGGAGGATTTTCTTTTTTCAAGAACCACAATGTATCCTTGAGCGACGGCCTTTTTGAAGGAGTTTTTATCCGCAAGCCGAAAACGCCGCTGGAGCTCCAGGCGGTTTTGAATTCCTTTGTTAAATTGGAACCGAATGAACAGATTCTCGGATTTCACGGAAAAAAATTCAGAATAATTTCCGACGAGAATATTCCGTTTACAATAGACGGGGAGAACGGAGGAAGCGCGAAACAGGCGGAAATTGAGTGCTGTTATAAAGCGATTCGCTATATTTGCGGATGACTTTTTTTTGTCACGAATTGAACAAATATTTGTCAAATAAGTATTTTATACTGGTAGCAAATAAGTCAAAGAAAGGAAGATAGAATATGACGAAATTAGCAAAAAAAATATGTTTGGGAGCATGTGCGGTTCTTGCCATCCCGTTTTTGGCAATAAAGGGAACGCAGGCGGCAGATGCGCCGGCAGATCCGTCGCCGACGGCTGCGGCGGCAGAAACGGCGCCGGCTGAATCGCCGGCTGCAGATATTAAATCGGCGTTTCCCGATGAGAATTTCCGTAAATTTGTCAACAACGAGTTTTTCTCAGGGGAACTGAAAGACGGGGATGCGTTTACAGAGTCGGTAAAAGAGACGCTTGGCGCATACGCGGGAAGTCTGAAAATCGCGGGACTGGAGATCGAAGATCTCAAAGGCATCGAATTTTTCACCGGCATTACAGAGCTGGATGCTTCCCATAATAATATCAAATCATTAGATTTGTCGGGACTTAAGCAGCTGAAAAAACTGAATGCCGCTTACAATAACCTGACTGAAATTAAATTTGGCCAGTCATATGAACTGGAGTCGCTTGACTGCAGCAATAACGCCCTTACGGCGCTTGAACTGGCCGGGTTTACAAAGCTGCTGGAGCTGAATTGCAGCGACAATGAGATTGCTGTTTTAAATACGGCGGGCCTGTTCAATTTGAAAGAACTGGATTGCAGCAGCAATGCGCTGTCTGCGATTAACGTAGAGAACATGACGGCGCTCGAGACGCTGTATTGCGGTGGAAACGGCATCGTAAATATAAATACTTCTGCGCTTAAAAATCTGAAAGTGCTGGAAAACCGGAAGAGCCGCCTGACTCTTAAGGTTCAGACCGTTAATGTCGGTACGGATTCATTTTGCGGGGTCGTCCTTCCGACAGGGGCGGTGAAACCGGAAAATATATCGAACAACGGCGTATATAAAGATACGGTAAACGCTATTGTGTGGGATAAGCTGACGAGCGTGCCATCTTCTTTCACATACGCGTATGTGATTCCGGGTACGAAGCAGACCGTTACCGTGACAGTCAATGCGGATAAAACGGAATTTGCGGAGAAATCTGTAACTCTCGGCGCGGTGGCTACAGTTCAGACGTCGAGCACCGCATACAATAAGATCAAGATCACATGGAGCGGCGTGGATGGAGCGACGGGATACCGCATTTATCGTTCTACTTCCAAAACCAGCGGATTTAAGAAGATTAAATCCATTACCTCAAGCTCGAAAGTGTCGTATACCAACTCCGGGATTTCATGCGGTACGACATACTATTATAAGGTGCGCGCATACCGCCTGATCGACGGCATCTATTACTATGGGGGATATTCAAGCGCAGTTTCGGGAAAACCGATTCCGGCGGCTCCGAAAAGCCTGTCAATTGCAAAAGCATCCAAGACAAAAGTAACGGTGTCATGGAGTAAGGTAACTGGCGCCAGCGGATACCGCATTTACCGTTCCACTTCCCGTTCCGGCGGCTTTTCAAAAATCAAGACGGTTACGTCCGGTTCTAAGGTGACCTACACAAAAACTACGTCAAGGAACGTGAAATACTATTACAAGGTTCGTGCATATACGACGGTTAATGGAAAGAAGATCTGGGGTACGTATTCTTCTGTGAAAGGAAAAACGCTGTCCTAACCGAAAGCATTGCGATAAAGGATCTGCAGCACGGTATAATGAATGGTTGGCATGGAAGGGAAGCCTCCCTCAGAAGGGGGCTTCTCTTCTTTTTTTTAGAGCGTTTTAAAAGGCATCTTTGTTCCACAAGAAAGTTTTTGCTTTTCAATTATTAACAAAAAGTTAAAAGTCGGTTAAAAAAGACAAAAAGGTGGATAACCTATTCAAAGCATGATATAATGAGATTCAGTCATGTCAGGAAGAAGGAAAAAAGGAACGATTGGATAAACACGGAGGGATACCATGGGAAGAGAAGATATTATAATTGTTTTTTTTAGTTTGGCTTTACTTGGAACAATAGTTATAGCTCGCATTTGTTTGGCAAGTTCTGGGGCGGTGAAGACGTGGATGAACCATGTGGCAGATGATTTTGACGGGATTATACTGGTCTATTTTCCAAAGCGCAAAAGGGTGGAATTTCTGTCCGACAGCGTGGGATGGAAATTTGATATCGAGAGAGAGCGGGTGCGCGGGGATGTGAAATATTTGTTTGAAGCGCTTCATATTCCGCTTGGAGATGAAATCGTCAGAAATTTTTGTGAAGGCGGGCATCCGTTATCCGAGCGGAAAGACTATACGGTAGAGAAGGCGCGGAAACAGGGGCTGTACCGTGTCTGCGTGAAAACAACGCCCTGCGACAGAGGGCGGTATCTTCTGACAATTGCAGATCGGACTGCGGATTACATGAGATCAGAGACGCTTCATACTGTGGTAAGGGCGCTGGAGTGCGAGAACCGAGGTGAGATATTTCAGATAGTGTTCGACGAGATGTCGGGAATTCTTCAGGAACCCGGAGATATATTTGCGCTTGCCGTCAAACAGTTATGCAGACGGCTGACAGACTTTGTAAGGGCTGACCAGCCTTTGGCGAAGGAGATTTTTCCTCTTCGGGATATGATCTGGGAGGTCATAGAACAGCTGTCGCATCAGGCAAAGGCAGGCGGGCAGAAACTGGAGCTGAACGTGTCTCTCCGGGATGAAATGGTAATTGGCGATCCGGAGATGCTCCGCCTGGCCATGTGGAATATTCTTGAAAATGCGATGGCGTATACGCCGGAAGATGGAACGATTGCTTTAACGGTGATAGAAAATATGAAGCAAAGGGAAGAGAGCGATGCGATCAGCCTTACGATCGTAGTTGAAGATAATGGAGTCGGAGTCGGGAAAGAATTTATGCCAAAACTGTTTCAGCCGCTCCAGAGGGAGGAGGATCCGGCAGTGCGTAAAATGAACGGGTACGGGCTTGGGCTGGCTACGGTTAAAAAAATTGTGGATCTGATGGGCGGCAGGATCGAGATAAAGAGCGAAAAAGGGAGGGGGACGCGCGTTGCAGTGAGCGTGGAAATCGAACTGGCCGGGGAAGATGAAACAAACGATTAAGCGACCGCCCCATATAAACGTACGTTCCCATATACACTTGCGATATATTGTGATAAAATGATCAGATGACGGGAGACGAAGGCTCCCTTATGAAAAGGGAGGTAACATATGACAGAGAAGCGGATTACCCTTGGCATTCTTGCCCATGTGGACGCCGGGAAGACGACTCTTTCCGAGGGACTGCTGTATTGCTGCGGAGAGATCAAGGAGATTGGACGGGTCGATCACGGAAATGCATTTTTGGATACGCATCCATATGAGCGGGAGCGGGGAATCACGATATTTTCTAAGCAGGCGGAGCTTCAGTGGAAGAATTTGGCGATCACTCTGCTGGATACGCCGGGGCATGCGGATTTTGCGGCGGAGATGGAACGCACCCTGCAGGTGATGGATTATGCGGTTTTGGTCATCAGCGGTACGGATGGCGTCCAGGGACATACGGAGACGCTTTGGCGGCTTTTGGAAAAATATCGCATTCCAGCTATTGTATTTGTAAACAAAATGGATCTGCCGGGAACAGACCGCCATGCTTTGATGGAAGAGCTTCAGGATCGTTTGTCCGCCAGCTGCGTCGATGCATCGGACATGCAGTCGCAGCAGTTTTTTGAAGATGCGGCGGTGTGTGACGAGGCTCTGTTGGAGAAATATATTGAAACCGGCATTATTGCGGCGCAGAGTGATCTTGCGCCGTTGGTTGCGCAACGAAAAATATTTCCATGTTTTTTTGGGTCAGCCTTGAAGCTGGAAGGCGTGGAGGCTCTTTTGGACGGGCTCGACCTATTGACTACAAAAGTAGAATATAGTGGCGCCTTTGGCGCCAAAGTTTATAAGATTACGAGGGACGCCCAAGGAACGCGGCTTACGCATATGAAAATCACGGGAGGGGAACTCCGGGTCAGGACAGCGGTAGAAAAAGCCGGAATGCCTACGGATGAAAAAATAAATCAGATTCGCATTTATTCGGGAGACAGGTATGAGACAAGGGAGGTTGTCCATGCCGGCGAGGTCTGTGCAGTGACGGGTCTGGCCAGCGTCCGCGCCGGCGCCGGCTTGGGCGTTTGCCCGGATTTTGCAGGCGCGCAGCTTGAACCGGTGTTAAACTACAGCATTATTTTCCCGGAGGGAACCGACATGATTGCGGCGGTGAAAAACATGCGGCAGCTGGAGGAAGAGGATCCGCAGCTGCACATTGTCTGGAATGAGAAGACGCAAGAGGTTTCCGTGCAGCCGATGGGAGAGGTGCAGCTGGAAGTGCTGGGCGATGTGATACGCGAGCGGTTTGGAGCGGAGGTCGCGTTTGGGCCGGGAAAAATATGCTACAGGGAGACGATCGCCGGCGGCGTAGAGGGCGTCGGGCATTTTGAGCCGCTCCGGCATTATGCAGAGGTGCATCTTTGGATGGAGCCTCTCCCGGCGGGGAGCGGTCTTGTGCTGGAGGCGGACTGCAGTGAGGACAAGCTGGATTTAAACTGGCAGCGCCTTATTTTGACGCATTTGGCGGAGAAGGAGTTTGCCGGCGTGCTGACCGGGTCGCCGATTACGGATATGAAAATAACGGTTGCGGCGGGCAGGGCGCATAAAAAGCATACGGAGGGCGGCGATTTCCGTCAGGCGACTTACCGTGCCGTACGGCATGGGCTGATGCGGGCGGAGAGTATTTTGCTGGAACCATTCTACAACTTTAGAATGGAACTCCCGCCTGATTGCATTGGGCGTGCGATGGCGGATATAAAAAAAATGTGCGGTGAATTTGAGACGCAGCAGGGGAAGGCCGGCTGGCCCGTCCTGACGGGACGTTGTCCGGTGTCGCGCATGAAAGGCTATCCGGTGGAGTTTGCCTCCTATACGAAGGGAAGAGGGCATATTTCTTGTACGTTCGGAGGGTATCAGCCGTGCCATAATGCGGAGGAAGTCATTGCTGAAATCGGATACGAGTGCGAAAGCGATGCGGAAAATACTGCCGACTCGGTTTTTTGTTCCCATGGGGCGGGGGTGGCGGTCAAATGGAATGAAGTCATGGATCGCATGCATGTGGAGAGCGTGGCAGAACGGTTTGAAAAAAAGAAGAAAAGCGCCGGGGGCGTTCGGGACGCCACGGTATCGGCGGAGGAACGCCCTGCATTTGATGCCGACAGGGATTACGAGGCGGAAGACAGGGAGCTGCAGGCGATTTTCGAGCGGACGTTCGGGGCGGCGAAGCGGCGCGCTGTGCCGCCGGAGCGGCATATCATACGGGCGGATGATGAGAGGGAGCATGTGGAGATACGGAAGAGAAAGCCAGCCGGGGATTATCTTCTTGTGGACGGTTACAATATTATTTTTGCATGGGACGATCTGCGGGCGGTTTCTGAGACGAGTCTTGATGCGGCGCGGATGCGCCTTATGGATATTTTGTGCAATTATCAGGGGTATACGGGCTGCACGCTCATTCTTGTATTTGACGCCTATAAAGTCAAAGGAAATCCGGGCAGCGTTGAGACATACCACAATATCAGCGTTGTGTATACGAAAGAGGCGGAGACGGCGGATATGTATATTGAAAAGGCGACGAAACGCATTGTCGGAAAGAACCGGGTGAGAGTTGCCACTTCGGACGGTATGGAGCAGATGATCATACTCGGTTACGGAGCTGTCAGAATATCAGCGGAGGCGTTTCGGGAGGACGTTGATCTGGTTAATGAAAAAATACGGGAACAGCTGCTAAACGGAGGTGAAGGGCATTGATCGAGAGCAGGGCAAATGCGCAGGTGAAAAAAGTGTGCAAATTAAATAAAAGCGCCAGATACCGAAAACAGGAACAATGCTTTGCGGCAGAGGGATTTACGATGGTGGAGGAGGCGCTGCGGTATGGGGAGGTAAGGAGGGTATATGTTTCAGAAGCCGCACGGGATGAATATGAGAAGAGGCTTCTGCATAAAATAAAAGATACAGGCGTCGAATGGGTGTCGGAGCGGGTTTTCCGGGAAATGTCGGATACTGCCACGCCTCAGGGGGTTTTGGCTCTCGTAGAGGCGCCGCGATACCGAAGGGACGAGCTGACGGAGGCGCCCGACGCAGCTTTTATATGCCTTGAAGATATCCGCGATCCGGGAAATATGGGGACGATTTTCCGAACCGCTGTGGGTGCGGGCATGACGGCGGTTGTTTTATCCGGACAATGCGTGGATCTGTTTCATCCCAAGGTAGTGCGCGCCACGATGGGCGCATTATTTCGTATGCCTTTCTATGCGGTTTCTGATATGGCGGATGAGGTCGGGAGGCTTCAGCGGGACGGTTTTACGGTGTACGCAGCCGGACCGGGGGCAGAGAGGGACTATACCGCCTGTTCATTTCAGGGGAAGACAGGGATTTTGATTGGAAATGAGGCAAACGGACTGCGTCCGGAGACGTTCGCGCAGGCGGATGAAACGATTGCGATTCCCATGGAGGGAGAGATGGAGTCGCTGAATGCGGCTGTGTCCGCGGCTCTTTTGATGTATGAGATCCGGCGGAAACGATAAAATATTTGCAATATTTCGATTTATGTAGTATAATAAATAGGGCGTTGTATTTTTGCGTTTTTGGCGCAAGGACCGGAAAGGGGAATGCGTATGGGCGTTGTGGTCTGGCTTATTATTCTCGCAGTGATGCTGGTGTTTGAAATTATATCGCTTGGCCTTACGACGATATGGTTTTGTGTTGGAGCGATCGGCGCCGCGATTGCGGCCGCGCTGGGATTCGGCATATGGGTGCAGATTTTGGCGTGTTTTGTTCTTTCGGTTGCTGCCATGGCGCTATTCCGGCCGATTGCGATGAAATTTATTAATAAAGAAAAAGAGAAAACGAATATTGATGAAGTGATTGGCAAAGCCGCCGTTGTCACAAAAGAGATCGATAATGAAATGTCTTTGGGGGAAGTGCGCTTAAACGGCGTCGAATGGACGGCGAGAAGCGGCGACGGGAGAGTGATTCCGGCGGGCGAACGCGTGACGGTGGCATCGGTAGAAGGCGTGAAGCTGATTGTGAAGTAGTTTTATATCATAGTTTGGAAATTGCAGTGAGAAAGAAAAAATGGAGGAATGGACGAAATGAACGAAATTGTTATAGGAATAGGCGTCGTGCTTGTTGTAATCGTGCTTATGATTCTCGCATCCTGTATTAAAATCGTACCGCAGGCGCATGCGTATATCGTGGAGCGCCTCGGCGGTTATTTGGCGACATGGTCGGTTGGCATACATTTTAAAATGCCGATTCTTGACCGCGTGGCGAGGAAAGTGAATTTGAAGGAGCAGGTTATGGACTTTGCACCGCAGCCGGTGATTACGAAGGATAATGTAACGATGCAGATTGATACGGTAGTGTTTTTCCAGATCACGGATCCGAAACTGTATGCGTATGGCGTGGAAAATCCGATTGTGGCAATTGAAAACCTGACTGCAACGACGCTGAGAAATATCATTGGCGATCTGGAACTGGATCAGACGCTTACATCCCGCGAGACGATCAACACGCATATGAGATCGAATCTTGATATTGCCACAGATCCATGGGGAATCAAGGTGAACCGCGTGGAACTGAAAAACATCATTCCGCCGCGGGAGATACAGGATTCCATGGAAAAACAGATGAAGGCGGAGAGAGAGAGGCGCGAGTCGATTCTCCGCGCCGAGGGTCAGAAAAAATCGTCGGTACTTGTGGCGGAAGGCAACAAGGAATCCGCAATACTCGAAGCAGAGGCAGAGAAGGAAGCGGCCATTCTTCGGGCAGAAGCGAAAAAAGAAGCGATGATTCGCGAAGCAGAGGGACGCGCGCAGGCGATCGAGGCCGTGCAGAAAGCGACGGCGGAAGGGATCCGTTATCTGAACGAGGCGGCGCCGTCTGACAAAGTACTTACGATAAAGAGTTTGGAAGCCTTTGAAAAGGCGGCGGACGGTCAGGCGACGAAAATTATCATCCCTTCTGAAATACAAGGGATTGCCGGTTTGGCAAAAGCGGTTGTCGAAAGCGTAAAAGATAATTAAATTCATAGACCCCAGCCGGGGTCAAAATACTTTTTGCCGGATAAGGGAGGAAAGAAAATGCAGCTTAGGGGGAGAAATTTTCTGACGTTAAAGGATTTTACGCCGGAAGAGATTACTTATTTTCTGGATTTGGCATCAGAATTGAAAGAAAAAAAACGAAACGGAATCTTACATAAACAATTTGAGGGAAAAAATATAGCTCTTATTTTTGAAAAGACAAGTACGCGGACGAGGTGTTCCTTTGAGGTGGCGGCTCATGATTTGGGCATGGGCGTGACCTATCTTGATCCGAAGGGATCCCAAATCGGAAAAAAAGAGAGCATAGCGGATACGGCGAGGGTGCTCGGAAGGATGTTTGACGGCATCGAGTACCGCGGGTACGGGCAGGAGATCGTGGAAGAACTTGCAAAATACGCGGGAATTCCGGTCTGGAACGGATTGACCAATGAATATCATCCGACCCAGATGCTGGCGGATTTGCTCACAATCCGGGAACGGTTTGGCAGGCTGAAAGGAATCAAGCTTGTTTATATGGGGGACGCCCGCTACAATATGGGGAATTCCCTGATGATCGCCTGTGCAAAGATGGGATTGGATTTTGTTGCCTGCGCGCCGAAGAAATATTTTCCGAGCGACGAGCTGAAGGCTCAGTGCGAACAGTACGCAGAGGCAAGCGGGGCTGCGATTACGCTGACTGAAGATGTGATGGAGGGCGCGAAAGACGCCGACGTTCTTTATACAGACGTATGGGTGTCCATGGGGGAACCCGATGAGGTATGGGAAGAACGCATACAGGCGCTGTCTCCCTATCAGATCAATAAAAAAGTGATGGACAATGCGAAGGATACGGCTGTATTTATGCACTGCCTTCCGGCATTTCACGATTTAAAGACGGGGATTGGCAAAGAGATATATGAGAAGTACGGGCTTACGGAAATGGAAGTGACCGACGAGGTGTTTGAGCAGTATGCGGACGTGGTGTTTGAGGAAGCGGAAAACCGGATGCATACGATCAAGGCGGTTATGGCGGCGACGCTGTGACAAGCTGTCTTTTATGCAGTAGGGCTTTATGGGCGTTTCAAAGAAGAAAGGAGGGCCAATATGAACGGAAATTTGAATTTGGAATATCGACGCGACTGGATACGGCAGATGGCTAACGTGTGTGAGGCGAGCAGTACGATTGACTCTACTTTATTTGATAAATATAAAGTGAAACGGGGACTCAGGGATTTGAACGGGCAGGGCGTCCTGACCGGATTGACGGAGGTTTCTGAGATACGTTCTTATATGGTGATTGACCACGATATGGTTCCGTGCGAGGGCAAGCTTTATTATCAGGGAATTGATATCGAGGATATCGTGGATGGTTTTTTGCAGGAGAAACGATTTGGTTATGAAGAGGTTGTGTATTTGCTTTTATTTGGCGAACTGCCGACGGAGAGCCAGCTGGAGGATTTGAAGGACATTCTTGCGGAATATCGAAAAAGCCTGCCGACCGGCTTTGTGCGCGACATTATCATGAAAGCGCCGAGCTCGGATCTGATGAATACGCTTGGAAGAAGCGTACTCACGCTTTACTCTTATGATGAAAAGGCGGATGATACATCGACGGAAAATGTTCTCCGCCAGTGTTTGGAGCTGGTGGCGCTGCTGCCTATGTTTGCTGTATACGGGTATCAGGCGGCGGGTTATTTTCACGAGGGAAGCAGCTTCTTTCTGCATCCGCCGAAGCGGGAGTATTCAACGGCGGAAAATATTTTGCATATGCTGCGCGCTGACAGCCAGTTTACGCCGCTGGAGGCGAAAATTTTGGACATTGCGCTTGTGCTTCATGCGGAGCACGGCGGCGGAAACAACTCTACGTTTACGGATCATGTCGTTACGTCTTCCGGCACGGATACATATGCGGCTATATCAGCGTCTCTCGGTTCATTGAAAGGCCCGCGTCATGGCGGGGCCAATAAAAAAGTTTCCCTGATGTTTGAGGATATGAAGAAAAGCTTGAAAAACTGGGAGGATGAGGATGAAATCCGATCCTATCTCACAGCTCTTTTGAATAAGCAGGCATTTGATAAATCAGGACTGATTTACGGTATGGGACATGCGGTCTATTCGATTTCGGATCCGCGTGCCAAGACGTTCCGCAAATTTGTAAAAAAACTTTCAGAGGAAAAGAATATGATGGCGGAATATGCGCTCTATGAAAAGGTGGAGCGCCTTGCGCCGGAAGTCATAGCGAATGAGAGGCATATATATAAGGGAGTAAGCGCGAATGTTGATTTTTACAGCGGACTTGTATACAGTATGCTCGGCCTGCCGATTGAAATGTACACGCCGCTTTTTGCAATCGGGCGTATCGCCGGATGGAGCGCGCACCGTCTTGAAGAGCTTGTGAATGCCGGGAAGATTATACGCCCGGCTTATAAGGCTGTGTGTTCGCATAAGGAATATGTGCCGATGAGTGAAAGGAAATAACCGGGATGGATGAAAAACAGATCCTTTGCGCGTGCAGTGCATATGAGCGGAAATTTTATTTGAATCCGAGGTATTCTTCTCTGCCGGAATCCGTTCGGGATGAGCTTCGGATATTAAGCGTGATGCTGACGGAAGATGTGGGCGGCGTTTTTACGATGGAATTTGAAGAGGACGGGACGCTTTATCTGTCAACGACAGCGAAAGAGAACGATTTCTTTTTTGATGAGATCGGAAGCCATTTGAAAATCAAACAGCTCCGGCGGGAAAAGGAGGAACTGTTTGAGTCGCTGGAAGAGTATTACCGGGAGTTTTTTGCGGAAAAGGATTAAAAAATAAGAGGATAAAGATATGTTACTGGCAATCGATATAGGAAATACAAATCTTACTTTTGGCGTGTTTGACGGGGCCGAGCTCCAATTTACATTTCGCCTTACGACGAATCTGCCCAGAACCTCCAACGAATTCGGGGAGGCGATCGTCGAGGCGATTTCAAGGCACAATATCGTCGAGGATCAGATTCATGATGTTATTATCGCCTCGGTTGTTCCAAAAGTGATGTATTCATTAGTCAGCGGCATTAAAAAATATTTTGGAAGGACGCCGTATATCGTGGGCAGCGATACCAAATCGGGAATCCATATCGCCGCTGCCAATCCGAGCGAGATCGGAGCTGACCGGATCGTGGACGCAGTCGGCGCTTACGAGATGTATGGCGGCCCGGTGATCGTCGTCGATTACGGAACGGCGACGACGTATGACCTCGTTACCGGCGACGGCGTTTTTGCAGCCAGGGTGACGTGTCCGGGAATTAAAATAAGCGCGCGCGCGCTGTGGTCGAGCGCGGCGCAGCTGCCGGAGATCGAGATAAAGAAGCCGGATACGATTTTGGCGAAAAATACGATTACAGGCATGCAGGCAGGACTGATTTACGGCACGATCGGGCAGACGGAATACATTGTAAAGATGATTAAGAAAGAGTCCGGCATCCCCAATATACGCGTCGTTGCAACAGGTGGACTCGGACGCTGCATCTCGGATGCGACGAATGCGATTGATATCTATGATCCGAACCTGACGCTTCAGGGAACCCGTCTGGTTTATGAGAAGACAAAAGCATTTGAGGAGAAGAAAGGGAAGACAGGTGAGTGAAGCGGTAGGAAATAAGCCGTGGCAGATCGGTGACGTCAAAATTTCGGGACGGCTTATTTTGGCGCCGATGGCGGGCGTGACGGATCTGCCGTTCCGGCAGCTGTGTAAGGAAAAAGGAGCTGATCTGGTTTATACGGAGATGGTAAGCGCAAAAGGCATTTATTATCACAGTAAAAATACAGAACGGCTGATGGAGATCCGGGAGGAGGAACGGCCGGCGGCGCTGCAGTTTTTTGGCTCTGATCCGGATATTATAAGCAGCATGGCGGCGCAGATCGAAGAGAGGAATTTTGATATACTTGACATAAATATGGGCTGCCCCGTTCCCAAGGTAGTAAATAACGGAGAGGGTTCGGCGCTGCTGAATAATATTCCGTTGGCCGCAGAGATCGTGAGAAAGACGGTGAAGGCGATTCGCAAACCTGTGACGGTAAAGGTCCGCAAGGGCTTCCGGCAGGGGGAGGAACAGGCGGTCGAGATGGCGAAGGCGGTGGAAGATGCCGGCGCATCGGCGATTGCCGTCCATGGCAGGACGAGGACGCAGTATTACAGCGGCACGGCTGACCTTGATATTATACGCCGCGTGAAGGAAGCCGTAAGCATACCCGTGATCGGGAATGGCGATATCCTATGCGGCGAGGATGCGCAGCGCATGATTGAAGAGACCGGCTGCGATGCAGTTATGGTGGGACGCGGAGCAAGAGGCAATCCATGGCTGTTTACACAGATCAGGCATTATCTGGCATGCGGGGAGGAGCTTCCCAAACCGGATATACGGGAAGTGTTTGAGACGATCATGCGGCATGCCGAAATGCAGGCGGCATGGAAAGGCGAAAGCTGCGGCATGCGGGAGATGCGCGCCCATACGGCATGGTATACTTCCGGTTATCCGCATTCGGCGTCAATCCGGCGGCGGTTAAATGAAATAGAAACGATCGGGGATCTGGAACGGATTTTCCGAGAATATATGGGACAATGATTTGATGCCGGGTTTTCAATACCTTTTGGCTGCGGCGTCATAATGAAAATTAAATAGAAGGAGGATGATTTAATGGAATACAATGAAGAGGAATTTGCAAAAAGCGCAAATCGCAAGGTGATGACGATATGGCTGTGCCTGTGCGTCATTCTTTCCGTCGCTTATGTGATTGAGGTGTTTAAGGGACAGCGTACCGTACCATATCTTGCCATATTTCTGTTGTTTTGCTGGGGCCCGTTTATCGCCGGCCTTGCCGCGTTGAAGGTCAAAGGTACAGGTGCGGGCGTTTACAAGCATTTTGTGGCGGTCGGGTATGGTATTTTTTATTTATTTGTCATGATGACGACGAGCAATAACCTGACGTTTGTTTATATGCTGCCCGTTTCCGGCATGCTGATATTATTCAAAGATAAGAATTATATTATCCGATGCGGCGTATTCAATACTATTGTATTATTTATGTATATTGTGAAAGCTTTTATGTCCGGCAGGAACACGCCTATGGACGTTACATACTACGAGGTGCAGGCGGCAAGCATGATCATGTGTTATGCGAGTTATATTCTGGCGATCAGCCATCTGACGAAAACGGACGGCGCCATGTTAAACTCGCTGGAGGGAAATCTGCAGCGGGTCACGCACACGGTTAATCAGGTCAAAGAGGCAAGCGATGCCATTGTTGAAGGCGTCAATACAGTCATGGATCTGGCGGATGAAAATAAAGAGGGCGCGCAGGATGTTGTACGCAATATGGAAGAGCTGACCGACAAAAACGGTATTTTATATGAAAAGACAATGTCTTCCATGGACATGACTTCCGATATTAATACGCAGGTGCGGAATGTGGCGGATCTGATCGAAAAGATGGTTCTTTTGATCAATCAGTCTGTTGATCATGCGAAAACAAGCTCGCGGGAGCTTGCCGGGGTTATAGAGCTCACAAAAGAAATGGGGAACCTGTCGTCGCAGGTAGAAGAGGTTCTGGGGGAATTTGTAAATGAATTTAACCGCGTGAAAGAAGAAACGGGGACGATAGAAGGCATCTCATCCCGCACGAATCTGCTTGCCCTGAATGCCTCGATTGAAGCGGCGCGCGCGGGCGAGGCGGGAAAAGGTTTTGCTGTCGTGGCGGATGAGATACGCAATCTGAGTATGGGAACGCAGAACTCGTCGGCAAGCATTATGGCGGCGCTGCAGCATCTGGAAGAGACCTCTGGCAAGATGACGCAGTCAATCACCGAGACGATCCGCTTGATCAATGTCATGTTTGGCAAGATTGGCGAGGTGGATCAGAGCGTTTCCGACATTACAGCGGATTCCACGCAGCTCGGCGAAAATATTCAGATCATTGATGCGGCGATGCAGGAAGTAGAGAGCTCAAACCGAAATATGGTTGATAACATGAAACAGATTTGCGATGTGATGGAGATAACGACCGAACGGGTGGCGAATGCAGACACAACGACAAAAACAATGCTGGGCAAATATGAGGAAACATCATCCAATATCGAACAGATCGGCCGTGTTGTCGGCACGCTTATGGAACAGCTTGGAGAGGGCGGTTTCATGGGGCTTAAGGATTTGGAACCGGGTATGAAGGCAGAATTTCTGACAGAGTGCGGCGGCCGCGAAAGGGAATATGTGGGCGAGGTATTGCGGACAGAGGATAAAGGCATCGTAGTAGGGCTGCCGGCGAGCGCCAGCTTTTCCCTCGATGGCGAAGATGGGGAGCGTCCGATACATATGCGGATCGTTGTAGGGAATGTGCTGTGCCACTGGAGCAATGTAACTGTTTCTGAAGCGAAAGCGGATGGCGAGAACGCATTCTTCGTTATGGTAAACAGTAATCCGTCTGTGATAAACCGCCGCCAATTTGACCGGATGGGTCTTGACAATACGTGTACCCTGACCTTTTGGAGCACAAAACGCAAATTTGCCGGAAAAATGGTGGATATCAGCTCCGGAGGTTTTGCATGCACGATCGATCCCGGAGATATGGAGATAAAGAAAGGGGAAGGCGTTGAGCTGGAAATCGAAGGCTTCCCGCCGTCAAAGGTTAATATCTATCAGGGCATTGTAGTCCGCACGGCAGAAGACGGAGATGGAACCGTTAGGATCGGATGCCGTATTGTGGGTGGGGAGCAGAACGCGTAAGGGCGGAAAAACGGATGGTTGTGGCAAAATGTGGACGGATTTGGGCGGTTGACAATGAATTGTGCATATGTTATAATCATTAACTATAAAGATGCAAGTATTTTGGCGCTTTTGCGCAACTTTTGAATGAGGACAGGAGGAACAGATATGAGGTTGAAAAAGAAATTATCGTGCCTGACGGCGGCGGCGCTTGCCCTTTCTATGGTGACGGCCACGATGGCGCCAAGCTCTGCAGCGGGTGCAGATGGGGATGAAGTATCCTACAAATATAAAGATGCTTATACCTATGGCTGGAACAATTCTGTCGTTGCTTACGAGAACGGGGCGCTGAAAAACGGCGCCGACATCAAGGCGTACAGCAAACAGACAGATGATCCGTTTACGCCGGAAGAGAGCGAGAAACAGGCGTGGGACGTGAAAGCGCTTGAACTGACGCCGGGGGTGGCGTATACGACGGAAGACGGCGAAGCGCATCCGATTACAAGCATGCTGACAAATTGGAATTTTTGTGCGGATCCGACTTCGATTGATAACAGTGGGGAAGGCGGCGATGGAAAGCTGTATGTGTATGGTACGACCGAGGCGGTCGAATATTCATCGTCTGATTCTGAGATGATCCAGAACGGATATCACAACCATTCCCTGACGATTATGTCCACGAAAGACATGGTAAACTGGACCGATGAAGGGTTTATGGATACCCAGAACCTGACGAATGAGCCGGAGGATTCCGGCGATAAGGTTAAGAGAGGATGGGGTACTCAGGCATGGGCGCCATCCGGTATAAGATATGACGGCGACGGCGACGGAGAGATGGAATATTATCTGTTCCATACGAATGGCGGCGCAGTCGGATATGTTCGGGGAGACTCCCCGACCGGTCCGTGGTATGATGATCTCGGCACGACGCTGTTTAGTCAGGGAAGTCCGAACTGCAAAGACGTCGTATGGTGCTTTGACCCGGCAGCGCTTGTAGACGATCAGGGCAACGCCTATGTATATTTCGGCGGCGGCATACCGGGAGGCAACAATGCGACAGACTTGCAGAAGTCCCATCCGAAAACCGGACGCGTGTGCAAGATCAAATTTGAGCCGGATACGGGGAAGGTGCTGATGGACGGTGAACCGCAGGAGATGGATACGTATTATCTGTTTGAGGACAGCGAGATCAACCAGTTCCACGGCAAGTATTTCTATTCGTACTGTACGAATTTCCAAGTGAATGGGAGCAAACAGCCGCTAGGCGCATTGAATCCGATCGCCAGCGGGCAGATCGCCTGCTATGTTTCTACGGATCCGATGGATATTGCATTTAATCCGGAAGAACAGGAGAGCACAGATGATTGGAAATATCTCGGAACTATTCTGGCAAATCCGAGCAGCATTTACGGCAAATCATATAATAACCACCATCGTATGCTGAGCTATAAAGGACATGATTATATCATATACCACTCCACGGCTCTGGAAAATATGCTCTACCATACGACCAATGATTACCGCTGTCTGCACGTGGATGAGATCGAAGTGGACGAAGACACGGATGATATCAAAATTGAGCCAACCTATGAGGGACCGGAGCAGATCGAAAACTTTGATCCATATGATGGCAAGATCAATGCGACTACGACTTCTTACAGCGCCGGAGTGAAATCGGCAAAATCCGATGAGGCGGAGGCGATGGTTCTCGATAAGATCGATACGGGAGACTGGACGAAAATCAGCGGCGTGGATTTTGGCGAGGGCGCGGCCAAGATTACGGCAAGAGTCGCATCTGCTACAGAACATGGAGCAATCGAAGTATTTCTCGACGATCCGACCAGCGCAGGGAACAAGGTAGGAACGCTGGCGCTGAAAAATACGGGCGAAGAGGTTTATGATACGATAGAGGCGAATCTGACAGGAGTATCCGGCGTGCATGACGTATATTTTGTGTTCCGTGGCACGGATTACCGCGTGGCGTCATGGGAGTTTACAAAAGCAACGGCGCCAGCTCCGGAACCGGAAGCATCCGCGCAGCCAGGCACGCCTTCACAGCCGGAAGCGTCCGCACAGCCGGGCACGCCTTCACAGCCGAACACATCTGTACAGCCGGAAGCATCCGTACAGCCGGCGCCGACAGTGACAACCGCTCCGAATGAGGGTGGAAAGGTTACGCTTGCAAAGCCTGCGATTCGGAGCGTGAAAAATGTTAAGGGCAAGAAAGCGCAGGTTACCCTTAAGAAAAAGATAAAAGATGCGGCTGGTTATGAGATTCAGTATTCCCTGAAGAGCAATATGAAGTCTGCAAAGAAGATTCAGATTAAGAAAGCTTCTACTTTGAAGGCGACGATCAAGGGCTTGAAAAATAAAAAGACCTATTATGTACGGGCAAGAGCTTATGTTACTGTAGACGGGAAGAAGCAATACAGTGCATGGAGTGCGAAAAAGAAGGTTAAGATTAAGAAGTAAACTGCCAATCAAATCGGTCTCCCGGAAGCAGAACGGATGCGGGGAGAACAGATGTTTGGAATAAAATAATCTCTCGGAATCATGAGTGATTATATTCAGCACAGCTGGCAATGAACATTGAAAAGTGAATATTATCCGAAA
>CANQCY010000014.1 GCA_947591245.1 uncultured Lachnospiraceae bacterium | reverse complement strand
CCATTTAGTCTTGTATTTACTACAAAATACATGAACTTTTCAAGGTACTATAGTGGGGCTTTTGACCCCAACATCTTCCCCATATAAGAATGACAACCATGGAAAGCACAACTCCCATCACAACGGGCGTAGGGTCGTACACATATGTCAGCTTTACGGAGTATGAAATCAATGCCAAAACAGGTAATACAGACAGAATCAGCATTGTCTTATACTTTCTGCTGGCTCCGCGCTCACGCCTCGTATAAGAGGCCCGAACCAGTACGCGGACCGACAGGATATAGGGAATCGCACACCCGAATATTAAAAACGCCGGATATCCGGGACCATATGTAATATCAAGATAATGGTGCCCGCTCTCTGTCACAAGCCATCCCAGCTCCCTATAGTAAAAAGGATGCGAACCCGCCACAAAAATAAGCACCAACAGGCACAGGTCAATGACCGCCAGAAATCCAAACACTTTCAAGGGCGGTTTCTCATAGCAGTAGAGGAATATAAACCAGCAATAACATAACGGAACAAAAATCGATCCCAGATATTGCATTTTCGTTGCAGTGAGAGCCGCCTCCAGCGTAGTAGACGTCAATTCCAAAAGGTAGCCTGCATTTTGTATAAGCGCCCCGGTGATGAAATATCCCATCAATCTCTGTTCACTGGAACCGTCGCCTTTTAACAAAAGCCTCAGGGTAAAAAGGATCACGCATATCCCCAAAACTTCCATTATGATAAAGATGATTTCCATAATTTCCCTCTCAAAGCATAAGCCATTTCCTAAACTTTGTTATCCTCTCTCCTATAACATATTACCAACTTTCTCAAGATTTGTCTACAACATTATTTTCAATTATGAAATCGCCCAGTATTTCCGCAGCCATTCCGATCAATTCCTTACAAGGGCGCTTCTTATAGTATTCCTCCGTTCTGGCAGATGGAACCGGAGCCTCTTCCTTCACGGACAGCCCGAGCAGTTCGCGGCAGACAATCGACCCGTTTTTTTCCTCAAACCGGTGCGCCAGCTCCTGAATTTTGCCGTAAAGCTCCGCCTTTTTTGTTCCGGTCTCCGGTCCCGAATATCCATACAGAAGTCCGGCGATGAGAAACATCCCGCTCACCGATCCGCACACCTCCCGCAATCGTCCCATCCCGCCGCCAAATGCGGATGCCATACAGAGGATCTCATCCCGGCGCGACGACGGCAGCAAGTCCTCAAAAGCCAGGACAACAGACTGCGTGCAGTTATAGCCCTCCAAAAAAAAGTCCATCGCACGCTGTTTTCTCACATCTGCGGCGATAACTGCAGCTTCCTCTTTTTCTTCCATGTCTTTTCCCTCCGGTTTCTCCTCCTCGTCAATTCATAACCGTTTTTTCGCCTGTGCGGCTGCGCTTCATAGCAAGTTTTCCAGCTCGCAAAATCCCGTGCACATGGCCGAGCAGAAAATCGGAAAAAATGCCGCCTTCGCCCATCACCACAGTTTCTTCCGGAAGTTCCGCCGACCGGGCAAGCGCAAACGGCGCCACAGCCATATCTGCGGCAGCAAGCATTGGGATATCAAATTCACTGTCCCCCGCCGCAATGATGCGGCTGTCTGCTGAAATAACGCCGCCGGCGCGCAGCTTTTCCTGCAGCCTTCTGACCGCCAGCCCCTTATTCATCTGCTTTGGCACAACGTATACCTTTTTCCCGTTTTCAAACACGTCCGCGCCTCCGCCATCCAGTCCCTCCCGCAAGCGTTTTGCCGTCTCTTGCGGCTTTGCGCTCTTTGTAAACAAAAAGAGTCCTTTTATATTTCTCACCTCAAAATCAACGTCCGGATCACTGCAAAGCATCTTTTCCGCCCTCCGCAGGTCGCTCTGGCAATCCGCCGCAAGCTCCATGGATTCTCGGTACCATTCCCCGCATTCTTTTCCCTCAACCAGAAGCACTCCGCCATTGCACACAAGCGCATATGGAGGAGTACTGACTGGAAGTTTAATTCTGCGATATTGCTCTATCGTCCTCGTCGTTACCGGAATGAACAGCGCGCGCCCGGAAAGCTCTGACAGCAAGCCCGCCGTCCGGCGGGTGATAAATGAAATTTCTCTTTCCTCATAAATCTCCACGCACATTTTATTCCCGCCGATATCGCATTTATACGAGTAAATGATTGTATTGTCAAGATCAGTATAAAATACGTCCATAACAATTATACATACCGGTTGACGAGCTGTCCGATACCCGGATCCATCGTTGCCTGGCCGATCGCATTAAATTTCCACTCTCCATTGTAGCGGTAAATTTCACCAAACACCATTGCCATCATGCCCTCATAATTTTCAGAGAGGTTATATTTGCATATCTCATTATTATTGCGGGCATCCACAAGGCGGACAAATGCGTTCGCAATCATTCCGAAATGCTGCTTTCTCTTTACCGCGTCATAAATATTGACAACAATAACAATTTTGTCATATTCCTGCGGGATGTTTGCGAGGTCAACGACGATCTGCTCGTCGTCGCCGTCCCCGGCGCCGGTCAGGTTATCGCCCATGTGGATCACCGTATCTGTCCTATGGCGCAGATTTCCGAAATAAACAAGATCCGCATTATCAACAAATTTCCCATTACGAAGCATGATGGCAGAAGCATCGCAGTCAATCGGCTGTGGTTTCGGCGCAAAGAAGCCGGCCTTTTTTCTGGGAGCCTCGTCCCAGCCCAGTCCGACGATTACCCGCGACAATCCTGCATTATCTTTGGACAAACTGACTTTTTGCCCTTTCTGCAAATTAATAGACATTATTTTTTCCTCCATTCGCACCTTTCACGTTTCCCATACCGGATCAGCTGGCGTCAATTCCATAATGGCCGCACAGCGCCGCAAGACCTCCCTGGAATCCGCTTCCGATCGCATTAAATTTCCATTCACCGTTATTTTTGTACATCTCGCCCACGACGACGGCCGTCTCAATCGAAAAATCTTCTCCGAGATCGTAGCGGATCAGTTCCGTTCCCGTCGTCTCATCCAAAATTCGGATATACGCATTGGACACCTGTCCGAAATTCTGCCGGCGCGCCTCCGCGTCATAAATCGTAACCGTAAATGCGATTTTGGAAATATTGGCTGGGATCTTCGTCAGATCAACCATGATCTGCTCATCATCCCCTTCGCCTTCGCCGGTAAGATTATCCCCCATATGCTTGACGGCTTCACTGGCATGCACAAGATTGCCATAGAAAATAAATTCTTTCTCCGTCGGGCATTTTCCATTTTCCCCAACCAAAAAAGCGGATGCATCCAAGTCGAAATCCGTGCCGGAATCAAACGCATTTACATCCCAGCCCAATCCGACCATGACGCTTTTTAACCCCGGATTGCCTTTTGTCAGGTCAACTTTCTGCCCTTTTGTTAAACTGATTGACATAATATATACCTCCTTAAATTGTATTAACTTTGTTTTGACGGCACGCTGTACGACTGTTCAAACTCAGCCTTGATACGCTCCAGCCTCTGCTGGTCTTCGATTCTCTTCCTTTTCGCGTTTTCCTGAATCTGCTTCGTCTCGTTAATGCCGCTGACAATCGTCCTCCACGTCGTTTCAAGCGTCTCGATCTTGATTGAGCTGCCCGATGTAAGCTGTGCTGTCAGCTTCGACGCCTCAACCGTATTCCTCGCATTTTTAACCAGCATTTCATTTGTCTTCTCATCCAAAGCGGACATCGCTTCTGCCTGAATCCGCTGGCGCTTGAGCATAATCGCCTGTGCGAGCGCCTGTTTAAATACCGGCAGCGTGACAATAAACGCTGAATTGATCTTCCGCACCAGATTCATATTGCTGAATTCCATCGTCTTGATCATAGGAATCGACTGCAGCGCAACATTTTCCGCCGTCCTCAGGTCCTGAGTCCGCTGCTCTAACATCATCAGCGACTGCTGCAGCGACTGCAGCTCAAACTGAATCGACTTGTCGCCGCTCTCCTCCATATCCGCCTGACGCTTCTCAATATAAGCCTCGATCTCCCGGCATCCCTGCTCTCCGGCTAAAATATATTTTACGAGATCATGATAATACTGCACATTTGCTTCAAACATCTCGTTCAGTTTCCGGTTGGACTGTTTGATCTCCGTCTCATACTGCTTGAGCTGGACGTAAATTTTATCAATTTCATCCCCCATCGTATGGTACTTCTCCAATATTTTGTCCAGTTTCTTCCTCAGATTCCCGAACATCTTTCCAAACAGTCCCGGATTATCCCTGATTTCCTCTATATCAAACTTGCCCATAATCTTGGCGAGCGTATTCAGCATCTCGCCCGAGTGGTCGATCTGCGTCATGCTCATGCTGTTTAACACGATGTCGGACGCTTTCGATATTTCTTCCGCCGTCTGTGCGCCAAATGACACAATCGTCTCCATATTATCGAGCTCGATCGTGCTCACGAGCGCATCAACCTCCGGAGAGTTTACAAGCTGTTCATTCATTTTCTGCCGCTCTGCAGCGATATCATATTCCTGAATAACCTCCGCTCCATTTTCCGCCACGGCAACCGCTTCCGTCTCCGGCTCTTGTGCCGGCGTCTTGCTAAAATCCAATCCCATAATCACGTACCTCTCTTAAATATTTTTTCCCGCCACGACCAGCGCGTATTGTGAGATGAAATGGCATCAAAATCAGGAAGCTCCAAGTCGTATACAAACTCCCCGATCTGATGTTCCTCCATCACCTTGACCTGAAAATACTGTTCCACTACCTGATACCCCGTAGGTACATAAAATAAAATATCAAATCCGATACGGCTTAAAAACAGCGCCATAACCGCGTCTTCCAGAGACAACTGCTCTTCTCCGGTACAGAAATATATGACCTTCGGATTTTTTTTCGTAAAGTCGAATTTCTGAATCATCCTGACAATGCCTTTGTCCAGGTTTAAAACGGTTGAGATAATCGTATATTCCGTTCCGTTTTCAAATGTACCCTTTATCACCTTCCGGTCAATAATCTCCTGAAGCTTGTCCAACATGTGCTCCTGAATTTCTTCACGCAAAACGCCATACTGATAACTCCTGTGCTCCTTAATCTTCTTACGCAGAAGCCGCCCGTTTTTCAAAAATTCCGCAGCAAACGCCCTGACCGGATTGGGGTCTTCCCGCCTAAGATGCGGTACATTCCTGATCACCGTGGTATCGTCCGTCATAAGTCTTTTCGCGGACGCCCAATAATTATTTATATTTCCATCCTTAATCCCCGAAATTTTCGCGCACAGTACAGGGATCGTCAACACCTCGCCAACAACGCTGAAATTGGGACGGTATTTTAATTCCTGATCCCATAAAATAGCGATTTCCTCATACATCGTCTGCAGCGTCACGACATTTGCCTTCGCATACTGCTGGTTTCGGTAAATCCCCGAATCCTGATATATAATGGAATCGAGTTCCCGCTCCGCATGATATGCCGCAGTTCCCAAATGCACTTCGGGACTCTGCCTCGGAAACCTGCTTACCGACATGGTCTCATTATAACAAATTTCATACAAAATGGGATCGTCGATCGGAACGGTCTCATTTAAATTGGGTTCAAGCAGCACGACGTCCGCCGGAAGCCTCGCCAGCATCCGCAAAAACAGCACCTCGTTTGCGTTCCTGCACGCTCCGAAATAAATAAAGCAGGCAATGCTTTCCCTGTCCCATCTGTCAAACAGCTGTTTCTCGTAGCGCCGCAGACAGCACAAAAGATAAACCGCCTTATTGATCAATTTATTTATATTCAAGCCTGTTGATCCGGACGTCTCCAGTTTGGCTGATTCTTCCAGCATCACATCAATGAATGCCTTTTTCATCAGCTTTTTCAATTCGCCATCCGGCACATCGCGGAGATTCGACAGCAAACCGAAAATCATCTGCTTTGCGTCCGTATAAGAGCTTCTCTGAATACGGTTAATCTCTTCCGGCTCCGGATTCGGAATTCCCTGGTCAACAATAACAAGCTTTCTCCCGCTGTTTTGCATTCCAAGCTGGAACTGGTACAATTCATTCACATAGAGAAGCTTGTCCTCAACGCCGCGGATGCGGTAAAAGCAATTGTAAAACAAGCGGTCGTCCCGTCCTCTTATGGCGGGACTCATCCGCACATCTGCCAAACCGTTTCCGGTAATCCATGCATTTGTGCAATTCAGCAGCAACGGCATATCGCCGTACAGCTTTTCCCTGTCAATCTGTTCCCTGATTTCCTGCCCAACCCTTTTTAAATTATATCCTTCCGGAAACGGCGCCATCTGCGGGAGTACGAGCGGATCCGACTTCTCATTTGCCGGATCCAGTTTCCCATAACCGGCGTCCCCTGAATACTCCAGTAAAACAATGTCGCATCCGGCACTCGATAAAATCGAAAACATCATCAGTTCGTAACTGCTGATGTTTCCTTCATATAGTATTTTGGGTACTGTATCCTCCCCGAGGCGGCTGACGATTCTTTCAAACTTATAATACAGCCAGCACATAAACTTAATATATGCATTCTTCAGCATGTTTATATTTTTGCCGCTTTTCCTCAAAAGCTCAAGCGAATCGTAAATCGCCTCCGCTACGGTTTTTCTCTGATACTCATTCATTCTCGGCAGCCATTTTCCCAAGCTTGTAAGGATAAAACCCGGATTCGCCTGAAAATCCATCCCCATTATCTCGTCATAGTACGAAAGGTTGTTTTTATCCGGATTTTGAATTTTCCCTTCGATCACGATACCGGATTTCCTTGCTTCCTCATAATACCGGCGGATAAACGCGGCAATCTGTTCATTATAACCGTATATCCGGTAAAAATATACGCCTTTCTGCCTACGCCCGCTTAAATCAGCAAAAAAATCTTCCAGTTTGCCAATCTTTCCGCGTTCAAACATGCCTTCACCTTCATTACCGATTTTTCTTGCCTCTTTACGCCCGGCCAAGCCGAAAACTTCACGTGTAAATTGTACCACATGTCGCCCTTGAGCGCAAGAAATTTCTATTGTACAAAGCCCCCCGCAAACATCCGGATACACTCATATCCTACCGCCAGATTTATATTCTGTCCGTCGTCAAATCCCGCCGTACTGATTCCGATCACCTCACCGTACATGTTCATCAGCGCACCGCCCGAACTGCCATGCGAAATCGGGGCAGTAAACTGTATCATATCAACATTGTTGATCTTTCGGAATCCGGCGATTATACCGTCGGAAATCGAATTGAACAGCCCCAAGGGGCTTCCGATCGCGACCACTCTCTGCCCTCTCACCAGCCCGCTTCCCCGGTATATCTGCAATGGGCTGAAGCGGCGGCAGATCCGGATCAGCGCGAGATCCATGTCTGGATTGTATTTAATAATCTCATCCGTCTTATATACTTGTTCGTCATCCTCTATTTTCACCGAATAAAACGCACCGCCGCTCGCAACATGGTTGTTCGTCAATATGTATCCGTCTTTGTTGATCATGATGCCCGAACCGGTTCCTATAACGTCGCCTTTCCGATTGTGAATCGCGATCATGACAACAGAAGACGAAAGCATGGCAAGCTCTTCGTATGTTTTTTCCCTCCGCTCTTCCTGACCTGTCCGCTGCGGGGCTATCCTTTCCCGCACATATGCCTGCCCTGTCCGCTGCGGCGCTATCCTTTCCCGCATGTTCCCCTGACCTGTCCGCTGCGGCGGCGCAGCAGCCGTTTTTTCCCCGCGGTACTCATAGGGCGGCACATCAACATCGGAAAAGGAACCGATCACGCATTTCCCCGACAGATTAAGGCGTTCCATATCCTCACTGATGTCTGTTTTATATTGGAGCAGCAGCACATCAAATCCGAGAAAAGTGAGAAATATGTAAAATAAATATTCCTGCTTTTTATTTACGTTTTCGGACACAAGTTTGATGCTCTCCCCCTCTGTCCATGCCGTCAGCCATCCCTCCATCAGCCGGTCAAGCCAGAACAATAACTTGATTATGAAATTCTGCTCCTGGGAGTCATTTGAATTCGGATTGATACTCCGGTACTGCTCCAACACCCTGTTGCAAGCCATACTCAGAACCTTCCGAAAGCAATCGTCCTCCAGCGGCGGAAATGCCAGCGCCGTTCTGCCGCTTTCCAGCCACTCCTTGTAAATACGGATGTAAACCGCCATTTCATCACCCACGCCCACTTTAGGAAGCTCCCGTATTCTCTTATATGAAACCGCTCCCGCCTGCATGCGGGCATTGAGCATTTCATCCATTTCCCCGATCTGCCCGACATAGTTCCCTGATATTCCGAGCAGCCGATAAAAATATACGTCTTTGCAGCCTTTGCGAAAACCGCCCTTTATATTGGCAAACGTACTCATCGAGGAGATAGTCATCACATTCAGGCGCGTCGTAAATTGTTCAGCCATTTTCATCACCTGTTTTTATTTTAGCACAGAGCGGAAAAAAATGCTATCTTTTTTCATTTCATTATGGTACTATAGTGACAGTTAATTTTAAGGAGGAACCGCAGCATGAAAGACAACACGCTGTGTTATAGCGTCGGTGCGCTTTTGTATACGCCCGCCAACAAGACTACGATTGCAAGCTCTGTCATTATGGAAAAATTCGATCTGCCATACTCTCTGGCGCTCTGCTTGGAGGACACCGTCAACGATGATTTCGTCGAAGAGGCGGAAAACATAATGATTCAGACGTTACATACCATATACAGGGAAAAGGAAAAATCTTCCTTTTATATTCCCCATATTTTTATCCGAGTCAGAAATCCGGAGCAGATAAACCGTCTGTACGGGACTTTAGGCGGCGCGAATAAATTATTGTCCGGATTTATCATACCTAAATTTTCACTGGAAAATGCAGACGCTTATATACGGGAGATTATAAATATAAATGCAGGCTCTGGCAAAACGGTATATATGATGCCCATTTTTGAAAGCGCCTCCTTTATTGACCTGAGAACAAGATACGATATCCTGTACGGGCTAAAAGAAAAGCTGGACGCTATTGAAAACTATGTCCTGAATATCCGTGTCGGCGGCAGCGACCTCTGCCATATATTCGGAAGCAGACGCCGCGCAGACGAAACAATTTACGATATACGACCGGTCTCCGATCTGCTATGCGATATCGTCACTGTGTTCGGCAAAGATTATATCGTTTCCGGTCCCGTATGGGAATACTATGACGGCGCGAACTGGGAATCCGGTCTTCGGGAGGAGCTGAAAAAAGACCGTCTATTCGGTTTCACCGGAAAAACGGCAATACATCCGAAGCAGATCGCTGTCATAAACGAAGCGCACAAAGTATCGCGGGAAGAGTATGAAGATGCAAAACAGCTGCTCGCATGGGACAAAACCAATCCTTCTTTCGTGTCCCGCAGCAGCGGCCACAGCCGGATGAATGAATTCAAAACACATACCAACTGGGCCCGTCAAATACTGATGAAAGCTGAAATCTACGGCGTCAGATGATAATTCTTACACATCCGGCAGCTTTTTTATAATACCGCATGCCTTGTAATGCCGCAGGGGATAAAATTCTACCGGCGCCTGTTTTTCTTCAGCAAGCCGGATAACCGGCAGAAGGGATGGATCTTCCCCGTATTTCCGGTCAATGAGAACCTTCCACGGGACGCGCCGCAGCAGGACGCGCGTCGTCTCTCCGATGCCCGGCTTAATGAAATTTACATCCGACACGCCGAACGCATCCGCCAGCTCTCTGACCTCGTCGATTCCAAGCCCCTCCGCGCAATATCGATCTGCTTTATAATCAAACAGAAATTCTTTTTCGATCGCATTTATAAATTCATAGGACAAATCATTTCCGCTCAACTCCCCATAGTAAACCGCTCCGTGAAAATCATTTTCACGTATGATGTCATCCCTCAGAAACGTCCTGCTTACCAGGCCGGATACCGTACAGTTCAAACAGGAGCTGGGAATCAGAATATCCTCATGCGTCCCGCACAAATCCGTCATATTGGCAGGATCCGCCAAAACCGCGATGTCCGGTGAAACGCCATCGTAACGAGCGACTTCTTTCCGCAGTTCGCCCAAAATAGCGCCCTTGCCGATCCACCCATCCACAAACAAAAGCGTTTCCGGCGCATGCCTTGCAAGCATGTATTTCATCGCATTGCCATCAATGCCCCTTCCCCGTATGATCGAGATGGAATAATGCTTTAAATCAACGTGATATTTTTTCGCAATATACCGTTTGAGTAAAATGCCAATCGGAATGCCGGCTCTCGCAAGTGAAACGATGACGGTATCCTTTCCTTTTCGCATCATAATCCTGTCCGCCAGAACTCCCACGGCGGCAGCTGTCGGTTTCGCAAAATGCTTTAACGCCTCCCGATATGCCTTCATATAGCGTTCCGACGGCACATACTCGACGGGAAGCATCTCGCAGTAATGCCTGCCCGCCTGAATCAGCTTCTCCCTCTCTTCCGTTGGCTGCGGCTTCACAAGTCCGGTTATGTCTTTTAATAATAATGTCACATCGGCTTCTTTATAAGACGACCTCATGCTGTTTACCCTCCAACCAATTCATGAATCATGGCGGCGTCTTTCGCACCTCCATGCATAACACGCAATACTCCCGTTTCCACATGCCTCAAGCGCACGGGTAAGCGCAGCAAGCCCCTCGTCCGGCACGCAGGCTGAATCCGTCAGGACAACCGCCAGATCATACGTCCCAATATCATATAGATAAGTCGTCCGCTCCCTGTCATACAAACTCACGAGCTCATATCTCTCATGCAGCGGATAGTCTTGTTCCCGGCTCACTTCAATCGGGCTTCGCGTCGTCGAGTGGCAGCGAACCTCATTTCCTTCCTTTTGAAACCGGTCCGCCACATAAATCGCCGGATACATAAATTCCTCCGTCCCTAAAACAAGTATCTTCTTTTTCGTAACGCCGCCCAGATCCTCATATATGCGCGTCCACAGTCTCCGGCACGCCTCCTGATATTCGCTGCCTCTCACAAGATGGCGCGCATTCATACATCCTTCCACATCCCGAACGGAAATCCTTCCCGCCCCGCCATCGCGCGCCATCACATGATAACCTCCGTCTCCCCGATATGACAATGCTTTCTGTGAATAAGCATCGTGATTCGTTTTCACGAGATAATGGAGAGCAATGTTTTCTTTCGCATATTTTTCCATATTTTCCCTGCTCATCCCGTTTAAAAGAGAGGCGACGGAAAAGGAGAACATTCCGGCATATTCTTTGCGAATAATGCGGATGATTTTCATAATCGTATTCCCCGTTGTCACCTCATCCTCCACGAACACGATTCTTCTTACCAGGCGCGCCGCCTGATCAAGCCCATCTTTCATCAGCCTCTGTTCCGTGGCATGGCTGTGGGATTCGCTGAAATAAAGATAAGACGCTCCCGTCTCGTCTTCCCGCGTCGTCTGCATATAATATGAATCCAGCAGAACCGAAAGCCTTGCGCCGATTGCCGTTGCCGTCTCGGCAAAACCGACAAGCAGAAGCGCCTCTTCTCCGTATTCCCTTTTTATTACTTCGGCAAGCCGGTCAAACATCCGCAATGTCTCGTCCGGAACAGACGGGATATGCTTTGCTTGAAGCCGATTAACTACCAAATACGTGCGCTTTGTATTATTTTCCCGCCTCGCCACGCGAACCAAATCCTTCTCTTCGTACATAACTCCCCTCGCAATATAAAGCTATTCGGAAATCAGCCGGATTTTACAGCTTCCGGTATCGGTTCAGGCATCCGAATATCTCCTGTCTTCTCGGCATCGCCAGGCCGGAACTCACATTTCTTTCCCCGCATATTCCGGCAAACCCCAGCTTCTTCAGCCTGTCCTCAAGAACGTCAACCACTTCCGCCAGCGTCTTTTTTCCGTCAAACACATTGATCTCCGCATATTTTAAAATCTGCGCCAGCATCGTCAGCTGTTCCGGATCAGCAAGCTGCTCCAAATACCTCAGATCAACCGTCTCCCTGTCAATGCTGATCCCGTCCATCCCCATCGTTTTCATCTTAACCCGGTCGCTTCCCGCCAGCTTGCGGTTTTGTGCGAACACCCTCGCAAATGACGGCTGAGCCATTTTCGGCGCTTCCTCCAGTACAGGAAACGCTTTTGCCTCTTCTTTGGCAAAATCCGTAATATCCGCCGGCACATAGCGGTTCATCTGCAAAATGCAATCCGCTTTATGAAAATAGCTGCCGGAGCTTCCCGCCACCAAAATCGTAGAGATGCCAAACATTTCATATAACTCCCGCACCCTCTCTATATACGGCGTAATCGGCTCAACATCCCGGTGAACGACGCGCTGCATCAGCTCATCCCGGATCATAAAATTCGTTGCGCTCGTGTCTTCATCGATGAGAAACACGCGGCTTCCCGCTTCCATCGCCTCGACCACGCCAGCTGCCTGCGACGTGCTGCCGCTGGCATCCTCCGTGCAGAATTTCACAGTATCCTTGCCATTCGGCAGATTATTTATAAAGAGAGAAATATCGACATCTTTTACGCTTCTTCCGTCCTCCGCGCGCAGCTTCATCGCCGTCTGATCCGTGATCACATATTCTCTCCCGTCCCCGGCGATATGATTATAGACGCCAAGCTCCAGCGCTTTCAAAAGAGTTGATTTTCCATGATAGCCTCCTCCGACGATCAATGTGACGCCAAGCGGAATGCCCATTCCCCGGATCGCGCCGCGGTTGGGAAGCGTAAGCTCAACCTCCATCGACTGCGGCGATTGAAACGCCACTGCCTGTTTCATCGGACGGCTGCTCACGCCGGACTCCCTCGGAAGAATTGAACCGTTCGCCACAAATGCCGCCAGTTTCCTCTCCGGCAGCTGCTGGCGGATCGCCTCCTGATCTTCGGCAAGCTCCGCCGTATTTTGCAGCTGATCCGGATCAAACGCCTGATAGTACAAGCTCCTTTTTACCGATTCCGGAATAAAATCAAACAAAATCTTTTCCAATTCCCGGGCGTTGATCGTCCTCCCGTTCGCCGGAAAGCCAACCTCCATACGAAGTACCAGATCCCCGGTCTCTTGATCCAGCTGGCAGCCGCTTCTGGGCAGAACCTCCTGCCCCGGACTGCTCACAGACATAAGCCCCGATTTGCCGGAGCCTTTGGCCTGAAACGACATTTTGTGCAGCTGCCTTCCCATTTGCCGGAGAAGCACATTTTCCAGCGCTGTTTTCTGGCATGGCAAGCGGTAAAGCGCTTCCGGAAATCCCGCCTGTTTTCCTTTTATATGAATGCTCACCTTAGACGGCGCCGCAAAGGGATCTCCCTGTACATGATCGATCCCCAAAACATACCCGGGAAACTGATATTCCCCGCGCAGCTGCTTATAAGCCGGATATCCTTTATGGTCAATCTGGCGCAACATTCGATTTAATTCTGATGACTGTTTCATACTCTCCCTCCAAGCGCAAAAATAAACATTGCTTAATTTTTCTTTGGCAGCGCCGTTTTCTGGTCTACCACTACCTGTTCGTCCAGACAGGCGAAAATATCATCTACCTCCGCTTGATCCATGCGCGGCGTCAGCCAGCTCACCAACGGTACTACAATCAGACCGGCCGCCATAGCGATCGCGCCGGCATTGATCGGCGAGGAAATGTAAGACAGGAACATGTTCGATACGGTTATGCCGATACCGCATATAAAACTCGCCCACACAGCCGCACGCGTTACCCCCTTCCAGTACAGCCCGTACAGAAACGGAGCCAAAAATGCGCCAGCCAGCGCTCCCCATGAAATTCCCATCAGCTGCGCGATAAACTGAGCCGCCGATTTCGGCGGAAAAAGCGCAAGCACAACAGAGCAGGCGATAAAAAACACCAGCAGAATCCGCATGCAAAAAAGCTGCTTCTTCTCTGTCATTTTCTTAATTATATTATCCTTCAAAAAATCCAGCGTCAGTGTCGAACTCGACGTCAGCACGAGAGATGAGAGCGTTGACATGGATGCGGAAAGCACGAGTACGATCACAATACCGACCAAAATATCCGGCAGCGTCGACAGCATGGACGGAATAATCGCATCAAAGATCACGCTTCCGTCTTCTTTATGAATGGCTGCCGTGTCAAAAAGCCGTCCAAAACCGCCCAGAAAATAGCACCCGCCGGAAACGATAACTGCAAAGAATGTGGAGATGATCGTTCCTGACTGAATCGATTTCTCATCCTTAATCGCATAGAATTTATGTACCATCTGAGGAAGCCCCCATGTTCCCAGCGACGTCAAAATAATCACGCCCAGCAGATTCAGGGGATCCGGTCCAAAAAACGAAGCAAACGCCCCCTGCTGCCCCAGCGTCGCGGGAACATCACTCTCAAATTCCGAGAGCGACCTCACTGCCGCCAGAAAACCTCCCTGTCCGTTTAGCACCGCCGCAATCACGGCAATGATACCGCCAAGCATAATAAGCCCCTGTATAAAGTCATTAATCGCCGTCGCCATGTAACCGCCGAGAATGACATATACGCACGTCAGCACCGCCATAACAATGACGCAGATCTCATAAGGAATATCGAACGCCATGCCAAACAAACGCGACAATCCATTATACACGGACGCGGTATAGGGAATCAAAAATACGAACGCAATCGCGGAAGCCGCTATGCGAAGCGCATTGCTTCCATATCTCTTCCCGAAATAATCAGGCATCGTCGCCGCCGAAAGATGATTTGTCATAATACGGGTACGCCTGCCCAAAATAACCCAGGCAAGCAGCGAACCGATCAGGGCATTTCCGATACCGACCCACGTAGAAGCAAGCCCATACCGATAACCAAACTGCCCGGCATATCCTACGAACACAACTGCCGAAAAATAAGATGTGCCGTATGCAAATGCAGTCAGCCACGGACCTACGTTCCTGCCGCCCAGCACAAAATCATTGACATTTGTCGCATGCTTTCTGGAGTACAATCCAACTCCAACCATTACGCCAAAAAACAAAATCAAAAAAAATATTTTAATAACCATTCTGAATCCTCCATGCTTTCCGCACCAAATCGGCCAGGCTTTCTTATTTAATCATTTTGCCACGGTCTATCATACCATATGCCAATCCCGTTTTCAAGAAAAAATCGGCGCCGGCATCAGGAAGCGCCCCTACATCTCCACCTCAATCATTCCCTGCAAACGCGCCGTTCCATCCTTGATCATATCAATCATATAAGGGACGATATTGGGGTCGAACTGTTTGCCGCTGCACTCCTCCAATTCTTTTAATATGTACGCTTCATCGCGGTTCTCTTTATAAACCCGTTTACTTGACATCGTATCATAACAGTCCGCGACGCAGATAATCCGGGCAAACAGCGGAATCTCCTCTCCTTTGAGCCCCTCATTATATCCGTTTCCGTCATACCGTTCATGATGGTATCTGGCGCCATCGCTGATTCCCTCAATCACAGTGAAATTTTGCAATATTTCGCCACCGATCGTAGGATGGCTTCGAATGATCTTTATTTCATCTTCTGTCAATTTCCCGGGCTTTTTCAAAATCGAATCCGGAATGCCGATCTTCCCGATATCATGAAGCATCGCCATATAGTAAAGTTTCTCCTGCTTCTCTTCATCCATATTCATTCGCCGCGCGATCTCTCTCGAATAGGTGGCAACGCGAATCGAGTGGCCGTTGGTGTCCTTATCCTTCGCATCAATCGCATGTGCAAACGTCTCCATCGACTGGTTCAATATCGACTGATATATTTCCTTTTTCTTTTTCATTTTCCTCATCTGCACCTTAATATAAAAGAAACAAAATACCATACAGGAAAGTACGAAGACCAGCATGGCGGCAAGCCACATATATACATTATTTTCCATATGCATTCTCCCCTCAAAGCATCTTAATCAATTCCTTCAACACTCCATCTTCTAAACAAAGACCACATATATCGGTAGCCTCCGCTTTCAATTCCTCTCTTGCATTTTCCACAGCAAATCTCTTTCCCGCTCGTCTCAGCATATCAATATCGTTCTGATTATCCCCAAATGCGACCGTCTCTTCCTTTGAAACGCCAAGCTGTTCCTGAATAAAAGCAACGGCGCTACCCTTGCCAGAGTCCGGCGGAACGCAGTCCAGCCACTGAATTCCGGCAATGTTTAACCGGACGCGGTTTTCCCATCTCGGGCGGAACCACGGATCTGTCAGCTTCTCTACCATATTGTGATGATACAGAGATATTTTCACCACTTCATCCGGCACATTCTTCTTTATATCGCCTACCGCAAGTATGTCGTACCCGTACCCGTCGACCATCCACCGGTACATCTCGGAATCCGCACTCGCCGCATACGCGCGTTTCAATCCGCACACCATGATTTCACACTGGGGAATCTGTCTGGCGTCGTCAATAAGCTCATCGCACACCCGCTTCGGAAGAACCTTTGAATAAATACATTCTCCCCGGTTAAATACCATACTGCCGCCGTCCACAATAAAATAAATGATGTCCTTCACCGGATAAAATAATTTTTCCAGGCTCACCAGCTGTCTGCCGCTGCACACGGCAAATGTAATGCCCTTTTCCTTTAATTGGCGGATCACGTCATAATAAGCGGGATTGAATGAGTCCACAGATCCTCCGTCTTTCACAAGAGTACCGTCCACATCCGTAACGATAAGCCGAACCATACATTTTCCCTCCATTCGCACACGCTCCCGACCAGATATTCCAACGCTTTTTAGTAAAGAAAGCCCGGTCGGAACTGCAACCGGGCTGAATCATTTCAAGATTAATTGTTGATCAGTTTATCTTCACCATTCCAACTGTAAAGCTTACGGATATCCTCTCCGATCACCTCAGACGGATGCTCCGCAGCACGCTTTCTCATTGCCCGGAAATGAGCCTGACCGCCCGCCTCTGACATATCAAGCAGGAATTCCTTGGCAAAGGAACCATCCTGAATATCGGTGAGAATCTTCTTCATCGTCTTCTTTGTTTCTTCTGTGATGATCTTCGGCCCCGTCACATAATCACCGTATTCCGCCGTATTTGAAATCGAGTAGCGCATGCCCGCAAAACCGCTCTGATAAATAAGATCCACAATCAGCTTCATCTCATGAATACATTCAAAATATGCATTTCTCGGATCGTATCCCGCTTCACAGAGCGTTTCAAAACCAGCCTGCATAAGAGCGCAAACGCCGCCGCACAGTACCGCCTGCTCGCCGAAAAGATCCGTTTCTGTTTCGGTGCGGAATGTCGTCTCAAGAACGCCGGCTCTCGCCCCGCCGATCGCAAGCGCATAAGCAAGCGCCATATCCAGCGCTTTTCCGGTTGCATCCTGCTCTACCGCCACAAGGCATGGAACTCCTTTTCCCGCCTGATACTCGCTGCGTACCGTATGTCCCGGTCCCTTAGGAGCGATCATTGTCACATCAACATCTTTCGGCGGCACAATCTGCCCGAAATGAATGTTGAAGCCGTGTGCGAACATCAGCATATTGCCAGCCTCCAAATTCGGCTCAATCGACTCTTTATACAACTTTGCCTGTAATTCGTCATTAATCAGAATCATGATGATATCTGCCTGTTTTGCCGCCTCTGCTGCCGTAAATACTTTAAATCCCTGTGCTTCGGCTTTTGCCCATGATTTTGAGCCCTCATACAGTCCAATGATAACATTGCATCCGCTTTCCTTTGCGTTCAATGCGTGTGCGTGTCCCTGGCTTCCATATCCGATGACCGCAATCGTCTTTCCATCCAAAAGTCCAAGATTACAGTCACTCTCGTAATAAATCTTTGCGTCTGCCATTTTCATCTTCCTCCTAATATATAATTTATAAAGCCCCTCCGGAATGACCCGGAAGATGGTTTTCGATGCGAAGCCCGCCCCACGCTCGCCAAACTCTTTCTCAGAAACAATTCCTTACTGCCCGTTGTCATCGAGAAATCCTCTCGCCAGACCAGTAATACCGGTGCGTACAAGCTCCTTGATCTCATATCCGTCCAAAAGCTTTGTAAAAGCATTCAGCTTCGCCTGATTTCCCGTGAGCTCGATCATCATCGTATCCGATGCCACATCGACAATTTTTGCCCTGAATATTTCGACAATCGCATTGATCGCAGGGCGTTCCTCCTGCGCGGCAGCCACCTTCACAAGAATCAGCTCCCGGCACACAGAAGCATGGCTGGCCAGTTCTTTCACTTCAATCACGTTTTCGAGCTTTTTGATTTGTTTTTCAATCTGATCAAGGATGATCCCATCTCCCGTGACCGCTACCGTCATTCTGGAAACCTTCATATTTTCAGTTTCACCCACTGTCAGACTGTCAATATTGTATCCGCGCCGGCTGAACAAACCGACAACACGGGACAAAGCGCCCGGCGTATTATCAATCAAAATGGAAAGCACCATATTACGCATTACATTCCCTCCTTGCTTTTCAAAAAGTAATTGTACCAATTTCAAGCATTCTTGTCAACCGCCCCGCTTTTAATTCTTACTTCTTATAGATAAAGTCCGAAAGCGCGGCTTTATTTTTTGCAAGGTCAGGTACGAGGCAAGCCTGTCCGTTGATCATCTGGCTCGAATAACTGCCGTCGACCGGAAGGCTGCACTGATTCACTTCCGTCGCTCCCGTTTTGATGGCAGCGTACATGTATGACTTAATCTTATCCTTGCTCAAATCCGTCTTCACATTGGGAAGCACGATTCCCAGAAGTTCCAGCCATTTCCCCGGCGGCATCGCCTTCACTTTTTTGAGAAGCGCCTGAACGACGAGACGCTGCCGTTCCGTACGCCCGTAGTCGTCCGCTTTTCCGGATGCGGTCACAACGGACGGAGTATGGCCGTTTCTCTTTTTTCCGTGACGAATCCGGCAGTATCCGAGAGCCTGATACCCATTTAAAATCTGTTTGCCCGGTTTTACATTCCTGTACTTTTTCCGCTTAATATAATTCGTATCATTCAAATTCACTGCCTCTGACTCGGTCAGCGTCGCCTCCACGCCGCCGACGGCATTGATCACTTCCACGAAATTATCAAAATTGACTTCTACATAGCCGTCCACCTTAATTCCGAAATTGGACGCAACCGTCTTGTACAGAAGCTGAATCCCCCCGTTTGAATAAGCTGCGTTGAGCTTCTGGCTGCCGTGTTCCGGTATCGGCACATACATATCACGCATCAGCGACGTTACTTTCAGCTTCTTATGTTTCATATCCAGCGTTGCTATCATCATCGAGTCCGACCGTCTCGCCGCGCTGACTGAATTCTGTTCATTCTCATTTTTATCCGCTCCCACGAGCAGTATATTGATAATCTCCGAATCACTGACCGTATCATATTTGGAGACGTCCACATCCTCCAGAGCGTTTTTATCATAGTTTAACAAGCTCAGCGAATCATTCGCCGTGTTCATGACTACCGCCGCGCCGCTCCCGACTGCCATACTCAGTATGATGCCAAGCACGAGAAAAACCCTTGCCGCAACTTTTCCTTTCCCCTTTTTTTTCGTTTTTGCCATACCCATATCCCTCCATCTCATTCCTATAAGATCAAAAACAGAGCCGCATTCCTCATCAGTCCGCTCTTGCAAAATCCAAACCGGACCACGTACCATCTCCGGCGGAGCGGTCCCGCCTCCTTCATACGCGAGAACGCCTGTACCGCCTTCTTTTCTTTTTCGCCGAGCCTGTCCCGAAACAAAAGATAGAAAGCCTGTCCCTGTGCAAAGGTCTGTTCCAGCGCCGCGCGCTGTTTCTTCAAATTCATAATGCGGTTTTTCATATAGGCAAAAAATCCGCTTCCGCCAATCATATTACCATGATGCTGCCGATATTGCAAGGTTGTTTCCGGTAAATAATGAATTTTTCCGAAGCAGCTGCAAATAAGGGCGAGCCACCAGTCATGAACCCGGATCTCTTCCGGCACTGTCTCAAGATAGGGAATGACCGCCGCATTCACCATCACGGTACATCCAATACACTTATTTTCCATCAACAGATGAGCCGGATCCGTTTTCTTTACATTCAGGCGGCTGCTCTGATGAAAGGAACCGAGCTCCCGCCCCGTCCCGTCCTCATAATTCATAGCGTCGGTAAAAACAAGCAGCGGCCGCTCCTCCCCACGCCGGCATTCCTGTTCCAACGCCTTCATCGCCTCCAGCGTGCGGGCTATCTTGTCCGGCTTCCATATATCATCCTGATCGCAGAGCATGATATACGGGCTCCCGCTTCTCTTTATTCCCTCTATAAAATTTCTCGCATAACCCAGATTTTTTTCATTTTCATGGACGCGGATGCATTCATATTTTTCTGCGTACTCCCTTACGATTTCCAACGTCCTGTCGGCGGAACCGTCGTCGCAGACCTCGATAGAGAAATCATCCATCGTCCCCCCCAGTATCGAATCCAGCTGTTCCCTGATAAAACGCTCTCCATTGTATGTGGCGAGCACTATATGGATCAGACTGCCCATGATCATTTCCCCCAGTACTGTTTATTCATACTCAGCTTTTTCACAATGCCCTTCGGAAGCTTTTCATACTTAAGTCCCAGTTTATAGCCTATCAGTTTGCAACCGCTCTGAATTACCAGATCCGGTATCAAATACCATTTCCCCTGTTTCATCAAATACTTTGCCGTGTCTTTCACAAGCCGCATACCCTCCGACTCTGACTTCACATTTTCAAAAACCTCCCGATACTGCCGCTGAGACACCCCCAGATCAAAATTTCTTGTCAGCTGCTGCCAGTACGAGTATTTATGGGCATGAATCACCTCCGCATCTGCTGCGTAAGCAATTTTGTACCCTGCGCGCACGGCCTTTGATGCAAAAATCATGTCCTCATTAAAAATTGTCCGCGCCGCAAAACCGCCCAGCTTTTCATACGCCTCCCGCCGGTACATGGCGCATACGTTGGAACAGAAATACGTTTTTATCCCCAAACGCCCAAGATCGCTTTCATCCTTTACCGACGATACCTCCGGATAATTAAACAGCCTCGTATAGCGTTCAATCTCGCCCGCCCGATCGTCCGGAATCTGCCTCGCATAAGCCGCTGCGATCCGGCTGTCCGACATAAGCCGTCGGTGAAGCGTCTCGATCAACAGATTGTCGGCCGGAACCGCATCCTGCGTCATAAAGAGGATGCTGTCCGCTTTGGAGAGCATAGCCCCCCGGTTTCTCGTGCCCCCATGGTCATAGGACCCCTTTTCCACCGCGGCTACCTGTGCGCCATCCGCCCTCTCCAGTATTTTGCGCACCGCTTCATCCTCCCCCGTCCCCGTCATTGTCTGTAAAAACCATACATGATCCGGTTTGACGCTCTGCATATTCAGCCGTTCTATGAGCTGTTCCAGTTTCTCATCCGGGCGATAAACCGGAATGACCACATCAATACGATCCGCCATAACTGCCCCCATTTTCATTCCCTGCCCAGCAGACGGTTTACAAGTTTTACCGCCTCTCTCGCATCCTTAGAATATCCGTCGGCGCCGATCTCATGCGCATAATCCTCCGTAACGACAGCGCCGCCCACTATGATTTTCGCCTGAACGCCCTGTTCTTTCGCCATTTCGACCAGACGCTTCATCTCTGTCATCGTCGTCGTCATCAATGCCGACAGCCCGATCACGGCGGCATTTTTCTCCTTTGCCGTATCGAGAATGCACTGGCTGTCCACATCCTTGCCGAGGTCAATAACCTCATATCCGTAATTTTTCAGCATTAAAGTCACAAGATTCTTTCCTATATCGTGAATATCGCCTTTTACCGTCGCCATCACAATCGTATCGAGCTTTTTATCGCCGCGTTCCTTTGCGAGCAGCGGTTCCAGATAATCAATCGCAAGCTCCATTGTCTCCGCGCTTGATATCAGCTGCGGGAGAAAGTATGTCCCCTTCTCAAACAATTCTCCCACACGGTTAATCGCCGGAATCAGGTAGCTGTCAATGATTGCCGCCGGCCTTTCCCCTTTTTCAAGCTGTTCCTTCACGAGATCGACAATCGAAGCGCTTTTGCCTTTTACAACTGAGAGAAATAACGAATGTTCCCCGTTTGCACCCGGTTCCTGCCGCGGTACGCCATGCTCCTCCGCACTCGTTCCGTCTTGTGCCGCTTTCCGGCTGCCGGTCGATATTTCCGCCCGGCGCACGCCGTTGATATAATTCAAATCCGCATCTGTTTTATTTAAGAGGAGATCAGACGCCAGCGCCGCATTCGCCAAAAGCGTTTGGCTGGGATTCGCAATCGCCATCGTCAGCCCCTGTCCGATCGCCATCGTCAAAAAGGCGCTGTTTACGAACTGCCGCTCCGGCAGGCCAAAAGAAATGTTGGAGAGGCCGCAGATCGTGGCAACGCCCAGCTCCCTCCGGCAGTAACGGATCGTTTCCAGCGTCTCCATCGCCGCATTCTTATTGGCTCCGATCGTCGTCACAAGCCCGTCCACAACGATATCCTTTTCTGACAGCCCCCGCCTCTTCGCCTCGTCTAAAATCGTGCGGATAATATTCTTTTTTTCTTCCAAATCCTTCGGAAGCCCCTCTTCCGACAACGGAAGCAGGATAAACATGGCTCCGTACTTTTTCGCCGCCGGGATAAGCCGTTTCATTTTCTCCGGTTCCATCGAAATGGAATTGATCAGCGCCCTTCCCGGATAAATCCGAAGGGCCTCTTCCACAACGTCGGCATAGCTGCTGTCAATACTGAGCGGGACGTCCACGGTCAATGTCAGCTCGCTAATGGCGCGGAGCATCATTTCTTTTTCATCAATCCCGTTCATCCCCATATTTACGTCCAGTACCTTCGCTCCCCGTTCCACCTGTTCTTCCGCCATGGAGAGCACAAGATCAAAGGTTCCCGCACGAAGTTCCGCCTGCAGGTCTTTTTTGCCGGTCGGGTTAATCCTCTCGCCTACGATTGAAAATGCGCCATCCAGATCAATCGGCAGAAAATTCCGCTCATTCGTCAGCGCCCTTACCGCTTTCTTTTGCGGCATAACCGCCGTTTCCCCCGAAAGCTTCCCGCAGAGGGCACGGATATGCTCCGGCGTCGTACCGCAGCAGCCGCCCAGAACTAAAGCCCCAAGTCTTGCCAGCGGCAGCATGGCGTCCGCAAATTCTTCCGCACCCATGCTGTATACCGTTTTTCCGTCCACGAGCTGCGGCAAACCGGCATTTGGCTTCGCCACTATGGGAATGCCGCACACTCCCGCCATCCGTTCTACTATGTCCGCCATCCGGTCCGGTCCTGCTGAACAGTTCACGCCGACAGCATCAACCCCCATCGCTTCCATAACGATCGCCGCCGTTTCCGGATTCGTACCATAAAGCGTCCTGCCATCTTCCTGAAATGTGAGCGTCACTATGACCGGCACGTCATCCCCGCATGTTTCCTTGATCGCCAGCACCGCCCCCCGGCATTCCTGCAGGCTCATCATCGTCTCCACCGCAAACAAGTCCACGCCCGCATCCATCAGGTCCGCCGCCTGTCCTTTGTACACGTCAATCAGCTCTTCAAACGGCAGCGTTCCCACCGGATACAGCTGCTCCCCCGTCATTGTCATATCCCCGGCGATATATATCTTTCTGTCTGTCTGACTCTCTCTGACTGCTTGTTTTGTCAGGCGCACCAGATCGGAAATCAGCTCCCGCTGACGATCCTCCAAGCCATATTCCGCAAGCTTGATCCGGTTTGCAGTAAAGGTCGGCGCATACAGTACATCGCTTCCCGCGGCAATATATTCTTTCTGGAGTTCCACAAACACGTTCGGATGCTCCAATATCCATGTCTCCGGACAATCCCCCGCCCGCATGCCATGCGTCTGGAGATTCGACCCCGTCGCCCCGTCTAAAATGACAAAGCCCTTTTCTAAACGCTCCCTGAAATTCATATTTTCCTCGCTTCCAATCATGACGACAGCGTCATAATCAATTCCTCTATCGCAGAAACCGCCTCATCCAGCGCAACCTGTTTGCTCACGGACTTATCCCTCGTAACGATTTCCACGCAGCCGTTTTTCATATTCCTCGGGCTGACCACAACCCGCACCGGCACGCCAAGCAGATCCGCATCCGAAAACATCACGCCCGCACGCACGCTGCGGTCGTCATATATGACTTCAATATGTTTTTTCTGCAGCGTATCATACAGCTTGTCCGCAAATGCATGGCTTTCTTCATCATCCGCGCGCACACAGCAAAGATGTACCTCCCACGGCGCAATCGCGATCGGCCAGATCGGGCCGTATTCATCATGTGACGCCTCGCAGACTGACGCCGCCAGCCTTCCGACGCCGATTCCATAACATCCCATAATCGGATTGTGTTTCTCTCCGTCTTTATCCAAATATTCCATTTTCATCGGCTTCGTATATTTCGTTCCGAGCTGGAATATATTTCCCACCTCGATTCCCCTCTCGATCTTAAGGGCTTTTTTCCCACAGCATGGACAGATCCCGCCGTCCGCAGCTTTGGCGAAATCTCCGTACTCCACCCCGCCGATATCGCGTCCGATATCCAGACCCGTATAATGCTTGCCGTCGATATTTCCTCCGCAGCAGAGATTCGCAACCCCCTCTAAAGAACGATCATACAAAACGGTGTAATCGCCCTCCAATTTATAAGGGCCGATCGAACCCGCTTTCAGGCCGCATTCTTCCGTAATAACAGCCGCATGAATCGCACAGCCCAGATAATTTGTAAGCTTTGTCTCATTGGCTTCCAAGTCGCCCCGGAGAAACAGTACGACATAGGAATCATCTGCGTTCCTCTGGTATACGACCGCCTTACATGAATTTTCCACCGGAAGTTTTAAAAATTCACATACCTCTTCAATCGTGTGCTTATCCGGCGTGTCCACGAGCGCAAGCTCCTCCTGGGGCAGCTTCTGGCTATTTTCCACAATACACTCCGCCGCCTCCATATTGGCGCGAAAATCACATTCGCCGCACAAAACGATGGTATCCTCCCCGACCGGCGTAAGAAGCATGTATTCGTGAGAAATGCTCCCCCCCATCATGCCGGAATCCGAAGCCACGACAACAACCTGCGGAATGCCGACGCGGGCGAAAATACGCATATAAGCGTCATAACATTTCTTATAATATTCTTCCAGATCCTCCTGAGAAGTATGAAAAGAATACGCGTCTTTCATCGTAAATTCCCTCACGCGGATCAGTCCGGCACGCGGGCGGGCTTCATCTCGAAACTTCGTCTGAATCTGATAGATCATAAACGGATATTTTGTATAGCTGTTGCCATATTCCCGAACAAGGTGAACCGCCGCCTCTTCATGGGTCATACCGAGAATCATCTGCGAATGATTTCTGTCCTTAAAACGCAAAAGCTCGCTTCCCACGCTCTCAAAGCGCCCGGATTCTTCCCAAAGGCTTCCCGGAAGCGCGACCGGGAATAAAACCTCCTGCCCGTCGATGGCATCCATCTCTTCTCTTATGATATGTTCAATTTTTTCCGTCACTCGCTTGAGCGGCGGAAACTGCGAATATATTCCATTTGCCACATTCTTCATATAACCGCCGCGAACCATAAGCGCATGGCTGTCAATCACACAGTCCGACGGTTTTTCCTTGAATCTGTCTCCTACCATTTTTTCAAGTTTCATATCTTCCCATTTCTCCTTTCGTTTATGTTCTCAGATTATAACATTTTTATCTTATTTTTGTAAAGCCTTTTAAAGAACAGGCAGCTCAGCAGCAGCGAAAACATCTCTGCGATCGGGAATGCCCACCAGACCGCGCCGAGTCCGGCGATTTTTGACAGTATATAAGCCGTCGGCAAAATAATGACAAGCTGGCGGAGAACGGATACCATCAGGCTTAAGAAACCTTCGCCGAACGCCTGAAAAGTTGACATCAGTACGATGGTAATGCCGGCAAAAATAAAATTGATGCCGATGATGCGAAGCGCCGGCGCGCCAATCTCAATCATATTCGGAGAGGCGTCAAACAGGAGCAGGAGCTTGTCCGGTATGCTCAGGAATATGACAAGCCCGACTGCCATAATACTGACTGCAATCATCATACTGAACCGCACCGCTTCCATAATCCGCTTCTTATTTCTTGCCCCGTAATTGTATGCCACGATCGGAATCAGACCGTTGTTCAGCCCAAACACCGGCATAAAGACAAAACTGTTTAATTTAAAATACACTCCGAACACCGCAACCGCCGTCGTCGAAATCGGCGCCAGAATCTTATTCATGCTGTAGGTCATAACCGAGCCGATCGCCTGCATGACAATGGACGGAACGCCCACCCAGTATATTTTTTTAATCGTCTCCCCATGCGGGCGCATCTTGCGGAAGGAGAGGCTGATTTCCTTATTCTTTGTGATATTAAAATAAAGGGAAAGCGACATGGCAACAATCTGTCCGACGATTGTTGCCAGCGCTGCGCCGCGGATTCCGAGCTTCGGCATGCCAAAAAGGCCGAATATCAAAACCGGATCCAGAATAATGTTGATCACCGCACCCGTACCCTGTGTAATCATTGTATAAAATGTCTTTCCTGTCGCCTGCAGCAGCCGTTCCAGCATCATCTCCATCATAAACCCGATCGAACCGACCATACAGATCTTCAGATATCCGGTTCCATAGTCCACGATCGCCGCCGCGTTCGGCTGCGCTGCATTCACCTGCGTCTGAAAGAAGAAACCCGAACCAAAAATTCCAAACAGGCAGAACACGACATAACTGACAGCCATCAGAAATACGCCGGCATTCGCCGACCGATCTGCCACCTCAAATTTTTTCTCTCCCAGGCTTTTGGACAAAAGCGCATTTACGCCTACGCCGGTACCTCCGGCAGCCGCCACCATGAGCATCTGTACCGGGAACGCCATGGAGACCGCCGTGAGCGCGTCCTCTCCGATTCTCGATACAAACACGCTGTCTACGATGTTATACAGCGCCTGCACAAGCATAGACGCCATCATCGGAAGCGACATGCTCAAAATCAACGGTTTCACGGGCATCGTACCCATTTTATTTTCTTCTCTCTTCTCTGTCTGTTCCATATTGCTTCTCCTTTTCTACATCTGTCGTATCATCGACGTCTTCCAGCAGTTCCTCAACAATTCCGGCTCATCTTCCAGATGTGCAAAATCGTTAAACCTCTCCAGATAAAAAAGCCCCCTTGCTTCATCATAGCTAATCTGGGTAATGCTCGTATTTTCCAGATCTATTGCAAATTTTAATTTATTTTTCATATCTGTTTCGAGCAAATGCGCGCATAATGACCTGATCACGCCGCCATGCGTGACAATCGCCACCCGGTTTTCCTGCGCCTCCAAAATATGTTCAAACGGCGGAAGAACCCGCGCCACCACATCTCCTCCGCACTCTCCCCCGGGATAGGGCAGATCGCTGGTCTGCAGCATTCGCTCTTTCCGAAAAGCGGCATATTCCACGGCAATGACGGAATCCTCTTTTCCGGTCATCGTCCCAAAATCAATCTCCCGGAACGCCTCGACAACGACCGGCTCCAGACCCAGCTGCCCGCCGATCACCTCCGCCGTCTCCAGCGCCCGCTTCAGACCGCTCGTATACAGTTTTTCTATTCTATAACGTTTCAGGCGCTCCGCTGCCAGAGCCGCCTGCCGTCCGCCGGCGCCGTCCAGCCCGACGTCCGCGTTGCAAAGCTTGGAGCGCTGCCTTCCGTGCCGGATCAGAAAAATCTCTTTCATGCTTCCCCTCATTTCTGCGCAAAACTTCAATTCCGCGCCTTTATCACGCACAATGCAATAATGCCGCGCTGGTATTCGTAACTGAATTATTCATTAGAATAACATATCACAAATGAAACATCAAGATCATCTCATAAAAAAGTGGGGAAATCTATCCTTGTCACGGCAGATAATGCATTTTCCGCAATAATTCCGTCTTATACTTTCTCCCGATCGCAACCGTCCCCAAATAATCTTTCAGCATAATACAGTTCTCCGTCCGGTCAATCCTCTCAATATATATCCTGTTGACCAGATACGACTTGTGGCACTGGAACAGATAATCCGTTCCCAGCACATCATAAATCCGGTTTAACGATATGTACGGAATGTAAATAACGCCTTTCACCGTATACAAAAACACGGTTCTGCTATTGTGTTCCACATAAATAATATCTTCGATCACGACATGGTTCATACGTCCCTCGACGCACACAAATACATCCTCCCCATCTCTGATAATACTTTTTATCGCCATTGATCCTCCTCTCGATTGTAAATCATATACTCCTTCTCGCATGAATCTAACAGCCGGTGCAGCAGATAAAACAATTCCTCCGGCTTTCCGCGCACCATATCCCTCGCGATATCTTCTTCCCTTGCACGCCCGCTGATCAGATAGTTTAAATCCACCCCATACAATTCATGCAGGCGGATCAATATATTGAGGCCGACCGCATGATCCCCCCTCTCCAGCTTACGGTAATGGCCCTCGCTGATCTCAAGGCTGTCCGCCATCTCCGCCACTTTAATCCCAAACATTTCCCTGATCCTTCTAATCCGCTTTCCCACACTGCTATTTACAGCATCCGTCATCTTATCCCTGCCTCCTTTCCCGATCCTGATATTTCACCCTGCGCCTATACTTATTTTAACTCTTTTCGCCTCGGATGGATAGTTCATATTTTGTCATATTTATCTCGAAACGCCTCTGATTTCCGTTGTTTCGGGGATTGATGCCAATAAATTTTTTTCTGTTTGCGTACTATAGTTTATTTTTATATAAGGTCAAAAACTACTGTAGTTTCTTGTGAAACAATCCATACGCAATTACACTTAAATCAATCACTCCGCGGCAATACGACAAAATATCGGCCGGCACGCCCGGCTCATTGCGCACGCGAGACTAAACGAAAAAAGGAGACCTTATACTATGAATATTAAGAAACAAAATTCTGCATCTATAGGACTTCAAATACGAAAATACCGCGAGGCAGGGCACATCAGCCAGGAACAATTGGCTCATCAGGCAGGGCTTTCGACCGTCACCATCGGAAAAATCGAGCGCGGCGAAAACAACCCGAAAGCAGAAACGCTGATTCGCATCGCAAAAGCATTAGAAATCCCCTGCCAGACTCTGTTTGAAATACATGACGGCGAAAGATCGCTTTTTACCCCTCAGATCCACCGGCTTGTCCAATATGCGAAAGCTCTGAACAATGAAGAAGTGAACGCCCTCTGCGTCATGGCAAAGACGCTGATCCGCATCCGAAGCGGCAGAACAAAGACATACCAGAAAAGTTTCTTTTAAAATATTACCTATAGTGTATATTAATATCCGTTCACTTCCCCTTTCAGCACATCAGTTATCACCTTAGCAAGCGGTTTTGCGGCATTTTTAGCCTCTTCCACTGTATTATTTTCATTTCCCAATTCTACCAATAGTGCACGTTCTGCCACATGAAGATTATATCGGTATCCTTTGAGATAAATCGGTTTTGTAAATCCCTCGTACGTTTCCATCGCATGGCATTTCAACTGAAGGCTAAATGAGAGGTTTGCCTCCAGATTCGGATTATGCAGATAATTAATCTTACCGGATCTCGTGCGGCTCATCCCATTAAAAAGCATGACGATCGCCGTTTTCTTTCCATCAATCATCGTATATGTACGCTTATTTTTCCCCACCGAATCCCGGTGAAGATCAATCGTGACCTGAATATCCGGATTCTCCCGCATGATTTTCTGAACGCCCTCCAACGACATATTGTACGCCTTGCTCCGGTCGAGCGCCCCGTTGATCCAGTCATATTTCGTCGTGTCATGATAAACCAAATACCCGTTTTTCTCCAGTTCCTTCGTCAATTCATTTCCAACGCCTATTACAGAATCCTCTTCTTTTCCGCTTTTGCTGTCCTGAAAGGCCTCGGACGCCCCATGGGTATGATAAATCAGAATCTGCTTTTTTCCCGGCTTTTGCTTCAGCGTCATATTGCGGTTCAGCATTTTCTCCACGTCAAACAGCTTTTTTGTAACCGACGTCGTAGAATCAATAATATAGAAATGATTCCAGAGATATGACACGTCTTTATTCTCACGAAGCTTATTGACATATGCCGCCGTACCGGACGCGCCGCCGCCGAGCGCCTGTACCGTCGCAAGGTTTTCACCAGCCACGGCAGAGGCATCCCCCGAGCTGTAAAGCTCGGACTCGTTTTCATCTTCTGCAAGCTCATTTTCCGCACCGGACGCGCCGCTCTGGTTTTCCTTATAAACCATGCTGCTTGCCGGCTTCGTTTTCGTATCATCCCACACAAAAAAAAGCTTATTCCCCATCGCGAGCCGCACTACCCAGTCTCCCGGTTTCATCTTCGGCACAAAAAGCGAACTTTCATATAATGCCGCGCCTATTTTTTCTAAAACAATCTCTTTATATTCCCTGCCCGCGCCCTCCAGACAGATTAGCATCGCGATCATGCACGCAGACAGCATGATCTTGACTATCTTTCCTCTCACTAAATTCCTCCGATCCATCGCCGGCGTATTTATATAATATATAGCATATCCTGCCGTTTTTATTCCTTTTTCTGAAGACAGCGGTTGATCGCCTTTGCCAGATCCTTGGCGATAATGGCGACTGATTCGTCAATATTTTTCGGCGTCACGTACAAATTGTCCATCTCTTCCTGAAACACTTCTTTTATAAATTTATCTATCTCATCTTCGCTGTAACCTTGCTTCGTAAGCACCCGCTCCAAATGATCGCTGATGATCGTCTTCGCATCAACGACCGTCGGCACGCCGATCGCAATAACCGGAACGCCAAGGCTTTCCCGGGATAACGGCTGTCTGTGGTTTCCGATTCCCGAACCCGGGCTGATGCCCGTATCCGTGATCTGCACCGTCGTACACAGTCTCGACATGCTTCTTGCCGCCAGCGCATCCACGACAATAACGACGTCCGGTCTGGTTTTTTTGACGACTCCCTCCAAAACCTCGCCGGCCTCCATTCCCGTCTGTGCCATTACGCCCGGAGCGATCGCGCTGACCATGCCATATTCATTATCCGACATAAACTGCTTGCCGAACTCCTTTTCAAAATGCCTTGTGACAAAAATATACTCCACCATGCGCGGTCCAAGGGAATCGCTGGTAACCTGCCGATTTCCGAGCCCCGCAATCAGTACTGATTTATGCCGCAGATCCTTAACCATCTTTTCCAATTCCCGGCTGATGCATAAAAGAAGGTTCTCTTTGGGCAGATCATCCCGCAGCATATCATCTGATTCGATCGTCACGTAATATCCCTTTGGCTTCCTCATCGCCCTGCTTCCCCGGTCATCCTTTATATGCACTGTCGTGATATTGGCATGTCCCTCCTTATCGTAACGCTTTTCCAGTATAACTCCCTTGATTTCCACATTATTTCGCGGGAAGGTCTCCCGGATCTCCAAGGCAAGATCTGTTATTTTTTCTGACATAGTCCCTCCAATTTTTATAAAGAATCCCTGCAGTAGATAGAATTTACCAAAATAATTCGATTTATGTATTGACACGGAAGATGATTTGTACTATTATAAGTAAAGTATGTTTGAGTTAATGTCCGTGTCCGTTTAACCAGGCATCAGAATCGTATCATTATACAAAGATGGAGGTGTGAAAGTTGGCAAATATCAAATCAGCAAAGAAAAGAATTCTTGTATCCCAGAAAAAAACTGAGCGCAATAAAGCAATTCGTTCAAAGGTTAAGACCTCGATCAAAAAAGTAGAGGCTGCTATTGCGGCAAACGACAAAGCCGCTGCACAGGATGCTTTAGCAAATGCAGTATCCACGATCGACAAGGCTGCTCAGAAGGGCGTTTATCATAGAAATACTGCCGCTAGAAAAGTGTCCCATTTGACGGTTGCAGTAAACAAACTTGCGTAAAATATAACGTTTATTAACCTGTTCGCAATACAGAAGCGTCGTAATTGTTACGGCGCTCTTTTTCGTGTCAGTAAAACTCTTCATACAGTTTCGGGCTGATGCCAAACCCATGCAGCATCCGTCCTGATTACCTTGCATCAGTTTTGGGGGTTACACTCATTTTAGTTGTTTTTCAACGCAAATTTTAACTTTGATTTTGCAGAATTTTTCCTTGCTATTTTTTCAGCTTAAAAGTGATTCTTTGTATTAACACGTTGTTTTTGTAGCAACTTTTACCTTTTGGGATCCGCTGGTCTCCTCATCTAACCCATCTGCATTGATCGCTTCAACACTCCATTCGGGCTCTGTTCTTTTTTCCTTTTTGGCTTCTTCCCTTTCGGCTTCTTCCTTTTCCCACTGCTCATAAAGCTTTTTCTTCTCTGCCTTTTTGTCCATCGTGTTGGCTGAGAGTAAGATGTTCTCTTCAATAATAACATCATCATAAGTTTCTTTCAAATCTTCTGCAAGTCTGAATCACCTTTACAAAGCGTGAAAAAGATGGTATTATTTTCTATATAAAATGTTGGGTTCAAAACATATTTTGTCCCGGCAAATGATGACGTAAGCGAGGATAAGATATATGAAAAACACGGACTATCTTTCATGGGATCAATATTTTATGGGAATTGCCCTGTTATCCGCCAGCCGGAGCAAGGATCCCCACACCCGCGTAGGCGCCTGCATCGTTGATACGGACAACAAAATACTGTCTGTCGGCTACAACGGCATGCCGCGGGGCTGCTCCGATGACGAATATCCTTGGGGAAATGTGGGCGAACCGCTGAACACCAAGTATCTGTATGTCTGCCATGCGGAACTGAACGCCCTGCTGAACCATTCCGGTCCCACGGTAAAAGACGCGCGTATTTATACCACTCTGTTTCCGTGCAACGAATGCACGAAAGCGCTCATTCAGTCCGGCATCCGTGAAGTTATTTACCGGGAAGACAAATACTCGGACACTTCCAGCGTCATCGCCGCCAAGCGAATGATGAAATCCGCCGGGATCTCTTACCGCAAATACGAAGAAGCAGAAAAAAAATTGACGATAAATCTTTAATACAAAACACGGCTGAGATACTAACCATATCTCAGCCGCTTTTTAATTTCTTTGCCACATCGGATAAAAACTCCCGCCACGCATCGTCGTGATCGACAAAATATTTGGGACAGATTTTTCCGGTCACATCATAATGCCTGATCACATTTTTCTCTGTAAGTCCGTATTTATAACATAAATAAGCCGTAAGATTCACCAACGCAGAATATGTTTCTTCCGTAAACTTCCCGCTTTTCCGCTTATGGCAGCACTCGATTGAAATCGTGTCCGTATTCCTGTCATTGGACGCATACGCGATCTCGTCCAACGGTACGCACTGCACGATCTCCCCGTCAATCCCGATGACAAAATGGCTGCTGGCATATGTTTTGTCCTGTTTCTTTTTATTGATTTTCGTGAGATTATTAAAATAATTGCGGTTTGCCATGGCGCTTGTTCCGGGATTTGCCGTATAGTGAATGACGATACCGCGTATATCCCTGAGCGCAACGCCCGGTCTTGAATATTCGTTCGGCTCGAGCAATGCTTCCTGAATGAACGGAGGCTGGATGACCGCGGCCGGTTTCTGCATAGCTTTCTTCCACTGAACCAGCGCAAAGACGGCAACCGCGGCTATAATCAAAAAAAGGACTGTGATACCGGCAATCACAGCATACAGTCCTTTTTTATGTAACCTCTTGCCTTTTCCCTTTTTATTCCACACTGTAATTTGGCGCCTCTTTCGTTATATGAATGTCATGAGGATGGCTTTCCTTGAGCGCAGCGGCGGAAATTTTCACAAACTTTCCGTTTTCTTTGAGTGTTTCAATGTCCTTCGCGCCGCAGTAGCCCATGCCGGAGCGAATGCCGCCAATCAGCTGGAACACCGTATCCTCCACGGTACCTTTATATGCGACGCGTCCTTCCACGCCCTCCGGTACGAGTTTTTTTGCATCCTGCTGAAAATAACGGTCTTTGCTCCCGTTTTCCATCGCCGCAATGGAACCCATTCCACGATACACCTTATATTTTCTTCCCTGAAACAGCTCAAATGTTCCGGGGCTCTCATCACATCCCGCAAAGATGCTGCCCATCATGCATACATTGGCACCGGCGGCGATCGCTTTCGTCATATCGCCGGAATACTTAATGCCTCCGTCAGCAATAATCGGAACGCCGTATTCTTTAGCCACTTCATAGCAGTCCATAATCGCCGTTACCTGGGGTACTCCGATTCCTGCTACGACACGTGTAGTGCAAATCGATCCCGGCCCGATACCGACCTTCACCGCACTGACGCCCGCCTCAATCAGCGCCTTTGTCGCCTCTCCCGTCGCCACGTTTCCGGCAATGATATCCATTTCCGGATATGCCTCGTGAACCATTCTCACAACCTTGATCACGTTAGCGGAATGCCCATGCGCGGTATCAATCACGATCACATCGACCTTTGCCTTCACAAGGGCGTCGATGCGGTCCATAATATTTGCCGTCACGCCCACGCCCGCCCCACAGAGCAGGCGTCCCTGCGAATCCTTGGCGGAATTGGGATATTTGATCTGCTTCTCAATATCCTTTATCGTAATAAGCCCGCTTAAATTGCCGTCTTTATCCACAATCGGAAGCTTTTCCTTTCTCGCATCTGCAAGAATCTTTTTCGCCTCGTCCAATGTAATGCCCTCCGGCGCTGTCACAAGCCCTTCGGAAGTCATGCTCTCTTTAATCTTTTTTGAAAAATCCGTCTCAAATTTCAAATCCCGGTTTGTAATAATGCCGACAAGCTTCTTTCCCTCCGTGATCGGCACGCCGGAAATACGGAATTTTGCCATCAAATCATTGGCGTCCGCCAGAGAATGTTCCGGAGAAAGGTAAAATGGATCCGTGATTACACCGTTTTCCGAACGTTTTACCTTGTCTACCTCTTCTGCCTGCTGCTCGATCGTCATATTTTTATGTATAATCCCGATTCCGCCCTGTCTCGCCATAGCAATCGCCATACGGTTTTCCGTCACCGTATCCATGCCCGCGCTCATCATCGGAATGTTCAATTCGATCTTCTTCGTGAGATGAGTCTTCAGGCATACCTGATTCGGTATAACTTCTGAGTAACCCGGTACCAATAAAACGTCGTCAAATGTAATGCCTTCACCAATAATTTTTCCCATTTTTTTCGTCCTTTCTATAAGTATATTTATAAGATTTTATCCAAAATCCCCACAAATGTCAAGGGAATTTTCATTTGAGCTTCCCAACATAAATTTTTTTCATTTTTTTCAAAAAAGGCTTGCATTTTTCCAGATAATCATGTATAATATCTTTCGTGACTGAGATTGGGCTATCGCCAAATGGTAAGGCACTGGACTCTGACTCCAGCATTTCAAGGTTCGAATCCTTGTAGCCCAGCTATAAAGCTTTGAAGACATATCCGTTTTTCAAAGCTTTTCTTTTACTTAAATAAAATATCTAGCATAAGCTTAAGCGCGAACTTTGTTCGCCGTGCGGAAATGGGTGTAACATGAGCGATACATTAAAACAGGAAATTGAAAAGCGGCGCACATTTGCCATTATCTCGCATCCGGACGCCGGAAAAACCACTCTGACCGAAAAATTTCTGCTGTATGGCGGAGCGATCAATCTCGCCGGTTCTGTAAAGGGAAGAAAGGCCGCCAAACACGCCGTATCGGACTGGATGGAAATCGAAAAAGAGCGCGGAATCTCCGTGACCTCCTCCGTCCTTCAATTCAATTATGACGGTTTCTGCATCAACATACTTGACACGCCGGGACATCAGGATTTTTCGGAGGATACGTACCGTACGCTGATGGCGGCCGATTCTGCCGTCATGGTCATTGACGGCTCAAAGGGCGTTGAGGCACAGACGATCAAACTGTTTAAGGTCTGCGTCATGCGCGGCATACCGATCTTTACCTTTGTCAATAAAATGGATCGTGAAGCAAGAGATCCTTTTGAACTGGTGGATGAAATCGAGACTGTTCTCGGAATCCGCACATGCCCGGTCAACTGGCCGATCGGTTCCGGAAAAAATTTCAAAGGAGTATATGACCGGAATACACAGACAATTTCCCGCTTTCTTTCATCCGATAACGGCCGCAGGACGGAGTCCATCGAAGCAAAACTGGGAGACCCCGGCTTAGACGACCTGATCACGAAGGAATATCATGATATTCTGACAGAGGAAATTGAGCTTTTAGACGGAGCGAGCGATGAATTTGATTTAGACAAGGTTCGGGACGGCAAGCTGTCCCCTGTCTTTTTTGGCTCTGCCCTTACAAACTTTGGCGTGGAAACATTTTTACAGCATTTTCTTGAAATGACAACCTCCCCGCTCCCCCGCTTTTCGGGCGATGAGCCGGTGGATCCGTTTTCGCAGGATTTTTCCGCTTTCGTATTTAAAATACAGGCAAACATGAATAAAGCGCATCGCGACCGCATCGCCTTTATGCGGATCTGCTCCGGCAAGTTTACCGCCGGAATGGAAGTCATGCACGTACAGGGAGGCAAAAAAATCCGCCTTGCCCAGCCGCAGCAGATGATGGCGCAGGAGCGCAAACACATAGAGGAAGCCTACGCCGGCGATATTATCGGTATTTTCGACCCGGGCATCTTTTCGATCGGGGACACCCTGTGCAAAGCCGGAAAGAATATCCGCTACGCCGGCATCCCGACCTTTGCACCGGAGCATTTTTCACGGGTACGGCAAGTAGATACGATGAAACGGAAACAGTTTATGAAAGGCATCACTCAAATCGCCCTCGAAGGTGCGATTCAGATCTTTCAGGAATTTAATACCGGAATGGAGGAAATCATTGTAGGCGTCGTAGGCGTACTGCAATTTGAGGTACTGCAGTACCGCCTTCAAAATGAATACAATGTGGAAATCCGGATGGAACCGCTTCCGTATGAGCATGTGCGCTGGATTGAAAACGAAGACATTGATGTAAGCAGCCTGTCCGTCACTTCCGACACCAAAAAGGTCAAGGATTTCAAAGGCAATCCGCTTCTGTTATTTACGCATCCTTGGAGCATACAGACCGTACTTGAGCGGAATGAAGGGCTGCGCCTCGGCGAGGTTTCAAGCGCATCCGTATGACATCCGGTAGGGGCAAAACGCTTTTTAACCGTGACGTTATAAATATTAAATCACATAAAATGGAGGAATTGAATATGAAAAAAATTTTTACGCTGCTCTTTGCCGTTCTCAGCTTAGCGCTCTGCTTCTGCGCGCCAAAACAGGCGGAAGCAAAAAAGAACTTTACGCTTAGCGCCAGCTCCAAGCCGTACAAAAACAAATACACCGCCTCACCGGCATATAACAAATATACGAAGCATTATCTGACAATCCGCTCATACCTTGACTATATGTCTACCCAGGGAGGCGGCACGCTGACGTTGAAAAAAGGCGCCTACAATCTGACCAACGCCATTGTTATACCGTCAAACGTCACAATCATACTGAAAGACGGCGTCGTATTAAATAAGACAGACAATTCCCACACCAAAGCGCTCAAAGCCGGACATGTCCTATTTGAGTGCGTGCGCGGATCAAGAATTAATAAAAAAGGCGTCATCGGAAAATATAACGGAGAGAAAAACATCCGCATCGTCGGTCAGGGAACCGTAAAAATCAATCTGGGCAAATGCAACAAAAGCGCAGCGATCCGCATTCCCCACTGCCAGAATGTGACGATCGAAAACCTCTCCTTCTACAACCTGCGGGACGGACATTTTATCGAAGTGGACGCCTCCAAAAACGTGACGATAAAGAACTGCTCGTTTTCCAAGAACCTAAACGGCGAGCGCTGCGCTATCAACATTGACACGCCGGACAAAAAAACTGACGGATTTAACGGCGCTTACTCCAAATTTGACAAAACGCCGAACATCAACTTAACGATTCAGAACTGTACCTTTACCGATCTTCACCGGGGCATCGACACGCACCGCTATTCACCGGGAAAATATCACACGAATGTTCAGGTGCTCGACTGTACATTTACAAACAGCGTACAGAGCCCGATCATGATGCTGAACTGGAAAAACGCAGTGATCCGCGGAAATAAAATCGATATGGTGAAGGGCTGGAACGGCACGAATATTCAGAATGAAAAATTCGGTATTTTTATGCGCGGCGGCGTCATTGACCCGATCGTCAGCGAGAATACGTTTGACCGCGTATATCTTCCGATTTATGCATTAGGCAACCGCACCGACGCCGATATCAACTACCCCGCCACATACTCCAGCTTTTCTCCCGCTTCGCTCGATAGCATGAAAAACAACACGCTTGGCAGCAACGCCATGTTTCGATATGCTGCTATCAACAACCGCGAGATTGCGTATATCGCCAAAAGCGATCGCCACTACAAAAAGATTGAATTTAATGAATAATATTTCTTCCAGGAACAGGGTCCAACACTCCATTCGGGCTCTGTTCCTTTTTCCGTTTCTCATTTCCTAAAATTAGTTCCCTTCACTGAAATATGTTCCGGGACTTGTCAAGCCATCATAAATATAATAACTTGAAGGCGCTTTATTCGTATTTGCGTCCAGCTTCATCGCAAGCGCCTCGTCCATTGTAATTGTACAGGCGTCAATAAAATTCTGGTCGTCTATCCGTTGAGTTCCATTATCGCCACGATAGCAAATACGGTTAAGAATATCCGCTTTCCATGTCCGGCTTTGCGAGTCATAGCGATATTCCATAAATCCGCTCCATCGGCCTGTTTCAGCATTATACCGATCTATCTCATCTATAGGCGAAGCGCCGTAATAATAAGCTTTTCCATCCTCAGGCAGTTTAATATTTACGTCCTTCATCACAATATTGGGCGACACCCTTTTAACGGTATCCTCAAATTCGGCTCCCGGAAAATAATATTCCCATTTATTGAAGTATCTCCCGTCATACCACGCATTTGAAAAATGTCCGATGCCTCCGCCCTTATTTTCATCATCATACACAAACGTATATCCGGTCGTATTTGCGCCAAAGCCCGAGCTTATTATCGTAATCTTTACATAGCTTCCTTCTTTGCCAACAGTCTCACGAATAGATTCCATCGTAAGCTCAGGCTCATCCGCAGGTTCCTCCATAACTTTCAGTTCGCCATATTCCCGGATCATTGATGAAACATCTTTTAGGCTGCGCTTCATATATGCATCATCGGCAGAACCGTCAAAGGAATACCAATACTTAACCTGATCGGCATAAATCCCCTGTCCCCCTCCCACTCCGGCGCCGCCATAATGCCTGGTCTCGCCATGATACGTTACATCAATGCTATAGTGGGCTTCAGCGGATCTCTTGACGCTCACCGTACTGTCAAGCCTCTCAGCAACCTTCCACATAACAAACGGAAAGCCCAAAGAGTCATATATCATGGGATATAACTGTGATACAAGCATGCTTTTATTTCCCAATCTATAATATGGGCTTAAGATACAAAAATCCAGATCTACATGGCCGGCGCTCGCAAGACTGTAATACGGCCTCTTTGTACTCCTTTTCTGATCACCAAAAACATAAACTCCGTAATAAAGGCATTCCTTCCCAAAGCATCTCTGTATCTCTGATAAATTATCAAAATACGGTTTTCTGCTATCACCGTATGTTGATATTAAATAATCAGCAACATCCATAACCGCCTCGGTTTGAACCTTAGCTTCGGTATCTCTATACTCATAATCTTTTTCAATGGTTTCATACTCATACTCACTCATCCCCATAACCGTACCGTGGACCGCATGTGTTCCTGTCACCCTTCTTTCCTGAAGATACAATTCTCCTCCATCGGTACCGTTGCTAAAAGGTATTGCAATATACCCGCCTTTCACCCTTCTTGTTCCTTCATTTTCATACTTCACATCCTGATACACAATATCTGCAGGTTCTATCCCGGTGTACGCCTTCTGCGAATCCGTCGAATATTTGTTTCCCTTATCTATAAACCGAAATGAATCCGGATCCGGATTGTTAGCGTAAAATTATTGTTGGCAAAAATAAAGGGAAGAAGCCGAAACCTCTTCCCAATCACACAATTTTTTATGATGTTAGTTGTGAGAAAAACATGTAAAGGAGAATGTGCAATGAGTATTATTGTAGGAGAAAATCTGGTAAAAATATCAGTATGCCGCCAGACTAGGGCGCATCATCTGATATGAAATAATGTCCGGCGCCATGCGCAGGCGGTATCCGTCCCGCCGGGGTTCCTGCGGATATATTCAAAGCCCCCTCTCCTCCCTCATCCGCTCCTGAATCGCCTGTTTCTCAAAAAACTCTCTGATCGTCCCTTTCATCTCTTCCGGTTGCATCGACTTTAGCAGATATCCGGCCGGATTCAGCTTCATGACGTTTAGGATGCTCATCCTGTCGCCCCGTCCCGACAAAAAGATAGCCGGTATATCTTTCGTCTCCGGCTCCGCACGCAGCATCTCAAGCAGCTGCCTGCCATCGCAGACCGGCATCTCATAATCCAGCAAAATCAAATCCGGCCTGTTTAAGACAATGCTTTTAATCGCTGTATAGGCTGAATATGCCACCGTTATGTAATACTCGCTTCCAAGCAATTTTTTCATGCTTTCCACAAACACGCTGGAGTCGTCCACCACAAGCACCCTCTTGCGGCTCGCCATCTCGTCCTGATGCTCGGAGATCCTCTCGGCGATCTCCTCCTCATCCAGCGCCGGCAATTCCTCCCCTTCCGGCGGCGGGGGAGTAATGATACAGAACGCGAAGTACCCGATCCCCGTATCAAATAGCATACTGTACTGGGGGCAGCCGTCCTGGAATATTTCCATCATCTGCTCTTCCGTCATAACGCTTTCCTTCTCCAGCTTGCGAAGGTCAAGGTTCGGTACGTACCGGTATAGGCGGCTCATAAACTGCGTGATAAGGTTTCTCGCAGCATTCACGACAATATTGCTCATCTTGTCCAGATGTATCCCGAGTACGTCGCTCATCTTCTCCACGAGCAGCGAGTTCTCAAATATGAAAAATACCTGCCGGCTCTCCCCGTTTGCAGAACGGTAATTCAGCCGGAGGGCGATGCTTTCGCCAAAATTCTCCCCACCATAAAACGAGCTGATCAGCTCAGACACGATGCCAAACGTCTCCTGCATAAGCAATATAACCGTCTGGCTCAGATCCATAAGCTCAGACTCCGGGCGGAGGTCGCCCCATTTGCTCGCAGCCATTCCCACGATCGCGCGGTCATCCATCATAATATGCCTAGACAGCCAACCGACACACATCCCCACAAAATGCCGCACCGCCATCTGCGAATAATACTCCTCCGCCAGCTCGCGCTCCAAGGCCGGCAGAAGCTTATACCGGAAATCATCATGAAGGCGCTTGTGCTTTTCATAATCGCTGTACCCGATCGACTGCATATACTCTTCTTCCGCATCAAAGTGCTCCTCCGCATGCCGTTTGAAATACTTGATGCTCTGAACGCAAAGCCACTCGCCCTTTGTATCATAGTCGTCGAATTGGATCATCTTATTTATCGTAGAAAAAATCCTTCTGTGATCCCGGTCAATCTCCTCAATGCCGATATTAAACCGATCATTCCATACTAATTCCTTCATCCCACGATCCTCCTTGCAACCCAAAATTCATTCTTATTATACGATATCAAAACAAAAAAATAAAGCTTTTTCTTTTTCCCGCCTTTTTGTATTCCGAAGCGCCCCCGCAAAACACATCCCGGCAACCAAAAAAAGAAGGCGGCCCCTCAAGCCGCCTCATGGCTTTTGGGACACCCTCTTGACTTTGAACCCTATCGGACGTCAGTCATCATCCTGAAGCGCGTCAACCCCGGTTTCACCGGTTCGCACCTTAACGACCTCTTCCACATCATATACAAAAATCTTTCCATCCCCGATATGGCCTGTGTAAAGCGCCTGTTTCGCCGCCTTCACCACTTCATCTACCGGAACGGCGCTTACTACGACTTCTACTTTGATTTTCGGAAGCAGCGTAAAGTCTACCGGCACGCCACGATAATACTCAGCGTTTCCTTTCTGCGTACCGCATCCCAGCACCTGGGTGACCGTGATGCCCTTTACGCCGATTTCGTTCAGAGCCGCCTGCAGCTCTTCAAACTTATTCTGCTTACATATAATCGAAACGCGTTTGATCTTTGCGCCATCGCCATTCTCCTGTACAGAAGCGGAATCTTTCGGCACGGGCGCTTTCGTTGCCGGCGTCACTTCCGTCACCGGCACGGCGCGTTCTGCCGGCACGCTTCCGACCGCAACGCTGCCGCCGCTTTCCAAATCGGCATAGAAACGCTCTCCTGCCGGCATGAAATCGGCATACGCTGACGGCAGTCCATGCTCGGTCGAATCGAGTCCGAGAATTTCCTCTTCTGCAGTCACACGCAACCCAAACGCTTTATTAATTGCCCAAAATACAATGCCCATAACAACCGCTGCATAGACGCCGATTGATACGACGCCGAGCAGCTGTACCCCCAACTGGTGAAATCCGCCGCCATAGAACAGCCCGTTTTGATAATCAAACAGTCCAACGGCAATCGCACCCCATGCGCCGTTAAATCCGTGGACGGCCACCGCTCCTACCGGATCATCCACTTTCAGCTTATTATCTAAAAACCACACGCCAAATACAACAAGCAGTCCGTCCACCGCTCCGATCACTGCCGCTCCGATCGCATCTACATTTGCACAGCCTGCCGTGATACCGACCAAACCGGCGAGAGAGGCGTTCAAACACATAGAAACATCGGGCTTGCCATATTTTACCCATGTGAATATCATACAGACGGTCGTGGCAATCGCCGGTGCAATCGTCGTCGTCGCCATAATTTTTGCCATCTCTTCAACACTTGTCGCCGCGGCGCCATTGAAACCGTACCATGCAAACCAAAGAATGAAACAGCCCAGCGCGCCGATCGTAATATTGTGGCCCGGAATCGCCTTCGGTTTGCCGTGCCGGTCAAACTTGCCAATTCGCGCTCCAAGGATCGTTGCGCCCACCAAAGCGGTAATGCCTCCCACCATATGTATTACAGCGGAACCCGCAAAATCAATAAAGCCAAGTTTGCAAAGCCATCCCTGCCCGTTCCATGTCCATCCCGCCTCGATCGGATACACGATCGCACTTATAATGATCGAATACAGGCAATACATACTGAATTTTGTACGCTCTGCCATTGCCCCCGAAACGATCGTCGCACACGTTGCACAAAATACGAGCTGAAAGAAAAACGTCTTCCATTCAAATCCTGCAAAATCCGTGTACATCTGGTACTCCGGCATTCCGATCACGCCAAAGAAGTAATTCTCCGAGTTCATAATCCCGTATCCGAGAAACATAAATACGATTGTGCCAAGACAAAAATCCATCAGGTTTTTCATAATAATATTGCCTGCGTTTTTCGCCCTCGTAAATCCGGTCTCCACCATGGCAAAGCCTGCCTGCATAAAAAATACAAGCGCTGCCCCGATCAAATACCAGATGCCGAAACCAACCTGCGAGCTTGCCTCCTCAACGATTTCCTGTAATCCTGTTACGATGTCCATATACATCACCATACCTTTCCTTTATTTATGCGATTCTAAAACACTCCCTTGAAATAATCGCAAAAAGAAAAGCGCCAAGTGATTGAAATCACCTGACGCCTTTGTCATTTACATATGCCATTATATGCGCACTTTTATCAAATGTCAACCCCTTTTTCTATTTTTTCGTAAAAAGCGCTTGACGACTATTAAAATACATATGCTTTATGTCTGTCAACTGTCATATGTTTCCTTTTCCATAATTACCTCTTATATGGTAAAACACACTTATCAAATTCAATGACATCAACATCTGTCTCATGATTTACCAATTTTAATATTTTATATACATCAATAAAAACCACAGCAAAGGCAGCCATTATTATTAACGCTACAATTGCTATTCCAACATCGGAAACAGATAATACAAAAGCCGGCGTGAAGCCTCTTTATTTTGTGAATTGACCATAACGCCGAAAATAGGCTTTTCAACCATGCCGCCGCCCATTTCAAAGATGCGGCCATATACTTCGTTTCCATCCAAGTATACCCCGTATGGGCGCTTCTCTGTATTTTCCGGCACATCGGGAATATACAGCTTGTCCTTTATAAGCGCCAGCTGTTCGTCGGTCAGAAGCTCTGTGAGATCGGTATAAAAGTCTTTTTCTAAATATCCGTCGAAGTCTTTCTGGCCAGCTATCATCGAGTCCAGCTTCCCGGCATAAATCAACGAGGACACATGAGTCAGATCCGACGACAGCGACGCGCCTACTTTCTCCGCCGCCTCGCTGTTCGTATAGTACAAATGAAAAGACGCATCATTCCGTTCCGTATCAATATTCATTGATTCCAGAAATCCATCTGCAAACGCCAGTATCGGAGCCTCTGCTGCGACCTCATTAATCAGCGCGCACCGGTAAATGACCTCTGTCCTGTGAAGCACGTCCCGATAGATGAAAAATCCCGCCAAAAGCAGTACAATGCATCCGATCACAACAAAACGGAGGTAATACGTTTTAAAATGCGTCCACCGCTGCCTCATGTCCATCTTACTCCACTTGCTCTTCTCCGACTCATCCTCATCTCTCTTTTTATAAATAGACGCGTCATCCTTTAATGATGATTTCTTATATTTTATGTTCTGTGCCATAAGCTCTGCTGCCTCCCATCTTCCAAAAATGATTTAACGGCCCATTTCCTTTTCCCAAGTTCATACCGTCCCGAATCGCACCGGTAATATATTCCTTTGCTTCCCGGACGCTCTCTTCCAGCGTTTTTCCCTGAGCCAGTCCGCATGCTGCCGCAGACGACAGCGTACAGCCTGTTCCGTGCGTATTATCATTTGAAATCCTCTCCGTCCTATACCACGTCCGGCTGCCATTTTCCTGATTATACAATAAATCGTCCGCATTGCCCGCGCTATGTCCGCCCTTGATCAGAACCGAACAGCCATATCTCTCCGCAAGTTCCGCCGCCGCCTGTTCCCGCTGCGCATCCGATGAAACGCGCCTGCCCAACAGAAATTCCGCCTCCGGCAGATTCGGCGTGATCAGCTTCATAAGCGGAAACAGCTTTCCCGCCAGCGCATCCGCCGCAGACATTTCCAAAATCCGTCTCCCGCTC
>CANQCY010000013.1 GCA_947591245.1 uncultured Lachnospiraceae bacterium | reverse complement strand
ATTTAGTCTTGTATTTACTACAAAATACATGAACTTTTCAAGGTACTATAGTGGGGCTTTTGACCCCAACATCATACCTTATTTTATCAATAGGCACAATACCTTTTCCCTAAATCTTTTTGTTTGCATTTATTGATCGCGCCATCATATTACAAATCAGAGCATATGCGCACAAACTTGAACCTGTATTTTTCAAACTTTGCCAGGCACTATTGGACATCAAATCTCATAAACTAGGATTAACGTATGTTTCTGAGGTGTCGTCCTTGCAATCATTTCCCAAACCTCTTACTGCAAAAGAAGAGATGGAATACATACGCCGCTTGGAAAATGGCGACATGGAAGCCAGACGAATTCTCATCGAGCGGAATCTGCGACTGGTTGCATACCTGGTAAAAAAATATAGCAATAGCGACTACAACCAGGAGGATCTCATTTCCATCGGCACGATCGGCCTGATCAAAGCAATCGACAGCTATAAACAGGGCAAAGGAGTCCGACTCGCCACCTATGCGTCAAGGTGTATCGACAATGAACTCCTCATGACCTTCCGGAGCGCAAAAAAGCAGGCAAAAGAAATCTATCTCTATGAACCGATCAATAAAGACGATGGGGAGGGAAACAGCATTAACCTTCTGGATCTGCTTGAAACAACGGATGAAGATGTAGCGGAACGCATGGAGACAGAAGAAAATGTCAAAAAGCTATATAACTACATCGAAACTGCGCTGACGGACCGCGAAAAAGAAATTATCCGCCTTCGGTACGGACTGCCGAGGAATCGGCATGCTAATGAAAAAAACGAAATCACGCAGCGCGAAATCGCCCAGATGTACGGCATCAGCAGAAGCTATGTGAGCCGCATCGAAAAAAAAGCGTTGGAAAAGCTCCGCAGAGCGTATGAAAATGAAATATCCGGCAATAGCATAATGTCAGGTTCAAAATGCCTTTGAGCCTGACATCATAACATATAAACTATTTTTCAGGAGGCAGCATGGCAGATCAAAAATTGGAAAATATGTTGGAGTTATCATTATCCAGCACGGAAAATCAGCGTGAAAAAAGCGAAAATCTAAATGTTGGTTATGATCCTCTGACCAAACGCTGGGAACTCATTATAAAATATTCCGGAGAGCCCTCTCTGCCGGAATATGTTTCGTTCCTGCCCCTTTATGGCGGGTACGCCATTATATCTATTCCTGAGACGGCAATCGACGCCTTGTCGCAGATGCCGGAAATCGAATACATCGAAAAGCCAAAAAATCTTGTATTATCACTATACGAAGCACGGGCTGCATCCTGCATCAACCCTGTCCAAAACCCACCCTCCTCCCTGACGGGAAAAGGCGTTCTCGTTGGTATTGTAGACAGCGGCATTGATATCTTTCATCCTGATTTCCGCAACGAGGACGGAACAACAAGAATTATTGAACTCTGGGATCAGACTATTCCCGATGAGGACAGCGGCACAAATGGCGCAAGCTTCTATAACCGCGGCAAAATCTTCACGAGAGAGGAAATCAATCTCGCCCTGTCTGAAAACGACCGTTCCTTCCCAAGCAGGGATCTTTCCGGACATGGTACGCATGTCGCCGGTATCGCAGCCGGAAACGGGCGTGCCAGCAAGGGCGAACAAAGAGGGGTCGCCCCCGCAAGCGACCTGCTGATCGTCAAACTGGGCAATGCTTTTCCCGAAAGCTTTCCCAGAACAACCGAGCTCATGCTCGGCATGAACTACTGCGTCCAAAAAGCGGTAAGCTTAAACATGCCGCTCGCTCTCAATATCAGTTTCGGCAACAGTTATGGCAGCCACGATGGAAGCTCTCTTTTAGAGACATTTATAGACAATCTCTCGAATCTCGGACGCACTACCATCGCTATCGGGAGCGGAAACGAAGGGAATAAAGGCAGACATACGTCAGGAAATCTCAGCGCTGGAAAACCAATGCAAATTGAATTGGCAGTTTCTGAAAATGAATCGTCCTTAAACCTGCAGCTGTGGAAAAACTTTGTCGACACTTTCCAGATCCGGCTGACAGCGCCCTCCGGCTCCAACATCATTTTAACGAAACAATCAGCCGGAACATATAAGGATGTGCTCGACGGCACGCAGCTCCTCTGGTATTTCGGCGAGCCTTCGCCCTACAGCGTTTCTCAGGAAATCTATCTGGAAATGCTTCCGTTGCCCGGGAAATCTTTCATTCAAAACGGCATCTGGAAACTGCAGCTTACTCCGATCAAAATCATAAACGGACATTTTGACATGTGGCTGCCCTCCGGTAACGCGATAAACCCGTCCACCCGTTTTCTTGTGCCCACGCCCGAAACGACCCTCACTATCCCCTCCACAGCTTTAAACCCTATCACGGTAGCCGCGTATGACAGCAACACTGACAGTCTGGCGTCCTTCTCCGGACAGGGTTTTACCGGACTTTCCCTGCCAAAACCGGATATTGCCGCCCCCGGCGTCAACATTCTCAGCGCTGCGCCGGGCGGCGGTTATACCCAAAACACCGGTACATCAATGGCAACCCCCTTTGTTACAGGGAGCGCTGCCCTTCTTATGGAATATGGTATTGTACAAGGATACGATCCCTATCTTTACGGTCAAAAAGTGAAAGCCTATTTGCAAAAGGGAGCCCGCCATCTTCCCGCAGTACAAAACTATCCCAGTCCGGATATCGGATGGGGCGCTCTATGTCTGAAAAACAGCCTTCCTTAAGTCACGCTCATTTTTCCGCTTTTGCAATAATGCCAAAACTCGTACTCCGGACATCCCGTCTCTCTCCCTTTTCCGCTTTTTGAGATAACTTTCCACTCCGGCAGTTTATCCAAATCGGGAAAAAATGTATCCGCCTCTCTCACCGCGTCCACTTTTGTTATATATGCCTCTGACGCTTCATCCAAAAATTCCCGATAGATTTCCCCGCCGCCAATAATAAAAACAGATTGCTGTGCATTTTCTGCATATTCAAGCGCTTCTTCGCATGATTCCATAAAAATCAGTCCGCTCTCTCCCGCCCCATATCGGCTGGAAAGCTCTTTTTGTCTTGAAAGGACGATATTTGTCCTATTTGGCAGCGGCCTTCTTCCCGGCAGGCTCTCAAATGTCCTGCGCCCCATCACTACGATATTGTGAATCGTCTTATTGCGAAAATACTCCATATCTTCTTTTATATGAAACAATAATCTGTTCCGGCGTCCGATTCCCCAGCGCCGGTCAACTGCTGCCAGCATTATGATTTTTTTCATGCCTTGCCGTCACCCATGACCTTCCCCACATACTCTGACAGTATTGCTGCTTTGATAAAAATACCGTCCTCCCTGTATTCTTCCACTTCCAAATTTCCATATTTGCGGATAAGCTGTATCTTACCTGCATCATCATAAGAAAATGTTTTCTCGATCCGCACAAATCCCTCGTTTAAAATTTGCTCGGTTTTACTCAAAAGCTCATCAAAACCGGTTTTGTACTTCGCCGATATTTTTACCGTATCCTGACTCTGTTCATCCTTAAAGACATGTGCGTTCGTGTCGTTCTCGCACAAATCTATTTTATTAAACACGGTAAGTACCGGCTTGTCCTGAATCCCCAGACTTTTCAACGTGTCATACACAACGTCCATATGCATTTCAAAATTCTTATCCGAACAGTCCACGACATGCATAATCATATCTGCATATTTTGCTTCTTCCAGCGTACTGCGAAATGACTGTATTAATTGGTGTGGAAGCTTATTGATAAACCCGACCGTATCCGTAAAAAGAACATTCTGTCCATTTTCCATTTCATAACTTCTCGTCGTCGGGTCAAGGGTAGCAAATAATTTATCCTCTTCCAACACCTCTGCCTGCGTAAGTGAATTTAACAACGTTGACTTGCCCGCATTTGTATAACCTACGATCGCCACTACACGAGCAGCGTTGCCCCGGCGCTGTTTCCTCATCGTTTCTCTTGTCGCAACAAGGCTTTTAAGCTGTCGGTTTAGCGCTGAAATCCGATCCCTGATCAGTCGCCGGTCCATCTCCAGTTTTTTCTCACCGGGTCCCTTTGTTCCGATTCCTCCGCTGCTTCCCGCAGCGCCTCCGCCGATTCTCGACAACGATGTTCCGAGTCCGGTCAGCCTTGTTGCGCGGTATCTGAGCTGGGCAAGTTCCACCTGCAGCTTTCCTTCGCTCGTACTGGCATGTGAGGCAAAAATATCCAAAATCATCACAGTCCGATCGATCACCTTGCACTGCAGAGCCTCCTGAAGATTTGCAAGCTGTGCCGGAGAAAGCTCATCGTCACACACCACTGTGTCCGCCGACGTATCCTGAATCAGCCGCCTCAATTCCTCCAACTTTCCTTTTCCGATATACGTTCCCGGCTGAATGCCATTGCGATTCTGCACCATTCTCCCGACAGCCACAGCGCCCGCTGTTTTTGCTAATTCCTCCAATTCATCCAGCGATGCTGTTACATCCGTGCCATCATCAAGATCAACCGCAACAAGAATTACCCTCTCCTGAATTTCATCCGTTTCAAATAATGCTGCCATATATCCCTCATTTCTACAAGTATCTGCCATTTGCCAAACATAATATTGCTACACTAGTGTAACATATTTTCCTCGATACAACAACTATAACCACATTATTTTCTGACTTTTATCCTGCATGCATACCTCTTTTTCCCAACACGTACGGTAATTTTTGCCGTCCCCTTCTTTTTGACCGTAATTATCCCCTTTTTATTGACAGAAACAATACTTTTTCGCGTTGACCGCCATTTGAGTTTTCTCTTTTTAGAAACCCCTTTTATCCGCAGCCGCAGCTTAGTACCCTTTTTCAAACGTATTGTCGTATTGCGTTTTTTCAGCCATTTTGTTTTAATGCTTGACGTGACAGAACGAATAGAATTGACGCTCCGGGCATTCGCAGCGTCTTTCGCCACATCCCCTGACAGCATTTTAGCTTTAATATACTGATTCACAATCTCATACGCATTTGGTGCATTTTGTTCCATCCCTTCGTAAATCGAATCTATGGGATTCGGAACTTGCGTTGCCTCAGGATAAAATGGCGTGTGCGTCTCTCTTGGTTCTTCCGTCTCCACTGGTTTTACTGTCTCCACTGGCTTTGCTGTCTCCACTGGTTTTACTGTCTCTGACGGTTTAACCGTCTGCGCCGGCTTTTCTGTCTCCACTGGTTTTACTGTCTCCACTGGCTTTACTGTCTCCACTGGTTTCGCTGTCTCCACTGGCTTTTCTGTCTCTGACGGTTTAACCGTCTGCGCCGGCTTTTCTGTCTCCACTGGTTTTACTGTCTCCACTGGCTTTACTGTCTCTGCTGGTTTCGCTGTCTCCACTGGCTTTACTGTCTCTGACGGTTTAACCGTCTGCACCGGCTCTTTCGTCTTTACTGGTTTCGCTGTCTCCACTGGTTTTACTGTCTCTATCGGTTTAACCGTCTGCGCCGGCTTTCCCGTCTGCACCGGCTTTACTGTCTCTGCTGGTTTCGCTGTCTCCACTGGTTTAACCGTCTGCACCGGCTTTTCTGTCTCCACTGGTTTTTCTGTCTCTAACGGTTTAACCGTCTGCGCCGGCTCCTTCCAGATCAATACCGGCACCATCCGAACCAGCGTCTCCCCGCGGTAACGATAAATCGCGGGATACGCATTTACAGACGCCTCCGACTTCACCACGACAAGATCCGGAGTTTCCCACTCGTACACAGCTCCTGCCTGTTTTGAAGTGAGTACGGAGGAAGCCAGACGATCCCCTTCTTTTAAGCACGACGCATCCGGATTTGCGATTACTGTCAAATCGCAGGGAACTTTATACGCTTGATTTATTTCATCCCACTCACCAACGCTTGCCCAGTCATAATTATCGTTGTCTTTCGGAATAAAATCCAGCAAATAAGCAGAAACCTCTGTTGAAACGCGCATATCCGGGTCAGACCACGACAAATCGCCTGCCTCGCCTTCCCATGCAAGCTGTGACTCCTTCAATTGCTCGCCTTCCGCCAGACATGACGCAGTAATTGCGGGAAGTTCGCCGGACGCCTTTTTTACGGTAAGCGGTATTTTCCGAATCACCGCTTTCTCCGTCTCATTCCAGCCGTCTACTTCTTTCCAGTCATAATTTTTATTATCGTTCGGAGTAAACCGAACCGCATATCCGTCATTATTTACTACAGCCATCTGCTCTGGATCTTCCCAGCGAAAACTTCCGTACTCGTTTTCGACTGCGCTTAGCGCAGACTGTGAAACGGCAATTCCCGGACTATATGTGATCTCCGACGCCTCAGGGAAAATGATTTCCTCTGTTACCGCTTTCGGATGTATCACAAATTCCTTTGTCACTGTTCCGGTATAATTTCCCTGAAAAGAAAATACTGCTCTCGCCGTACCCGCATCTGTATTTTCATGATAATCAACCGCATAATCGCTCGCCTTATAGCCCTGCGCCTCAGGTCGGTGCGGATTCCCATTATATTCAAACTCATCCTGCCACAACTGCACATCCTCTACCGTTAGCGGATGAATGAGAAATGATTTTGTGACGCTCCCCGTATAATTTCCTTTTCCCGCCACTACCGCCTCTGCTGTCCCGGCATTCGTATTACTGCTGTATGAAACCGTGTAATCCACATCCTTTGCCAATAGTTTTGCCCCATCCGCAATAACCGGCAGCGGGGTGTGTTCCCTGCCGTCGTAAGTTTCATCTGCGATCGTTTCCATCACACAGTCGCCGATATTTTTCGCACAAATATTAACGGTTGCACTGTCGGTATACGTATTATAATTTGGCGCTGTCACCTGATAATACACCGTATAGTTTCCCACATTTTCATACGTCGGGCTTGCCGTCAGCCCATATGCTCCGGCTGATGTTCCGTATCGGATCACGGCTCCGGCTGACGGTTTGCTTACCCGTACCGAAACCCCATGGCGGGACTTGTCATACGTTCCGCTGTACCCTGCCGCACTAACCGCCATTTCCGCCTTAGCAATTGAAAACGTTTTCACTGCACTTCCCGTATAATTGCCCTTTCCCATAATTGTCACCGTGGCAGTTCCCGCATCGATATTGTTGCTGTATGCAACCGTATAATCCGTTCCTTTCGCAAGCAGGACATTACCGTCGGAAACGGATACCTCCGGCGTATGCGCATTTCCATTATATACCCCGTCGCGAATGCCGCTCACATTGCAGGCGGAAATATTTTTGCCGCTGATTTTTACCGTGCCCGCTCCCGTGTACGTTGTATAATTGGGCGCCGTTACCCGATAATATACCGTATAGCTTCCCGCATCCGAAAATTTGGGGCAATTGCTCAGGTCATATGTCCCATTTGCCATTCCATACATTACAACCGCTCCGCTTGACGGCTTATCAACACGAACGGTTATGCCGTGGGCCGATCTGTCATACGTTCCGCTATAACCGGAAGCGCTGACCGACATATCGCCTTTCGCAATCGAAAAAGTTTTCACCGCATTTCCCGTATAATTGCCTTTTCCCTCAATGGTAACCGATGCGGTTCCCGCATTGACATTATTACTGTATGTAACTGTATAATCCGTGCCTTTTACCAGCGCCGTGCCGCCATCCGAAACGGAGACCGACGGCGTATGCGGCTGCGCATTATATTTGCCCCCGCTAACATCGGAAATGCTGCACGTTGCGATATCCTTCCGCGTATTCGTAACGACTGCGCTTCCCGTATATGTCTTGTAATTCGGCGCTGTCACCTGATAGTACACCGTATAACTTCCCGCGTTCACATAGGCCGGACTCTGACTGAGATTATACGTGCCGCTCGATGTTCCGTACCGGATTTCTGCCCCAGACGGCGGATTGCTTACACGAACCGATATGCCATGCGCACATTTATCGTATACCCCGCTATATCCTGCCGCACTCACTGTCATATCGGCAGGTGTGATCTCCACGGTTCTGGAATCCCCATAAGCAATATAATTATCCTTAGTCACTTTAAAATACACCTTATGGCTTCCTACCGAATCGAACGTCAAAGGCGTCGTTTGATTGCAGCTTGTCAGCGACAGGCCATACCGCACCACTGCTCCGGACGGCGCCGTCACCGAAATCCCGTGTGCCTTTCCATCATAAACGCCTTTATATCCGGTCGCCGCAACTTTCCCTGCCATACTGCCCTTGCTTATTTCGTACGTTCTTACAGCCGTGCCGGAATACTGCCCTTTTCCCGTAAAAGTCACCGTCGCTGTGCCCGCATTGATATTGTTGCTGCAAACGACGGTATAATCCGTACCCTCTGTCAATTTTTCACCGTTGTACGGATTGTACAACGACACCGCCGGTATTATTGCGCTTCCATTATGCACATAGGATTTGTCAGCAAAAACAATGTTGCACTCGCTGAGCGGGCACCGCTCTACCGTCAGTTTTTTGAACTTCGAGCCATAAAATACAGAGGGCTGTATTGTTCCCAGGCCGCTTATTCTGGGGGTCATTAAAATATCCAGACAATCTGTATACTCGCCGGTTCTCAAAACGGCACTCCACTCTCTGTTTGACTGCTTAACGCCGGTTATCAAAGCCGGAATATAGACGCTCTCCTGATAAGACTGTCCGTAGCGCTTGTATGCCAGACGCAGTCCTCCTGTACTTCCGACTTCCGCATCCGACAATTTCTGTCCATAGCGGATTGACGACACATATGCATCCGACCGGCACTCTTCCGTAAGTTCCCCGGCTGTACGTGAAAGTCCGTACAAGGTCAGGTGGCACGATCCCATCTTGCAGTAATCGTTGCACCCGCTTTTCGTCGCCAGATCGCTTTGCTCATTATAATACTCCGATCTCACGAGCGCTCTGCAGATCGTATTGTCAAACGCATATGTGCACGCTGTCGGATTGTTCAGGAAAACCACGTCCCTGCTCAGGGATTTGCATCCGGAAAAACAGCCCGTTATATTGGACGCCTCCGGCATGGCGCAGCTCAGTCCCACCAGACTTGTACAATTGGCAAACGTATATTTCATCATATTGGCGGCAGCCGGAAGCATGATGACATATTTAAGATTTGTACAGTCACGAAAATAATAACTCATATCCCTTATCAGAACATAACTGTCCAGATTTGCCATGGTCACATACTTGATCTCAGACACATAGTCCCGCCACAATACCTCGGACGCCAAATAAAACGACGGCATTCCCGTAGCATTGGTAATCGCTTTGTCCGGCGTGGCATCCGAATGATAAAAAGCAAATACGCCGTTCGCATCAATTCCCCATTTGATATTTCCGATGTCTCCGGACCGCCGGATCGCAGACGTGTCAAAATTGACATTGAGCGCCTGGGAAACCGGCCCATATCCTCCATAATCCGTCAGTGCAACAGCTGCTTTTGATTCCGTTACTTCCATAAGCGGAAGCCCTGTGCCAAACATCGCGAGCACAAGCATGAAACATAAAATTCTTCGTCTAAATTTTTTCAAAGTAATCACTCCTAACCCAAAAAACAAACTCATCAGTTTACATTATTTTCCCCGGGTGTATCTACTGTAACACGATTTTGGGCTTCTGTAAACAATCAAATTTCGGTTTTTTCAGTCGTATTTGGGACAAACTGCGCAATCACGATATCTCCGGCATATAATCAGCGAAAATTTTTTTCAAATCCTTGACATACTATAAACCGAAATCTATAATCAAAAGTAATACTACATGCATATGCGTGCCGCTCACGCGGCAGAATGGAGGAAAAAATGACAAAAAAAGTTATTACTTTCGGTGAAATCATGCTCCGCCTTGCTCCGGAGGGATATTATCGATTCGTTCAGGCAGAATCTTATGGCGCCACATACGGCGGCGGAGAGGCAAACGTAGCCGTATCGCTGGCAAACTACGGACTGGATGCCGGATTTGTCACGAAGCTTCCCGCCCATGAAATCGGACAAGCGGGAATCAATTCGCTGCGCCGGTTCGGCGTGGATACATCACAAATCGTTCGCGGCGGCGACCGCGTCGGGATCTACTTCCTGGAGAAAGGCGCCAGCCAGAGACCTTCAAAAGTGATCTACGACCGAGCCGCTTCCTCAATTGCGACCGCATCTAAGGAAGATTTTGACTGGGATAAAATTCTGGAAGGAACCGACTGGTTCCATTTCACGGGAATCACGCCCGCCCTCGGCGACAACGTAGCCGACATCTGTCTGGATGCATGCCGGACGGCGAAGAAAAAGGGCGTTACCGTGAGCTGCGACTTAAATTACAGAAATAAATTGTGGTCAAAGGAAAAAGCGGGCGAAGTAATGGGTAAACTGTGCGAATATGTAGACGTATGCATCTCCAATGAAGAAGATGCAAACGACGTATTCGGCATAAAGGCGGCCGGAACGGATGTTGTCTCCGGGCAGCTGAATCACGAGGGTTACCGGGATGTAGCCAAACAGCTGGCAGACCGCTTTGGCTTCAGCAAGGTGGCGATCACCCTGCGCACATCCATTTCAGCCAACGACAATAAATGGGCGGCAATGCTCTATGATGGAACAGACTGCTATTTTTCCAAGCAATATCTGATGCATATCGTTGACCGCGTCGGCGGAGGCGATTCCTTTGGAGGAGGATTAATTTATGCCTGCCTTCAGGATATGGCTCCCCAGCAGGCAATCGAGTTCGCCGTGGCAGCCAGCTGTCTCAAGCACAGCATTGAAGGCGATTTCAATCAGGTATCCGTGGATGAAGTCATGAAGCTCGCCGGCGGGGACGCCTCCGGACGCGTACAGCGCTGACAGTGCGGGATGCGGCAATAAATGATCGGATTTGGCCTGTGCTCTTTGCTTTTTCCAATCGATGGGGAAGCTCAAATAAAATCCTCTTGTTTTCAAACAAAAAACGTGCTATACTTACAATATTGCTGTTCAAATCTACTTTGAAAATTTTTGAGCGCTACATATTAAACGAGGAGGACTATAAAATGAAAAAACAGGCACTATTACTTTTAACATGCACAGCGCTTCTCATGACAGGCTGCGCTTCCGCATCGCCGACGACCGGGGGTTCTTCCGCATCAGACCCTTCCGTATCCAGCGCGGCGCCCGCGGCGACCGCAGCGGCCGCAGATGATGCGGCGGCAGAGAGCACGGCGGCTCCGGAAGCGGCTGAATTGAAACTCGGAAAGAAAACATCGCTCGGCGACTGGAAAATATGCGCTAAAAAAATATCTTCACCAAAAAAGATCAAGAACGGAAATTACCGCTATTTTGAACCAAGCAAGGGAAATTCCTTTATCGTTGCAGATATGAGCGTCCGCAATAACGGTAAAGATGAAGCGGAATTCCTGCCGATAGCCGGTCTAAAAGATACAATGGTCATCGCAAAATTGCTGTATAAGGATGAATACAACTACACCCCGACACAGCTTCTTGCTTATGACAAGGATCTGGCTGCGAAAAAAATAGAGCCGCTTAAAACCAAAAACGGCATCCTTGTCTTTGACGTTCCGAAAAAAATCGCCAAGGCGAAAAAAGACCTTAAATTAACGTTTACCCTCGGTGAGACGACCGTTACCTATTCTTTAAAATAATGGAGTCCGCCGAGTGGAGTTTCGTCCGTGTCGGGCAAATGCATCTCATAAGATGCAGATTCAGACCATGCGGATGATTTGGCGTTTACGTTACGGTTTTATTATAGCGCTCCACTCGCAGCCAACAGGATAAAGTCCATAACAAAAGCGGCAGGCCTAAGCGCATCTGCCGCTTTTGTGTTTCTCTTCCCTCAAACCGCCCCTTAACCATAGAGAGTAAATGATGTATAGAACGGCTGTGGCGACTGGTTCTTTTCCTTTGCAAAATTTGTGGATTTAATAAGGGCATCCGAATCACTGCCGCTTTTTACATTCCTTCGGGCGGTTTCCTTTGATCCATCTGCATTCGCGCGAGTTGCATCCACGATCACCTTATACGTATTGCCCAAAACAGAAAATTGAGACGCCGACGCTTTCTGCACCTTCTCTTCCTGTTTCTTCAGAGCCTCCTTTTTTCCCTCCGCATTTTCACCTCTTGCTTCATCCTGCCTGATCTCGCCCTTCAGAATCTCAATGCCATTCTCCATATCGGATATGACGTTTCTCCGGCTTCTGGCCTGCTGCAGAGCAAAATCCGCTGCCGCTGCTTCCTTCATTCCCATTTCGGAAATATCGGCGCTTTTTTTCTCTTTTTCTGTTTCTTTTCCTTTTTCCTCTTTTGTTTCTCTTTCAGCTTTTTCGGTTTCTTTGGCTTCCTCAGCTTCTTTGGTTTCCACCTTTTTTGCCTCTGCCTCTTTCGTCTTGTCAAAATCCTTCTTCATCTCTTCCGACAATAAGTCCTTCTGCTTCTCCCGGCGCATTTCTGCCTGCCGCTGCCTCAGCTGCGTATTCAACCGGCTGATTTCCCGCTGCATTTCCTGACGTTTTTTCAGCCTATCTTCAACCGAAAGATCCTCGTTTGACGAAAGCTCCTGTCTTTTACGCTGTACATTAGAAATCTCATTTTGAATATTTTTGCTGACAGAATCGACCGGCTGGATCTTTGCGCCCTGGCCGCCTGATGCGCCTTCCATGGCCTTTACGCTGTTAATCTCCATATTTCTCACCTCTTTTCAAATCCCAAAATGAGCTCTTTTATTCCATCACCATAGGAATGCGTCTTGCGCTATCTTCCCTGCATTATATAACAATTCAGGCGAAAAAGGCAGTATCTTTATTTTACCCTGACCTTCACAGTCCGTTTCATCCCCATATATGTGATGGTAATCGTTGCATTTCCTTTTTTAACTCCTTTGACCACCCCAGAAGACGTGACTTTTACCGCTTTGGAAGATGCCTTATATTTCACAGCATTTTTCGGCGATACAGTTACTTTGATTTTCGCTTTCTTCCCTTTTTTCACAACAAGGCGCGTCTTATTTACCTTAAACGTCGGATTCTTAACTGTTACACTGCACGATGCCTCCGCCCCGCCTGCCGACGCCCTGATGACGGCCTTCCCCGCTTTTTTCGCTGTTATGACGCCATCCTTTACGGTGGCAACGCTGTTATTCGAAGAACTCCATAAGACAGCTTCATTTGAACCGGAAACTGTCGCTTTTACAACAGCCTTCCCCTTTTTGAAAAGGGTAACGGAGGAAGATGACAATGTGACAGAAGCCGCCGCCTCTATTATATCTTTTTGCGGCTCCGCAGTCTGCGCCGGCGCCGGCATTTGGGGTGAAGCGGCTGCATTTACCTGAATGTCATACGACGCGCTCATCCCAAGATATGAAACAGTCACTTTAATCGTTCCTGCTTGGGATGTGTCTGCCTCTGATACCGTGTAGCCGGTCACAGCAGTTTTAGCTCCCGAGCGGTCTACGGCATTTACTACAAGCCCGCTGCTCGTAAACGGCTCGCCCGCCGTATATGTTTTCTTTACACCTGACGCGTCAATTTCCAATCCGGTATAACGGTGCTTCGATGCGAGCCATTCCATTATCGTCACCCTGTCGCCCGCCTCATTTTCATAATATTCTCCGTTAGCAAATACGCCTACCCATCCTCCGTTATGCCCCGCATACGCAACATTGTCCCACACAAATTGCCCGGTAACAGCATTCTCATGCTCCTGCTCTGCGTAATATAATTTGAAATCTTCTGCGGAGGCCGAATTGTCATAAAAACGGAATCTGCTCTTTGGATCCTGTTCATTGGATTCCATTACCGCACATTTTGCATCCGTATTTCCCGCATTGACAAGCTTTACATACGATGCGTATGTATATGGATCCATTGCGCACGTGCCGTCCGCCTCGCTACAGCTCACCCACACCGGAAGATCCTTAAGCTTCAACGCGTCCTCTTCCGTCATGGCATACGCCTGTGCGCAAAGGAATGCCGCCGCATATTTATCCGGTCTGCTGAGAATAACACGGCTTGCCATATAACCGCCCATAGAAAGGCCTCCCACATAGATGCGGTTCGTATCGATCTCCGGATTGTTCTCAATCACGGAATCAATCAAGCTGTTCACTACATCAAGATAGCGCGACTCTTCTGTAAAGCCATCGGTCGGCCACCGGTCGGGAGACTGCGGAAGAAGAACATATGCCCCGCCGCCCATAATATTCTGTATGCTTTCATCCGCAAAGTTTGCCTCCGGGTACGCATACATCTGAACGCCCTGGTTTTTAAGGTCCCTTGATCCTCCCTCGCCCATGCCGTGGAAGAATATAATAAGCGGTTTTTTGCCCGCCGTCTTTTCCGGAGAATACAGCGCATAATCACAGAAATTATAATTCTCATCTTCAATGCCTCCGTCCGTATATCTGTCTAACACAAACTCATCGCAGAGAAGATTTACCACCTCATTCTGTTCAAACGATTCACCCTGCCATTCTAACGTATAGGTAGGCGTAAGCGGAGTATAGTAATTGGCATAATTATACGAACCCGTGTGTCCTGCCGCCACGCCGCTGCCGTATTCCAGCTCGACTATGATGTACTCGCCTTGGTCAAGCCTGTTTCCCTCGGCGTCAACCGGATACGCATCCGTAACCTTCCTCGCTCCGTTATAATCATCCTTATACGCCTGCTCGCTGTAATGCTTTGCATTTACTTTAAAATCTTCCGCATTGAGATCCGACGACGCCACCTCGCCACCCGGTTTCAGCATAAGCCTCGTGATGTCTTTTCCCCAGTCAAACGGTTCCGCGATTACATTGAACTGGCCATCCGACGGAAGGGATTTATTGCTTGAGATCACTTCTTTTCTCATTGCTGCCGACGCCTCGCCCGCACATGCCAGCACAGCGACACACACAGCCGCCGCAATTCCTTTCACAATTTTCCGAAACATGCTTTCCAGCCTCCATCTTAATTATTTTCCTCTATTATAGCACATGCCGCCGGCGTATGCAAACTCATTTTCCTCCAAAGATTTTATGGATTGTAAAATAATCGCCTATGTAGTAATATAGAGGAGAAGATAAAATGTAAAGCAAGGAAATTTGCAGAACGAGTCGTTAATCCGGCCGCGCCGGTTTGCTGCGCCGGATCGCTGCATGAACCTGCTTTCTTGTTAAAACGCTTATTCTTACAGGGGGTGCAGTATGTCGAAAAAAGAAACTTCACGTGCGGATATGATGCTGACGGAGCCCTTGCCGAAGGTCATTACAAAAATGGCGCTGCCGTCGATTATCTCCTTCATCATAACGACGATTTACAATCTGGCGGATACCTTTTTTGTGAGCTCGCTCGGGGAAAGCGCGACGGCGGCGGTGAGCGTCAACGCCTCGCTGGATCAGTTTATTATGATGGCGGGGTCGATGCTTGCGGTCGGCGCGGCGAGTTTTGTGTCGAGGCTTCTGGGCGCGGGAAATAAAGAGAGGGCGAGCCATGTGCTCTCTACGTCGTTTTTCCTCGCCATGTGTTTCGGCGGCGTGATTATGGCGCTGGGGCTTATGTTTAAGGCGCCGATGGTCCGGCTTCTGGGCGCCACGGATACCTGTGAGAGCTATTCCATACAGTACGCGGAATACGTTCTTTTGGTGGCGCCGCTGATGGCTGCCAACTTCGTGATGAACCAATGCCTCCGGGCGGAGGGAAGCGCCATGCTTTCTATGATCGGGATGGGGATCGGAGGCATTTTAAATTGTTTTCTTGATCCTCTGTTTATCTTCAGCTTCGGGATGGGAGTGGCCGGCGCTTCGGCGGCGACAGCGATCTCCAAGGCGGTCAGCTTTGTGATCCTCCTTTTTCCCTACCTTGCAAAAAAGAGCCTTCTGCATCTTTCCATCCGGAATTTCAGGTTCAGGAGGAATATTATACTTGAGATCATGACCGTGGGGTCGTCGTCGATGTTCCGCTCCGGCCTTGCTGTGGTTTCCGCGATCCTTCTCAATAATATAGCCGGAGGCATATCGGATTCCGTGCTTGCGGGCATCGGCGTATCGACCAAGATCATGATGTTTCCGCTGAGCATCATACTCGGGTTCGGGACAGGGTTCCAGCCGGTCGCCGGGTACAATTGGGGGGCAAAGCGGTACGACAGGGTGATGGGCAGCTACCGTTTTTCCGCGCTGACGGCTGTGGTCGGGTCGGCGGTCATGGGCCTCCTGATATGGATCTTTTCAAAAAACCTTATTATCATTTTTGCGGGGGAGAACCAAAATATGCTCGCGACAGGGATGCTGTGCATACGCTTGCAGTCGCTCGCCTTGCCTATACAGGGATGGGTGGCGGTCGTCAATATGCTGTGCGCGGGCCTTGGCAAGGCGAAAGGCGCGCTGATTCTGTCAACGTCCAGGCAAGGGACATGTTTTTTGCCCTTGGTTTATCCGATGGAATGGATATGGGGAGCGGGCGGGATCGCGGCGGTTCAGGCGGTGGCGGATGTGCTTACCCTGTTTTTGGCGGTGCCCCTGATGCATAGATTGAAGAGGGAGATTGCCGATATGGCAGAACAGAGAGGAGAAGGATGAGGATGGAGCATTTGGATGAATTGGAACTGCAGGACTGCCCGATCTGCGGCGGGGCGGGGCTGCTTGAGGAAGAGTGCGGCAGCAGTTATTATGTGATGTGCATGGATTGCGGGAGCGAGACGGTGCGTATTGATTTCCGCGCAGAGGATGAGCGGCGGGAGGCGTGCCGGCGGGCAGCGGAACTGTGGAATACGGGCAAGGTGATCGCGTTCGGCCCTGGCGAATGAGGGCGCGCCGCCGACATCAGTTTGAGGGGAAAGGAACATGTCAGAGAAAACAAATGTAATGCGGATTCTGGAACAGAAAAAAGCGCCATACCGGAGCCATCAATACGGACAGGGCGGAGCGGTCAGCGGCAAAGAGGCGGCCGCTATCCTCGGCGAAGATCCGGCGCGGGTGTTTAAAACGCTCGTGACGGAGGGAAAGAGCGGAGCCAATTACGTCTTTGTGATTCCGGTGGCGTGCGAGCTGGACTTAAAAAAGGCGGCGAAAGCGGTGGGGGAAAAGTCGGTGCATATGGTTCCGCAAAAGGAGCTGTTTCCGCTGACGGGGTACGTTCACGGCGGCTGCTCGCCGATTGGCATGAAAAAATATTTCCGGACGACGGTTCACGAGACGGCGGCGCAGTTTGACACGATACTGTTCAGCGCCGGCAAAGTGGGCTATCAGGTCGAAGTGTCGCCGGAGGATTTAAAGAAAGCGGTCCGGTACGAGCTGGCGGACGTCGTGGAGTGACAGAGGAGGAGAACGTGATTTTATGAAAAAAACAGCAGTGCGAAACCTTCTCTTTTTGTGCGCGGCAGTATTTTGCATTCTTTTTACTTCTTGCGGGCAAGCGGATTTTTTTGGCCCAAGTTCGCCGGACGGCGAAAAAAGAACGATTTCCATGCAGGCGGTTCCGGCGTATTCCGGGCAGCCATATGTGGAAATAAATGGGAACGAGCCGGCGTTTACGGAGAAAGATAAAACGGCGGAGTCGTATGAGCGGTATAGCGAGCTGGATTCTTTGGGAAGGTGCGGCGCCGCCTGCGCAAATATCGGACGGGATCTGATGCCGACGGAGGAGCGCGGCGCGATAGGCAAGGTAAAGCCTTCCGGATGGCAGATCGTGAAGTATGACTGCGTGGATGGAAAATACCTGTATAACCGCTGCCATCTGATTGGCTATCAGCTGGCCGGGGAAAATGCGAATGAGAGAAATCTGATTACAGGCACCCGCTCTATGAACGTCGACGGGATGCTTCCCTTTGAAAATATGGCTGCAGATTATGTGAGGGAGACCGGAAACCATGTGCTTTACCGGGTGACGCCCGTTTTTGAAGGACAGAATCTTTTGGCGTCAGGAGTGCAGATGGAGGCTTATTCGGTGGAAGATGAGGGAAAGGGCGTCCGCTTCAATGTCTTCGTCTACAATGTGCAGCCGGGGATTCAGATTGATTATGCGACCGGGGAGAGCAAGGAGGGCAGCTTGTCCGGCGCGGGCGAAATTGAGTCGGAGAAGACGGAGACCGAAATCCGGGGGAACAAAAGGTCGAAGATCTATCATTGCCCCGGACAGGCTTATTATGAAGGGATGGCGGATTCGGATAACTTGGTCGTGTTCCGCTCAGAACAGGAAGCGCGGGACGCCGGCTACCGGAAGGCAAAGAAATAAAGGCGCAAAGGGAAAACGGAGAATGACATTGTGTTGACAATGGCCGGACTTTTGGGTATAGTGTACTTGATAGAAGATGTGTGTAAGCAAAGGAGATCACAAACATGAAACGTATGAAATATATCAAATATGCCGTTACCGTCTTGCTAACCGCAGCAGCTGTCTGCGGCTGCGGCACAAAGGACGCGGGAACCGCCGGTTCGGGCGCGGACGCCGGCCAGGAACACGAGCCGCTGACCATACTCGCCAACTCGGACATCGACATGCTGAAATCAGCTGTGAGCGAGAAATATCCTGAGGTTAGATTAGAGGTCATCCCGTATAACGGCAAAAACTGGTCCCGCTTTACCTGCGACCAAATGATCACGGGAGATATGCCGGATATTTATAATACTACCCTTGCGTGGCTGAATTATCCCGATGAAATGAAAGCCAACCTGATGGATCTGTCGACGTATGCTTTTACCGATAATTATGACCCGACGCTTCTGTCACAGCAGGAACTTGACGGAGGCCTTTACCTGCTTCCGTCAAAATATGCGGTCTATTCCTGTGCCTACAATAAAACGCTGTTTGATAAATATGGGTGGAAAGCGCCCGAAAGTTTTGAGGAATTGAAAGCGCTTGCCCCAAAAATCAAAAAGAAGGGCGTGCGGCTCGCCGTTACCAATACGTTTAATGCGGGACAGGGATTCCAGTACGTCTGCAACCTTGCCGATACCATCGGCCTCTCGTCCATAAAGGGCGTTCAGTGGCAGAAAGATTTCCTCAGCGGGAAAGCCGATGCGGCAGAAGGCTTTGGCGAGGCCATGGACTATATGCAGGAATGGCTTGATTTCGGGCTGCTTGAGGGAAGCGACTCGCTCGACGGCAAATCGTCATTTGAAATATTTTCGGAGGGGAATACCGCCTTTGCGATAGGCGGGGTAGACCGATGGACGCAGAACGAGGACGGCACGGGCGACGTCTACGCGCCGATGCCGTATCTTTCCCGAGACGGTTCCCAAAATATGTACATTACCATGCAGTCGAAAAATTTTGGGATCAGCAAAAAGCTGACGGAAAAAGGAAACGAGCAGAAGCTGGAGGACGCGCTCCATGTGATGGAGGTGCTGTCTACCGAGGAAGGGCAAAATTCATTTTATAACGCCAATACGACGTATATTTCCTCCCTGCGCGAGTGGGAGGTCGACCCTTCCAGCCCGTATGCGTCCTGTATCGAAGATATGAAAGGCGGGCATACGGCTCCGCTCCTCTATACCGGATGGGAGGGAATCCTGGCACGGGCCGGGGAAAATCTGCTTGACTATATGAATGGGGAATACACGAAAGAAGAAGTCCTGGACACGATGGATCAGCTCCGCGATGAGTGGCTTGCGAACGGGGAAAACGTATTATCAGAAGTTGACAGGAAATACAGCCAAAAAGAGGCGGCGCAACTTGTCGGCAAAGTATTCGGCGAGGCGGCTGGCGCCGACTGCGCGCTCATATCTTTGAATAAGGCGGTTGATAACTGCGGCATACAAAACGGCGACGGCATAAGCGGATATATCATGCCCCTTCCCCTTACTGAGGATAGGGTTGTGTCTATTATGCCCACCGGCTGGAACGGCAATATCATGACGGTGTCCCTCAAGGGCAGCCGCATCAAGGAATATGCCAAAAAGGGCTATAAAATCGAGAACGATGGAAAGTCGGCGGTATTTCCCTACGAGCTCTTTGTGAAAGGCGGGAACGAATTGTCGGATGAAGCTGAATATAAGGCAGTGGTGTGCGGCGCCGATGAAGAACTCCGTACCGAAGGGAACATTCAGGACAGCGGCATTCAGGGATTACAGGCGTTCAGAGATTTCTTTAACAAAAATGGCAACCCGGCGATGACAGAGGAACTATTGAAATGGAATGAGTAAAATGAAGAAAATCCATATAGGAAAAAAATATCACATAATATTATTGATTGCCGCCGCTGCGGCTGTTATCGCTGCAGTCAGTGGAATTTTTATCATAAGAGAATTACATGCATCGCTAAATGACATGGTGTATAAAGAACGGACCAGCCAGCTCTCAGAAATTACCGCCCAAATTTTTGGCGGCACGGAAGAGGAGCTTTTAAAGTACTGGAATGAAGCCATCGAAGTGAACAGGCGCCTGGACGATGCGACGCCGCGCACATCAGAGGAATTAATAGCGTTCTTAAAAAAAGAAGAGGAATACGGGCATTACCGGGAGGATGAGTCCATGCCGGCCGTGATCGACGAGGACGGGAGGATGTACACGCCGAACGGGGACAGCGGGATCATAAGCGACACCGCGCCTTTGGTAAACTGTACGGAGCGCATAAGCTTTATCAAATACAATGCGCTGAATGTCGAAAATGACATCGTATTCGTATACCGGCTGGATGCGCCCATAGAAATTTCCAATACAGGCAAAGAAATCTGCTTTGTCGGGGTCAGCGCGGGCATGGAGACGATAGGAGCTATTTTCAGGAGCCCCACATACAACGGAAATAACAGTACATACATCCTCAGCAGGGACGGCTCAAAACTTTATGTGGATGAGACAAAACACAAAAACCTCGTGCCGGGATACAATGTATTCAACGCCATGAGGGAGGCTGTACAAGAGGCTGGCGGGAATTTTGACGAACAGCTGGATAAGCTGGAAGAAGGCCAGATCCTATCCCATGTCAGCATAAAGGGGACGGAGTGCTTCTATGCGATGAATAAAATGAAGGATAACGACTGGGTCGTCATGTATATCAATCCCGCCGAGGAAGTGGCGCAGGGGACGGTCGCGGTCGTCAATTCCGTACTCAGGACAGTCGGCGTGACAGCGGTATTTTTCCTAGTCGCCATCTTGGTCATCATGCTGTTCATGTTGAAGACAGTGCATACGAGATGGCTTCTGAAGGCGGAACACAGGGAGGGGGAAAGGCTCCGGCAGATGAATAAGCAGCTGGAACAGGCGAAGTACGAGGCGGAGCAGGCCTATATCGTTTCACAGCGCGCCAACCACGCCAAGACCGCATTTTTAAACAATATGTCCCACGACATACGGACGCCCATGAATGCGATCATAGGGTTTACTTCCCTTGCCGCCACGCACATTGACGATAAGGAATCCGTCAAGAACTATCTTTCAAAAATCATGGTTTCCAGCGAGCATCTCCTGTCCCTCATCAACGACGTTCTTGATATGAGCCGCATAGAGAGCGGAAAAGTCAAGATAGAAGAAAAAGAGTGTTCGCTTTCGACAATTATGCACGACTTGAGGAATATCCTCCAGTCCGACGTCAAGGCCAAGCGCCTGAATTTTTATATCGACACGGTAGATGTGGAACACGAAAATATTATCTGCGACAAACTGCGTTTAAATCAGGTGCTGATCAACATCATGTCGAATGCGGTCAAATTCACGCCCCCCGGAGGGACGGTCGCGCTGTGCGTGGCGGAAAAGCCGAATGCGCCGGAGGGGTATGCCGACTATCAGTTTATCGTGCGCGATACCGGCATCGGCATGAATGAGGAGTTTATCAAGAAAATATTTGAACCGTTCACCAGGGAAGAAAATTCGACCGTCAGCGGCATCCAGGGGACGGGCCTCGGGATGGCGATAACAAAAAATATCGTGGACATGATGAACGGCACGATAGACGTAAAAAGCAAGCCCGGAGAAGGGTCGGAATTTACCGTGTCCGTCCGCTTTGGGGTGAGCGGAAATGAGCAGAAAATCACGGTCATCAAAAGCATCGAGGGCTTCCGCGCGCTGATTGCCGACGACAACATGGACAGCTGCACGAGCGTCGAAAAAATGCTGCGCATCGTCGGCCTTATGCCGGAATGGACGACGTCCGGCAAAGAGGCGGTTTACCGCGCAAAATATGCGGCCCAGCAGAACGAGCCGTTCCAGGTATATATCATCGACTGGCTCATGCCTGATATGAACGGCATCGAAGTCGTCCGGAGGATCCGCCAGGAGGTCGGCGAATCGGCGACCATCATCATACTGACGGCTTATGATTGGACGGATATTGAAACGGAAGCAAGAGAAGCGGGAGTGACGGCGTTTTGCGCAAAGCCGCTGTTTTTGTCCGAGCTTTACAGTGTTTTGCAGAGTGCTGGCGACGGCGATTCCGCGCTGCAGACACAGGAGATCGTCCCGGAGCAGTTCACGGGCCAAAAAGTGCTTCTTGTCGACGATATCGAGATAAACCGCGAGATCGCGGTCGCGATACTGGAAGAGGCGGGGCTGGTCGTAGAGACGGCGTCCAATGGGCAGGAGGCTGTGGACGCGGTGAAAAACAGCGCGGGAGATATAGGGCTTGTGCTGATGGATGTTATGATGCCGGTCATGGACGGCTACCAGGCCACCCGCGAGATACGGAAGCTGAGCGATCCCGCCCTTGCCGAAATCCCGATTGTAGCGATGACGGCGAACGCATTCGAGGAGGATAAGATTGCGGCGATTGACGCCGGCATGAACGACCACCTCGCAAAGCCGTTCCAGATAGAAAAACTGTACCAGATCATGAAAGAGTACCTCGCATAGGAAAATGGCGGCCTGTTGCACTATTTCCTGCACAGCTTGCATTCAGCACAGTTGCCGCCGCATTCGCCCTCTTTGTTTTTACGGGAACAAATAATGGCTAATATCAGCAACACAGCCACAATACAGAGTGCCAGAATGCTCGCAATATTCATCAACAATCCCCCCTCTATGCCAATCCGGCAGCCATTCCTATTGCATGGATGAAAAAAGCAACGATCCATGCAATTACACACTGAACGATTACGGCGCAAAACGCCGCCTTTACGCCGCCCATTTCGCGCTTTACTGTTGCAACCGCCGCCACGCATGGCGTATAAAGCAATGTAAACGCCAAAAATACAACTGCGGTAAACGGCGTAAATAATGTTCCCAGCAAAGACACATCTCCGCCTAACAGCACGGTAAGAGTGGATACCACATTCTCTTTTGCCGTAAACCCGGTAATCAGCGCCGTAGAAATCCTCCAATCCCCAAATCCCAACGGGACAAATACCGGGGCTGCAAGACCTCCTAACATTGCCAGCAAACTTTCCTCTGATGAAGCTGCAATATTAAAGCGGATATCAAAGGTCTGCAAAAACCAGATTACAATGGACGCCGCAAATATAATTGTAAATGCTTTTCTGACAAATCCTTTCGCTTTTTCAAAAATAAGCTGCAGCACGCTTTTTGATGATGGAAGCCGGTAATTAGGAAGTTCCATGACAAACGGAACCGGCTCTCCGTGGTACTTTGTCTTTTTCAAAATCAATGCGTACAAAATGGCGCATACAATTCCAAGGACGTATAATCCAATCATAACAAGCGCTTGGTATTTCCTTGAAAAAAACGCGCTGACCATCATAGAATAAATAGGCAGTTTCGCCGTACAGCTCATAAAGGGCGTGAGCAGAATCGTCATCTTACGGTCGCGTTCGCTGGAAAGCGTTCTGGTTGACATAATGGCAGGAACAGAGCAGCCAAAACCAATCAGCATGGGAACAACGCTCCTGCCGGAAAGTCCAATTTTCCGCAACAGTCTGTCCATGACAAAAGCAACCCTTGCCATATACCCCGTATCTTCTAAAATAGACAGAAAGAAAAACAATGTCACAATAGTTGGCAGGAAGCTCAGCACGCTTCCCACTCCACTGCAAATACCATCAATCACAAGGGAGTGAATCACCGGATTGATCTCGACCGCCGCAAGCAGCTGATCCAGCAATGCGATCGCCGCATCTACCCCCATGGTCATTAAATCGGAAAGCAGCGCGCCGGCAAAACTGAACGTCATAGCGAATATAAACGCCATAATACCGATAAAACATGGAATCGCTGTATATTTACCGGTCAAAATACGATCTATCGCCATACTCCGTTTATGCTCTCTGCTTTCATGAGGACGCACCACGGTTTTTTCACACAGGGATTCTATAAATGAGAATCGCATGTCTGCCAGTGCAGCCTCCCGGTCAAGCCCTGTTTCCTTTTCCATAACAGATACGAGATGTTCAAACGCCGTTTGTTTTTCGGGGGCAAGGCATAGCTTTTCTGCAATCAAATGATCGTTTTCCACAAGTTTTGTCGCCGCAAAACGAACAGGCAGCCCTTTTTCCCTTGCATCAAATTCCAAAGTGTGTATTGCCGCATGAATACATCGATGGACCGCGCCCACAGGATCGTCTTCACCGCTGCTTGCCGGGCAAAAATCAACCCTTCCGGGGAGTTCCCTGTGCCTTGCCACATGGATTGCATGGTCAATGAGTTCTTCGATTCCTTCATTTTTAGCCGCTGAAATCGGAACAACAGGAATGCCGAGAATTTCTTCCAATTCATTTACCCTCACAGAGCCTCCGTTTGCCCTGACCTCATCCATCATATTAAGCGCAAGAACCATAGGGATTCCGAGTTCCATAATCTGCATGGTAAGATACAGATTCCGCTCCATGTTGGTAGCGTCAATGATATTGATAATTCCATTTGGATGCGAATCCATCAAAAAATCCCTTGTTACAATTTCCTCGCTGGAATAAGGAGAAAGGGAATAGATTCCGGGCAGATCTGTTACGGAAGCCTCCGGATGATTACGGATTGTCCCGTCTTTACAGTCCACCGTCACGCCCGGAAAATTTCCGACATGCTGATTGGCGCCCGTCAGCTGGTTAAACAAAGTTGTTTTTCCACAGTTTTGGTTGCCCGCCAATGCAAACGTAAGCTTTTCGCCTTTCGGAATCTTCTTGCCCGCTTTATGAGCACGATAACTTTCCGCCCTTCCAAGCTCGCCTACGCCCGGATGCGCTACCGCTGCCAGCCTCTGTTCAATATGGGGGACTGCCGTCTTTGCATGTATGTTCTCAATCTCAATTTTTCGCGCTTCATCCAGCCGCAGCGTCAGCTCATAACCTCTTAGTTCGATCTGCACCGGGTCTCCCATAGGAGCGATTTTCTGAAGCGTAACTTCTGTCCGCGGAGTCAGCCCCATATCCAGCAAATGATGCCGAAGCGCGCCATCTCCTCCCACAGAACGGATATAAGCGCTCTGCTTTGGCTTTAATTCATCCATTGTCATCAACATTCCACCTCATCTCCAGCGTACCGGGATATGTTCCATCCCATCTTATAATTTTTTCACAAACAGGCAGCGTATCGCATTCAAAACGGCCAGTATCATAACGCCGACATCTGCAAAAATTGCGAGATACATATTGGCGACGCCAATCGCGCCCAAAATCAGGCAGGCAAACTTAACCCCCAGAGCCATTATAATATTCTGATAAACAATTCTCAAGCATTTTCTTGATATTTTAATCGCTTTTGAAATCTTCATCGGATCATCATCCATCAGCACAATATCCGCCGCCTCAATAGCCGCGTCGGAGCCCATAGCTCCCATGGCGATGCCGATATCCGCGCGGGACAGCGCCGGCGCATCATTGATTCCATCCCCCACAAAAGCCAGCTTTGCTTTGCCAGGCTTCATACGCAGAAGTTCTTCCACTTTGGACACCTTATCTGCGGGGAGCAGTTCACTGTACACTTCATCAACGCCGAGAGAATACGCCGCCTGATCGGCCGCCTTCTTCGCATCACCGGTCAGCATCACGGTTTTTTCAACGCCCGCTGTTTTTAAGGCGGCAATAGCAGCCTCAGAATCCGGTTTTACGACATCAGAGATTACAATATGCCCCATATATTCCCCGCTGATTGCCATATGAATAATGGTGCCGGCGTGATGGCAGCCAATATATGGTATATTCAAACGCTTCATCAGCTTATCGTTGCCGGCGGCAACCTCCACGCCGTCCACTCTGGCAATGATGCCGTTTCCGCTGATTTCCTGAATATCGCTCACGCGGGTACGATCCGGCTCTTTTCCGTAAGCGCGCTGCAGGCTCTTGCTGATGGGGTGGGAAGATGCGCTTTCCGCCAGTGCGGCATACTCGACCAGCTTTTTATCATCCATCTCATTGTGGTGGATTCCATTCACTTCAAAAACGCCCTGTGTCAGAGTACCGGTTTTATCAAATACAACATACTTTGTCCGAGAGAGGATTTCCAGATAATTTGAGCCTTTTACCAGAACGCCCTCCCGGCTTGCGCCTCCGATTCCGGCAAAGAAGCTTAACGGAATGCTGATTACAAGCGCGCATGGACAGCTGATAACAAGGAATGTCAATGCGCGGTAAATCCAAACGCCCCAGTCAGCGGGAAGATCCATAAACAGCATTCGGATGATCGGCGGCAAGATCGCCAGAGCCAACGCGCCGTAACATACCGCGGGCGTATAAATCCTTGCAAATTTTGAGATGAAATCCTCGGATTTTGACTTTCTGGAGCTTGCGTTCTCCACCAGATCCAGAATTTTGGACGCCGTGGATTCCCCAAATTCCCTTGTTGTCTGAATCTTTAATACTCCCGTCAGGCTGATGCATCCGCTGATAATCTCATCTCCGGTTTTCGCTTCCCGCGGCAGGCTTTCTCCGGTCAGGGCGCTGGTATTCAAAGCGGAAGAGCCTTCCACAATCGTACCGTCAATCGGAACCTTTTCTCCCGGCCGAACCACAATGACGCTTCCGACGCCTACTTCATCAGGATCAACCTGTTCCAATTTGCCATCACGCTCCACATTGGCATAATCCGGCCGGATATCCATCAGAGCGCTGATACTCCGACGGCTTTTTCCCACAGCATATCCCTGAAACCATTCGCCAACCTGATAAAACAGCATGACGGCAATTGCCTCCAGATAATCGCTATTCTCATAAATGGCAAGCGCCATAGCGCCAATCGTAGCGACTGCCATCAGAAAATTTTCGTCAAACACCTGCCTGTTTAAAACGCCCTTTACGGCTTTTCGCAGAATGTCGCAACCGATAATAAAATAATTGGCCAGATAAAGGACAAGGCGCGCGAAACGTCCCGCTGAAGGGAACAGGTAATGATCAAGCTGATCGAAGGTTTCGGCAGATACAGATTGAAGCAGCAAAAGCAATGCGGCTGAAATCAAAATGCGAACCAGCATTTTCTTCTGCTTTTTCGTCATCCTCCCATTTTCACTCCTTCCGACAATAAAAAGAAATATGGCTGCCATGGCGATCACCACAATGAGCAGCGCATTTACAATTATTTCCTGCATAGTTATCTCCTTTCCCTTTTTGAAACAAAAAGGGCGTCCCTAAACTGCACGGCGCATTTTAAGGCTGCCCTTCCAGCATAAAGACAGTCCTGGTCAAAGGAAAATCTCACAGTCAGGCTCAACCTTCTTACAAGCCTTCAGAACATCCTCCATCACGGTCTTTGGCTCCCGCCCCTCATCAAACTCGACAATCATTTTCAGCGTCATAAAATTAACCGTTGCGTCCTTCACGCCATCCGTCTTGCGCGCAGCATCCTCCATCAGATTTGCGCAGTTGGCGCAATCTACGTCGATCTTGTAAGTCTTTTTCATAGGGATAATCCTCCTCAAAAATAATTTTTTTGATTCAATAATTAAGTACTTGTTTAATCATTATGGTTGTAGTATAATACATATAAAATACTAAGTCAATACCCGGAATGGATTCCCTTCCGAATGGGCGAAATGTATTTCTGATTGGGCGAAAATAGAGTCAGCTGCTTCGCGAGAAGCATAAAAGGAAAGGAAGAACATAATGAATCATGCGAAATTGCCTCACTATCATGGAGAGGGGCGGGAAACCGTCCTTATTCGGGAACAATTAAGCCATGTAGATGATTTCCAGACAGTGGCCGATGTATTTAAACAGCTCGGCGACACTACGAGAATCCGCATCTTCTGGCTTTTGTGCCACTGCGAAGAATGCGTGCTGAATATCTCAGCGATGTTAAATATGTCCAGCCCCGCTGTTTCCCATCACTTAAGGCCGCTAAAAAACAGCGGGCTGATCGTCTGCCGCCGTGAGGGAAAGGAAGTTTATTACCGTGCCGCAGATACCGAACAGAGCCGCCTCCTGCATCAGATGATCGAAGAGGTCATGGAAATTGCCTGCTTGAATAATAAATTGACAGAATATCCGTCCGAACAGATCGAAACGATCCGTAACATTCATGAATATCTTATGCAGAATATCGGACAGCGGATTACAATTGACGCCCTTTCCAAGCGGTACCTGATCAATCCCACTACTTTGAAAGAAGTATTCAAGTCCGTCTATGGAACTTCCATTGCAGCCCACATCAAGGAGCGCCGCATGGAACTGGCGGCAAATCTTCTTTCAGAGACTGACCTGAGTATTGCAGAAATCGGACAGCGGGTCGGATATGAAAGCCAAAGCAGGTTCGCTTCGGCGTTCAAGGCATATTTTCAGACTCTGCCAAAAGAATACCGTAAAAACCATCGCTTCTCAAAATAAAACGCCGGCATCCCTTGGCATTGTATCGCTTTTTTTGCGCAATGCATGGAATTTTGCAAACTTTTTTGTATCCATTTTTGATTTCTCACTTTCTCCAGCTCGCGGGGAACATGTACTCTTCTCTCTCATCCAGAGTTGCAAAGGAATAGCCCTTATCCGCGATCAGATCGATCACTTCCCCCAGCACCGCTGCCGTATTTTTCATCGCATTTGAGTCATGCAGCAAAATCACGGGCTGATCGTGCTTTTCAAGGTCTTTCGCTATATTCCGATAAATAACCGATTTTGGCACGCTGCCTCCAATAGAATCTTCACCGGATACATTCCAGTCAAAACTTTTCACATTTCTCTCCTTAAGCCTCTGAATCAGTTTGTCTACTATCGGACACGCATAGTTGTTATTACTTCCCCATGGAAACCGGTGTAGCGTCGGGGAAATGCCGGCCACCTCTTTGATCCGGTTAAAACACATGTCAAAATCCTCGAAAAATTTCTGTTCATTGCAATACATCTCATTCCCTTTATGAGAAAAAGTATGAACGCCGATACTATGCCCTTCCTCCAATTCCCGCTTCACGATCATTTCCCTCTCCGGCGTGATTTCGTTTCCCACAAGAAAAAACGTCGCTTTCACATTTTTCTTCTGCAGCGTATCCAGAATATCCGGCGTGACCTCGCTCGGTCCATCGTCAAATGTAAGGTAGGCCGTCTTTTTCGGCTCTTTCTTCTCTGTCTCAAACTGACCGGTTTCCACGCAGTCCGAAGGCGCGTTATTTTTTTGGAATTCGCTGCCGATCACCATACTGAGCGCACATACGCATAGAAAGTAAAGACCTTTTTTCATCACTATCACCATATGTACTTCATCACATCTATTATATGCGGCGTATGCGATTATGTTACTCCCGTACGCGCAATGTAATTTCGCCGGTGTGCAGCGTCCTCCGGACACGTCCCTCTTCCACGCTGCCGCACTCCACTACGAGCCCTCCGTCCGCATCGAGATCGACCGCCTTTGCCGTGTGCCATACGCCCCGCTCCAAAAACTGCACCTCTCTTCCGAGCACATTTGACCGCGCCCGGTATTCATCCATGAACTCCCGCTCCATCAGATTGCCATAGATTTTGAAAAATTCATTCAGAACTGCCGCCGCCACGCAGTTTCTCGGAACGCGGCTTCCCGCTCCGACACTGCCCGCCCGTTCTTTCAGTTCTTCCGGAAATTCCTCTGTGCGGTAATTAATCCCAATCCCCACGATAACCGAATCAAGCTTGCCGATTTCACAATCTGAAACCGCCTCTGTCAAAATACCGCAGATCTTTTTCTCCCCCCAATATACATCATTCACCCATTTAATCTGCGTTTCCAATCCAAGTACGCCGCTGATCGCACGGCATACCGCCACCGCCGCCGCCGTTGTTACCAAAACCGTATCGGAACCCGAAAACTCCGGACGCAGCAAAATACTCATATAAATCCCTGTCCCGGGCGGGGAATAAAAACTCCTTCCGAGGCGACCCTTTCCCTGAGTCTGCTCTTCGGAAAGCAGAACAAAACCATGCTCTCCCCCGTCAAGCGACCTGCGTTTGAGCTCAGTGTTCGTAGAACCGACTGTCTTATGCACCTCAATCGGAATGCCCTGATATTTTTTATCCAGTTTCAGCCGGATGCCTTCCGCACTCAGAATATCCGACGTCTCCTCAAGCCGGTAGCCCCGGTTGTTCACGGCGTCAATTCGGTAACCTTCCTCCCGAAGCGCCTTAACCGCTTTCCACACAGACGTCCGGGAAACGCCCATCGCATTTGCCATTTCCTCTCCGGATAAGTCCTTTCCCCGGTTTGCTTCCAAAATAGAAAGAAGCTCTGTTTTCACACTCATGGCGCCTCTCCCTCTCCTCGTATGATATCAAACGGTTCCAGCCGGCATTCCATCTGAATCCGCACCGGCACAGAAGGATGGGGGCAGCTTTCGATCGCTGTTCCGGCCTCATCATACATGGCAAGTACCGTTGTGCGCACATTCTCACCTGACGGTTTCATGATTTCCACCTGATCGCCAACAGAAAACTTGTTTTTCTGCTCAAACCAGCCCGTCCCATCCGGCATGACGCGTTCAATCATACCGAGATAAACGCATCCCTTCACATACGTGTTCTGGTCATAAACCTGGCTTTCGCGATTCGCCGGTCCAAAGAAAAACCCCGTTGTAAACTGCCGGTATGTGCATTTTGCAATCTCTTCCTGATAGTACGGAATACGGCTTTTGTATTTGTCCGGATCCTCAAAATAATCGTCCACCGCCTGCCGGTACGTTCTCGATGCAACCGCCACATAAAGAGCCGTTTTCATGCGCCCCTCGATCTTAAAGCTGTCGATCCCCGCTTCCACCAGCTCCGGTATATGCTCAATCATGCACAGATCTTTTGAATTAAATATATATGTTCCCCTGTCGTTTTCTTCTATCGGAAGGAACTCGCCCGGTCGTTTTTCCTCCATGATATAATATTTCCACCGGCATGGGTGCGTACACGCACCGAGATTTGCATCCCTTCCGGTAAAATAATTGCTCAACAGGCACCTGCCGGAATACGAAATGCACATCGCTCCGTGCACAAATGTCTCGATCTCCAGCTCGTCCGGTATATTTTCCCGTATTTCCCCGATCTCAGCGATCGACAGCTCCCTGGCCGTCACAATGCGTGCCGCCCCCTGCTCCTGCCAGAAACGAAACGTCAGGTAATTTACATTATTGCTTTGCGTGCTGATATGGACGTCAATCTCCGGGCAAACCTCCCTCGCAATAGAAAAAACACCCGGATCTGAAATAATAAGCGCATCCGGCTTAAGCTCCTTCAATTCATGAAAATACTGCCTGACGCCGTCTAAATCCCGGTTGTGGGCAGTAATATTTGCCGTCACATATACTTTTTTCCCATGTTCATGGGCATAGCAGATTCCTTTTCTCATATCCTCTGCCGAAAAATTCTTCGCCTTTGCCCGCAAGCCATACATTTCACCGCCGATATACGCCGCATCCGCGCCAAATCGCACCGCTGTCTTTAACGCTTCCAAGCTGCTCGCCGGCGCGAGTATTTCAGGTTTTTTCCGCTTCATGCCTTTCCTCCGTCTTATAAGATACTGCTGTTCCGTCGCCAAGGGACAAACAGATCGTTTCCAGCTCATCCATATGCGTAATTCTATATAAATACTCTCTCATCCTGCCGTGAATCGTACGATCCCGCCTCGTCACGGCATAACGGGATTCCAGAATATCGCAGTCATGCAAAATATTATCCGACACAAGAATCCCGCCCAATTCCAAAACTTCCATGATATATGGCAGGAAATGTAAATATTGTCCTTTTGCGGCGTCCATAAAAATAAAATCAAAGCGTTCCTGACGCTCTGCCATCTCTTTCAAGACGTCGCATGCATCGCCCTTAACAAGGCGAATCTGCCCGCTTTTATCGTACCTTCCCAGATTTTTTTCCGCCTCCCTCAGCCGCATTTCCACCTTTTCAATCGTCACGATACGGGCGTCCGGCGGCAGGCATTCTTTCATAAACAGCGCGGAATAACCGATTGCCGTTCCGACTTCGAGAATCCGGCGGGGGCGATGCACACGCAGCAGATATCTCAGCAAATCCCTCGTCGCCCTGCGAATAACAGGCACCTCGTTACGAAGCGCCTCTTTTTCCAGTTCATTAATATATTCCGGTAATTCCATGCGCAGCGCGTCAAAAAACACCTCTGCCCTCTCGTCGTTCATCCGCTGACTCCCTTTACTATTTTTTCAAGAATTTCTTTGTAGGTCATACTCGTATTGAGCTCGTACGTCCCCGCCACAACGACATTCTTATCGCTTAGGGACAGTCGGAGACGGATATAAAACGAATACGCGTTGTGGACGATGCCGTCCCGTTCGAGGTTTTTAGCAATCGACAGCGAATCGTCCGCTTCCGCAATGACAAAAGTCCGGTTCTGGCCCGGCGGCGGCTCCGCCATCACATCCCCAAACACTTCATTGGCAAAAGAGTAGGATATTTTGCACGCCTCCGCGGCGCCGAAAATAACGATGGCATAAAAAATCAGGTTCAAAAGAAGAACCAGGATTCCCCTTATGAAAAACAGCACGGTGGCGTTCCCTTTTTCTTTCTTTTCCGCCATTTCCTTTTCCCTCCTTCTGCCTGTGTTCCAGTGCGTCGGGAAACCGCTCTTCCCGACGCAAGCAATTCGCGGCGAAAACGCCGGCCCGCCATCGCGGCAGATCATCGTGCAAGCATGCCCCCCGCCATGATCCCGCCCGCCGTTTTAGTCACACTTCCATAATGATTGGAAGTATCATCGGATTCCTTTTCGTCTTCTTCCACAGGAAATCGTTGAGGGAATCCTTGATCTCGGATTTAATTCTTCCCCAGTCCGTAACTCCGCGGGCATTCAGACGATCCAGAGCAATATTAACGATTTCCAGACACTCATCCATCAGGTTCTCCGCCTCTCTTACATAGACAAATCCCCTTGATACAATATCCGGTCCCGACAGAATCTGATTGGAGCCATGTTCCAGCGTGAGTACAACGACAAGAAGCCCGTTTTCAGAAAGATGCTGCCTGTCGCGCAGCACAATATTCCCGACATCTCCGACGCCAAGTCCGTCTACCATAATGCCCTGCGCCTGAACTTCATCCACGAATTTTGCACTGTCCTGTTTCAATTCCAATACCTTGCCGGAACTCATAATAACCACATTTTCTTTGGGAATCCCCATCTCCTGCGCCAGCTCGCTGTGGCGGAGCAGATGACGGTATTCACCGTGCACCGGTATCGCATACTGGGGCCTCACAAGCGAATAAATCAGCTTCAGCTCTTCCTGGCATGCATGTCCGGAAACATGGGCGTCCTGGAAAATAACTTTCGCCCCTTTCATAGAAAGTTCATTGATTACTCTCGACACGCTCTTTTCATTGCCGGGAATCGGATTGGAACTGAAAATAACAGTATCTCCCGGCTTGATCGTAACCTTCCGGTGAATCGACGCCGCAATCCGCGAGAGCGCCGCCATCGCTTCGCCCTGGCTTCCCGTCGTAATAAGCACGATTTGGTCGTCCGAATAATTTTTCATTTCTTCAATGCTAATGATAATATTGTCCGGCGCCTGTATATACCCGAGCTCCACAGCAATTTCTATAATATTCACCATGCTGCGTCCCTCGACGATAACCTTTCTTCCATATTTGTGCGCCGAATTGATAATCTGCTGCACGCGGTCCACATTGGATGCGAACGTAGCTACTATAATACGGCTTTTCTCATTTTCGGAAAATATCGTATCAAATGTCTCTCCGACTGTTTTTTCCGACATGGTAAAACCGGGTTTGAGCACATTTGTACTATCTGCCATCAATGCCAGCACGCCCTTCTTGCCAAGCTCCCCGAACCGCGCAAGATCGATACTGTCTCCATATACGGGCGTATAATCCACCTTAAAATCCCCTGTGTGTACGATCACGCCGGCGGGAGTATAAATCGCCAATGCTGCGGAGTCGGCAATACTGTGGTTCGTCCGTATAAACTCAATGCGAAAATCGCCGAGATTGATATACTGTCCATATGTCACTACCTTCCGGCGCACGAGATTGAGCAGATTGTGTTCCTTCAACTTATTCTCGATAATCGCCATCGTAAGCTTGGTAGCATATACCGGCACATTCAACTGCTGGAGCACATACGGCAATGCGCCGATATGATCCTCGTGCCCGTGCGTAATCACAAACCCCTTAACCTTTTCCCTGTGATCTTTCAAATACGTAATATCCGGAATAACCAAATCCACACCCAGCATTTCGTCTTCCGGGAAAGCAAGTCCGCAATCCACTACGACAATACTGTCATCTGTCTCAAATGCCGTAATATTCATACCGATCTGTTCTAATCCACCCAACGGTATAATTCGCACCTTCTCATTTCCTGTTTTCGTCTTCTTCCTCAAAGTCTTGTTGCACCTCTCTTTTCTTGATTTAATATATCTGGTTTTATTCTCTCACATAGAGAGATCAATATCGTCTACCAATTCCTCAAAATATTTTGATAATATCATCAGTTCTTTTTCATCCTCTACAACATCATAAGCAAGCGTTTCATTCTCCGTATCGTCGTCATTGACACGCAGAATAAGCGCTTGCGCCTCCGCCTCTTCCCCGCCGGCTTGCCCTGTGCCGCCGGCCTCTCCAAGGTCCTGATCCGTCACAAGCAAATATTCCCTGCCTGCAATTTCCGCTTTTTCCACAACAAAAAAAGCCTCCTCGCTGCCATCCTCAGCAGTAAGCACAATTTCACCATTTTTTCCCATGGGCGTTCTCCTCTATTTACTTTTACAATTTTACGTTCAGGGAATCCAAGTAGCCTTGCAAAATAATGGTCGCCGCTATCTTATCTACATAGCTTTTCCGGTTTTCACGACGTACTTTTCCTTCTTTCAAAACCTCCATAGCAGATACGGTAGTCAGCCTCTCATCCCGCAACACTACTTCCAAACCCGTCCTTTTTTCCAGTTTTTCCTTAAATTGTTCCGTCAACCGCACCCGCTCTCCCAGCGTATTATTCATATTTTTGGGATGCCCTAATACGATTTTCCCGACTTCATATTCGGCAATCAGCTCATCCAGCCTCGCCAAAGTCCGACGTAATTTCGTTTCTCTTTCTCTCTTTATTACTTCTACGGGCTGCGCAGTTATGAGCAGTTCATCGCTCACCGCTACCCCTACTGTCACAGAACCGTAGTCGAGTCCTAATATTCGCATTCCTTTCTCCCGCCTCGGACTATTTCAGGTTATTATTTATATAATCCTTCAAAAACAGTTCGATCACTTCATCCCGCTCAACTCTCATAATGAGGCTTCTTGCTCCCTTATGGCTCGTGATATAGGTTGGATCGCCCGACATCAGATACCCCACGATCTGATTCACCGGATTATACCCCTTTTCAGTCAGCGCCGCATAAACGAATGCAATAACGTCCCTCACGTCAGAATCCTTTTCCGCATCCACTTTAAAAAGCTGTGTATTATTTAATTCCTGCATATCAATCTCCATTTCTGCTCTCAGTCTCTCAAAATAATTACCTTAATTTTAATATAAATAATTCAAAACCGCAACCTTTTTTTCATCTTTTAAAGAGCTTCTATCAGATTTTCTTTTTTCACCCTAACCGAACATATGCTGTTTTCTCTATATCCAAGCGCCCGCGCCTCGCGCTCCGGCGCTCCGATCACGACATATCTCTCGTTGTGGCCGGTGAGAAACCGCCGCCCCCCGAACTCTCTCACTTCCTCAAACAATACCTTTTCCGTCCGTCCCACAAACCAGCCGGCATATGCCGCTTTCAGCGCCGCCGCGTCGGCAATCAGCAGCTCGGTCCGCCTGCGCTTCGTCTCCGGCGAAATCTGTCCGTCCATTCGCGCCGCCTTCGTGCCGTATCGAACGCTATACGGAAATACATGGATTCCCGCCAGAGCAATCTCGTTCACAAATTTTCTCGTTGCCTCAAATTCCTCTTCCGTCTCTCCCGGAAATCCCACGATCACATCCGTCGTGATCGCCGGATGTTCAAACCGGCTTCGGATCCGGCCGCAGCTCTCCCTGTATTCCTCCGTTGTATAGCGGCGGTTCATGCGTCGGAGCGTTTCGTCGCATCCGCTCTGCAGCGACAGGTGAAAATGGGGACACAGCTTGTCCGCCGCTGACAGCCCGTCCAAAAACTCATCGCAAATAATGCGGGGCTCCAGCGATCCCATGCGAATCCGCTCAATGCCGTCTATCTCGTTTATTTTTTGGAGCAGCGCGGCCAGCGGCGCTCCCTTCTGCTGTACAAATCCGTTTGAAGCGGTACTTTGGACGCCGAACGACGAAAGATGGATTCCGGTTATGACGACCTCTTTGTACCCCATGTCCGCCGCCTGCCGTACCTCTTCCAAAATAGGATACTCTTCCCGGCTCGATAATATACCGCCGCCCCGCACGTATGGAATCGTACAGTAACTGCAGAACTGATTGCAGCCGTCCTGGACTTTAATATACCTGCGCGTTCGTCCCCCATTCCCATCGGCGCTCCCCGGCGCATTTGCTTCCGCCTTTTCCGCTTTCCCGTCCGCTGCGACGTGTTTTTCCGCCATTCCCGCCGACTCAAGATACGAAATCACTTTTTCCGCCACATCGCTCTTGTCCTGATTGAATAATGCCAGATCAATCGCGGCGTCCTTTTCCCCTTCTGCCGCGCTGCTCTCGACATAGCACCCGACCGCTACCACGATACTGCTCGGATTCCGCCTCTTCGCCCGATGTAACATTTTCCTGGATTTTCGGTCCGCAATATTGGTGACCGTGCATGTATTGATAACATACACATCTGCGCCGTCGTCAAAATCCGTCACTTCAAAACCGCGTTTCTTGAAATCCGCAATCATTTTTTCTGTTTCATAATAATTCACCTTGCAACCAAGCGTTAAAAAGGCAGCTTTCATTTTTTCCTCCCCTCGCCTCATGCGGCAATGCTGGCATTTTGCACAAAAAAACTCTGATTTTCATTTACAACTGGTTTATTTTTTCCATTGACATAAAATACATAACATAATAGTATAATAATTGTAATGTAAAAACTATAATATAAAAAAGGAGGCCGTTATTATGAAAACAGTAAAAATTTCTTTGAACTCCATTGACAAAGTAAAGGCGTTTGTTAACGAAGTAACAAAATTTGATGCTGAATTCGATCTCGTGTCCGGCAGGTATGTAATCGACGCAAAATCCATAATGGGTATTTTCAGCCTTGACCTGTCAAAGCCGATCGATCTGAATATCCACAGCGAAGATGACGTCGATAACATTCTTGCAGCTCTGGATTCTTTCATCATCAAATAAGCGTGCCGTTACATGATCCCGGCGTTCCATTCCATATGGAAAACAGCTGGGAAACACGCGTCTTAAACTACCGGGAGCTTAATTTATGGGGCACAAAAAGTACAATGTGGGGACTGTATGTCTTGCAAGCAAGGGGCAGTCCTTTTTCTTTTTCACTTTTCGACAGCAATGACCTCTCTCTCGGATACTGCTTTTTCAAGCATCTCCCCGATCTTGTTCTCCAATTTCCGCTCGGACTTTTCGATTTGATCGAGCTCCGGCTTCGTCACCGGATGTTTCGCGACAAAAGTCGTGCAGCAGTCCTCATATGGAAGGATCGACGTCTCAAACGTGTTGATTTTTTCTGCAATATCAATGATATCCTGCTTATCAAATGCGATCACCGGACGAAACACCGGCATCGTGCAGACTGCATCGGTCACGACGAGGCTCTGCATCGTCTGGCTCGCCACCTGGCCGACACTCTCCCCTGTCACAAGGGACATGCATTCTGTTTCACGGGCGATCCGCTCCGCAATCTTCATCATGTACCGCCTCATAATAATAGTCAGTTCATCGTGCGGGCACTGATCGTAAATATACATCTGGATATCCGTAAAATTGACGACATGGAGGCGTATTTCCCCGGCGTAGGCGCTCACGGTCTCCGCTAAATCAACGACTTTCTGTTTTGCCCGGTCGCTCGTATAGGGCGGCGCATGAAAATAAACCGCCTCCAGCCGGACGCCCCGCTTCGCCATCATATAACCTGCGACCGGACTGTCGATCCCGCCGGATAAAAGCAGCATTGCTTTGCCGCTCGTTCCCACCGGCATCCCTCCGGGCCCCTTGATGCTCGTTACATAGACGCAGGCGCGGCGGCGTATCTCCACATTGACCGATACTTCGGGGGTATGGACGTCTACCGCCGCATTCGGCATATGGTCAAGAATATAAGCGCCCGCCTCCCGGCATATATCGGGACTCGTCATTTCATACCTTTTATCACTTCTCTTGGCAAATACCTTAAATGTAAATTCCCTGTCGCCAAGCTCATCCTTCATATGCGCCACAAGTTCCCTGCACACATTTTCAAATGTTTTGTCCTCCACGAGCACGACCGGGCATATATGGGCAATGCCAAAACATTTCGTGAGGTGTCCGATCACCTCGTCGTAGTCATATTCACCCTTTGCCTCTACATAGATCCTCCCGTTTTCCCGCTCAACAAGAAAATCCCCCTCGCATTTTTTCAGCTTTTCAGCCACCCGGCTGCGCAGGGCGTCCTCGAAAATATAGCGGTTCTTTCCCTTAATTCCGATTTCTGAATATTTTATTAAAAAAGCTTTTACCATCGTATTTCTCTCTTTCTTATCGTTTTACATAACGCCGCAGAACCGGCAATACTTCACGCAACTGCTGTACTGCATAATCGATTTCCTCTTCCGTCGTAAAAAGCGACGTGCTGAATCGGATCGTAGAATCAAGAAGGCTTTCTTTGACCCCGATCGCCCGCAGCGTAGAACTGATCCCCGGGTGATTGGAGGAACAAGCGGAGCCGGATGAAACATACACTCCCCGCTCTTCCAATGCATGAAGAAGCGTCTCGCTCCGAACGCCCCCGACGCTCACGCTGACGATATGGGGAGCCGTATCCCGTATCCGTTCCGGATCGCAGGCATTGATAACGCTGCCCTCAACTTCCGACAATCGTCCGATCAGATGTTCCTTGAGGGAATACAAGCGGCTGATTTTCTCATCCTGCCCCTCATGCGCCATTTTTGCCGCCAGTCCCAGTCCGGCTATGCCGGGAACATTTTCCGTACCCGAGCGCCTGCCGCTTTGCTGGCCGCCCCCATGAATCAACGGATGCAATTTCACTCCGTCCGCTGCATATAAAAATCCGACGCCTTTCGGGCCATGTATTTTATGTCCGCTGGCAGAAAGAAGATCTACATTCCACCTCGCCGGATTGATTTTGCATTTTCCGTATGCCTGAACCGCATCTACATGAAATAAAACGTCTTTTCCCGTTTCTTTTATTATCTTTCCCATACGGGCAATATCTAAAACAGAGCCGATTTCATTATTTATCAGCATAACCGACACAAGCACCGTGTCATCGCGTAACGCCCGCCGCAAATCCTCCGGATCGACATGTCCCATCGGATCCGCCGGCAGATAAGTCGCCTCATAGCCGAAAAACTGTTCAAGATACTGGCACGGCCCGTATACCGACGCATGCTCAAAGCATGTGGTGATAATGTGCTTTCCGCTTCTGCGTTTCGCCATGCACCCGCCTATGATCGCCATATTGTTGCTCTCTGTACCGCCCGAAGTAAAAATAATATTTTTCCGGCCGCATTTCAACGTCGCCGCAATAGCGTCTGCCGCCTCCCGTATATGCCTCTCCGCTTCCATTCCTTTTCTGTGAAGCGAAGACGGATTTCCGTAATCTTCGCGCATCACCTTTTCCATCGCGCTGCAAACCTGATCGAACGTTTTTGCGGTAGCCGCATTATCCAAATAAGCTTCCATTTTCTTCTATTCCTCCCTCGATGCAAAACATAAGCACTGACAAAATAGCGGGGCCCGCCGTCTCCGTGCGGAGAATCCTTCTTCCAAGAGACACCGGCTCCGCACCCATTTCCAACGCCTGTTCTGCCTCGCTCCGTTCAAAGCCGCCTTCCGGTCCGATAAAAATGCCTATTGACTTCCCCTTGCAGGCTTTACCAACCGTCGCCATCGTAGACTTCATATCGTTAAAAAGCTCGTAAGGAATGATGCGGTACTGCAGCCGCTCTGCGTATTTGAGCGCTTCGCCAAACGCCAGGACTTCATGGACATTCGGTACAAACCCCCGCCCGCTCTGTTTTGCCGCCGCCTCTGCGATCGCCTGCCAGCGCTTGAGCTTATTGGCAGCCTTTTTCTCATCCAGGCGGACAACCGAGCGTCTGGTCTGCATCGGCACAATCTCGCTGACTCCCAGTTCAACCGCTTTCTGCACAATCTGCTCCATCTTGTCCGATTTCGGCAGGGACTGAAACAATACAATCGAAACCGGCAGTTCCGTCCTGACCGGTTCCTCACGCTCAAGATCAAGCACAATTCGGTCGCTCTCAACGTCACGTATTATACAATAATAGTCGCTTCCCCGTCCAGCGGAAATAACCACCTTTTCCCCTCTTCCCATCCGAAGCGCATTCCGGATGTGATTGACGTCGTCGCCTGTAATTTCCGCATATTCTCCATAAATCTGTTCAGCCGGTACAAAAAAACGGTACATGCTTTTTCCTCATTTCCGCATGGCAAGCTCTGTTCGCCTGAACCTGCATGCTCATTTCCATAACTAATTACAATAAGCACAAGCGTTATAAACATAACGCCTGTGCTTGATTTTCGCATATGCTTATCAATGCGGCGGAATCCGTTTACTTCAGCACGCCGCTGCTCGAATAGAACGAATTTCCCGAGCCGAACGAAATCTGATTTGCCGCCAAATTGTACAGCCCGGTAGCACGGTAAGCGCTTTTCGAGACGATGCTCGAATTTTTACCCAGCTCGAATTCAATATCGCTCTGGTTTGCCGCCTTAAATTTCTCTTCATCCAAGGAAAGCGTACCGTCTTTTCCAACTGAAATTCCGACTTTTGCAAGCATCTTTTCATGCGCTTTCATATCATCCGTCATCCACTGCACGCTCTTTGTCACGCTGACGTTATCCGTCTTGGCCGCACTCTGCACAACAGAATTGTAGCTGCTCACAAATTTTTTCACCGCATCATAGACCTCATCCCTTGTGCTCGTCTCAAAATCTATCTCCATCAGATCATTTGCTGCCGTTTCCAGGTTCTTTGATGCGCTCTTTATATCGGAAAGCGCTTTATTGCTCTCCGACTCTGCAGCCGCCGTTTTCGGACTTCTGAGCTGCTGCATTTTTTCGGACACGGAATTTTTAAACGCATCCGCGTTTGTTTTCTTACCCTCGCTCGTTTCGGAAATATCCGCATCCTCTGTGATCTGGGAAACATAAGACTTCATCAGCTTGCCGTAAACGCCGCTCCTCATCATCGCGAGATCACCGAAATTTGAAGCAGAGAGAAAACTTCCGCTGCCGATCGACGTTGAATTTCCAAACAGCGTGTCCGCCATCGTACTATTAAGCGTTACCATATTATCAGACTCCTTTCAAATATTCTATTTTTCATCCATGAAAATTTACAGGAATTTACTGGGCCGCAATACCTTTTTATCCATATCCTATTAATTTTATCGGCTGCTATAGCAAAAAGCTAAAGTCTTTTCCGAAAACTTTTTGCATTCCTTTTACAACCGCCTCGCGCTCACTGTAATGATGCTTCACGCCGTTGATTTCCTGATATTCCTCATGCCCCTTTCCGAGAAGGACGATCATATCCCCTTTCTCGGCATGCGAAAGGGCGTACGCCACGGCGTCCTCACGGTCCGGAATGACGACGTATTTTCCATCGCTTTTCGCCATCCCCGTTTTGATATCTTCTATAATATCCATCACATCTTCCCGGCGCGGATTGTCGCTTGTCAGTATGGACAGCTCCGATAAGCGCCCGATCACTTCCCCCATCTCATACCTTCTCACCTTGCTCCGGTTGCCGCCGCATCCGAAAATGCTGATAATCCGGTGGGGATTGTATTCGCGGAGCGTGGAAAGCACGCTCTCCGAGCTCACGCCGTTATGGGCAAAATCAATCAGGACGGAAAAATCATCCGACACCGGAAGAACTTCTACGCGCCCGCGGACTTTCACATTTTCCAGAGCATGGAGTATGGCGTCCTTCGGCATCCCGAGCGCCACGCCCGTACAAGCGGCGCACATTGCATTGAAAATATTGAATCTTCCGGGAAGCCCCACGACAATTTTACCGTCGATCATTCCTTCGGCAGTAAATTCCATCGAGAGATCGCCGCCATTTACCACATGGCGAATGTCTTTCGCCGCCAGATCTGCTTCCTCCGACATGCCAAACGTAATAATTTCACAGGATGCGCCTCTCACAATATCGTCATAATGCGCATCGTCCCGGTTAATGATCCCGGTTCTGCATCTTCGGAACAGCTCCGCCTTGCAGGCAAGATATTCCTCAAAGTTTTCATGCTCGCCGGGGCCGATATGGTCCGGTGAAATATTCGTAAATACGCCATAATCAAATTCAATCCCAGCAACGCGGTCCATTTTGATGCCCTGAGACGAAACTTCCATCACCATATATTCGCAGCCCTCGTCCACCATCATAGCAAACAATTTCTGGAGGTCATACGATTCGGGCGTTGTGTGTTCCGTCACGATAGACTTTCCGTTCATGAACGCGCCCACCGTACCGATAATGCCGCACTTTTTCCCCGATTTTTCTATAATATCCCTCACCATATGTTCGACCGTAGATTTTCCTTTCGTTCCGGTAATTCCCACCGTCACCATCTTTTTCGCCGGATAGCCGAAATACGCCGCCGACATAAGGCTCAGCGCCTTCCTTCCGTTTTTAACCCGGATCAGAGTAACTGCGCCGTCGCTGACCGTCACTTCCTTTTCCGCTACAATCACGCCCGCGCCGGCTTCTATCGCCGCCTCGATATAGTCGTGCCCATCCGCGACAGTCCCCTCAATGGCGACAAACATCCCCCCCGGAACCACCTTCCTCGAATCATAAGCGATATCGGACACTTCCCGGTCTCTTGTCCCGTGCAGCGCCTCACACTCAATGTCCCTGATAATATTTTCTAATTTCATACCCTTCCTCCATTTTTCGCACTATGATATTTCGGCCGCTTCTGACTCTGGCGGATGCTGTGAATTGTTCCGTCATTTCACGCCCCCGGCGTCATTGCATAAAAAACCGGTCATTTAATATACGCTTCCGGAATAACTTATATGCCTTTTTTGTGAGACTCCGTTTCATCCTCCGTTTACACTTCGCACGGTTAATATAACGCGCCGTCATTTTCATTATCTCTTTTGTCTTCGTAGCCGAAAAAGCCATAATACGCTTTGTTCCCGCCTTGCCCCATTTCTTCCACAAAGTCAGGGCTTTTCCATCTGCATCCGTCCCGTTTGGATTTCCCGTATAAAGGAAATTGCTGACGTACTGCCTCATCTTTCCTGCAAGAGCCTTTCTGCCCTTTGCATTCGATTTGTTGTAAATATCCTTTGATGTCGTTTTGTTTCCTTTTATATACCTTCCCAACAGAAAGTCCACATCCATGCCGTGAATTGCCCCAACGTATTTGGCGTAATCCTTACCGACGACGTCTTTTTTTTCACCCCAGCTGAACCGATATGCATAAATGGGCGCATGATAAGGATCAATAGAAAACTTTGACGCCATTTTTTCCAGATAGAAGGAACTCTGAAGCTGGCTTCCATACTTTTTCGCTTTTCGGAGCAATTTGTAAAACTGCTTCCTGTTCTTGAAATTCTTCGGCGATTTCGTCAGGAAATTTTTCATCGCCTTATAGGAAACATTTGCAAACTCAGACTGATTTGTTCCGATCAGCATCGGCATCCTGTTGTAGCCGCCCCACTCGACGCGCTCAAAACCGCCCTTGGGAATCACTCTTCCATCGCGGAAGCATTGCGGGAAATCTGTCAGCCGAAGCCCCGTTTTGCCGGTCATGCGGCTGATCTCTGAATCCGTAAGGCTGTTCAGCAGCCGGTTCAGTTTCTTTTTGCTTATCCGCTTCACATATTTTAACGCTTTTTCTGTTTTTGAAAATTTCCCCCTGCGAACAAGCGCCCGCGCCAGTTTTCGATTGGACCATTTGCGCCCCTGATTCACGGAGCAGGTCGTCATACCGCCGCTGAAGCTGATTGCCTTATGGAATAGCCCCTTCATAACCGGAGACAGCATGCAGTTTAAAACGTCTCTGGCTCCCGCTGAAAAACCCGCCAGCGTTACATTGGCGCTATCGCCGCCAAATTCCTCGATATTCGCCTTCACCCATTTCAGCGCCAGCCTGATATCGAGCATGGCGAAGTTGCCGCCTTTTGCGAGACTGTTGTCCGGTTGAAGCCCCCTTGATGTAAACCATCCAAACGCGCCCTGTCGGAATTCCACTGAAACGACAATCACATCCGTATCCTTGACAAACTTGCCGAAATTCTGGTTTGCCGTGCCGCCCGCATTGCCGCCGCCGTGCAAAAATACCATAACCGGCCTTTTTTCCGCTCTTTTCGACTTCTTCAACGGACGGTAAACATTGAGAAAAAGGCAGTTGTCCCCTTTTCCCCTTTTACCTTTTTTACACGCCTTCGTTTTCGTCCATTTATCGGGAGCTTCCGGCGCCTGCCACCGCTTCGTTTTTCCATAGGGCACCCCAAGCCATACATATGCCTTCGACGTCTTCTTCCCCTTGATGCGTCCATACGCCGTGCTGACAATTTTCATATCTTTCTTATCCGTCTCTACGCGCGCCGTCTCCACCGCCGCCGTTTCCGTAACTGCGGCGCCCGTAACCGCCTGTCCGGATATCGCCTGTCCGGACGCCGCCTGACCGGATACCGCCTGACCGGATATCGCCTGGCCGGACGCCGTTTGCCCGAATGCCTCTGCCGGAGAAACCTCCCCGCCTTCTTGCGCTTTTGCCGCGCCATATCCGAACACAGCCGCCGCCGATAAAAACGCCATTATAAATACTGCCGCTAATATTGTC
>CANQCY010000012.1 GCA_947591245.1 uncultured Lachnospiraceae bacterium | reverse complement strand
TACTACAAAATATGAATTTTTCAAGGTACTATAGGAATAGGGGCAAATTTATTTATGGTTTTGACCCCAACATCATACAAATTAAAGTAATAGACAAATTCAAGAATACTTGTTATAATTTACATGTGAAGTACGATATTGCGGAAATTGCCAAAATATATCTGAAGAAGGTTGGATAAATGAAATTAAAATACAAAAAACTGATTATTATTATTTCGATTGGCGCACTGCTCCTGAGTTTTCTGATATTAACGCTAATCCCGACGGGAGGAAACAGTTCAAATCCCGTTCAGGACGCTCCGCTGGTCAAATGCGAAGATGAGGATATTATAAATTTGGTTACCAGTTACTTTCAGGCGAGACGCGACGTTGACATGGAGATGATGGAATCGCTTGTCAGCGATGTTAATCAGATCAATCAGGAACAGTTGATCACACTGGCGGAATACGTTGAGGATTACCTGAATTTTGCGTTTTATTCAATTGAAAATGAGGACAATGGCGCGCTTCGCGTGTATGTCCGCTATGATATGAAAATGAAAAATATTGAAACGCTCGCGCCCAGCCTGAGCGCCCTGTACATAACAGTCGGCTCTGACGGAAATAAGCTCATCTATTTGAGCGCCCTTGACGTTAATGAAGAAGACTTTATCGTAGCGGCGGATAAGAACTCGCATGTCGCAGATTTGCAAAAGGAAGTGACCACGGGATTTCAGGCGGCAATTGATACCGATGAATCATTCCGCCTGCTTTATCAGAAACTGGATCAGGTTATAAAGGCATCTGAGAACAGTCAACCGACGCCGACAGAAGATCCGAATGCGGCGGCAGACCCGAACGAAGCGCCGTCAGACCCAAATGCGGCGGCAGACCCGAATGCGGCGCCGACAGACCCGAACGCGGCGGCTGACCCGAATGCGGACGGCGGACAAACAGGCAATTGAATCATATATGTCAGTTGCTTTACTGTATTGAATGTTGGAACCAATAAGCCCAACGGTGCGTTGAGAGACCGTTGGGCTTTCAGCGGTCAGCCGGAGCAATGGAAGGAGAGGGCATTTGAACGAATCAATGAGAATCAACAAATATTTGAGCGCATGCGGCTTTTGCTCCCGCAGGGAAGCCGACCGGCTTCTTGAAGAAGGGCGCGTGACCGTTGATGGGGGCATTGCCGGTACGGGCGACCGGGTATGCGCCGGACAGGACGTCCGCGTCGACGGAACAATCGTCCGAAATTCGGAGGAACGAATCGTGATTGCATTTCATAAACCGGAGGGCGTCGTCTGTACAAGCAGCAAGAAGGACAAAAATAATATTATCGACTATCTGAATTTTGATAAACGGATTTACCCCGTCGGAAGGCTTGACAAGGATTCAACCGGCCTGATCCTTCTCACAAACGACGGAGAGCTCACCGACCGCATCCTTCGCGGGCGAAACGGACATGAAAAGGAATACGTCGTACGGGTAAATAAGCCGATGAAGAACGAAATTGTTCGCGCAATGGAGCAGGGGGTGCCGATTCTAGGAACGATGACTCGGCCGTGCCGCATTGAATTACTGAATTCGCACACGCTGCGCATGGTTCTGACTCAGGGATTGAACCGGCAAATACGGAGAATGTGCGAATATTTTGGATACAGAGTCGTCACATTAAAAAGGGTGAGGATCATGAATATCGAGTTGGGAAGCCTGCCAAAGGGAAAATGGAGAACTGTGACGGAAGAAGAGTTGCGCGAATTGGAAAAATCATTGAAAGGACAAAAATTTTATAATGAAAGAATTGGAACAGATCAAGAAACTGACTGAACAATTAAATCTTGCTGCAAAAGCGTATTATCAGGGGCAGGATGAGATCATGACAAATTATGAATACGACAAGCTGTATGATCAACTTGCGGCGCTGGAAGACAAAACGGGAATCGTCATGGCAAACAGTCCTACGGTGAACGTAGGATACGAGACGCTGAGCGAACTTCCGAAAGAGCCCCATGTGGCGCCGATGCTTTCCCTCGGAAAGACAAAAGAAGCCGCAGAGCTTGAACAATGGCTGGGTGAGCAGAAGGGGCTTCTTTCGCTAAAGCTGGACGGACTGAGCGTCATACTGACGTATCATAACGGTATGCTTGCCAAGGCGTTGACGCGTGGAAATGGTGAAATCGGAGAGGTTATTACCAATAATGCCAGAACATTTACGAATATTCCTGCCAGAATCCGTTTTCAGGGAAATCTTGTAATCCGGGGAGAGGCTCTGATCCGGTACTCTGATTTTGAGAAGTTAAACCAGTCCGTTGCCGACATACAGGAAAGGTATAAAAACCCCCGCAACCTCTGCAGCGGAACGGTAAGGCAGCTCAATAACAAGATTACAGCTGAGAGAAACGTGCATTTTTATGTATATAATCTGATTGAGACGGACGAATCCGGCCCTGATTTCAAAAGCAAAGAAGAAATATTAGCCTTTCTGGATGATCAGGGCTTTGACATCGTTCCATACAAGGCTGTCCGGAGAGATTCTGTCCAACGCGCCATCACGGAATTTTCAGATGAAATCGTACACGGGCTTGATCTGCCCAGCGACGGGCTGGTTTTGACGTATGATGACATTGACTATAGCCGCAGTCTTGGCAGAACGGCTAAATTCCCACGGGATTCCATCGCTTTTAAATGGCAGGACGAACTGGCGGAAACAACGCTTTTGTCGGTGGAATGGAGCGCATCGCGCACCGGACTCATTAATCCTGTCGCGGTCTTTGAACCGGTGGAACTGGAAGGAACGACAGTCAGCCGTGCCAGCGTCCATAATTTAAGCATTTTACGGGAACTGAAGCTCGGAATCGGAGACCGTATCACCGTTTACAAAGCGAATATGATCATTCCCCAGATTCAGGAAAATAAAACGATGAGCAGCCGGCTCGACATACCGGAGCGATGCCCGGTATGCCATGAAAAGACCGAGCGCGTCAAGGAAAACGGATCAGAGTTTTTGTTCTGTGCCAATCCGGAATGCTATGCAAAAAAGATCAAGCTGTTTACTCATTTCGTGAGCCGGGACGCCTTAAATATTGACGGGCTTTCCGAGGCGACGCTCGAAAAATTTATCGCGCGGGGGTGGCTTCATGATTTATCCGATATCTTTTTCCTGTCGGAGCGCCGGGACGAGATTGAACAAATGGATGGGTTCGGTGAAAAATCGTATCAGAATCTGATCCATGCAATTGAAGAAGCGAAGAACGTGCCGCTCGAGCGGCTTATCTACAGCCTCGGCATCAAAGGCTTCGGCCTCAATATGGCAAAACTGGCGTGCAGGACATATCCGGTCAGTATTACAAAAATGAAAGAGCTTACGGTAGAAGACCTCGTTTCCATTGATGGAATTGGGGAAAAGCTGGCAGAATCATTCGTAAATTTTTTTGCCCGTGAAAGCAACGATCTTCTTGTAAAAAAACTGGCAGAAATCCTGCATATTTCTATGCCGGAACAGAATAGCTCGGCAAAATTGGATGGAATGACGTTTGTGATAACCGGAAGCCTGGAGCATTTTACGAACCGCAATGCGTGCAAAGAGGAAATCGAGCTTGCCGGAGGCAAGGTGAGCGGATCTGTCAGCAAAAACACAAATTATCTCGTAAACAACGACATACAATCCGGTTCCTCAAAAAACAGGAAGGCGAAAGAACTGGGTATACCGATTATTACAGAGGACGAACTGATCGACATGCTGCGGAACGGATGACAAGTTCAGCGCAGATCGCTTTTGCGGATCAAACCGGTAATCCAAAACAGATAAAAAGATAACAGCAGTGCGGGCACAATAGCGAAAAATATCATAATATCCTTTTCAAAGTGGAGGGTAACGCATAATCTCTGCGTCACGACGCGGCATAGATAAATGGAAACTGTCAGCAGCGCCCCCGGGAAAACAAGCCACCGGAAAAGGTCAATTTCGGTATAGCCGTGCCGGATCAGATATACGCCGTCTAAAATGCTGATCATGATCTGGCTCAGAAGCAATCCTAACAAATAACCGTAGATGCCGTATTGGGGCGTTATGGCAACGAGAAACACAATGCGTATGATCAGTCCGCAGATTGTATTGCGAAAAGTAATATGTGTTTTGGAAAGCCCATTGATAATGCTGGAAAGCGTTGTCGAGACATAGATAAACGGGCAGATGACCGCCAGCAGCGTCAGAAGTTTCCCCGCATTTTCACTGTGGAAAAACAGGATTCCGATCTGCTGGCCCAAATTTAAAAATACAGCCGTTGCGATACAGCCCAGAAGGAGGGAATATTTAATCGTAATTTTTGTTGCGTACCGAATCTTTTCCATGTTATTTTCACTGTCCGCTTTTGATATTTCCGGCAGAAGCAGCACGGACAAGGAGTTGGTTATCGTTCCCGGAAACATGATAAACGGCAGGACAATTCCCGTTATAACGCCATATAGCGCCAGAGAATGATCGTTGGACAAGCCGTACCGCATAAGCATAATCGGTATCAGCACAGATTCAAAGCTCGACAAAAGCGAGATGACAAGCTTTGTACCGCCCAGGGGAATCGCCTGTTTCAGGATTGAACCGGCAATCTGGATACTGCGAATGGATAAAACGCCGGCCTCCTTTACCTTCGACCGTTTCAAGCTGATAAGATTATATATATTCGAGCTGATTTCGCCCGCCGCCAATCCGGCTACGGCGACCTTACTGGAAAATTCACAGAAGGCGCCGGCATAAATCAGAAACACGAAACCGACACGGCAGAGCTGCTCGATCAGTTGCGTAGCCGCCGGCACTTTTGCCTCCCTCAATCCGTAAAAATAACCGTTAATCATACTTGTCACGCCGCAAAACGGAAATATGACGGCAAGTATTTTCAGAAGATCGGATGTTTTTTCCGTAAAAAGAAAATGCCGGCTGATGAAATCCGAGCAGGTAAAAACGGTCGCCGAAAGAATCAGGGAAACGGCAAGGGACAGTACGATGCCCGTTTTAATGACTTTCTTTGAATATTTATAACGGGGATTGGATACCAGTTGGGAAACAGCAGTCTGAAGCCCGGAAGCATATAGCGTAAAGCAGATGCCATATACGGGAAATACGAGCTGATAGATCCCGAGCTCCGTCTCTCCCAGCATATTTGCCAGAAAGATACGGTATACAAAGCCGATTAACCTCGTTAGAATGCCCGCCATAGTGAGCAGAATGGTTCCTTTTAGTATTTTTTCTTTCACGATACATTCTCCATTCAAAACAGAATGATATATTATAATTTATGTGGCGGCATCAAATGTATGAATTTTATTTCATATATTGTTTTTTGTAGAGATTTGTAGTATTATATTAGTAACTAACGGTATGTGTGGCGTAGCATTTTATAAAAGGGGTTGATAAATATGGCAGATCAGGAAAAAAAGAATTATGGGGATAAGATAGATGATCAGTTAAATTATCTTGCAAATTCTATGAAGGACTGGGAGCAATCGGAACATGCGCTTAGCGAAGCGGCGGCCATGTTGTCCGGGATTTCCCGAAATAATGAGGATGGAGAATCGTTCCAGTCTTTGAAACAAGGGCTTGATGACATTACGGCAAGCTTGAACCGTATGAGCGCGGCGGCAAGAGAAGATATGGCGGATGTGATCGAGCAGACGCAACGGGACAATGATCTGTTTGATGCGATTAATATAGGACCGGTGATCGAAAATACTCCTGCAAACAGTAATCATTCTGAATCAGGATCTTTTGGCGCGCCAAAAAACCAGCCGGCCGCCCAGCCGCCGCAGGAGTCGATTGCAAATGTTGTTGAAGCAACCCCTGATCCCGCACCGGAGCCGCAGCCCAGACAGGAGCGAGCATCCGCGCCGGCGGAGCCGAAACCTGCAGACATGCCGAAACCGAAAGAAAAAACGATATCAAAATTAAAACCGCTTGACGATTCTACGAGCGGAATGGAAATAGAAAAATTGGCTGCATTGTACAAGACCTCATCACATGGAAAATCGTCTTCGAAATCGTCGAAAGCGGCAAAAGCATCGAAATCAGCAAAGGCATCGAAAAACTCTGTGCCGACAGAAGATGTGTTTGAAACAGTTGTAAAAGAAGAATCCAAACCATCCGAAGATGGATTCCGGTTTGTGGCCGACAAACAAATCGTGGAAAATCCGGTGGAATGGAAAATAGATGAATCCCTGCTGCGGGCAGCGAAAGCTCCGGAGGCTCCGGAAGCAGAAGAACCGGCAACTGCGGCGGATACAGCGGCAGGCGTGCCGGAACAGGCGCCTTTGGCAGCATCTGCCGGAACAGAGACGTCATCCGCGCTTCTTTCAGAAGAAACCGCCTCTCCCGCTGAATCAGAAGGGATGCTGAATGTTGAACGGTCGGCTGAGCCGGAGGAAATGATGAGCGAACTGACGCCGGAGCCGCAGCCTGAGCCGGAAGAGATGATGAGCGAACTGACGCCGGAGCCGCAGCCTGAGCCGGAGGAAATGATGAGCGAACTGACGCCGGAGCCGCAGCCTGAATCGGAAAAAGCAGCAAACGAACCGGTATCCGCGCCGGCAGACGTACCGTCGGAAAGCGTCCCGGGAGAAGAGATGACGTTTACCAATGATATGTTTGATCTCGGCATCGATCTGTCTGATGAACCGGATTATTCGGATGAAAATATTAATCTGGATGTATTCTCCGGAAGTATCGAAGATGCGGAAAAATATAATCCGCAGGGCAACAGTCTTGACTTGGATGCGGCAGAAGCAGAACAAAGGGCGATAAATAATGCCAAAAATGATTTATCAAATCTTGTAGCGGCGGCGTTAAGCGACCTTGCATCGAACTCCGGCAATGCTGATGCGGTAGAGGAAAACAGTCGGGAGGATGATCTTGACGCTTCAACCGCCGCTTTGGAGAGCGAAGCAGAGAATACAGCGGCAGCCGCGCCGGAAGAGGACGAAGAAAATTATGATGATGTTCCGACAGTATCCGGTCTTGAACAGGAATTGAAAGAACAGGAAATAGAGAAGAAAATAAAACAGGGTGAAGAGAGCAGGCAGAATAACGCGGCCGGATTTGCCTATGCTTTGAATGACGTAGAACAGGCGGCAGCGGACGAAATAGAAGAAGAACCGGATGAAAGCGCCGGAGAACGGGTATTTGCGCAGCATCTGGTCCGTACGGACGGCGAGGGAGAAGAGCGTTCTTATTATCGGCTTATTTTGCGCTGAATATATTGACAAAATAAGCCGAAAGGTTTATAATATTTTTAATTCCTATTAAAATAATGGGAATTAAAATAGTTGGAAATGCTGGCGCTTTTTAGGCTTTACCGGCAGAATAGGCGCGAAGCGCCGCATTTTTCGATGAATTTGGAGAATATACTAGCAGAATGGAGGAATATATGAAGATTTCCACTAAAGGCCGATATGGTCTTCGGGCTGTTATCGACATTGCACTCCATGGAGAGAACGAACCGGTATCGCTCAGCGATATTGCAATCCGGCAGGATATATCGATGGGATATTTGGAGCAATTGATCTCAAGGCTTCGGAAGGCCGGGGTTGTAACAAGTGTGAGAGGGGCAAAGGGAGGATATTCTCTTGCAGCCTCAAAGGATAAAATTTCAGTTGGGGAAATTCTCCGCGCACTGGAGGGAGACCTGTCTCCGGTCAACTGTTCGGAGGTATCGGAAAACGGAATTCCGTGCAAGGAGTCCGGACAATGTATCTCCAAGCTTGTCTGGAAACGAATCAGCGACAGCATCAATGATGCCGTTGACAATCTGATGCTTTCCGACTTGCTTGACGGTACGGAACCGGATAAAGCTGATCACTGATCTTGGAAAGGAGAAAGTATAGACAATGAATCATTTTGTATATTTAGACAATGCCGCAACTACTTCTACGCGTCCGGAAGTGGTGGAAGCGATGCTTCCTTATTTTACCGAGAATTTCGGAAATCCATCCAGCGTATATGATTTTGCGGCCCAAAATAAAAAAGCTGTCAACGACAGCAGGCAGCATATAGCCGATGCGCTGCATACGGATATGCGAGATATTTATTTTACGGCGGGAGGAACGGAAGCGGATAACTGGGCGCTCATTGCGGCGGCGGAAGCGTATGAGGACAAGGGAAAGCATATCATTACTTCCAAAATTGAGCACCATGCTATTTTGCACACGTGCGATTATCTGAAAAAACGCGGTTTTGAGATCACATATATTGATGTTGATGAACATGGCGTCCTCCGCATGGATCGTTTGGAGGAAGCCATCCGGCCGGATACGATACTGATTTCCGTAATGTTTGCCAATAATGAGATCGGCACGGTGCAGCCGGTGAAGGAGATCGGTGCGCTTGCAAAACAGCACGGCATCCTGTTCCATACCGATGCGGTACAGGCGTTCGGACAGCTTCCGATCGACGTCGATGAGATGAATATCGATATGCTGAGCGCCAGCGCGCACAAGCTGAATGGTCCAAAGGGGATCGGATTTCTTTACATCCGAAAAGGATTAAAGCTTCGTTCCTTTATACACGGCGGCGCACAGGAGCGAAAGAGACGGGCGGGCACGGAAAACGTACCGGGAATCGTGGGATTCGGAACCGCTGTTTCCATAGCTGTACAGACGATGGAAGAGAGGATCCGGAAAGAAACGGAGCTGCGAGATTATCTCATAGAAAAAATAGAAAAAAACATTCCGTACTGCCGCTTAAACGGACACCGTACGAAACGGCTGCCAAACAATGCGAACTTCAGCTTTCAGTTTGTAGAAGGGGAATCATTACTGATTATGCTTGATATGGAAGGAATATGCGCCTCAAGCGGGTCGGCATGTACGTCCGGCTCTCTGGATCCGTCGCATGTGCTTTTGGCGATCGGGCTTCCCCATGAGATTGCGCACGGTTCGCTCCGTATGACCCTGAGCGAAGATACCACGAAAGAGGATGTGGATTATGTCGTGGAAAAATTGACCGGAATTGTGGAGAGGCTTCGGAGCATGTCGCCTCTTTACGAGGACTTTGTAAAAAAGAATTCGCACTAGCGTAACGAATATATCCGGGACTTAATTATTGTCGCGTCATGTATATGATGCGGAAAGGATGGAGATGGAAAATGTATAGTGAAAAAGTTATGGATCATTTCAGCAACCCGAGAAATGTAGGAGAAATAGAAAATGCCAGCGGGGTAGGAACCGTGGGAAACGCAAAATGCGGAGACATCATGAGAATTTATCTGGACATTGATGATAATGGCATTATCAATGACTGCAAATTTAAGACGTTTGGCTGCGGGGCTGCCGTGGCAACAAGCAGTATGGCGACAGAGCTTATCAAAGGGAAATCCATCAAAGAGGCGATGCAGATCACAAACAAAGCGGTCATGGAAGCGCTGGACGGACTTCCGCCTGTGAAGGTCCACTGTTCCCTCCTTGCAGAAGAAGCGATTCATGCCGCACTGTGGGACTATGCGGAAAAAAACGATATCAAAATCGAAGGGCTTGAAAAGCCGAAATCCGATATCCATGAGGGCGAAGAAGAAGAGGAGGAAGAATATTAACAGTCTATGAAAATTTATGGAATGCCGGTTTGTGTTGTACAAATGTCGTATAATACTGAAATCCGGCATTTCTTACGATTTTTTCCGCATCCTCGAACCGCGCGGAAAGACGGGCGGGCTCATGCGCATCTGAGCCAAATGCGATGAGCTCGCCGCCAAACTCCCGGTAACGGCGTATAATATCTTCATTCGGGTTTGGCATCAAACCGCCGTTTTTGTATCCCGCCGTATTGACCTCCAGCGCTATGCCCCTGCCAATGATCCGCCGGAGGATCTCATCAATAATATCCGCATACATACGGTAGGAATAAATTCGGCTTCCGGATGGGGCATACCGCACGATATAATCCAAATGTCCGAGCGTATCTATTTGTATATTTTCAGCCTTTAAATTTTCAGCCATTGCCAGAAAATATTTTTCAATCCCTTTCTTTTCTTCATTTGCCTCCCAGTATTCCGCATAATAGGGATCCATATTGTCTACGAGATGAATGGATCCGATCATATAGTCAAACCGCAGATCCCGGCTCAGCGCAATATTCTGTTCTGCGGCGTCTTCTTTTAAGCCGAGTTCCACACCGGCATAGATGCGGATTTGATCCCCATAGCGTTCCCTGACTTGCGAGATTTCATACAGATATGCTTCGGGATCAAAGGCAAACGGCGTTCCGCCGTCCTCATCCCTATATCGATCCGGAAAATGATAATCCATATGGTCGGTAAACGTAATGCCGCGCAGGCCGTTTTCAATTCCCCGCCGTACCATAGAAGCCATCGGGGTACTGCTGTCCGTGGAAAATAAGGTGTGTACGTGCGAATCATGGTAAATCATGCGATATGCCCCCTTCTTTTTTAACTTTTCTCATACGCCTCTGTAATATGGCTGATATCCGGCGACACAACTATTGAATAATTGGTATAATATACAACGAAACCGGGCTTGCTTCCATTTGGTTTCTTCACATTCTTTTTCTGGAGATAATCAATCTCTACCTTATCCGCATTTTTATTTTTGGAATAATAGGCGGCAAGACTCGCCGCTTCCTCAAATGTAGTCACCGGCGGCTCTTCATTATTGCATTTTACGATGACATGAGAGCCGGGCGCCTGCTTTGCATGAAACCACCAGTCATTGCCGGTCGCCGTCTTAAATGTAAGCTGGTCGTTCTGATAATTATTTTTTCCGACATATATATCGTACCCATCAGAGGATATATAGTGAAGCGGCTGGCTTTTCGGCATTGCCTTTCCGCCTTTCCTGCCGCCCCTGCCATGGCTTTTCATATATCCGCTGTCTATGAGTTCCTGTTTAATCAGTATAAGGTCTTCTTCCTGTCTGGCAATGTCAAGGGATGTCAGTATCGTCTCCAGATGTTCGATCGTTTCCCTCGTCTCCGCAAGCTGAACGGTGACTGCCTCAAACGTCCGTTTCAGTTTGTTGTACCGGTTGAAATATTTATTTGCATTTTCCGCGGGCGTCAGCGTATTGTCAACCGGGATTTTTACTTCGCTTCCGTCATAATAATTCGTGCATGCGAGGGTTTTGTCTTGCGGCGTGAGGCAATAGCCGTACGTATTGAGCAGTTCTCCGTAAACACGGTACTTTTCCCGCTTTTCCGTATCCTTTATTTGCTTTTCCTGAATGAAAAGCTTCTTTCGGTTTCGTTCAAGAAGCAGCGTCACATTTTTTCTGAGATCTGTTGATTTCTGCCGGATCCGCTGAACAACCTCCTTCTCTCCGTAAAATATCTCTACCGTACGGCTCATAGAAGAAAATGCCCGATGTTCCAAGCCCTCATACATCATGAGGGGAAACGCGCAAAACTCAACGGGGGTTCCTTTGTCAAATACAATTTCAGGAGAAAATTCACCGGATTTTGTCCTGCCGACCATATCTTTAAATACAGTAAAAAGGCTGGAGAGCTGGTTCCCATTCAGCGAAGAGAACGGAGCATCCCCGTCGATTTTGCTGCGGTAGGCGATCTCATGAGCGAAACCGGCGCTGAAACCGGTGAAAAAACGACAGAGCCCATTGGCCACGCTGGCCGGCTGTTTTACAACCTCATTTACCCATTGTTCCGTGCAAATGGCGAAAGGATCGTGCTTTCCCTTTGTATTGGGAATAAAATACTCCCGTCCGGGCAGCACCTCCCGAACCGAGCTTACCATGGCGGAAACATGCTTAATGCTGTCAATGATTTTATCTGTTTCATCTAAGAAAATTATATTGCTGTGTTTTCCCATAAGCTCTATCACAAGCGATTTCCGAACGAGGTCGCCGAGTTCATTGCGGTTTTCCATATGAATCCTGATTACGCGTTCAAGTCCTTCCTGTGAGATTGACAGTATCCTCGCCCCATTTAAGTGTTTGCGGAGAAGCATGCAAAAATTCGGCGCTGTGAGCGGGGATGTTTTTGTTTCCTCCGTCAGATAAACGAGGGGAAGAGAGGGGCTTGCCGATAAGACTAGCCGGTAATTGGTGCGGTTGTTTTTTATTGTCAAAAGAAGTTCGTCCGGTTCCGGCTGGGCAATCTTCTGAAGCCTGCCCTCCGTGAGGTAATGGGAGAGCTCCTTCGTCAGCGCCGCCACGGTAAAACCATCAAAAGCCATCTTTTTTTCCTCCATCTTCAATCATAGCCATCATTTACAGTAACTATTATATAACAAGGCATTGAAAAAAGAAAGACAAACCTTGACTTATTATACCAATTCCTTTATAATGATGAATAGTGCGGAGATAAAACGGAGGAACGTATGATCAGAAGTATGACTGGCTACGGCTTATACGAAGCGCAGAATGAAGACGCCAAACTCATTGTGGAAATCAAATCAGTGAACCACAGGTATTGCGATATCTCCATTCGGCTTCCCAAAAATCTGAACGCGTTTGAAAATGATATACGAAATCAGATTAAAGCCAATGTAAGCCGTGGAAAAATCGATGTGTACATAACATATGAAAGCAATCGCGAAAGCGAATCCCTTGTAGCGTACAATAAAGCGATCGCCAAGTCCTATATGAAACTGCTTGACTGTCTGGCGGAGGATTTTGGCTTGGAAAACCCTGTCGACGCACTTGCTTTATCGAGATATCCGGAAGTTTACACATTGGAACAAACTGACGTGGATGAAGAAAAGCTTCAGGAACTTGTGCGTATTTCCGTGGCGGGCGCGATAGAAAATTTCATACGGTCACGCGAAACCGAAGGGCTGGTTTTAAAACAAGATCTGCTTACGAAGCTGGATTACCTGTCCGCTATAGCGGACGATATTGCAGAACGTTCCCCTCTTGTATTTGAAGAGTATCGGAACCGCCTGACGGCAAAGGTAAAAGAACTTTTGGGAGATGCGCCGATCGACGACAGCGTCATAGCTGCGGAACTCGTCGTTTATGCAGATAAAATATGCGTGGATGAAGAACTCGTGCGTTTAAAAAGCCATATCCTCCATATGAAAGAGACGCTGGATTCAGAGGAAAGCGTGGGACGAAAACTGGACTTTATCGCTCAGGAATTGAACCGGGAAGCAAACACTGCCTTGTCAAAGGCAAATGATATCATTATTTCCAATCAGGGAATTGCTTTGAAAACGGAAATCGAAAAGATCCGAGAGCAAATACAAAATCTGGAATAGTTACAATAGGAGCAAGGAGCGGTTAAACGATGGCATTTGTGAATATCGGATATGGCAATGTGGTAAACAGCGAAAAAGTCATCAGTATTGTGAGTCCGGAAGCGGCGCCTGTGAAACGGATGATACAGACAGCGAAGGATGATGGGATTGCCATCGATGCGACGTGCGGCAAAAAGACAAAATCCGTACTGGTCATGGAAAACCAGATGCTCGTGCTGTCTTCCCTTTTGCCGGATACCGTCGCCGGACGATTCAATATGGCAGACCCGCAAAAATAGAACACGTTTATAGTAGCGAGAAACTGTGGACAGGTTACGTCAGATTATGATTTGGAGGTTGTCTATGGAGCGAGGAATATTAGTAGTGATATCCGGTTTTTCCGGTGCAGGCAAAGGTACGATCATGAAGGAACTGATTCGCCGATACGATTATTTTTTGTCGGTTTCAGCGACTACGCGCAGACCCAGAACCGGGGAAGAGGATGGAAAAGATTACTATTTCCATACAAGAGAAGAGTTCCAGCAGATGATTGATAATGGGGAACTGATCGAATGGGCGGAATATGTCGGAAATTATTACGGCACGCCGAAAAAATACGTTGAAGAGCAGCTTGCCAATGGACGGGACGTCCTGCTGGAAATAGAAATGCAGGGGGGAATGCTTGTAAAAGAGCAGTTTCCAGACGCCCTGTTGATTTTTATTTCACCGCCGTCGGCGAAAGCGTTAAAAGAGCGCTTGACGGGGAGGGGAACTGAATCTCCTGAAGAAATAGAAAAACGCCTGCTCCGTGCCGTTGAAGAAGTTAAATATATGAAAGAATATGATTATATTATTGTAAACGATGTTCTTGAGGATGCGATCGATAAAGTAAACGACCTGATCCGTTACGATCACTATAAAGCCTGCAACAGCGCCCGGATGATCGAAAAAATGGAACGCGAAATCGGAGGGTTTTCAAAATCAGAAGAGTAACTGCAAATTGTAGAAGGGAGACTGAGTCATGAGTGAGGAGAAGCTTGACGACGGCGCTTTAGCTGACAGCGCGGCAAATAAAACAATAAATGAAACATCATATCCGGCAGCCGGAGAGGCGGCGTGGGAATGGGAAGAAAAGAGCGCCGGCAAAGACAAGAAAAAACGCACCCCGTTAAGCTATGCGGCAGAGTTTATTATCTATATCGTACTCATTCTGGTCTGCGTGTTCTGGGTTCCGGAGCATGTGATACAACGGACGGTAGTAAACGGCGAATCAATGGAAAACACGCTTCATACAGGAGAAAGCCTTCTTGTAGAAAAGATTTCATATCATTTCAAAGATCCTAAGCGGTATGATATTATCGTTTTCTATCCTGAAGGAAGGGAAGTGGACGAATATTATGTCAAGAGGGTTTACGGTCTTCCCGGCGAAACGATTCAGATCAAAGACAATCAAGTATACATCAATGGCAATGCCATTGAAGATGATTTTGCGAAAAATAAAATGGATGATGCCGGGATTGCAGAAGAGCCGGTTACCCTTGCAGATGATGAATACTTCGTTCTGGGCGATAACCGTGAAGTCAGTTTAGACAGCCGCGACCTTGGACCGATTGAAAAAGAAAACATTGCAGGCCATGTGATTTTACGGATATGGCCGTTGGATAAATTTGGAACACCTTAAATCTGAGTTGCATTTGACGCTTGAAAGGAGATTAAAATTATGCTTCATCCATCGTATAATGACTTAATGAATGTTGTAAATAGCGCTGTAGAACCCGGAGAACATCCGGTGGTAAACAGCAGATATTCTATCGTTCTTGCCACGGCAAAAAGGGCAAGGCAGCTGATCGACGGCTCACAGCCGTTAGTAGATGGAAACTATCCAAAACCGCTTAGCGTAGCGATTAAAGAATTATCTACTTCCGCAATTAAAATCGATACGGAAACCGGCGAAGATCCCGAAGCGGAAGCAGAACCGGAAGCAAAAGCAGAAGAAGAAGCGAATGCCGGCGAGATGGAAAATGCGCCGGATGCAGAATCCGAGGAAGAGAACGAATAGAAAAGATATGCGGCATCAAATGGGAGTTTCGCTATGCGAAGCTCCTTATTGTTTTACTTTGTTCATTCACACGGCAAGTTTGCGTCTGCGCTGCGACGCAAACATTTCGTTAGGAGCAATAAAGCGGCGCGGAAATGAGGAAACTATGAAAAAAACATTTTTCAGCCTGCTTGATCTTCAGGAATGCAATCGCTATGAGACCCTGCCGCCCGCATTTTTCGGGGATTTACAGTTAGAACCGGTTTGCAGCGCCATTACATCAAAATACATGGATTTTGACATCCGGAAATATTATTACACGATACCGAATTCCTCCCGAACAGTGCGTTACCGGCAGGAAATATACAAAGATCTGGAACGAAACAGCGATATCATTCTTCCTCTAAAGAAATATACGGGGCTTCTTCTGGCGTGTGAAAAATTCTTTTCCTTTTGCCGTCAGGCGGAAGACGAAATAAAAAAGGGCAGCTACCGGCTTCTTTCCTGCCAAAAATATGTGGAGGCTCTGGAACTTATGAGGGATGCTCTTAAAAAGGCGCGTCTTACTTCGGAAGGGCTTCTGGAGTACCGACGCCTTCTGGATGAGGCATTTGAAGATCCTGATTTTTGCCATTTTCGTGAGATTGTGCGGCGGTCGTTTTCGGATATGGAAAAACTGAAACTTACCCTGCTTGTCCGCGATAAGGAAATCAGCGTACTGGAAGATAGGGAAGATCAGCCGGATAAAGCCGGGAGCTTTCTGGAACAGCTAAAAAATTATATACGCGCCTTTGACGTTCCGACAGACGATAAATGGGAAGAATATGATGAAGCGGTTGCCAATCTGTTTCCGGCGCCTTTGGAAACGAGCCCGCTTGAGCAGGCAGTTGTCGATATACTGAGACGAAGCAGCCCTGACGTTTTCCGCATGCTGCGGGAATTTGCTTCCTTCCCGTTTACGCCGGAAGGCGACGCATTTATCCATTTAAAAAATGAAATAATTTTTTACATCAGTTTTTATGAATTTGAACGTCAGCTTAATACGTTTGGATATGAGCTTTCGTTTCCCGATATAAAGGAGGGCGGCGGCATTGACATAACGGATGTTTACGACATTGCGCTCGCATGGAAAAACCGTTTTTCCGAATACCGGATCGTCTGCAATGACATCGCTTATCAGCCGGAAAAATCATTTCTGGTCATAACCGGGCCAAATCAGGGTGGAAAGACGACGTTGGCGAGAGCGCTGGGACAATCCGTTTACTTTATGCTGATAGGGCTGAAAGCGCCCTGCCGTTCCATGAATACAAGATTTTTTGAACGTATCCTGACCCACTTTGAAGTGGAAGAGAGCGTGGAAACCGGTGCGGGAAAGCTGAAGGAGGAGCTCCGCCGGCTTAAACCGATGATGCACATGTCTTCGCAAAACAGTTTTGTCATACTAAACGAGCTGTTTACCACCGCGACGACATACGACGCCCAAATCATGGCAAAAAAAGTAATGCGGCATTTTATACAGAATGGGTGTCTCGGCATATATGTGACCCATATACGCGAACTGGCGGATGAAACAGAGCAGAAGGGCATCCAGAGCATGGTTGCGCAAGTAGACAAAAACGACCTCTCCGTACGGACGTTTAAAATTATTCCGGAAAAAGCGGAGGGGCTAGGCTATTCGGATTCTATTGTAAAAAAATACGGACTGGGTTACGATCAGATTACAGAACGAATTGCTCATTTGTAGATCAATATGGAGGTTGGCATGAATTCATTTTTATTGTATCCGGAAAAAACAATCGCCGGAGAGGAACCGTATCCATCCTTTCAGGATATTTACAAAGATTTGAATTTAAATATCGTCTTAAAAACAATGGCTCAGGATGATGTATTCATAATGGAGCATATCCGGAGCGTAATGATGGTTCCCGTCTGCGAACCGGCTGTGATCGCATACCGCCACGCAGTGATTCAGGATTTTTATTGCCACCGCGACCTGATCGATACGATGTACGGCATTTGCCGGCGCGGCATGCGGCTTGCCGACCGCTACAAAAAGGAACTGGAACAAAATCGGAACAAGTCGGCGTCAGGAGCGGGAGCCGTCATATCCGCCCTTAATTTTACGGCTGAATCCATCGCGCTTTTAAAAGAACTTACCGCCGCGGCAGAAGAGCGGAAGCAGGATCTTAAATCAGAAGGGCTTCGGCGTTTTTGCGAGCGTTTTTCCTCTTATCCGCTGGACGATTTTCAGGAATTTCACAGGAATGCCATGTTTTATACGACAGGCGGCGAGGGGATTTTTTCTATTCGGATCAGCGGCGGACTCAAGCTGGACAGCAGCCGTCTGTGCAAATGCAGAAGTTATAGCGCCGCCGCATTAAAAAATACTTCCCGCAAAATCCTAAAACTCTACTATAAGATAGTAAAACGGGATACCATACTTGTGGAAAGCGAAGAACTGGAACGTGACCTTCACGCATTTGTCGATATCCATATGCATCACCTGATGAAATTCTATCAGCCTCTTATTGCGGAATTGTCGTCGTTCTGGTTTGATTTTTCAAGAGAAATCAGCTTTTATAAAGGGGTCAATACGCTGCAAAACCGCATGGCGGAATTGTCCCTTCCCCTCTGCTATGGGGAAGGCTGTACCGATTCGGAACAAAAAGACATTGTTGATTTGTATGAACTATCCCTTGCATTATACGTTCAGGTACGTCCGGTGTCCAATTCTCTGAACGATAAGGATACGGTTTTAACCATAATAACGGGCGCCAATCAGGGCGGAAAATCAACGTTCTTAAGGAGCTTTGGCATTGCTCAGGTGTTGCTGCAGTGCGGCATGCCTGTTCCGGCCTCAAAATTCCGCTCGCATCTGTATTCAAAAATCCATACCCACTTTACAAGGAAAGAGGATGCCATGCTGTCGCGTGGAAGGCTGGAAGAGGAACTAAAGCGCATGAGCGGCATTATTTCGCATCTTTCGCGCGACAGCCTGCTTCTCTTGAATGAATCTTTTGCCAGCACCACAGAAAAAGAGGGGTCGCAGATCGCATACAATGTCATTATGCCTCTCTATCAAAAGAAAATTGAAATAATGATGGTGACGCACCTTCACGAATTTGCCAGCAGGGTGTATGAAGAGCATTTGGACAATACGGAATTCCTTGTGGCAGAACGCAAGGAAAACGGCGACCGCACGTTCCGGATGATTCCGGGCAAACCGCATTATTCCAGCTATGGCACGGATCTTTACAAATATATGATTGAATAGACGGCATTATAATTTTTATAAAAATACTGTCAAAAAAGCTTGACAAACACACGTTTGTATAGTACTATAATTAAAACAAATGTTCGCATCATATGTTCGGATTATTTGTTCGATTGCAGAATATGCAGGCCTGATCATGTACTAGTACGGATTTTCTTACAAACGGAGGTAGTTGTCATGGAACATAATAGCATCCTTATATTAAACAAAACGGTGTTTTATATCGCTTTACCGCTCATTATCTTAACATGCGCAATTTTATTTTTTACTGATATTCATGCGGAAAGCGCCGGTAAACAGGTAGACGATGTCATGCGCTATGAGTCCGTACTGATCTGCCGGGGGGATTCGCTTTGGTCGATCGCCAGGGCGAATCTCGATCATCCGACCAACACGGAAATACAGTCCTATGTCGATGAGATCATCTCCTTAAACAAACTGGCATGCGCAAAAATACATACCGGAAACTATATTTTAATACCGAAGTATTATGATATCGATGAGAGATAACAGCTGATGCCGCGGATTGCTTCTTGCTCATATTTTGTTACAATATGTCAGAAAAGGCATGTTTATATCCAAAAGGACATATTTATGTCAAATATAACTGTTATATTTGACATTGTGAAAAATATTCGGACAAGGGGCGAGTGATCTATGTTAGCATCAAAAAGCAGTATTTTGAAACAACTGGCAATAATTTTCATTTGTCTGGTTGGCGTTGTTTTGTTTATACCGGCGCCGGCGCAGGCGGCTTCACTGAAACTTGAAATAAACGGCAAAAAGACAAATTATAAAAAAGTACAGTCTACGGTCAAATACGGCTCTAAAAGAATCTCAAGTACCAAATATAAGGGCCTCACGATCAAGGGAACCAAAATGGCTCCTTATGACGACGTATTTAAAAAGGGACTTAAAATAAAAACAAGATATAAATCATCTTCAAAAGAAATTATCATGTCCAAAAACGGCATGAAGGTAAAAATGACGATTGGCAAAAAAAATGCCACTGTCAACGGGAAAAAGGTTAAACTTCCTTCTGCGCCGGTTAAAGTAAAATATGTAAAAAAGAAAAAAACAAAGATTCTAGTACCTGTCAAATTTTTGTGTAATCAATTCGGTTACAACTACAAGACGGCAGCTTCTATAATAACGATTACGGATGCGCTTCTGGTGGAATATGACGGAACAATCGCAAAATCTTCTGTTGTGGGACGTTTTTCCTATAATGATAAGGTACATAAACTTGCAGCTATGCCCGTCATCAAATTGGAGAATACCCTATACATTCCGGCAGAAGAGACATTCAGCAAAATAGTGGGAATTGAATATAATTATGATGCGGAATCCGAGACCCTTACGCTGAAAAACGAGGCGACCGATGCGACAGTAGAACTTTCACCAGATCAGGATACATTTATGGTAAACGAGATAGAAGAGAAGCTGGATGCGCCTATGTATATGGTTAAGAGAAAGGACACAAACAAGAGAGTACTCTGCATTCCCGCCAAAATTGTTGCAAAAAAACTCGGCTATTCTTATAAGTGGGACAAGGCAAAATCGGTATTGAGCATTCATGATCTTGTTTATTTCAACTGGAAGGCGGAGAATGTTGTAAATTCAGCCGATGCCGCCAATTTAATTACCGAAGTAGGCGCAGTATATAATTCTGCAGCTGACTGTATCTCTTTTACCTTTAAAGGGAGCGATGCCGCCATTATGAGCCAGGCAACGGTCGTGCGGGACGATCGGGTAATTACGGTAACGATACCGGCATCTTCCAAATACTGTTTGGATCAGTTTTCTTTCACTAAATTTGTAAATACGCTTGAGAAATTTGAGGTGGTGGAAGACGGCGCCGGAAATGTATTATTCCATATAACAGGAATCAATCCTTCTGATTTTGCATACGGAGTGGCGGATGGCGTCCTAACGCTTAACATCATGAATAAGCTTATCGGCCAGTACTCGATAAAGATTATGAAACCGTCAGGAATTACAATTACAGATGTAACAAACGAAGATTTGTATAACAGTAAAAAATTTAAAATATTTATTCGGGGAAATCATGTAGATTTCTTTACGAAGAATCCTATTATTATTAACAACGATGCGATCACCGATGTTTCAACATCTCTGGGATCAGATGGAAACACCGTGATATCTGTCACTACGTCGAAACTTCAGGGATACAAAATTTTTGATCAAGCTGATTCCTTTGTAGTGACAGTCGGCAATCCAAAATCAATTTATAAAAATATTGTTGTTCTCGATGCCGGGCATGGCGGTCATGATTCCGGTGCGACGCATAATGGGACAAAAGAGAAAGATCTTAATCATAAAATACTTTACACCCTGATGAAAAATTATTTTTCATCCAATGCGCCTGATACAAAAGTTTATTGGACGCGTACGACAGACACGTTCATCACACTTGCAAACAGGGCCGCATTTGCCAATAAAGTCGGCGCCGACATATTTATAAGCCTGCATATGAATTCTGCCAGCAGTGCAAGCGCAAACGGCACAGAAGTGTATTATTCTGTAAACAATAACGCTTCATCTTTCTCAGGTATTAAAAGCAGTACGATCGCCACTTTATTCAAGAATAATCTTGTTTCAGGGCTCGGAACAAAGAGCCGCGGCGTCAAGACAGCGGGCTATTACGTTATCAAGCACAATACCGTACCGGCAGTGCTGATCGAACTTGGCTTTATATCCGGAAGTTCGGATTATTCCAAGCTTACCAATGCGTCATTCCAGCAAAAAGCCGCGCAGATTATATATGATAGTATCAATCAGATCTTCACCTCTTATCCGACTGGGCGTTAGTCAAATAAGGGCGTTCCAAAAGCCGAATGGCTTTTGGAACGCCCTCATTCTTGTCTTGACCTATCAATCTTTTCTCAGCGTAACTGCCGATGCAGCACGCCTTTTTCTGTCATCTTCAAGGGCGGCGTAATGTTTTCGCGTTGTATTTACGTCATTGTGCCCAAGTACCTCGGCAACAAGATAGATGTCGTTTGTTTCCCGATATAAAGAGGTGCCGTACGTACTGCGAAGTTTGTGCGGTGTGATATGCTTAATCGTCGTCACGTGTTTCGCGCAGTCGGTTACAAGATTTTCGACAGACTGTACGCAAATCCGCCTTTTTTGGACGGATAAAAACAACGCGTGTTCATGTCCTTCCTTTGCCTCAATATTCTCACGGACGCGCAAATACTGCTTCATGGCGTCGGCAACTTCATCGCCAAAATATACAAAATCTTCCTTACCGCCTTTGCGTATAATCTTTATCCGATTATTTTTAAAATCAATATCTTCAATATCCAGTCCCACGCATTCTGAAACTCGAATACCCGTTCCCAGCAGGAGAGTGAACAGCGCCAGATTTCGCTCTTTATTTTTTTCAAAGTATACCTTTTTCATTCCCGAAAGCTGTTCCGAGCCGTGCTCAACATAATCCAGCAATTCAGCCACTTCATCATAATCCAATCGAATAATTTCCTTTTTATGTAATTTAGGCATATCAACTATCACGGTGGGATTATTGCTGATCAATTCACGTTTATAATAATATGAAAAAAAGCTTCTCAAGGCAGCTAATTTTCTGTGAAGGCCCCGTTCATTGTTGGTATGTGTTTTCCCCTCTGAATCTGTATACAATTTAAGATATTCAAGATATTCTTCAATATCTACCGGCTTTAATCGTTCCAAATCATCCAACCGGATGTCTGTCACATCTTTTTCCTTAAACAGGGGATTTGCCTGAATAAGAAATCGGAAGAAAACCCGAATGTCATATACATAGGAAATTCTCGTTTTGGCAGAGGTATTTGGTTCAATACTGCGAAAATAATCTTTTGAAAACTGCGGCATTGTAGCCAGCACTTCGCGGAGTTTAAGCGTGTTTGACTGCGTATTTTCTTCATGATACGTTATTTTTTTATCCATATAATCACCGTCCTTACGTATAGAATACCACATTTCAGCTTTCGTGTAAAGGTCTATTTGAAAAACTGGGGTTTGTCCAAGAGAGTTATGAAACCGCTATAAGCAGCTTTCGCTGCTTTCTGACACGATATCATAGATTTGAATCCAAAACCCTTCTCAATTCCAATATTTCCTCTGACGACAGCTTGCGTCCGTCAAAATATTCATGTATAAAACTGGCGAGGGAACTGTTATACAGATTTTTTATAAGTACGCCCATCTCAATCTCCTGAACCTGCTTTTTGGAAATTGACGCTCGGCACATAAACCCTGGATCTTCCCGCGTAATGGCGCCTTTGTCAATCAGACGTTTAATATATGTATATGTGGTATTTTTTTCCCATCCGATATATTCCTTTATGATTTTAGAAATATCCTTTGCGGCAAGAACCTTGTTGCTCCACAAAAGCTCCATTACATTCAATTCGCCTTCATGTAAACGGATTTCTTTTCCTTTTTGCTGCCCCATATTCCCATACCTCCTCGCACTACGTTTTTCTTCCTTTGTAGAATTGCGCTAATTTTCTTTCTTCCACTGTAGTATTTATATACTACTACAATAGAACTGCAAAGTCAAGGGGGTTTTTACAGAAAGTTATTTCAAGGTTCTTAAAAGCTTTGTAAAATACTCGGGTACAGGGGCCTCGAATTCCATGTATTCGTCAGTTGTAGGATGCAAAAAACCAAGCGTTTTTGCATGCAGCGTCTGCCCTTCAAGGCATTTGAATTTGGCGTCGTCAGGTCCGTACACAGAATCGCCGAGAAGCGGATGTCCGATATGCGCCATATGTACTCGGATCTGATGTGTGCGTCCTGTTTCCAGACGGCATTCAATATAATTAAATTTTTTGTTTAAATGGTCGAGGATTTTATAATGGGTCACTGCCCTTTTTCCGTTCTGCGCCACGACTTTCCATTTTTTCCGCTGAGTTGGATGCCTGCCAATCGCCTTATCAATCGTCCCGGATTCCCCGGAAAAATTGTTATACACGATGGCGTGATAGGTTCTCGTAATTGTATGCTCCCGAAATTGTTGGGAAAGGCATTGGTGTGCGCGGTCATTTTTACATACAACAAGCGAACCGGTCGTATCCTTGTCGATACGGTGTACGATGCCGGGACGGAGTACGCCGTTGATACCGGACAGATGGCCGCCGCAATGATACAGAACAGCATTGACAAGCGTGTCCGTATAGTGTCCGAATGCAGGATGCACCACCATGCCCTTTGGCTTATTTATGACAATAATATCCTCATCTTCATACAAAATATCCAATGCTATGTTCTGGGGCTCGATTTTGACCTCCTGCGGTTCCGGAAGCTGTATGACTACAATATCCTCCGGTGAAACGAGAAGCTTTGATTTGACGCTGAAATCGCCGTTACAGCTCACATGCCCGCCTTCCTTAATGAGTTTCTGGATATAAGATCTCGATAAATCCATGCATCTGGACGCAATAAACTGATCCAGACGTTTGTCCGCATCGCACTCCTCCGCCTGCAAAGTAATCCTGCATTCCATATAAATCACCATGCCTTTCTTGATTGCCTCAAGTATTAATTTTCGTTGTATCGGGAAAAATCATTCTCTTTATATTTGAAGAAAAGGCAAAATAGCAGCATTGCCGCAGAGATACAGACAAGGCAGTCTGCAAAATTAAAGATCGGGAAATTGATAAGGGAGAAATATATAAAATCTATGACATAATGGTTTATGATGCGGTCCAAAAAATTTCCTATTGCTCCTGATGCCAGCATGACGAGGCAGAGACGCAATAACAAGAAGCGCTTCGTATCCGGCAGACGGAAAAAAAAATATGCTATGACGCCGAGGACGATAAACGTAACCGCAATGAGAAACCACGTCTGGTTTTGCAATATACCCCACGCGGCGCCCTTATTTTCCAGATAGCGCAGTTCCAGCACACCCGGTATAAGTTCAATACTTCCGTCTCGCAAAAACCGGAATGCAAGCTGTTTGCTAAACTGATCCATGAACGTAAGTAAAACAAACATTATAATACATATAATGTTTGTTTTACTGATCAATATACGCCTGTTATTATTGTTTGCATTTGAGTTCCTGTTCATTTATAACCTGCTGATCCCATCAAAAATCATCCACCGTTGAGCCTAAAAATTCAAACGGATCATCCGATTTCTGATTGTTTTTATTATTCAAATTTAAGTCCTGAAGCAGGGAATCCAATGTCGGAACCGGCTCTGATGCCTTTGGCGCCGGCGCCTGGCCGTTCCCTTTACTGCTGCTGACAAATTCAGCATCCATCAGTCCTCCGCCGGATGCTGACGGAGACGCCGATATTGGCTCTACAACGGTTGCGGGAACTACATCGGCCGCTTTTACCGTCACCGGCTCGCCGCTGCTGACGGAAGCCGCAGAAACATCAGCATCAAGCGTTGCCGTAAGCTCTGTATCTTTCGCCGCCTGCGGAGTTTCAGACGGAATATTCAGCGACGCTGACAAATCCGGTCCCTGCAGATTCTGCGACTCTTCTTCCGGCTCCGGATTTCCCAAAATCACAGAAGCTTCCGGTTCAGATGCAGCGGCAGCCTGTACAGGTTTTGCCTCTTCCACTGCCGGTTCCGGCGCATGCAATGATTCAAGCGTCGAACCAAGGTCAATCGTATCCGCTGTCAGAATATCTTGTGGAAGCGGCTGTTCCGGAGCCTTCGGCTGCTCCGGCATCTTCGGCTGTTCCGGCGCTTCCGGCTTCTCCTGACGTGCGGGAGCGTCTTGTACAACAGGAGCGCTTGCCTCCTGCGTCTGAGCAGACGCCCTCTTCTCTTCTTTTTTCAACGAATAATTTAATTTTTTCTCATAATCATCCGGACTGCTGATTGCAAACTCGTCGCGTTCAACCATCTCAAGCTGGGCGCTTGCAGCATCAATTAACTGGTGCTTAAACTGGTTAAACTGCTGAACAAGCTGGACGCATTTATCCTTAATCTTATTGTACTCGCCCTCAGCGGAACGAATGATTTCATCTGCCTTTTTATGGGCGTCCTTCTCAATTGCTTCTGCCTTGAGAAGAGCCGCATCCTTCGTTTCTTTCGATGTCTTTTCAGCCAGAATCAGCGCCTTTTGGAGCGTCGTCTCAATCGAGCGGTAATATTGTACGCCATCGCTTAATTTTTTTATTTTCTGGCTCAGCTCATTTTTCTCTGCCTCCAGCTGTTTGTTCTGGTTGGCAAGCTGCTTGTAATTCTCATATACAAGCTCCAAATAAGCGTCCATTTCATCCTTCTCATATTTTTTTCTTTTTGCCTCAACTTTTTTTCCCTGTAATTCTATCAATGATAACATATACAGTTTCCTCCCTTATTTTATATTAAAACTCTCTGCTAAGCGTAGGCATCGCCGCCGTCCCGTCGCCGAGCGACAAAGAGTCGCCGCTTATATCGACATTCTCCGGCGTAAAAATAAAAATGTACTTGGATATCTGATTATATTTTCCGTTAATGGCGTAAATGCAGCCGGATATAAAATCCATAATACGCTGGGCATCGTCAGGGTCAAACCCTTCCAGATTGACGACAACCGGTTTTGATTCCAAAAGCGTATTGCAGATTTCCTGAGAGTCCTCAAACGACGTGGGCTGCACGATTTTAACTTCCATCATGGAGCGGTTTAACGACACGACTTTCGGTTTTGTGTTCAGGAAGCCTGATTTGGGTCTTTGAGGCTCTTCAACCGGCCCCCTTGCCGCAGAAGAAGACGCCTTACGGACGGATGAGGCTTTCGCTGCCGATACCTCTTCTTCATAATCGTCGTATTCATAATCGTCATATTCATCTTCCACATCATCTAACTTAAAAAAATTTAAAAGAGAATTTATGCTCATAATCCTAACCCTTTCCTTATCGTATTGACGGTTCGCAACATCAATAAATATTATGTATACTGGCGGTTTCCGAATATACCGGTGCCTACCCTGACCATAGTGGCTCCTTCTTCAATCGCCACCTCATAATCTCCAGTCATACCCATAGAAAGCTCGGTCATACTAATATTATCAATGTTTTTGCTGTTAATGTCAACTAGTAATTTACGTAAATTGCTAAAATGTATGCGATTTTCCTCCGGATCGTCTGTGAAGGGAGCGATTGTCATAAGGCCGCACGCCTTTAAATTCGGCATTTCTGCAATTTTTCGAATCACTTCTTCCGTCTTTTCCGGCGCCAATCCAAATTTTGACTCTTCACCGGCAATATTTACTTCAATCAGTATTTTAGCCGTCATATCCAAATTATTGTATTCTTTCTGAATCTGTTCCGCAAGCCGGAGCGAGTCTACCGAATGAATCATACAGACCTTTCCGGCGATCTGCCTCACCTTATTGCGCTGAAGATGCCCGATCATATGCCAGTCGAGCCCGTCGGGAAGGAGCGGCTGTTTCTGCAAAATTTCCTGCACTTTGTTTTCTCCGAATGTTCGGATACCGGACTGCAGCGCCTCCTGAATCATCTCAACCGGTTTTGTCTTGCTGACGGCAATCAGCGTGACTTCTTCCCGTTTTCTTCCGCACCGCCTGCATGCCCCGCTTATTTTCTCTTCCACCAATTTCAAATTCTCTGTAACCATGACATGATCTCCTCCAATTTCATCACTCCACAAAATCATTTTCGTTTATTTTCCCGGGATTCACTACTATATGGTCATAATTTGATACTCCGCCTTTCGTATTGGGAGAAATAATCGTATATTCATTATTTTCATAGATTTTTTCAATCTTTCTGAATTGACAGTATCCCGTATTCACGCAGTACACGCCCTGTACAGAGATCGTATCCTGAAGCGTATACGCCTCGTTATTCGCGGGATTTACGACAGAATCCCCGGGTTTCAAAACAGACGGATCCACACAGTATTTCCCGTCGGAAAGCGAATAATCCGCAAGTGACGTAAACTCCTTTCGGCTGCTCCCGTCATCCCCGTATATCAGCTTGATAACGCCGGTCTGTTCCCCGTCGCCGCCCGTTGTCGCCAGATTCTCAGGAACAAGCGTCATATCCTTTTCCAGAAGGGAGGAATTGGGAATTTTTAATCCGCTGGCAGCGTTTAAGTTCAATTCAATATCAAGAAAGCGGTCATTTAAGTATCTTCCCATATATCTGCCCGAAGAAAGAACGGCGAAGCGGGCTCCCCCGTTTTCATGAAACGAAACGCCGGCGTTAAACGATATATTATCCTTTTTCACCGTGATCCGCAGAGACTGTGAATCGCTGATTTTTTTATATAATCCCTCTGATACCGGAATCACAATACTCCAGTTTTCATCCGTCACCAGTTTGCAGACCGGCGTGCCCCTGTCTATTTTTTCCGATGAGCTCAGCTGCTTTCGTTCCACTGCCGCGCTGTTTTTAAATAAATCCTCCGTAACATCGTTCAGCCCCTGATTCTCATACCCATCGATCGAATAGGAAATAATGCCGGAGTTTTTGGCTCGCGATTTCTTGAAATCATCGGAAATATGCTTCTCCGACATCTGTTTCTTTAAGTCGCTGTAAAGATTGTCGCGGCTCTGCTCAAAAATTGCATTTTCTATGTTATAGTGAAGTTCTTTAACCTGATAATAAGCCGCCGGATTATAATTTTTATAATAATCCCGTATGATGCTGCGCATTTTTGCTATATCATTTTCCGATGCCGCTGACGCCGCCTTCACATCATTTAAAAGCTCCCCCACGGAACCGTTTGCATCAATCGTGTAAATTACCTCGTTTTTTCCCACCTTGCTCTGATCCGCATGATAGAAATTCACATAACCGCTCTCTTCTGCCGATATGACAGTCTCATCTCGGATAATAAATCCGGTGATCGTACTGTCGTCCGCTATGCTCGTCTCATTGACCTCATAAATCGCTATTTGTTCTTTGTTGAAATAATTCCATGCGACAAGCGAAACATATATAATAATAATAATGGTAATCACCGTTGCAACGTTAGGTCGAAACGGTTTTCTATACCTGATTATTTTGTTATTCTCCATTTTCAACTCCATTCCTGCCCGTCAGATCCTAAAATCAAGTTAATGTTTGCCTGATTTTCGTTTAGGAGCGGACCAGCTCGCGCCAGTCAAGGTCGCCGCGCTCCAATGCCTTGACAAGCAGCTCGGCAGACGCTACGTTCGTTGCCAGCGGAATATTATGGACATCGCAGAGCTGAAACAGCGTGGTAACTTCCGGTTCATGTGATTTTTTCGTCAGCGGATCCCGCAGGAAAATCACAAGATCCATGCCGTTACTTTCTATCTGCGCCCCCATCTGTTTCTCTCCGCCGAGATGTCCGGCGAGATATTTGTGTATATTCAGGTTCGTCACCTCTTCCACCAGACGCCCGGTCGTTTCCGTGGCAAATACATCATGCTTGCTCAATATCCCCCTATAAGCGATGCAGAAATTCTGCATCAGCACCTTTTTTGAATCATGGGCAATCAAACCTATGTTCATATCGACCCCTCCTCTCAGTCAAAGCCATTGCTGTCCGCAAAACTGCTGTTGCTCCCGCGGTTCGGCTGTATTCCAATATTGATCAGGATGCCGATCGCCATCATGTTGCTCAACAGGGAAGAAAGGCCGTTGCTCAAAAAAGGCAGCGGCAGTCCTGTATTGGGCAGGATAGAAGTAGCGACGCCAATATTAAAAAATATCTGAAAGCAAAACATCGACCCAATCCCAATCGCAATCATCATCCCCAAATAATCTTTTGCCCGTTTTGCTGCGAGAAAGCACTTAATAATAATAACTGAAAGCAGCGCTAAGATAAACATGCAACCGGCAAAACCAAACTCCTCACTGATCGGAGTCCATATGAAATCACTCTCTATGACGTCCACAGAAAGATAATTACGGCTCCCGGAAGCTCCCTCTAATAGCCTCTTGCCGTACAGTCTGCCCGATGCGATCGACAAAACGGAATTGTTCTGCTGGTACATAGTTCCAAGCGCCTGCGAATCCGGATTCAAAAAACCGGTAATTCTGTTCAACTGGTAACCAGACAACAGCTTTTGATTCGGCTGGAAAATATACCAGACGAGAAAGCCGCTGACCGGAACAAGCACTGCAGCCACAGGCCCCAGGACTTTTCTGCCAATCCCGGACGAAAGCAGCATCATTGCCAGAATAATAACAATGACGACGCTCGATGACAAATCCGACTGCACAAAGATAAACGCCGTCGGAACGAGAGCAATCAGGCATGCCAGGAAAAATGTGGAAAATCTCTGCAGCTTTTCTTTTCGGTAGACAAAAAAGGCCGCCAGCGAAAGTATAACGACAATTTTACATACCTCGGACGGCTGAAATGTAATGATCTTGAAATCAAGCCAGCGGTACGAGTCCGTCACCCCTTTTGTACCAATCGGAGAAAAACGCGTGGCCGCGACCATAATTGTCGCAATGATATACAAAATCGGAATATATGCGCATAATGAATGGTAATCGATCACAGAAAATAAGGCAATGATAAACAGGCTCGCTATTACCGTCACGATCTGACGTTTTAACGAACCGACATTCTGTACATTTAAAAGGGATAAAACATAAGAACTGATCAGAGATAGCGAAAGGACGACGACCACGAGGGATATGTCATAGTTTCGCCAGTTATATCTCTTTGATGTCAGCCAGCGGTATATGCTTGCCTTAACCTTATTTAACATATTCGTTTCACTTACCTATCATAGACACTTATTTTGACTGTTTCATGCTGACGATCGGAATATTGGCGTACAGCGCGGGTACTGTACCGTTGTTTCCTTCGGATTCCGTCTGTTCTATTTTAATATCCAAACCCTCTTGGTCAATTTCAACGTATTTTGAAAGAACGCGGATAATGTCATTTTTTATTTGCTCCATCAGCTCCGGAGAGCAATTTGCCCGATCCGAAACAAGGACAAGCTTTAATCTGTCTTTTGCGACATTTCCAGAGGATTTCCTACGAAAAAAATCTGCAATTGCCATAATGGTTTAACCTCTTTTCTAATTGTTTTTAAATTTACTCTTAAGCTTAGACAAAATTCCCGTACCCTTTGTTAAGTCCAAAAACGCCACCTCTTCCCCCATAATTCGTTTGCAGATATTTGAAAATGCCTGTCCTGCCATCGATTTTGTCCCTACCAGCGGTTCGCCCTGGTTGGTGGAAACAACAATATGCTCATCATCCGGCACGACGCCAAGAAGATCGACTGCAAGTATCTCAACCACGTCATCGCTGGACATCATATCCCCTTTTTTCACCATGTCCGCACGCAAGCGATTGACAACAAGTTCAATGCGTTTCACGCTGTTGGCATTGAGGAGGCCGATGATTCTGTCGGCATCCCTTACAGCGGACACCTCCGGCGTTGTAACAACAATAGCGCGGCTGGCTCCGGCGATCGCATTCTGGAATCCCTGTTCAATACCCGCAGGGCAGTCAAGCAGTATGTAATCAAATTCATCTTTCAATTCATCAGTAAGCTTTACCATCTGCTCGGGGGAGACAGCCGTCTTGTCCCGCGTCTGTGCAGACGGAAGAAGATACAAATTCGGATAACGCTTGTCCTTGATCAGCGCCTGCTTAATCCGGCAGTTCCCTTCTATAACATCAACAAGATTGTATACAATTCGGTTTTCTAATCCCATCACGACATCCAGATTGCGGAGTCCGATATCCGTATCGATCAGTACGACTTTTTTTCCTTCCTTCGCCAATCCAGTTCCAACATTTGCAGTTGTAGTTGTTTTTCCTACGCCGCCTTTGCCGGATGTGATAACAATTACTTCACTCATGTTCTTTTACCTGTCCTTTCATTCTTTCAAGTCTTTTTTATTATGCTCACTCTTAATAATACTTGAAATCTAATAAAAAAGCAATATTTTTTAAAGGGAAATATCTTTTAAGACATTTCGGTCCAGCGGTTCAATATATATATTTCCTTTTTGTGAAAACGCAATTTTCGCCTCCGTCTCGATTTTCCATCTCTCATCCGGACTTCTGGCGATTACGTCCCCGATGCGAATCTGCGTGGGATACATCTGCAGCGCCACGACAAAAGAATTGTTCCGTCCCGAGGCGCCGGCATACACGTTGCCGAGCAGTTTTCCGAGAACAACGACGTTTCCCGCCGAAACGACCTGAGCTCCGGCATTGATATCCCCGAGGATCACGATGCTCGTATCAAATTCCAGCACCTGGCCCGAGCGCAGCGTGCCCTTATAAAACTGCCCGGTATTGCTGTTCATCGCCATCAGTTTTTCTTCCAGCGTCCTGTTGAAATAAGCCTCTCTCGCCGCATCATCATCGATGATGCATACGACGTCAAGCTGGGAGTTTTTTGTTATACATTCAACCAGTTCAAACTGTTCTGAATCGCTTATGCTTCTTCCCTGAAAGGAAAGAGCGATTTGGGCGTTTCCAAGAAAGCTGGCGGACGCTTTAAATTTTTCGCACACCTTCTCCTTCAATTCGTCAAAAGGAATGTCAGCGCTTAAATGAACAACAATACCCGATTTGGTTCCTTTTATCACTACAGGATTCTTCATGATTCTTTCTCCATTTCTTAATCGGCAACGCTTCCTGAATTGCTGGCAGGATCCATCGCCATATTCTTCAATAGCTGTTTTCTGGCGGCCTCATCAAAATAATACCGGTAAATATAACTGGCAAGAGACGCCGCATTGCTTGATGTAAATGCGTTCGGCATAACTACGGTGACCGAAATCTCCGGTGATTCATACGGTGCGAAAGAAACAAATAACGCATGGTTTGGTTCGTTTTTACTGATCTGTGCCGTACCCGTTTTCCCTGCGACATCAACCGGCACGTCCTTGAACAGCGCTTCCATATTGCTGTTGTTCTTAACTACCATAGACATGCCCTTCCGGATCGCTTCCAGCGTGCTGTCTTTAATGTCCAGTTTGTTTCTTATGTTTGCCTTATTTGATTTTTTCTTATCCTTTGTGATATCTTGAATGCTGTCTACAAGCGTCAGGTCATAACATGTCCCGCCGTTTGCGATCGTAGAAACATATCTGGAAAGCTGGGTGGGCGTGTAACTGTTCGACCCCTGCCCGATGGCGGAACGCACGGCGTCCGTATCGGATACATGCGGCTCCGCTTCAGAAAGCTCTATGCCGGATGTGCTCGTCAGTCCGTACTTATCGGCGTACTTTTCCAGCTTTTTGAGTCCCTGCCCGTTATTTACAATCTTTCCGGAATGTCCGCTCAGCAAATACCCCATTTCATAGAAGAAATAGTTGCAGGAATGCTGAATCGCCTGCGAAACATTGATCTTTCCATGGCTGTAATTACTCCAGCATTTCGGGTATGGCTTTTCGATTTTATCAAACACCACCCGGTCTGTCACCGTCGTATACGGATCGATAATATTTTCTTCCATAGCCGCCGTGGCAACTACCATTTTATAAGTGGAACCAGGTGCGGTCAGCTGCTGCGTCGCACGGTTTAAAAGCGGTGCGGCAGAATTCGTATTGATTTTGGCAAAATAGTCGGCGTCAACCGAATTGGCAAATTGATTGTTATCATAGCTCGGGTATGACACGAGCGCTTTCACCTTGCCCGTCTTCGGATCCGTGATAATTACGGAAGCGGCGCATGGCGTCAGCCCAAGCTCGCCCGGCGGAATTTCCAGCGACTTAATCTTGGATTTCAAAAACTTATACGGCGAAATCATGCTTGTCCGAAGCTTCGCCATCATATCTTTGTCTTTTTTAAAATACCCCTGCTCATACATAAGGAGGCAGATCTCGCTTCCGCTGATAACATCATCATAAATCAACGTGCGGTATATTTTTTTATCAAACGCCGTATCATCGGAAAGCGCGTCAAATATATAATCAAACAGCTTGTTGTATATTTCCTCCGTGCTGTAATAATCGTTTCCGACGTCCAACGCATCCAGATCGATCCAGTTATTCGATATGGCATAAATCAGAAATTTGCTGAGGCTCAGTTTACCGTCCGCATATTTGAGGTATGTCTCGTCTGCCTTATCCATTTTTTCCGATGAAATGATTTCTTCTGAACGGAGCATGGAATAAATATAATCGAGATACTCGTCTGTCGTTTCGGGAAGATCATTGCCCGGCGTCCCAAAATCATATTTTAAATGCCGCTTCAGCGACTGAACCGTTGTCTTTTTCGTAGCAGAAAATTTGTTGTAAACGCTTTTTTCCAGAGAGGACGCCCCCTCCGCCGTAAATTTTGTGATATCCACAATACTGTTTTCTATGATAGCGCAGTACGCGTCATAGATCGGAACCCGGATATCATCCGCCTTTTTCCCTTTCGACCCGGCGCTCTTGCTGTCATTGAGCTTTGAGATCAGAACGCCGGCAATCGCCTTCTCCGTAAGCGTATAGGCGGCTCTCTGCAGATCTGAGTCAATCGTCAGGTAGATATCGTTTCCTGCCACGGCGTCAACGTGGTCTTTCGTATCTACGACGCGGGAGCTATTGTCTACGACAAGCGTCTCCTTTCCTTTTTTGCCCCTGAGCTGTTTCTCATACGTGTATTCGATGCCGGTCTTGCCGATCTGGTCTGCCGCCGTATATGTATTATTTTCACTCTCCTGCATCGCAGCGAGGGTATCGGAAGAAATCAGCCCGGTATATCCGATAATATGCGAGAAATATTTGCTCTCATAATACACGCGTTTTGCGTCCTCGCTCACCTCCACCCCGTTTAATTCCGCCGCATTCTCTTTAATCGCAGCAACGGTTTCCGGACAGACGTCGGAGCTGACCGTAACAGATTCGTATTTCTGGTATCTGTTCATGAGAAGCGCATACCGTACGGTCATAATTTTGAGCGCTGTAGCGTCATCATAATCCGGTTCCTTTTTGCTTTTTTCTTCCTCCGTCTGTTCCTCGCCTGTCAGCGGGTCAAAAAAATGGATATGGTTTACCTTTGTCGACGTCCGGATATAGCGGAAACACTCTTCTGCCGTCATTTCTTTTTGCTGATCCGTCAGTTCGTCGCCCGATTTCAAAAAATATATTTCGCGTTTAAAGCGCATCTGGGCGTTTTCATCCACAGTAAATTTAAACCGCCCCTTTTTCGTGATCTCGATCGGAAATTCCAGCGAGATTCTGTCACCGTGCTTCTCGATCAGTTGAATGCATTTTAATATCATTCCATTGAGCGATTTATTGTCCTTGAGCTCCCCCGTATCTTCGATCGTAATGGCGTAGCTCTGTTCATTGGAGGCGAGCAGTTTGCCGTTGCAGTCATAAATCTTCCCGCGGGAGCTTTTTAACATCTTCACCTTCTCTTTTTTTATCGCCGCCTTTTCATCATACGTTTCCCCCTGAACAATCTGCAGATAAAACAAGCGGGAAACCAGAATGCCGAACAGGATGACATAAACAATGATCAATGGAAAAATCCGGGATTTCACAAGCGATTTAATTGTATCAAAGATTGCAGCTATCAATCGTTATGCCTCCTTTCGCTTCTCCGTAACATATCTCTCAAGCACGTTGAGGAATCGGAACAAAACAACGGTTATAATCATCGTATATATCATTTCCGGAAGTATAACCTTACTTAAATAAAAACCGAAGCTGAGCCGTCCCCGCACAAGAAATTCCGTCACATAATAGTAAAGTCCATATGCAAAATCGCTGATACCGACAAGCACGCACGGAAGAATATAATTATCCGTAAAATACACTTTCTGGCAGTATCCGCACAAAAACCCGATCGTCATCAGCGCAAATGCATAGAGCCCGATTACGGTTCCGTACATCATGTCGGACAACAGACCGCACAAAAACCCGATCATGAGACCGGACGTTCTGCCGCGCATATACGCATAGCACACGACAAGCGCAAGCATAATATTCGGCGCCACATTCGCAAGCTTCAAAGACTGGAACAGCGTTGTCCAGAGCAAAAAAGCAATAATAATAATGATAACGGTCGATATGCGTTTTTTAATCATAATTCTTTATGCCCTCAATTTCAGATGAATCCTTCAGCGTTGTAATAATAAGTACCGATTCCAGATTGTCGAAAGAAGCGGCCGGCGTCAGCTGCGCCGATTTTGACAGCCCGTCCGTCTCCTCTTTTATGTTTGATATATATCCCACGAGCAGTCCGGGAAGAAACTTCTCGCTGATGCGCGATGTGACGACGGAATCCCCATCTTTTGCCTTGGCGCTGTTATTGATCATCGTAATGTCGATAAAGCCCTTGTAAATGCTCTGCATATTTCCTTTCACAATACAAGTCTCGCCCGTTTTTTCAAACATGGCGCTCACATTGCTTTTGTCGTCAATAATGCTCCTTACCTTCGCATAATGCCTGCCCGCTTCCGACACGATTCCAACCAGCCCGTTCCCGGCGATCACATTCATGTCCACATCCACGCCGTCGTCTTTTCCTTTGTCGATCGTAAAGAGGTTAAACCAGTTATTCCCGTCTCTCCCGATAATCGTAGCCGCCACTTTCGGATAATCCGGATACTGCTTATCCAGCTCATAAAGTTCGCGGAAATTATCAAGGTTGCTGTTTTCGCTCGCCAGTATCTTATTGTCATACTTGAGCGCGTCAATCCTCTCCTTTAACTGCTTATTTTCCTCAAGAAGTTTCTCTTTGGACGTAAGCAAATCCATCTTATCCGAAATATATCTTCCGACTTTATTGATTCCCCCCTGCATCGGCGAAATAAAATCCCCCAGAACCGTCTTGACTCCGGTAAACTGGCTTGAAAACCGAAAGCTGACAACGACCAGCACGGCGCATGCAATACTCAGGAAAATATAAATATATTTAGGATGAATGGACGATTTTTTTCTTCGTTTATTTTTCATATTCCAATCCTCTGCAGTTCCTGTTTACAATGCGAGCTTTGCCAGCTGCGGATCTTCAATCACGGCGCCAAGCCCCATGATAACCGTACTCTCCGGTTCCTCACACAAATTAACTTTAAGTCCGAGCTCTTCATAGATGAATTTACCGAGATCTTTGATCCGGCTCGAACCTCCGGTCAGATAAAGCCCCGATTTATAAATGTCCGAAGAAATTTCCGGCGGCGTCCGCTCCAATATGATTTTTACCGAATCAACGATATTCTGGAACAGCTCGGAAAGCGCGTCGTGTATATCCGCTCCTGTCACGGTGATTTCACTGGGAAGCCCTGTCACCAGATTTCGCCCGCATATATCGAGCGTATCTTCCGTCACATAAGCGGATGCGATATTTTTCTTGATGAGCTCCGCGCTTTTTTCGCCAATCACAAAATTCATGTCCTTTTTGATCTTTTGTATAATTGCCTCGTCAAAACGGTTGCCGCCCACGGGAATCAGACGGCTCAGAACGATTCCTCCCAGCGACAGCACGGAAATTTCAGCAGTGTTCGCTCCGATATCGACAACGAGCGTTCCCGTCGATTTTGTAATGTCAAGATTCATGCCGAGCGCATCTGCAATCGGTTTTTCTACTACATGAATTTTCTTCGACTTTAAGTTCGTGTTCGCGATCAGGTCAAAATACGCCCGCTTCTCCACCTCGGTTATATCTGTGGGCACGGCAATAAAATATTCGGCTCCCTTAAACCGTTTCTTTCCGTTCAGTTCGTTAAAGAAATAGTCAATCATCGACTGCATATTTCCGATATCCGCAATCACCCCGTTTTTGATAGGATATGACACATCAAGATTTTCCGGCGCTTTTTCATACATTTCAAACGCCTCGTCGCCTACGGCGAAAACGTGGCTTTTTTTGTAGATCGCAATTACGCTCTTCTGGTGTAATATGATTCCTTCTCCGTTCTTATAAATTTTAATCGAGCTTGTACCAAAATCAATTCCTACTGCTTTTCCCGGCATTTTGTTCATCCTCTCTATTTTTACTCATGTTTCGCATATGTTCTTTACTTTTTATATATACCCTCTCTCGCGGAGGCTGATATATTGGCAATCACCAAGAATGATATGATCCAGCATGCTGATCCCGATCAGTTCTCCGGCAGTTTTCATACGCTCTGTCAAAGACAGGTCCGCCTTGCTCGGAGTTGGATCCCCACTCGGATGATTATGTATCAGAATGAAGCAGGACGCATCGTACTGAAGCGCTTTTTTTAGAATCTCCCGCGGATTTGCGACGCAGAATGACGCCGAACCGATAAATAATAACTCATACCGGATCAGGCGGCACCTCGAGTCCAGATAGACTACAATTGTAGTTTCCATCTCTTTCGTACGCATTTCTTCCATGAAAAATCCCGCTACTATTTCAGGCGCATCAAAAGGATCCCGTTCCGGCAGGCGCTGTCTTGCCATCCGCTTGGCGATCTCTGCGGCGCAGAGAAGCTGGGCCGCTTTTACTCTGCCGATTCCGGCGACATGCTTCAACTCCTTGTCCGTGAGATGATGCAGTCCCATCAGCCCCTTATGAACGGGGTGCAGTTTCAGGATCTCCCATGCCAGCTCAATGCAGTTTTTGTCTTTCGTGCCGCTTTTGATCAGCACTGCTACAAGCTCTGCATCCGAAAGGCTCGAAGCCCCGTATTTTTCAAACTTTTCATACGGCCGCTCCGATTCGGGAAGTTCCTTCATCGTATAATATTTTTGGCTCATGTTTCCTACTATTTCCGCCAGTCAAAACCATACACGATTATTTTACCATAAAATTTCTAAAAAGTATAGAAATTCCAAAAGTTTTTTTATATACTTTTCGTCTTTTGCTTTGGCAATTCGACTAATTTTTCATCCAGCATCCTCTGTAACGATTTCATAATCCCGTATTTCCCATGCTGCCACGTCAGCCCCCCCTGAAAATATACGCTGTACGGCGGCTCAATCGGCGCGTCTGCACTCAGCTCAATGGACGCGCCCTGTATAAAGCTGCCGGCTGCCATAATGACGTCGCTGTGATACCCCGGCATCGCATACGGTTCCGGCGCCACATAGCTGTCCACCGGAGAACCGGACTGAATGCCGCGGCAGAACGCAATAATCCGCTCCGGCGAGCCGAGGGCCACCGCCTGAATGATATCGTTGCGCTCCTCGTCTCCCGACGGGCTTGTGGCAAACCCCAGCCCCTCATAAAGTTTTGCCGCAAATATTGCTGATTTCAATGCGCTTGCCACTACCGTGGGCGCAAAAAACAGTCCCTGATAGAAGGAGGCGTTAACCTGCAGCGATGCTCCCACCTCTTTTGCCAGCCCCGGCGCCGTCAGGCGGCTTGCTGCCAGTTCGATCAGTTCTTTCCTTCCAACAAGATAGCCTCCCATCTGCGCGAGGCCGCCGCCTGGATTTTTGATCAGAGAGCCCGCAACCAAATCGGCTCCCGCTTCAGACGGCTCGATCACATCCACAAATTCCCCATAACAGTTATCTACCATGCAGATCGCATCCGGTTTGCACGTCCGGATGAAAGCAATGATTTCTCCGATCTGCTTGACCGACAGGGTTTTCCGCATGGCGTATCCTTTGGAACGCTGAATCGTCACAAGTTTGGTGCGGTCGTTTATCGCCCTTTTTATTCCGTCAAAATCAACGCTGCTGTCCTCCTTCAAATCGACCTGGGCATACGTGACGCCAAATTCTCTCAGGCATCCGGGCTCGCTTTTTCCGTGAATGCCGATAATCCCCTCCAACGTATCATACGGTTTCCCCACGGGGGAAAGAAGCTCGTCTCCCGGCCGCAGGATCGACGAGAGCGCAATTGTGATGGCGTGTGTTCCACAGGTGATCTGGGAACGCACAAGCGCGTCCTCGCATTTGAAAATATCAGCATATACCTGCTCCAGCACATCTCTTCCGTTGTCGTTGTATCCGTAGCCGGTACTCCCATTCAGATGTTCTGCGCTGACGCGGTTTTTCTGAAAAGCCTGCAGCACTTTGATCTGATTGTATTCTGCCACCCGGTCAATCTGCTCAAACCGTTCTCTTAACGGTTCCAGAATGCCGTCGGCATACTGCAGCAACTCCCTGCTGATTCCGTTTTCTTCATATTTTTTATACAATATATTTGTAAAGCCGTCATTTTCTATCATACTAAATTTTTCCTTTCCGCCCGGTATATCATATCTTTCACAAGCTCATTTTCGCTTTCATAGTCATCCTTATCCAAAAAAACCGCTTCCCTCTCCCGCCGAAACCATGTCAGCTGCCGCTTTGCAAAATGCCTCGAATCTCTCTTGATCTGCTCTTTTGCCTCCTCCAGCGAAATCTCTCCCTCCACATACGGAAAGAGCTCTTTATAACCGATTGCCTGCATAGAGATCATATCTTTTGCGCATCCGTTTTCCAGAAGCATCCGAAATTCATCCACAAGCCCCCGCTCAAACATGCGGTCAACGCGGTCATTAATGCGTTCGTACAGCCGTCCCCGATCCATTGTCAGTACAAAATACAAAAATTCATAGGGCGATTCTTTCTTCCGCTGCTCCCGATTGTGAACGGAAATCGGAATTCCCATATTATGAATATATTCAAGCGCCCGGATCACGCGCTTTACGTTATTCGGATGAATCGCTTCGGCAGAATCCGCGTCCCTCTGCCGGAGCATATCATGAAGGCATGCCGCGCCCTTCTCCTGCGCAAGGCGTTCTAACTCCCTCCGATAAGCATGCCCTTCCTCTTCCTCTTCGCAAAAGTCCGCATCATACAGAAGCGCTTGTATATAAAAACCCGTCCCGCCTGCAAAAATAGGGAGCCGCCCCCTGCCATATATTTCATCCATGCACGCTTCCGCCATCTTTTTAAACTCATATACATGGAACGGCGTGTCCGGCGTAATCCGGTCAATCAGATGATGCGGAACCCCGTCCATCTCCTCCGGCGTGATTTTCGCTGTCCCAATATCCATATTTTTATATACCTGCATGGAATCCGCAGAAATAATTTCGCCGCCTGTCGCTTTCGCCAGCTTAACGGAAGCGGATGTTTTTCCAACCGCTGTCGGCCCGGTTACAATAATCAAAGGTTTCTTGTTCATATCTTACACGATCCTCTTAAACTTCTTCTCAAATTCTTTTTTGGTCATAGAAATAATCGTCGGGCGTCCATGGGGACAATGGTACGGTTCGTCGGCGTTCATCAGCTGCGTTAGCAGCTGCTTTGCCTCTGCAAAGGAGAGCGTATGATTTCCCTTGACGGCAGCTTTGCAGGCAATCGTGGCGCAACGGTCCGTAATCATTTCATTTTTTAGGGCCAGAGGATTGTCCAAAAGCTCATCAAGCATACTGTAAAACAGCTCTCTGGAAGCCAGATGAAGGAAATGGGAAGGGACTGCCTTGACTACATATTCATCCCCTCCGAATTCCTCGATCTCAAAGCCGAGCGCTTCAAATGACTCGCGGCATGTTTGCAGAACCTCCTTCTCCCGGCGCGTAAGCGTCAGCATAATCGGCGTCAGGAGATTCTGGCTGTAGACACGGCTCTCCGACAGCTCTTTTCTGATTTTCTCGTAAAGTACCTTTTCATGAGCGGCATGCTGGTCGATAACGAGCATTTCATCATTCCACTCAACGAGCCAGTATGTGCCAAACACTTGGCCGATCAGCCGGAAAGATGCCGGCGCTTCCTCCTTAAATACCGCATTATCCGGCAGCGTCTGCTGTTCATAGACGGCGGCGTGTTCCGGCTTCGCTTGAATCCGTCTGGTCTCAAATGGCTCCGGCTGCGGCTTTCTTTCTTCCGGCGAATGCTCTTGAAGCGGCTGAGATTTGAACGGCTGCGGTTTCATTGGCTGCGGTTTGGCTGGCTGCGGCTCTGTTTTCTGCCGCTGTGCGGTCTCGCCGGAAACGGCATCTGTTTTTTTGCCGACCGTCGCTTCGGGAATGAGGACTGCGTGATTCAGCGCTTCGCGCACCCCTGACCGGAACAGTTCAAACACTTCCTCCTGATTCGTAAAGCGCACCTCCATTTTAGACGGATGAACATTCACATCAAGAAGGGAGCTGTCGATATCAAGAAACAGCGCCGTAAACGGGAAGCGGTTCTTCATTGAAAATCCCTCATAGGCGCTCTCAACCGCTTTTTGCACAACCGGGCTTTTGATATATCTTTCGTTGATATAATAATACATAAATGTGCGGGTATTTCGCGACAGCTCCGGTTTCCCGACGTATCCCGCCAATTTCATTCCGTATTTTTCTGTCTCCACAGGAAGAAGCGCATTCGTGATATCCGCCCCAAACTGATTAAAAATATTGTCTTTTATGTTTCCGTTTCCCGAGGTCTGGATTTTGATCTTTCCGTCCCATATAAATTTAAAACGGATTTTCGGATGGGATAAAATAAAATGCAAAACAACGTCGCTGATATATCCGCCCTCCGTCGTCTTCGACTTCAAAAATTTGCTGCGGGCTGGCGTATTGTAAAATAAATTCCGCACGATAAAAGTCGTTCCGTCCGGGCATCCGATCTCATCGTTTGCCGTCTCTTCGCCGCCCTGTATTTCATAGCGGGAACCAATAATCGAACCGGCCTCTTTTGTAATAAGCTCTACCTGCGACACCGCGGCTATGCTCGAGAGCGCCTCTCCCCGAAAGCCGAGGCTTCTGACGCAGAACAAATCTTCTATTGACTTGATCTTGCTTGTGGCGTGGCGCAAAAATGCAAGAGGAATCTCTTCCCTCCGTATGCCGCAGCCATTGTCCGTGATACGGATGAAACTGATCCCGCCCTGCCTAATCTCAACCGTAACCGCGCTGGCGCCGGCATCGATCGCATTTTCCACCAGCTCCTTTACCACGGCAGCGGGACGTTCAATCACCTCTCCCGCCGCAATTTTATCAATCGTATTCTGATCTAATACCTGTATCATAGATTCTCCATTTCCTTTAGGAACCGTCATGACCGTTCCTTACCACTGATCCTTCAGCTTATTCTGCCATTTATAGATCAAATTAATAGCGTCCATCGGCGTGACATGCGACAAATCAATATCCCTCAGTTCAAAAAGAATATCCTCCGAGCAAAACGACGTCACGGCATCGAAAATAGACAGCTGCATCATCTCCTGTTTTGGGGCGGGCGAAACAACCGTATCCGCATTTTTACAATCTGGCAATTCCCCCGAAATAAATGTGTTTGCGTCGCCGCTTTCCAGTTTTGCCGCAATCTCGCGCGCCCTGTCCAGAACATCTTCAGGAACGCCGGCGAGCTTCGCAACCTGTATTCCATAGCTTTTATCTGCACCGCCCTTTACAATTTTCCGCAGAAATACAATATCCTCCCCATCCTCCTTGACGGCGATATAATAGTTCTGAACGCCTTCCAGCTTCCCTTCCAGCTTCGTCAGTTCGTGATAATGAGTGGCGAACAGCGTCTTTGCCCCGATGTTATTCCTGTCAACGATATGCTCTGCCACAGCCCAGGCGATACTGAGACCGTCAAACGTAGACGTCCCCCTTCCGATTTCATCTAATATAATCAAACTGTTTTTGGTGGCATTATGCAAAATATTTGCAACCTCTGTCATCTCTACCATGAACGTACTCTGTCCGCTGGCAAGATCGTCCGAAGCTCCTACCCGGGTAAAAATGCGATCGACAAGCGCTATATCCGCCGATTCTGCCGGGACAAAACAACCGATCTGCGCCATCAGAACAATGAGCGCCGTCTGGCGCATATAGGTGGATTTTCCCGCCATATTCGGTCCGGTAATGATCACGAGCCGATGAGAATCCTCGTTAAGATAGGTGTCATTCGGAATGAACATATCATGGTCGATCATTTGCTCGATCACAGGATGCCTTCCTTCTTTAATATGCAACAGTCCGCTTTCATTAATTACAGGCCGCACATAATGGTTCTTTTCCGACACATACGCCAGCGAAGCCACCATATCCAGCATGGCAATCGTCTTTGCCGTTTTCTGAATCCGCTCCGCCTGCGTAAAAACATGATCGCGTATTTCGCAAAACAGCTGGTATTCAAGATTATACAGCTTCTCTTCCGCGCCCAATACGACGTCTTCCAGCTCCTTTAAGCGCTCTGTCGTGTAACGCTCCGCATTTGCCAGCGTCTGTTTGCGTATCCAGTCCTTGGGGACAAGCTCTTTATAAGAATTGGTGACCTCAAGATAATAACCGAACACGCGGTTAAATTTAACCTTTAAATTTTTAATTCCCGTCTTTTCCCTTTCCTCTGCTTCCAGCGACGCGAGCCATGTTTTTCCATCCGATTTCGCAGCGCGGAGCCTGTCGATCTGCTCATTGTACCCATCCTTGATGATTCCGCCGTCATGAAGCGCCAACGGCGGTTCTTCCTGAATGGCGTCGCCGATCAGGGAGCAGATATCCTCCAGCGGGTCAAGCTCGCCGCTTATTTGCTGAAAGAAGCGGCTCTCAAAACTCCGGCACAAAAATAAAATATGCGGCAGCATTTGAAGCGAAGCAAGAAGCGCTGTCATATCCCTCGGATTTGCCGATTTATAACTGATCTTGCCAAGCAGCCGCTCCAAATCATAGATCGGATTTAAATATTCCCTCAATTCTTCCCTCGTAATCATATTTTGATTGAGTTCGTCAATTGCGTCGTACCGCATTAAAATCTCATCCCGGTCAATCATCGGCTGCTCTAAACTGGAACGAAGCTTCCTTGCCCCCATCGCCGTCTTTGTTTTGTCAAGCACCCACAAAAGGGAACCCCTTTTCTGCTTTTCACGGAGCGTTTCCACAAGTTCCAGATTTCTTCTTGTATTGCGGTCAAGAATCATGTATTTGCCCGTTTGGTACGGAACAAGCGACAAAATATGCGCCAGTGAGTTTTTCTGCGTTTCCAGCAAATACTCCATTACCGCCCCAGCCGCCGTAATTCCGACCGAGTAATCCTTAAGCCCCATACCGTCCAGCGAAGCGACTGCGAAGTGACGGCAGAGCGTTTTTTCACAAATCTCTTCATCAAAATAGCGGGGAGGCAGCGCCGATACCGTAATTCCCAGCCTGCCGCTCAGATCTTCAATATCTATTCCGCTTATGTAAAAGGAGTCGTTGCATATAATTTCCGACGGCATATACTTATTTATTTCATCCAGCAGTTTTCCCGGCGCGTCCACTTCCGTCAAAAAAAATTCACCGGTCGTAACGTCTGCGGCAGATATGCCAAACAGGCCTCCGAGCGATACAATTCCCATCAAATAATTATTTTTGCCCTCGTCAAGCGCCGTCATGCTGCAGTTTGTCCCCGGCGTAACAACGCGGATGACTTCTCGCTTCACAAGCCCTTTGGCAAGTTTTGGATCCTCTACCTGCTCGCAGATCGCTACTTTATACCCTTTCGACACCAGCCGGGTGATATAACTCTCCGCAGAATGAAACGGGACACCACACATGGGTGCCCTTTCCTTTAATCCGCAGCTTTTACCTGTAAGAGTGAGTTCCAGCTCCTTGGATACGCATTTTGCATCCTCAAAAAACATTTCGTAAAAATCGCCCAGCCGGTAAAACAAAATACAGTCTTTATATTCATTTTTTGTCTCCATATATTTTTGCATCATCGGTGTAAGCTGTTCTTGCATTATATCCTCATTTCTGCGGGCGGGTTCCGGCGGAACAGCCCGCGCGGGTCTTTGGCTTCCTTGTATGTAGTATATTTATCCGACCGCCTCGGTCGCAGGATCGGGCGCCTTTGTCGGATCGGGCGCCTTTGTCGGATCGGGCGCCTTCGTCGGATCAGGCGCCTTCGTCGGATCGGGCGCTTTCGTCGGATCGGGCGCTTTCGTCGGATCGGGCGCCTTCGTCGGATCGGGCGCCTTCGTCGGATCCGGTTCAACCGGAACAGGCGGTGCATCTG
>CANQCY010000011.1 GCA_947591245.1 uncultured Lachnospiraceae bacterium | reverse complement strand
CGGATAATATTCACTTTTCAATGTTCATTGCCAGCTGTGCTGAATATAATCACTCATGATTCCGAGAGATTATTAAAATTCTTTCAAAAATACCGGCTCTATTCGCATTTCAGCCGGCGGCCGGCGCCTCAAGATCAGGAAAACTCCATGACACATCCTTGCCGTCATTCAGCGTTTTCATAGTATAGGTCTTCGGCGTGAGTCCTGACATGGAGAGGGTAATGGTAACCGAGCCGATCTTCTTTGCAAAAGAACAGGGCGCCGTTCCCTTAAATGTACCGTCCATATACACGCCCGCGCCGATCGGCGCGCTGACCGTGATCGTGTGCCGGCTGTCATACTCGCCTGCCGAAGAATCCTGTTCCGAATCATCCCCTTTAGAAACACTCGTATCATCGAACTGGTCAGGCACCTCCGCCTCTTCATCCGCAAGATTGATCCGTACGGTAGGGCTCGGCGACTGTACGTCAAGCACGCCGAAATACGTCGTATAGCCCTCAAGTAAAACCCGCACGGAATGCTTTCCGTATTTTAACGAAACCGGCTTCTTGTATTCGGTCAGCGTGCCATTTATATACAGCTCCGCCCCAGCAGGGTCGATATCAAATACAACTTGTCCGGTATTCGGCGCAAGGCTCTTAAATTTTGACATATCGAGCTTAAGCTGCTGGTCGCGCTGAATCGTCACCGTTTTGCTTCCGACATAATCCCCGTTTTCCATCGACACGTTATACGTGCCTTCGGGTACAGGCACAAGCATTTTTTCTGTCACGGGTACGATCATGACGCCGCCCACAGTCATCGTGCCGCCCACAAAATCAGCATATTTCACGGGTTTCAAATAGCCGTGCCCTTTGGTGACGACGACTGAAAGCGCCTTTCCCTTCACGCCCATAAAAGTAATCTCATCGGTCTGGGAAATCTCCTTAATATCGATCGGCTGCCCGTTTGAATATGCCGCAAATTCGCTTCCATACCGATATTTTATCCCGTTTATTTCAATATATCCGGCATCTGGATCCGCATAAAGCCCCTTCACCCTGTCGTACTCCAGAAGATTCGCCGTATACTGCATTTTTGTAAGGCGCTTCGTCCCTTCATCCTGATACACATCCACAACTTGTCCAACCTCGAGAGATTCCGGCGAAATCTGCTTTCCGTTTTTCGTCAAAATCTCCGTTCCGCCACTGTATTCACACTGCGTTTCCTCTTCAAAATCCGCGTTATAAAATGTCACAGACTTCTTCCCTGTGTCAATGCTTTTAATGACACCAACGAAATCCCGCCCTTTTTCATACGTCAGGGAAGCATTCGGATTGTTCGTCGCAGCCGGTTTCCTGTTCCGGTTTGTTTTTCCGCATCCGGAAACCGCCATGCATATACTAAAAATCACCGCCGCCCATCTGAAAACCGTGCGTTTCATTTTAACGTCCACCTTGAAAAAATATTTTAATAGTAGTATAGCACGAATTTGTAAAAACTTCCACTTATTTCTACAACTTTTCCGCGCAGGCAAATTGCGACAAAAATTCCTCGCGGCGTTTTTCCAGACTTCTCACATCTTTCAGCTTTTCAAGGTTTTTGGCGGGCATCCACGATTTCTTTTTATTGATATAATGGTTCATAAGCTTCCAGTATTTTTCCGGATACGCCAGTATTATACCGATGAAATTAAGCTGATCCTCCGATAATGTATTTACCTTATCATATCCCTTTATCACTGCCTCTCCCGCGCGCCTGCTCCATCCGTTTTTTTCCAGCGTCTTGCGCAAAAAATAGGTCAGGTCAAGCAGCTGAATCCCATATCCCGCCTTTTCAAATCCGATCGTCGCCGTTCCATGCCTTGTCATGATCAGATTGTGGTAATTGTAGTCTCCGTGGTACATGCTCCGGCTGCGCTCCCCCACTGTCAGATAATAGCCGCACCCTTCCAGACGGTCGGCCGCCTCACACGCCTTTTCATAATATCTCTGAAAACAGTTAATCGCATATATTTCAAATTCGCTCTTGCGCTTTTTTCCTTTCATATAACTATTTACCCGTTTGAGCTCCCGGTTGTGCCTGCGCATCTGTTCCAAAAGGCTGCTCTGCTTTTCTGCCTCTGCCTCCGGATGGGTAAAACCATCGACCGCCTTGTGAAGCCTTCCCAGATTCTCGCCGGCGTCCGCAAGGCAGATCTCCGACCTCAAATCGCATTCATCCCCCAAAAACCAATTATAAACGACGTATTTTTCACCCGTTTCCACTTCGGTAACCGCTTCCCCATCCGTATTGAGCATAACGTTATCCACCATAGAAAAACCCTTTTTTATCAAATATTCCTTTATGCTGTTTTCCAACTGAAAGTGGCTGCGGATTGTCTCGTATTCTCTCAGCAACTTGGGACCTGACTTTGTTTCGAGCACCCATCCCCCTCGGGAACGGTATCGTTTGTGAACGGTCAAATCATATCCGGCTATTGCCGCTTCCTGCTTATCCTCCACTTACACCCCTCCTTCATGCAATTACATTCTATGAAGGTCGGGGATAAACTATGCCTGTCACGCTTTGATTTTTGTCTCTGCCACCGTCTTTAATATCGTCAGCCCGACCGGGCCGAGCAAAATCCCTCCCAAGCCGAACAGCTTAATTCCTACATAAACCGACATCAGCACATAAAGGGGTTTTAACCCCATTTCCTTTCCCATAAGTCTCGGTTCCAAAATTTCCCGCAGCACAAGGGTAATGACATAAAGAGTAATGAGCACCGCGCCGCAATAGAAATTTTTTCGGATCAGCTCAAAAACAGCCCATGGAACCAAAATCGTCCCGCTTCCGAAAATGGGAAAGGCGTCCACAATGCCGATCACAATGCCGAGCAGGATTGCGTACGGATTTTTGATGAGCAGGAGGCCTGCCACACATACCGCCGCTACAATAAATATAATAATGCCCTGTACTTTCAGATAAGCAAGCCCCATTGTCTTCAGCCGCTTTACATACGGCATCAGGCTGCGGTAGCGGACGTTTCTGTCCTTATCAAAGGAGATCAGAAATGTCGCCATAATAAATACGACGAATCCGGCTCCCCACTCCCCCAGCGTCCGAAGCATAGCCGGAATGTATCCGGTCAGTTTGGGAAGATAAGTTTGTGAAATTTTCCCATCCATATCCGCCAAGCTATCCTCCACCCAGACATAGGTAACCCCTGGGCCGAGCCCGAGCAGATTGTCCACCCCGCGGCAGGCGCGTTCGCACATCCTCGTGCAAACTCCCACATGGGCCGGGGCATTTTTGAGCAATTCCGCCAGCTGGTCGATACAGATATATCCGACATAAAATAAAAAACTCCCGATCGCCCCTAAAAATATAATAATAATTAAAAAGCTGCAGGCCTTTTCATTTATATGGCAGCATTTATGTAATTTCTGAACTGCCGGCTGTGTAAGCTTCGCAAATGCGAAAGCAAATACAAAAGGAACGACAAGGGGAAGCAAATAGCAGAAGCTAAAGTATACCACGCCTGTAGTTCCAAGTATAATAAGTATATTTTTCCATTTCCTGTTCATCTTGCGTTTTCTCCTTTCACCTTACAAATTGTTCGCTATAGTATTGTTGGCAAAAGTAGAAAACAATATTACTGTTAATTTTGACAGGCCAAATCATTCTTCCTTTATGATAAAGCGGTAACCTGCCGCCCATACAGTCTCAATGTATTTGACATTATGCTTATCCTTTTCAATTTTTTCCCGTATTTTTTTAATGTGAACCGTAACCGTAGCAATATCCGCCCCGATCGGGTCTAATTCCCAGACCTCCTGCAGCAGCTCTTCTTTTGAATATACATGGTTAGGATGGCTGGCAAGAAAATACAGCAGATCAAATTCTTTTGTTGTCAGAATCTTCTCTTCGCCTTCCACATAAACCCGGCGCGCCGTCCGGTCAATTTCCAGATCGCCGACCTTGATCACTTCATTTTCAATCTGCCCGAACTTCTGGACGAGCTTGTTGTAGCGCGTCAGATGCGCCTTAACCCTCGCCATCAATTCCCCCGGACTAAACGGCTTTGTCACATAATCGTTTGCTCCGGTCCGCAGCCCTCGGATTTTATCAAGTTCCTCGCTTTTTGCAGAAACGATAATGATCGGTATCTCCGACACCTGCCGCAGCTGTCTGCAAATTTCAAACCCGTCAAGGCTAGGCAGTATAATATCCAGAAGAAGCAGGCTAAATCCCCCTTGCAGCGCCAGATCCAACCCCTTTTTCCCATCTGCTTCTATCACCACCTCGAAGCCGCTCAGCTCAAGATAGTCTTTTTCTATTTCCGCGGTCAGTAAATCGTCATCCACAATTAATATTCTACTCATCAAGCATTTCCCCTCAACTGTCGCATAGCCCAATCATAAATTCCGTTTTAATTCCTGTAATTTTTTGTAATTATCAGTCATCCGCAGAAACACCTTTTCTTATTTCAAGATCTTATAATCGGAACTTTTATTCCCAACATCATTTTACTATATATACTACCCCATTTTAGATGCTAATTGCAATAGCCCAGTTACACTTTTTTTACTTGACACGCACTTTTTTCAGTGATACATTTAGTGATAGATTTAAAAAATTGAGCATTTACGCTCTTTTCACATAAAGGAGGCTTGCTATGAAAGTACTTAGAAACCTGCCTACTCCGCAAGAAGTAAAAGAAAATTTCCCGATTTCGGACAAAGCGAAGGCCGCAAAACGGGAAAGAGACCAGATATTAAAAGATATTCTTGCGGGAAAAAGCGATTTATTTGCCCTGATTATCGGCCCATGTTCCGCAGATAATGAAGAGGCCGTGATTGACTATATCACTCGTCTTGCATCTGTACAGGAAAAGGTTGCTGATAAGATTTTCATCGTACCGCGGGTTTACACAAATAAACCGCGTACTACGGGGAAGGGTTATAAAGGAATGGCGAGCCAGCCTAATCCGGAAAAGAAAGAAAATATGCTTGAGGGACTCCACCTCATCCGCCAGACTCATGTGAATGTAGTGGAACAGACCGGTATGACCTGTGCAGATGAAATGCTGTATCCGGAAAATTATTCCTATTTATCGGATGTCCTTTCCTATATAGCGATCGGCGCGCGTTCCGTGGAAAACCAGCAGCACCGCCTTACCGTCAGCGGCATCGATGTTCCATGCGGCATGAAGAACCCGACGAGCGGCTACCTCACGGTTATGCTCAATTCCATTGAAGCAGCACAGTCCAGCCATCATTTTATCTACCGCCAGCAGGAAGTGGAAACGGAGGGCAATCCGTATGCCCACGCCATTCTGCGGGGAAGTGTAAACAAACACGGAAAAAGCCTGCCAAATTACCACTATGAGGAACTTCTGCTCCTACATGAAATTTACAGCGAGCGCGACCTTGAAAACATGGCCGTCATCATTGACACCAACCACAACAATTCCGGCAAAAAATATAATGAGCAGATCCGGATCGCCAAAGAAGTGCTGGAGAGCCGGAGGTTTTCTGACGACATAAAGAACATGGTCAAGGGGCTGATGATCGAAAGCTATATTGAAGACGGCTGTCAGAAAATCGGCGAGCATATATATGGAAAATCAATCACAGATCCATGTCTCGGCTGGGAAAAAACGGAGAAACTCATTTACCAGATTGCTGAAAAATTATAAGGAGGAACGGTATCTTGGAAAATCCCATATTAAAATGCGACTATCCGGATCCGGACGTCATCCGCGTCGGAGACGCCTATTATATGCTGAGTACGACGATGCACTTTTTTCCCGGCGGGGCGCTTCTCCGCTCTTTTGACCTTGTAAACTGGGAACTCGTCAGTTATTTGTATGATATTCTGGAAGATACCGCCGGCGCGCGTCTGGAAGACGGACAGAGCATCTATGGACAGGGGATGTGGGCGCCGTCGCTGCGTTATCACGACGGAACATTTTACGCCTGCTTCGTGGCAAATGACACGCACAAGACGTACCTCTTTTATACGGATGATATCGAGGGCTCATGGAAACGCAGCGAAATCGAAGGATTTTACCATGATGCTTCCCTGCTGTTTGACGGCGGCAGGGTATTTATCGTTTACGGAAATACGGAAATCTATCTCACGGAACTGACGCGGGATCTGAAGCGTCCCCTGGAAGGCGGCCTCCACCGTCTTCTCATCAAGGACGCCGAACATGTCCGGCTCGGCTATGAGGGCGCGCATATATATAAGATCCATGGCAAATACTATGTTTTCCTTATTCATTGGGGCAAGGAGGACAACGCCAGACGCGCAGAGGCCTGTTTTGTATCCGACTCCCTCACAGGAGAATTTAAAGGCGGCGATGTGCTGAATGATGATATGGGCTACCACAATCAGGGCGTCGCTCAAGGGGGAATCGTCGATACCCCGGATGGAGACTGGTTTGCCATATTATTTCAGGACAGCGGCGCAGTCGGAAGGATTCCCGTTCTGATTCCCATACGCTTTGAAAATGATTTTCCGATATTCGGACTGGAAGGAAAGGTTCCCGTAAATCTGGATATCCTGCGCAGCCCCGAATCCGAAAATATATCCCGTCTGCCGGACAGCATATCACCCGGCACGCCCGGCCATTCATATGAACCCCTGTTTACAAGCGATTTTACAGATAAAAACGGGACACGGAAGCTTCAATGGCAGTGGAATCATCTGCCGGATCCTGCATTTTATTCTTTAAGTCAGACAGAATATGCGATCACCACAAACAGGTTATGCGCAAATATTACGCAGGCTGTGAATACCTTAACCCAAAGGCTCATGTTACCTTATTCGGAAATTCAGGTAACACTCGACGGCTCCCGGATGAAAAACGGAGACGCCGCCGGTCTTGCCGCTCTGCAGGGATGCTATGCCGGTCTCGCGCTGACAAAGGAAAACGATTCTTATCAGCTGGCCCTCCTTGAACGGAATCGGGGAGAGATCCCGCAAAACATGAAGGATAAAGACAACCTTCCCGCAGCTAAAACGGCAACCGTATCGGTATCCTCCTCACAGGTGACACTTAAAATGCGTACCGATTTTTCAGATATGAAAGATGAGGTTTCCTTTTTTTACCTGTCGCCGGACGCCGCGTGGCTTCCCGTCGGCGCCCCGCATAAGCTTTACTTTACGCTCGACCACTTTGTCGGATGCCGGCTCGGCATGTTTATGTTCAGTACGGCCCAAACAGGCGGAACCTGCTGTTTTTCCAACTTTTCATATATGACGGACAGCCAGAAAACCTTGAGTTTCCGCAAAATGTAATAAACAACGGCACAGAAATAGAAATGAAATAGAAAAATTTCTGCAGGCATATCTTTCAGGGATTGTAAATGTATTTCAGGCATCACAAAAACATCCGGGGAAGCGGATGGAGAGCAGATATAAATATTTTTTGTCAGGTGTCCATCTTAAGATAAAGCTGCCGGTATTGGGGACGTTTCGTCCGAAACCAGAGCCGGACTCCCTCTTTTGCATATGAGAGTATACCGGAGATGCCTTTGGCCAGCCGGTAATAACAGAAGAAAACCTTTTCCTTTACAGGGTTCGCCGTTTTTATGATTGCCGCCTTGAGTGCATTCGATTCGGAATCCATGGATATCATTGCCAGAAAAGCCATACACACGGTAATATAAAAATTAAGTGCATTGATCGCGCGAAGTTTCCGTACGCGGAAGTTTTCAAACTGGAACATCTGCTTTTTGCAACGGAAATATTCCTCGATCTTCCATCTGGAAAAATATATGCGGGCCACCCGGACCACATCTTCCTTTGATCGGATCTCCTTATTGGTGGCAAGCATCATTGGATGTTCTGTAATGCCATAAACGAGGACCAGATAAATGTCCTTTCTGGATGCGGTGATCTGCACTTTGACATGTGACAGCCAGGCTTCATGGTCTTTTCCCCTGTAGAAAACACTGGTCTTGATCTTGCCTTTCCTGCGGTCGCGCAGTTCTGTGGCAGAAGTCCATTTGTTGTGGTATAAAAGTTTTCTTTTAGAGGTAAGGCGGATGACATAATCCTGTTTCAATCCATCAAGCTTCAGGAACATTTTGTTATCATCATAACCGCGGTCCATGCAAAAGGTTGCTTTCTTAAAGAGGGCAGCACCTTGCTCCATTGCATCAAAGGTGATGGAATTTGCCGATCTATAATCCTTTTCGGAGGATGAATGTATTCTTGAAAATATGCTGACCGGGTGATCGCTGACAGTAAGGACACAGGCTTCTGTAACATGATAGCCCTTTTTGTACACATTTTTAGTGGATGTGCTTTCAGAGCCGTCCCTGACAATGCCAAGTGCTTCAAATTTGTAGCCATCAGGTTTTACCACATCACTGTCATCAATGTGGATAACAGGTTCTTCTGGAACCCACTTCTTTATCATTTGCAGATAGGAAGAAGCAGCCTGTGTGGAGGCACCTTTTTCGAGATGTCTGGACAGGCGCTCCACAGAATTGACTTTTTTGGCATCTTCGTAAAGCTGGTCAACGATATCTGTTAAAAGACAGCTTTTGGAAGCCAGTATGCCATAAGTCATGTCCGCAGTAAATTTTTTATCGGGTTTGGAAAGGCCTTTCGAAATTTTATTAGAAAAAGTTAAAATTTTTCTTTTCATTTGGTAAGTATTTGATGTAAAATAAGCCATAGGGGATCTCCTTTTATTTTTGTTTAGTAAGATTTTTGTTTGGTAGCTTAATTTTACATCAAAATGAAAGAAGATTCCTTATATTTTCGCAATTTTTTTCAATCTGTGGATAAGTTATGAGAAAAAAGGTGTGGTTATGGGAATTTTTACGGAAACTCAAGCAGAAAACATCTTGACAAGAGCGGGGTACTTATTGTATTCTTAAAAATAGCGGACATAGATGCCATTTAGTTGGTTTTTGACGAAAATTTATCACAGGCAAATATAGAACCGAGGAGGAAAATAATAATGGGAAAAATACTTTTCACCTCTGAATCTGTAACAGAGGGGCATCCTGATAAGATATGCGATCAGATTTCGGATTCAATACTGGATGCTTTGTTAGAACAGGATTCAATGAGCCGCGTGGCATGCGAAACAGCTATCACTACCGGCCTTGTACTCGTTATGGGTGAAATCACTACTTCCGCAAAAGTGGATTTTCAAACGATTATCCGTGATACAATCAAGGAAATCGGTTACGACGATTCTTCAAAAGGCTTTGACAGCGCTACATGCGGCGTCATGGTTGCAATAGATAAACAATCCGCCGACATAGCGCTCGGCGTAGATAAAGCTCTTGAAGCAAAACTGACAGACTCTGAAATTGAGGCGATTGGCGCCGGCGACCAGGGACTTATGTTCGGATACGCCACAAACGAAACAAGCGATTATATGCCTTACCCGATACACTTGGCACACCGCCTTACCCGCCAGCTTACTAAAGTAAGGAAAGACGGAACGCTTCCTTATCTCCGGCCCGACGGAAAATCGCAGGTAACAGTGGAATACGATCCTGACGGAAATCCGATCCGTCTCGACGCTGTCGTCGTTTCCAGCCAGCACAGCGAAGATGTTTCGTGGGAACAGATTAAAGAAGATATCCGAAAGTATGTTATCGATCCGATTCTTCCCGCTGAGCTGATGGACGAGGATACAAAAATATTTATCAATCCTACGGGACGTTTTGTTATCGGCGGGCCAGCCGGTGACAGCGGACTTACGGGACGAAAAATTATCGTAGATACATATGGCGGATGGGCGCGTCACGGCGGCGGCGCTTTTTCAGGGAAAGACCCGACAAAGGTTGACCGTTCCGCCTCCTATGCGGCGCGTTATGTCGCAAAAAACCTTGTAGCAGCCGGACTTTGCGATAAAGCGGAAATTCAGCTTTCCTATGCGATCGGCGTCGCGTCCCCGACGTCTGTCCGCGTCGATACGTTTGGCACCGGCAAGCTTCCGGAAGATAAGCTGACCGACATCATTTTAGAGAACTTTGACCTGCGGCCGGCCGGGATTATTCAAATGTTAGGCCTGCGCAAACCAATTTACAGGCAGACGGCGGCATATGGCCATTTCGGCAGAAGCGACCTTGACCTTCCATGGGAAAAAACCGATAAAGCCGAGGGATTAAAAAAGTATCTGTAATTTAGGGTTGACTTAGCTCTTGTTTTTCATTAGAATAAGAGAGTGGTTTGAGTTCGCCAATTCAGTCGCGGCCCCCTAAACCGCTCTCATCCTGCTCCCATAGTTAAATGGATATAACAAGCCCCTCCTAAGGGCTAGTTGCAGGTTCGATTCCTGCTGGGAGTACTGAAAAACCGTTGGTTTTGGCAAATTGCCGCCAACGGTTTTGTTTTATTCATTGTTTTAGCCTAGAAATTACTATTTACACCCCTCGGCCCCTCTGATATAATGATATAAGGGCACGTGCCTTTTCAAAAATACAAACGGAGGTTTACAGCTATGAAGCGAAATTTAAGAATAATTTTATTCACCTTTGCAGCGTTTCTATTTGCCGGCCTCGGCATGGTTTTTTCTGTACCGGCAAACGCCGCCAACTCATATCTGCCGCACTGGGAGCACATTCCGGACGGCGAACCGAGATTATTTGAGGATCCTGATAATCCGGGCAAAATGCGCGTATACATATACGGCTCGCATGATACGAAAAAAGATGCTTATTGCGGCTATGATTTAGTCACTTGGTCAGCTCCGGTCGAAAATCTGAATGACTGGCGCTACGAGGGAGTAATCTTTGAATCCATCGTCAATGGCCAGCCAGATACTCTGTTTGCACCGGACGTTGTGGAAACAAAAGATGAGGACGGGAATAAAACCTACTATCTCTATCCGAATAACCAGTCCTCCGGATCCGGGCGTTCGGGAATGATCGCTAAATCCGACAGCCCCACAGGCCCGTTTGAAGTATGCAACTGGAAACAAGGAAGCACGACACAGACCACCGGCATACTTGGTTTCGATCCCGCCGTATTTGTAGACGACGACGGACGAGTTTACGGCTACTGGGGTTTCAATACATCTTATATGGCAGAACTCGATCCGGATACAATGTGCACCGTAAAAGACGGCTGCAAGATTTTGACCGAAGAAGATACGAACATAGACGGAACAGCCTCAGAAAATGAGGGCGATAATTTTCGCTTTTTTGAGGCCTCATCGCTTCGCAAGGTAGAAGATAAATACGTCTTTATTTACAGCCGTAAAACGAAACAAAATGAATTCGGGCTGAGCGCCAACAATTCCACACTCGCTTATGCATACAGCGATTCCCCGCTCGGACCGTGGACGTATGGCGGTACGCTGATCGATGCACGCGCCAGAGAGACTGACCAGAACGGAAAACCGATGACTGTGCAGCAATGGGGAAACACGCACGGCAGTATTCTTGAAATTAACGGCCAGTGGTATGTATTTTATCACCGCTGTATCAATAACGATATGTATTCCCGCCAGGCAATGGCAGAACCGATCGATGTCTCTGTTACGCCTGACGGAAGGGTAGAAATTACAGAGGCAGAGGTCACTTCACAGGGATTTGAGATTGACGGTTTGAATCCATACAAAATGCAGACGGCGGGCAGTTCCTGCTTTTTGACCGGAAATGCGTATATTTTGGCTCACTATGATACCGATTATGCAGGAAGCGACGTTACTAATATCAGCAACGGCTCAATCGTCGGTTTCAAGTATTTAAACTTCGATGCGGGAAGAGGCACGCGCCAGGATAATACGCTCGCTGTTAAGCTTACGCCGAAAGGCACGGAGGGAACCATTGATATTATGTTAGACCGCCCTTGGCTGACAGACGGCGGAACACAAATCGGCACGATTGACATCCCCGCTGAAGACAGCGGGAGCGACATTGTTCTGACGGCAGATATTGAAGATTTGGAGGAAATAGAAGGAAAACACGCGCTTTATTTCGTATTTAAATCCAGCGCGCGCGGGAACCTCTGCGATCTGAAAGCATTTCAATTTGGCGCCGACACCGTGACAGACGAAGACGAGGGACAAGATCCTATACCGGAGACTCCTTCCCCTGAACCGGATGCTTCGGCGGCTCCAGACGCTTCAGCTGCTCCCGGAACGCAGACAACGCCGAGCGCGCCTCCCGCTTCGTCAGCGGCTCCCGGCGGACAGACGCCAGTAACGGATGCTCCCGCATCTACAGCCGCGCCTTTGTATACGCCATCAGCAGCGCCCGCACTGCGAATAGGCTCTGTTGCCATATCCGGCGGTTTTGAATACAAGGTAACAAAATCCGAACCATCCGGAAAAAGAGAGGTTACTCTGAAAAAGGCGAAAAACAAAACTGTACAAAGCGTGCAAATACCGGACGCCATTACGGTAAATGGCCTGAAATTCCTTGTCACCGGCATTGATAAATCCGCCTTTAAGGGATGCAAAAAACTGACCAAGCTCACCATCGGAAAAAATGTTACGCAAATCGGCAGTCAGGCTTTCCAATCGTGCAGTACGCTGAAGACAATCAAGATCAAAGCTATCGGATTAAAGAAGGTCGGAAAAAATGCATTCAAGGGAATCCATAAAAAAGCAAAAATAAGCGTTCCGAAAAAACAGCTCTCGAAATATAAGAAGCTGTTAAAGAGCGCCCAGGGAATTAAAAAGACGATGAAAATAAAGAAAGCATAAAAACGCATGCTGCTATATTTCATGAAAAAAGCTTCCATACCGCAGATAACCGGCGGTACGGAAGCTTTTTCATTCATGCTGTTTTTGCTTAGTGGTGGAACAATCTGAGTCCCGTAAAGCACATGGCAATTCCGTGTCTGTCACATGCGTCAATCACATCCTGATCGCGGATGGAACCGCCCGGCTGCGCGATATATTTCACGCCGCTCCGGAATGCACGCTCAATGTTATCATCAAATGGGAAAAATGCATCCGATCCGAGCGTAACGTCCTTTGCATATTCTTTAAGCCACGCGGCTTTTTCCTCTTTCGTAAACACCGGCGGTTTTTCGGTAAAATATTTTTCCCAGCAGCCATCTGCCAGCACATCCATGTAGTCTTCCCCGATATAATTATCAATTGCATTATCACGGTCGGCACGCTTCATATCTTCCTTAAACGGAAGCCCAAGCACCTGCGGCGATTGGCGCAGAAACCAATTATCCGCCTTTGTCCCTGCAAGCCTCGTACAATGAATACGCGACTGCTGCCCGGCGCCGATTCCGATCGCCTGACCGCCTTTTACAAAGCAGACTGAATTAGACTGCGTATATTTCAAGGTAATCATAGAAATCGCCATATCAATTTTAGCCTGATCGGGAATATCCTTCACCTGCGTAACGACATTACTGAAAAAGCCGTCATCGATAACAAGCTCGTTTCTCCCCTGCTCAAATGTGACGCCAAATACTTCTTTCCGTTCTAATTCCTTCGGCACATAGTCCGGGTCAATCTCAATAATGGCATAATTTCCTTTTTTCTTTTCTTTTAAAAGCTCCAGCGCCTCCGGTTCATAGCCCGGCGCAATGATTCCATCGGAAAATTCCCGCTTAATGATCTTTGCAGCGGAGACGTCGCATATGTCCGAGAGAGAAATAAAATCTCCGTACGAGGACATGCGGTCCGCTCCTCTTGCCCTCGCATATGCGCATGCAAGCGGCGACAGCCCGCCAAGATCGTCAACCCAGTAAATCTTCGCCTCTACCTCGCTGAGCGGAAGTCCGACTGCCGCACCCGCCGGCGATACATGCTTAAATGAAGTTGCAGCCGGAAGACCCGTCGCTTTTTTCAACTCCTTCACAAGCTGCCAGCCATTAAACGCATCCAAAAAATTAATATATCCCGGTTTTCCATTAAGTACTTTGATCGGGAGTTCCCCTTCTTCCATAAAAATACGGGAAGGTTTTTGATTCGGATTACAACCATACTTTAATTCAAGTTCTTTCATTTACTGCTTCCTCCATTATTTATTTTTATTTACAATTACTGACTGATACTCGCCCGCAGCGATGTCAATATAACGGACAAAGAGAGATACCTTATTGTCTTCATTCAGGCTGTTCCACAGCAAATCCGTAAATTCCTGCATATCATCCGGTATTTTCACCAGCTTCGGCTCCCCTTCAAAACTCGGAAGCGGATTCCCATCGCATCGATATGTATGAATAAAATGCCCCTCGCCCGCAGCAGGACTGCTGTATGCATAAGTGTATCGATTGCATGAATCCGGATTTCCGTTATTGCTCTTCAAAATAGACATCGCATAGTTATACATTCCATTTTCCACATGCATAATTCCGGAAATACGGGGCGTATAGTTTGGCGCGTCCGGCTCAAACTCCCTTGTGCGAAGCGCCTGCTCAAACGTCTGCTGCTTGTCCATCATCTCATAAATCGTATCCGTCTGATCTCCGTTTGTAACAATCGTCTTGTTGCCGAGAACGCGAACCGGCGCATAAATGACCAGACTCGGATCGCTCATCTTATCGGGATCAAATGCCTGTGTGCGGATGCCCTCTCCGTCCTCGACAAAAATACGGTTTCTGCTGTTTTCACTGCGCCCCATGATAAAATAGGCAGTAACGGCATATTTTCCGTTTTGGGATTTGCCGATTACAATCCCGCGGCCCGGATATGCATTCTCTCTTAGTTCCTTTTCCAACGAAATAATCTCCATAATCTGTCTCCTTTTGTTAATTTATTTAGTAACAATTCCTTACTTTAACCGCCTCGTATAAAAATCCTGATCCCTCTTATGCATGCGCCTCTTGTTTTTTCGGAATCTGCGTCTTTTTTCCGTCTTGATCTTATATTTCCTGATCCTTATCGTACATATGATAACAAGAGGAATCACGCATAAAGCAAGAATCACAAGCAAAATAACCTTTTTCCATGGAAACGGCGGTTTACTCGCCTCTTCCACCGCCTCCACAAACCACTGGCTCATATCAATACTGTCCTTCAGCGTCATGGAATCATTTTTATCAAAATAAATATTCGATGCTCCGACCTCCTGCCCCTTGTATGTGTAAGAAAGGCGTCCTATAATTTTCTTCCCGTCCTGCTCCACTTCCTTATCGTAATACTGTATTTGCTTCTGCGCCTTATCGATGGACACGCCTTTCGGCAAAACGATTCCCGCATCCTCGTCAATATGAAGGCAGCTTGTCTCCTTGCTGTAAAACGGACTGAAATTCGTAAACAAATACTGCTTGTTAATTTCACTCGCCGTATCGTCGCCAATCTTTATTTTCTGATAATTTTCAAAACAATAATTAAAGAGCTTCGTTGTATCCGTGTATGCGTTCGGTTCCACCTGATAGGAATTATCGCATTTCATAAGCGCGCACACGAGCTCCATGTCGCCTTTTTTCGCAAATGTGACAAGCGTATTCCGGCTTTTCGAAGTATAACCCGTCTTGCCGCCTTCGCAATATTCGTATTCATAATTGGAGTCGGCCGGATTCAGCATCTTATGGTGGCTGAGAATCGGATTTTCTTTTCCCCGCTTATTCATATTTGTTTTTGACATAATAAAAACTTTCGTACCGGCAATCGTCTTAAACTGGGGATTGCGAATCGCTGCGCATCCGATCAGAGCCATGTCGTATGCCGTCGTATAATGATCCTTTTTCCACAAGCCGTTTGTATTTGCAAAATGAGTATTTTTACAGCCAAGCTCCTTTGCTTTCTGATTCATTTTTTTCACAAATGCGTCAATACTGCCTGAGATATGCTCCGCCACACCATTGCAAGCCTCATTCGCCGAAGCCAGCATCATTGCGTAAAGGCTTTCCTCCATATTAATCCGCTCGCCCACCTTGATGCCCGCATTGGAAGCGCCGGACTCCCAATTGGCAAACGCATTTTCCGTATAGACGACCTCTTCATCAAGAGACGCATTTTCCAGAGCGACGAGTGTTGTCATAATTTTTGTAATACTCGCCGGATATTCTTTCTGATTCATGTTTTTTTCGTACAATACTGCTCCCGACTGAGCGTCAATTACACATGCGGTCTCTGAAAAAATACTCGGTTTGGCAGCTGAAACCGTCGCACATGCCACGTTTGCCGCCATTGCCATACTGACTCCTATCAAAAAAGCTTTCCATTTTCTTCTCATTTCTTCCCTCCATTTGCGCATGTTTCCTGCGCATAACACAAGTTTGGGCGTGCGCGCGCAAACTTGCCAGATTGAAAGCGATTCTCTTTCAACCTTAACCTCCATGCGTGTCCCAGATAAATTCACCATCTATATCATACACGATTTTTCCTGTTTTTCCAACAGCTATTCGCAAAATTTTTCACACTTTATTCTTTTTTTTCACTTATTATGTTACAATAGACGAAGAAATACGGAAAGGAACCATATAAACTATGAGATTACGAAATGTAAAAGGGGCGGAGGAATTTATAGCAAACAGCGAATATGTCATACAAAATCCAAAAGAATACTGCAAAAAGTGGCGTACGTTTTTTAGGAACGATCATCCCATCCATATTGAAATAGGTATGGGAAAGGGAAAATTTATTCATGCGCTTGCACAACAAAATCCGCAATATAATTATCTCGGCATAGAAATGTATTCCAGCGTTCTCTGCCGGGCGGTCGAAAAGAGGCAAGATATCGAGATTGACAATTTGTATTTTATCCGCATGGACGCAAAAGACATCGGCGAAGTATTTGATGAAAATGAGGTAGAACGCATTTACCTCAATTTTTCCGATCCATGGCCGAAAGAACGGCATGCCAAACGCCGGCTGACTTCCCCCCGTTTTCTTGCGCTCTATGACAATGTGCTGATGGAAAATGGATCAGTCTGTTTTAAAACGGATAATCGGAATCTTTTTGATTACTCTGTAGAAACCATTCAAAATACGCCGCCGTGGAAACTGAAGGACGTGACGTATGACTTGCATAACAGCCCATTTGCCGAAAAAAATATCATGACAGAATATGAAGAAAAATTTTCTTCTAAAGGAATGCCGATTCACAGGCTTGTAGCATTTCGCTGACTCTTTCATAAAATAAAGAAAAAGGGATCGGCGTCATATGAAAAAGCTAAATCGCTGCGTAAGAAATTTTTTTGCGGGAAAGCCTTGCTTATGCAGAACAATAGATAAAATAGTAAACTCCACATGCTATATTATGAAACTTATCAATATCAAATAGGCGGCGGTTTTGCCGTCGCCATACATTTATATGATGGATTGCTAATCCTCTTCTCCCTTGTTTTTCATCTTTTGAATCATTTTTTCTTTCATTTTCCGATCCATAATCACGTTAAAAACATGCATCAGAACCGCTACAGCCGGAACGCCTAAAAACATGCCGAGAGGGCCAAAATATGCGCCGCCTACCGTAATTCCGAAAATAACCCACAATGGCTTGATTCCCGTAAGGTCGCCTAAAATCTTGGGGCCGAGATACAAACCATCAAACTGCTGCAGTACGAATATCATAACAACATAAACGATTACATACTTAGGCTCGATCACCAAATAGATGATAACGCCCGGAATCGCACCGATGATCGGACCAAAATACGGAATCATATTTGTAATCCCAACGATCAGACTCAGCAGGAGCCCGTATGGCAAACCAATAATCGACATCACAACCAGCGATAAAATTCCGATAATAAGCGAATCGATTGATTTTCCATACAAAAATCCGTTAAAAATCCGATTGCATTCGCAAAACGTATTCCAAATTAACGATGAACTTTTTTCGTTGACAAATACATAAATCATTCTCTTGATTGATTTTTTAATCTTTTCTTTATCAAGAATGACGTAGTAGGAAATGACCACGGCAAAAATAATATTAATCAGCCCGGAAATAAAAGAGGCGGACAGATTATACAAATACGGGAAAATCGCCTTTGCCAAGTCTGTACCATATCCGAAAATATTTTCCGGTACTACATTCTTGACCAATTCGCTAATATCCTTCATAGGAAGGAGAGGATATTTTTTTTGGATCTCATCAGTATGATTAATCAAATAATAATATCCTTTTCCCAGCGATTTTGTCAATTCCTTCATACTTTGGGATATCTGCGGAACAATATATACAATCACGATAATGGTAAAAGCGAATATTATAATATAAGACAGCGCCACGCTGATATGTTTGCACAACCTTTTATTTTTTCCCTTAAACGCCGTTCGATCGAGAAAATGATTAATACTGTTTATCATGGGATTAATCAAAAATGCAAACACGATGCCAAATACAAAAGACATCAGAATTTTGACCAGGCGCCCGATCTCATACGTCACCGTTTTCCAATTTAAAATAATAGAAATAACAGCCGTGCATGCTGCCACAATCAGTATTAAACTTCCGATATGGGACAACATCGCCTTCAACGTATCTTTAATTTTGCGGTTTATATTATCGTCTCTATTCATAATCCATTATTTCCTTCCAATATATAAAATATTTTATAAAAAATTTATATTTTTCCTATTGCAATTTTTACAACTCTATTATATAATAGTTATTGCAAATTTAGTTAAGCGCTTTTAGCTCAGTTGGTAGAGCACCTGACTCTTAATCAGGGTGTCTGGGGTTCGAGCCCCCAAAGGCGTACTCCCGAGTCCTTGTTTGGCAGACCTGCAACTGCTGGGTAAGGGCTTTTTTTTATGTAAAATCGGCCCCGCCCCTCAGTTAGTGCGTTTTCATTTCCATCGCATTTTCCAGCGCCTGTCTTTCTTCTTCTGAAAGCGCGACAAATACCTCGCCTTTTTTTACCTCTTTTATATAAGTATAACATCCCTCACTGTTTGAATGCATGGAATTTAAAATAAATCCGTCATTTTCTTTTGTAAGCAGTGCCAAAACGAAACTCAGCGTACCGCCAATCTCTTTAAACGCATCATATTTTACAATACCTATTTTTTGATATGTTTTCAAAAGATTTGCTTCAATCAGGTTTAACCTGTCATTTACATTGCTTATTTCTTCATTGATGTAATCCATATTTTGAAACTTTTTACTAAATACTTCCTCTAAACTCTTTCCTTCCCTTCCTCTCATAAAAAGAAGATATCTTGTATTTAGCTTGCTCATCTTGACGAACAGAACTATAGTTAGAATAACTAAAGTAATACATATAACTGATAAAGTCAGAATAACAAGATCAGATTCAATCCCAAAATCCTTAAAATGAAACATTTTTATCTCCTCCTATCGAATATATATTCTATTTATTGAGTATTGCAATAATCTTTTCCAAGTCCTCCGGCGTGTAATACTCAATCTCAATTTTTCCCGCTTTTTCGGATTTTCTGTTAATTGTTACTTTTGTTCCAGTTATCATTTTCAGCTTTTCTTCCAGATCCCTGTAAACAAAATCATTCTTAAACTCTTCCTTTTTCTTTTTGGATCTGCTTTGTTGTTCCTTATTTAAAGATTTAATAAGCTTTTCCGTTTCTCTTACGCTAAGTTTTTCATCAAAAATTTTCATCGCCGTATTGTATTGCATATCCGGTTCTTTGATCGCCAAAAGCGCTCTGGCATGTCCGCAGGAAATACTTTCTTCCGAAAGCATGCTCTGAACTCTTTCATCCAGTTTCAATAATCTCAGCGAATTTGTAATTGCAGTCCGGCTTTTTGAAATGCGTTCTGCTAATTCATCTTGTTTCAAATCATATTCTTTGATGAGTCTTTGATATGCCATCGCTTCTTCAATCGGGTTCAGATCTTCTCTCTGAATATTTTCAATCAAAGCGATCTCCATAATTTCCTGCGGTGAATAATCCTTCACTACTACCGGCACTTCTTTTAGACCAGCCAATTTGGCCGCGCGCCATCTGCGTTCACCAGCAATAATTTCAAAATAACCATCTTTTTTCATCACAACAAGAGGCTGCACTATTCCGTGCTGCTTTATTGATTCCGACAACTCTATAAGAGAATCTTCATTAAATGATTTTCTCGGCTGGTCTTTATTCGGCTCCACTTTATTTATGTCAACTGTTTCCTCTGATTTTATAACTGTTGTAACGGTTGTTTCATTCTGACTTTTAGTTGGAATTAAGGTATCAAGGCCCTTGCCAAGTCCTGTCTTTTTTGCCATTACTATCCTCCATTTTCTAAGCGAACAAATTATCTTTCGCTTTCCTCTCTTTTTATAACTTCATCCGCTAATGCGCGGTACGCTTTCGCACCGGTTGATTTACTGTCATAAATATTGATCGGCAGTCCATAGCTCGGCGCTTCCGCAAGCCTTACGCTTCTTGGTATAATCGTATTATAAATTCTCTGATTTAGATTTTCCCTCACATTTTCTATGACTTGGAGCGACAAATTTGTCCTTCCGTCATACATAGTAAATACTACTCCGTTTATTTCTAACTTTGGATTTAACCTGTCCCTGACAAGATTAATCGTATAAATTAGCTGGCTCAGACCCTCAAGAGCATAGTATTCACACTGAATCGGGACAAGTACTGAATCTGCTGTCGTCATTGAATTAATCGTAAGTGAATTTAAAGACGGCGGACAATCAATAATAATATAATCATAATTATCCTTTACCTTTTCAATTCGTTTAGAAAGAATATAATTTCTGTCCTCCATATCAAGGGTTTCAATTTCTACGCCGGCAAGATGTACATTTGCCGGCAAAATATCCAAATTTTCCAACACGCTTTTCTTGACACACTCTTCAAAACTTTTCATACCTATCATTAAATGATAAACTGTTAATTCAAGTCCGTCTTTTTCTACACCTAATCCACTGGATGCATTTCCCTGAGGATCCAGATCTATCATAAGAACTTTTTTCCCTTTTTCTGCAATTGCGGCACAAAGATTTATAGTAGTCGTTGTCTTTCCAACGCCACCCTTTTGATTAGCAATTGCTATTATTTTTGTACTCATACCTTACCTCCATACGCGCACTTCTTAGCAATAATTATTATACCACCATATCCTATGTATTTCCATAGTTTTATATAAATTTTATAAAAATGTTTCACGTGAAACATTTTTATAAGGGATACTTTTTTGGCTTACCAGCTTTTCTTGGATATTTATTAGGAGTAAGTTCATTCTTTTTTATTTCTAATACATATCTTTGAAATTCTTCTTCATCTGCTAATTTTTTATTATCCACTACGCTACATTTTAATAATGATAATGCATTCGCTGCTTCTTCAATCTCTAACCCTATCCTCCGGCTTTTATATAATAAAAGTTTTCCACCTGCTTTGACAAATGGTGAACAATATTCCAAAAGAAGAGATAAAGATGCTACTGCTCTCGATACGCAAAAATCAAATTGTTCTCTGAAAAATTCATTTCTTCCAAAATCCTCTGCCCTTCCGTGAAATACTTCGACATTGTCTAATTTCAAATATTTAATTACCTCCGACAAAAAATCAATTCTTTTATTTAAAGAATCCAAAAGAGTAAATTTTGTATTCGGAAGCAATATAGAAAGAGGGATGCCCGGAAAGCCGGCGCCTGTCCCTACATCTATTATTCTTTTTTCAAAAAATAAATTATTATTGTATGCCTTCAAAATCAGACAACTATCTAAAAAATGTTTTTTTAAAATTTCTTCATAATCAGTAATTGCCGTTAAATTCATTTTTGTATTCCATTGAATTAATAATTCATAATACTTTTGGAATAATTCAATTTGACATTCGCTAATATCTATGTTGTAGGATGCAAATAATTCTTTCATTTTTCTCTCCACGCACAAGCTAACTGAGTCAAAAGAATAATGTTTCACGTGAAACATTGTATTTTTCCAAATAAACTAATAGGACTGAAATATCCGCTGGAGAAACTCCTGATATTCTGGCAGCCTGTCCAACCGATTCCGGCCGTATGTCGGATAGTTTTTGGATTGCTTCTTTTCTTAAACTATTTACCTGAGTATAATCAAATGCTTGCGGTATTTTCTTTTTCTCCAATTTTTTAAATTGCTGCACCTGTTTCCATTGCCGGTCAATATATCCCTCATATTTTACATTTATATTAACCTGTTCACAAACATCTTTCGGTAAATCCGGTCTCGCTTCATCAATAGAAACCAATAAATCGTAATTTAGTTCCGGACGCCGTACCAATTCAGCAAGAGTAATTCCGCTCTGTAATGCTGTACTTCCATACTGCCGTAATAAAGACTGAACCTTTTCAGTACCTCCAACAGAAGTTTCCTTTATCCTTTTTATTTCCTTCTCAATCATCTCTTGCTTTTCTAATAATGATTCATATCTTTCTTTATCTATTAATCCAATTTCATATCCGAGCGGCGTCAGTCTAAGATCAGCATTGTCCTGCCTCAATAAAAGGCGGTACTCTGCCCTGGACGTCATCATCCGATATGGCTCATTCGTTCCCTTTGTCACTAAATCATCAATCAATACTCCGATATATGCTTGCGATCGGTCAATTATAATCGGCTCTTTTCCCTGAAGCTTTCTCGCAGCATTAATTCCTGCTATTAATCCCTGTGCTGCAGCTTCTTCATAACCTGAACTGCCGTTTGCCTGCCCCGCACTATACAATCCTTCAATCTTTTTTAATTCAAGGGATGGCTTACACTCCAAAGAATCAATACAATCATATTCAATTGCATACGCATTTCTGACAATCTGAGCATGCTCCAATCCCGGCACAGTATGATACATTTCATATTGAACATCCTCCGGAAGAGAACTTGACATTCCTCCTATATATACTTCTGATGTATACATGCCTTCCGGTTCGATAAATACCTGATGCCTGTCTTTATCTGAAAAACGAACTACTTTATCTTCGATGGAAGGACAATACCTTGGTCCCGTGCCTTTTATCATGCCGGAAAAAAGAGGGGAGCGATCTAAATTATCTCGAATAATTTTATGCGTATTTTCATTTGTGTAAGTGAGCCAGCACTTTACCTGATCTCTTTCAATATCCTCCGGTTTATTTGTAAAAGAAAAAGGTACGACTGTTTCATCACCATATTGCGGTTCCATTTTTTCATAATCCACTGTATTGCCATCAATTCTGGCGGGAGTGCCCGTTTTGAATCTTCTTATTTTAATTCCATTATTTTCCAGTGAATCAGACAAATGGTTTGCAGCCATTAATCCATTCGGGCCGGTATATGCAGATACCTCTCCTGTGATACATCGCGCTTTCAAATAAGTTCCGGTACACAAAACGCAGACACGGCATTCATAAACCGCTCCCGTATAGGTTTTGACCCCTTTTAGTTTTCCATTTTCTACAATCAGATCTGTTACTTCTCCCTGCTTCACAGTTATATTCTTATTTTCTTCTAATTTTTTCCGCATTAAATTGCTGTATGCCTTTTTATCTGCCTGTGCGCGCAGGGAATGAACTGCCGGACCTTTTGATTTATTTAACATCTTACTCTGTATATATGTTGAGTCAATATTTTTACCCATTTCTCCTCCAAGAGCATCGATTTCCCTTACCAGATGCCCTTTTGAGGAACCGCCGATATTCGGATTGCATGGCATCATTGCAATGCTGTCCACGCTAACCGTAAAAATAATTGTTTTAAAACCAAGCCGCGCAAGGGCAAGCGCCGCCTCACATCCGGCATGTCCGGCTCCTACCACTACTGCATCCTGATAAACCGTCAAATTCTTCGTCATTTAAAATACCCCGCTCAATTTTGCATTTGCAAATATGCTTATTTACCCATACAAAATTTTCCGAAAATCGTATCGATTAAATCATCATCTACATTCTCGCCAATCATCATTCCCAAACTTTCATACGCACTCATTAAATCAATCGTATAAAAATCCTCACCCAAATTCATATCAAAACTTTCCTTCACTCTTTTCAAACTCTCATAGCTGTCAGACACCGACTGCTTCTGTCTCTCATTTGTGATGAATATTTCATCATTAAAGGAAATATGGTCTAAATAAAACTGTTTCTTAATATACTGTTCCAGCTTATCCCTGCCGTTTCCCGTTTTTGTAGAAAATAAAATAACCTCATGATCCGTATATTTTCTTATCTGATCCTCTGTCACCTTTACTCCCAGATCATTTTTATTTAATAGTATAACTCTATTCACTGACGAGGCGTTTTTCAAAAGATCTATATCTTCCTCCGTCAATTCGCTGCTGCTGTCGATTAAGAGTATGCATAAATCAGCATGGCTCAAATTATCTCTCGCTTTTTCAATTCCTATTTTTTCTACCGGATCCTCAGTTTGATGAATTCCGGCAGTATCGATAATATGCAATAAAAGATTTCCAAGCCGTACGTCTTCTTCTAAAATATCCCGGGTCGTTCCCGGAACATCGGTTACAATTGCACGGTCAGTTCCTAAAATCATATTCAATAAAGAAGATTTTCCTACATTTGGCCGTCCGGTTATAACCGTCCGAATGCCTTCGCGAATCAAACGTCCATTCCGGTAGTTGTCAATCATCCTTTTTAACTCAGCCAGACAAAAATCAAGATTCTTTCCGAACCGTTCCGAAAATCCATTCATATCCATATGTTCCGGATCATCCAATGCCGCCTCGATAAAAGCCACATCATCCAATATCACAGAACGGATTTCAACAACTTTTTCTTTAATATTTCCGTCCAGCTGGCTCAAAGAATTTTCTCTGGCATAACGGCTTTTCGACTCAATTAAATCCATAACGGCCTCTGCCTGTGACAAATCGATTCTGCCGTTTAAAAATGCTCGTTTTGTAAATTCACCCGGCTCTGCCATACGGACGCCGGCAAGTAAAAGCAAATCAAGTATTTCCTGACAAATAAAAGCGCCTCCATGGCACTGAATTTCTACGACGTCTTCTCTCGTATAACTATTCGGCGCTTTCATAATCAGTACAATGACTTCATCAACTTTACTTCCATCCCTGTCATGAACGTATCCATAATGAACCGTATGGCTTTTACAATCAGGCAATTTTCCATTTTTCAAACATATGACCTTATCCGCCAGTTTAAGCGCCTGATCACCGCTGATTCGAATAATGCTGATTCCGCCGCCGACAGATGAAGTCGCAATTGCCGCAATCGTATCGTCATAAAACATATTTTCCTCCATTTTCACACGCCTTTTGTGCACAAACTTCCTAAGTGAAAAGTTTTTTTCGCTCCTTCACCTTTCTAAAAAGGCTGAATCGAATGATTCAGCCTTACTGTCTTTACTCTTCTTTTTCTTTCTGGAAATCTTCGCTATTTCCACGGTTATAATTTTTGTTATAAGACTTTCGCCTATTATTATGATTGTTATAATTTTTTCTGCGATAATTATTATTTTTGCGCGGAGGCATGTTTGCATATTCCTTTGACATTGTAACCACTACTTTACGGTATGGCTCCTCGCCTTCGCTATATGTCTCTACGTACTTGTCATTCTGAAGAACCGAATGAATAATTCTTCTTTCATATGGATTCATCGGCTCGAGGTGCATAGGCGTTCTCGTCTTTTTTACCTTACTTGCAATATTTTTTGCCAGATTTTCGATCGTTTCTTTACGACGCTGCCTGTAATTTTCAGTATCCATTTTTATTTTAACATAATCTTCAACATCTTTGTTTGCCGCCAATGAAGTTAAATATTGAAGCGAATCCAGCGTCTGTCCCCTCTTGCCGATCAAAACGCCCATATCGTCTCCCTTTAATTCGATATCAATGACTCTTTCCTCTTCATCAAAATTCATTATGATCTCTACTTCAATTCCCATAGATGAAAAGATATCGCTTAAGAAATTTCTTACAACATCCTGAACGTCTTCTTTTTTACAAACGCGGATTTTCGCAGGTTTACTTAACATTCCTAGAAAACCGCTTCTTTCCTTTTCAATTACTTCGTACTTAACCTGATCACTGGTAGCTTCCAACTTAATCAAAGCTTCCGTCAAAGCCTCATCAACTGTTTTTGCTGTGAACTCCATCCAACTTGACATATCAATCACCATGCCTTTCTCGTTTTCACGTCTTAACCTGCAAGCACAAATTTTTATTTAGGAACCGTCATGACCGATTCTTATCCTCTTTATTTCCAGACAGCATATGAGCATATGCCGATATGCTTCCCGGTTTAAAATCTTTTTGTATTTCCACTTTTTTAGAGCTGTTTGAAGAATCGGAAGAATAATTCTGATAACTCGAAGCAGATTTTATCGTGCTTGTCCGCTGTTTGGAATACATTTCCATCTGCTTGTTTCTCTCTTCAATCTTCTTATTTTTCTTTGCCGCCTTCTCCTTATTTTTCTCAATCAATTCATCAAGAGATATTTTATCTACATGACGATTTATAATATATGCCTGAACAATACGAAAAATAGAACTTGTAATCCAGTATAAACCAACGCCGATATTCATAGACATACAAAAAATTCCGGACATAAACGGCATAAAATAATTCATCATCTTCATACTCGACGCCATGGAATCTTCCTGTTTATGTTTTTTATCTGTTTTCACCTGAAGCATCTGCGTATTGATAAACTGAAAAACGACAGCCAATACAGGAACAAGATAAGCCAGCTTTGTAATTTTCGCATATTCTGTCGGCGTCTGAGCCACATCCAATCCCAAAAATATCTTTGCCGTATCGTTTGCAAGAGAAGGCACGTATGTTCCTATCTCCCGAACTACCGTATACAAAGCAACCATGATCGGCATACTGATCAATAACGGCAGGCATCCGCCCATCGGATTTACGCCGTATTTCGCATAAACAGCCTGCGTCTCCGTATTCATCTTTATCATAGAATCGTTATCTTTTTTTCCCTTATATTTTTCCTGTATTTCCAGAATTTCAGGATTAATTTTGCTCATAAGCCGGGAAGATTTCTGCTGCTTTGCATTCAAAGGAATCATTAGTGCATAAACAATAATCGTGAATAAGATAATACACAATCCAATATTGTGGATGCCAAGCGTATTGAAAACCGCCCAGTCAATCCCTTCCATGATCCATCCCAATAATGTGTTTAACCAGTTAAACAATCATTCTACCTCCATTTTTACCAAAATACAGCGATCTTTACAAAAAGAATAAAAAATTAAGGTACCGGATCATAACCGCCCTTATGAAACGGATGGCATCTCAAAATTCTTTTCACAGCCAAAAAACCACCTTTCCATGCACCATACTTAGTAATTGCCTGAACTGCATATTCAGAACAACACGGAGTATAAATACAAGTCGGCGTTCTTTTCAACGGAGAAATATATTTTTGATATATTTTTAATAAAAATAAAAAAAACCGTTTCATTTTAATATTCCATGTAATTTGCACAAATGGCGCACTGCACTGTCGATTTCCTCAAAACTCCTGCCCTTTGCAGTATTTCTGGCTATAATAACTACGCTGTAATTCTCTTTCAAACGCGCGTCATTTTTACGGATCGATTCTCTCAATAATCTGGTGACGCGATGACGCACGACACTATTGCCAACTTTCCTGCTGACAGAAAATCCATAACGATTGGGACCGCTCTCCCTTTTTAACAAAACCATCACCAGATATTTATTCGCTTTTGATTTACCATTCTTGTAAACCTTTTGGAATTCTAAATTCTTCCCTAATTTTTCAAACACGTTCTAAATCCTCACAAGAGAAGAAAAAGCCACACTTTTTATGTGACTTTGCACAATATCTCATTACGCAGATAATCTTTTTCTTCCTTTTGCCCTTCTTCTGGAAATTACTTTCCTGCCGTTTGAAGTACGCATTCTCTTACGAAAACCATGAACTCTTGCTCTGGGTTTCTTTTTTGGCTGGAATGTCATTTTCATATTACCGCACCTCCTTTGCTGCAATTATAAATCCGTATCAAGCCTAATTATAGTATTGAATCGGAAAATAGTCAAGTAAAATATAAAAAGAAAATTAAATTTTATAAATAGACCATTGAAAAAAATATTATTTTGAGGTAAAATATAGCTGTACGTTTATACCCTTATTTACAATTTTTATTAGTTAGGCAGGTTTTTTATGGAAAACGAGATAAAAAGACAATGGAGCGGCATTATCACTTATCTGAAAGAAAAAAGCGGCATTACCGGACCGGCAATCCGTACTTTTGTTGAGCCATTGGAAATTTATTCTTATAAAGACGGCGTAGTCATATTCCAAATTAATACAGAAATTCAGGGAGACTGCATTGATATACTGAAATCACGGTATGACAGCCATATCAAAGTAGCGATTGAGGTAGTCACGGGACAGGAAGTAAAAACAGATTACATATACAGCAATGAAACAGTTTCTACTTATTTAAAAGGGGAAACTCTGACTGATAAATATCCATATTTGAAATCAGGGCATTCTTTTGATACATTCGTGATAAGCAGGAGTAACGCAATGGCTCACGCAGCGGCTGTGGCTGTGGCAGAAGCTCCTACTTCCCAGATTTACAATCCTTTATTTTTATACAGTGAATCCGGTCTTGGAAAGACGCACCTTATGCACTCAATTGCCAGACATATTATAGAAAATCATCCGGAATTAAACGTACTTTACATAATGAGTGAAGATTTTACAAATCAGGTGATTGAAGCAATTCGTACCAATAAAAAGAAGGGCGATACTTCCGCTACTACAAATCTCAGGAAAAAATTCAGAAATGTAGACGTACTGCTTATTGACGATATTCAATTCATCATAGACAAAGAAGCGACGCAGATCGAATTTTTTAACACGTTTGAAGCGCTCTATCAGGCAAATAAACAAATTGTCATATCAAGCGATAAGCCGCCAAGGGATTTATCCGAGCTGGATGAACGATACCGCTCCCGCTTTAATTCCGGCCTTCCGGTTGATATTCAGCCGCCTGACTATGAGACAAGCATGGCAATATTAAAAAATTATCAGGAAAATGAATCCATTAAGCTGGAAGATAAAATTTTAAGCTACATTGCTGCAAATATAAGATCAAATATACGTGATTTAGAGGGAGCCTATAAAAAAATCATTTTCCTATCAAAGCTTACGCATCAGGAAATTACTTTGGAACTTGCCGAAGACGCTCTGAAAGATATTATTAAACCGGATAATGCAAAAGAGATATCCGTAGACTTCATCGTCCAGATCGTAGCCGACCACTTTAACCTGACGGAGGATGCGATCTTATCCAAAAGAAGGCATAACAGCGTTGTTATTCCAAGACAGATTTGCATGTACCTATGTAAGGAATTAACAGACTTATCCACAACAGATATCGGTGAAAAGCTGGGAAACAGAGACCATTCGACAGTTATCCATGGCTGTTCGAAAATTGAGGAAAAGTTAAGGGTTGATAACAATTTCAAAAATGTAATTGATATACTGAAAAAGAAAATCAATCCTTAACCGGTTGTGAATAAAACATTTTTATAAACACTCCATTCAAGGTATATCAAGAAGTTATTTTTTAGCTTAACGCACTGAAATACAAGAGGTAACGTTTGTTTTGAACAAATCAACCTCCCCTAATAATACTGTTACTAAAAAAAATTATATATTTATTTGATTTTGATACGAAAGGGGCTCCACACATTATGAAATTCAAATGCACTAAAGGTATTATGAATGAAGCTATTAATATTGTATTGAAAGCAATACCCGCAAAAACAACGATGCCGATTCTTGAATGCGTAGTGATCGAGGCTTATGGAGATGAAATTAAACTTACCACAAATGATATGTCGTTGGGAATCGAAACAAGGCTTCCGGCTGAGATTGAAGAAGACGGAACAATTCTTGTCAAGGCAAAGATGATTGCCGATATTATCCGCAAACTTCCGGATGAAGATATTTATTTTGAAGCAGATGAAAATGAGAATATACTTTTGTTTTGCGGAAAGTCAAAATTTAATTTTCCGGGAAAAAGCCATGAAGAATTTCCGATGCTTCCGGAAATCGAAAAGTCAAAAAAGATTGTGATTTCCCAGTTTACGCTTAGAGAAATGATCCTTCAAACAATATTTTCCATTTCTAACAATGAAAATAATAAGATATTGACGGGAGAGCTTTTTGAGATAAACGGGGATGAATTTAAAATTGCTTCTCTTGATCTGCATCGCGTATCCATTCGCAAAATGCAGCTGAAAGAGAGCTATGACGATATAAAGGTTGTGATTCCTGGAAAAACGCTCAGTGAAGTGAGCAAGATTCTCACAGGCGGAATTGATGATAAAGTGCAAATTTTCTTTTCAAAAAATCATGTATTGTTTGAAATGGAAAATACGGTTATCATTTCCCGTCTGATCGAAGGTAATTTTTATAATATTAACCAGATGCTCAGTAATGATTATGAGACAAAAGTAACCGTTAATAAAAAAGAGTTTCTGGATTGTATTGACCGCGCTACGCTTCTTCTGAGAGAGTCGGAGAATAAGCCGGTTATCATGAATGTGAAAAACAATGAGATTAAGATGGAAATGAATACGAAAGTCGGTTCCATGGATGAAAGCATCAGAAGCGAGAAAGAGGGAAAAGATATACGTATCGCTTTTGATCCTAAGTTTTTGATCGATGTATTGAGAGTGATAGATGAAGAAGAAATTAGCATGTATTTGTTTAATTCAAAAGCCCCTTGCTTTATAAGGGATGACAATACATATAATTATTTGATTCTTCCGGTAAATTTGATTGATTAGGCGGGTATATTGATGGAAGAGATAAAAATATCTGATGAGTATATCAAACTGGGACAGGCGTTGAAGCTGGCCGGCATAGCCTCATCCGGAGTGGAGGCAAAATTTATGATAGAGGATGGAATTGTCACGGTAAATGGTGAAACCGAGCTTCGCCGGGGAAGAAAAGTGCGTCCGGGCGACATGATCAGTGTAGAAGGAAATCAAGTGAAGGTAAGCCGTTTATGATAATTGACTCTTTGGAATTGCTTCATTTCAGGAATTATGAGAGGGAAATATTTAAATTTGATCCGGAGACGAATGTGCTTTTTGGGGATAACGCCCAAGGAAAAACGAATGTACTCGAAGGAATTTATTTGTGTTCGACTACGCGGTCCCATAAGGGAAGCAAAGATAAGGAAATGATAAAAATGGGCGAGGAAGACGCTCATCTTAGAATGATTGTCTGCAGGGATCGGGTTAAGCATAAAATGGATATTCACCTAAAGAAGAGCAAGGCAAAGGGAATTGCGGTGGATGGGATTCCCATAAAAAAAAGCGGCGATTTGCTCGGCATCTCCAATGTGATATTTTTTTCACCGGAGGATTTGTCGATTATCCAAAACGGCCCGGACGCCAGAAGAAAATTTATCGATATGGAGATATGCCAGCTGGATAAGATGTATTTATTCAATCTCACGAAGTACAAGCATGTTTTGAAGCAAAGAAACGAGCTGCTGAAACAGATCAGTATAAAACCTGAATTATTGGATACACTTTCCATATGGAGCGGGCAATTGGTTCAGTATGGTACATATATTATTCGGGCAAGAAAAGAATTTGTGGATAAATTGAATGGATATATACAGGATATTCACAAGGAATTAACCGGTGGATCAGAGACAATGGAACTTATTTACGAGCCGAATATATCAGAAGAAATGTTTGGACGGGAGATTACATTGTCGGAAAAAAAAGATTTATTTACAAAGACGACGAATGTCGGACCGCACAGAGATGATTTATCTTTTATTTCCAAAAATATGGATTTACGGAAATACGGTTCAAGGGGACAGCAGAGGACGGGAGCATTATCTCTAAAACTGACGGAAATACGAATTGTGGAAGAAAAAACGGGTGAAAAGCCAATCCTTCTTTTGGATGACGTCTTATCCGAGCTAGACCGGAAAAGGCAGAATTTTCTCCTTGAGCATATAAAAGGGATTCAGACGATTATTACCTGTACAGGTTTGGAAGAATTTATTAAAAATGGTATTAATATCAATAAAACTTTTGAAATTGTATCAGGTTCGGTTAAATAATGGAGGTGCAAAATGGAAAAAATTGAATACGGTGCTGACCAGATACAGATTTTGGAAGGTTTAGAGGCAGTACGAAAACGTCCGGGCATGTATATTGGAAGTACATCAGAACGAGGACTTCATCATCTTGTATATGAAATTGTGGATAATGCGGTAGATGAAGCTCTTGCAGGTTTCTGTGATGTGATTAACGTGTATATACATAAAGATAATGTGATTACTGTTGTTGATAATGGACGTGGAATACCGGTCGGAATTAATCATAAAGCGGGAAGGCCCGCCGTAGAAGTAGTGTTTACTGTTCTTCATGCCGGCGGCAAATTTGGCGGCGGCGGATATAAGGTGTCCGGCGGATTGCACGGAGTGGGGGCTTCGGTTGTAAATGCGCTGTCGGAGTGGCTGGAAGTCGAGATTTATCAGGAAGGCAAGATTTATAAGCAGCGGTTTGAACGGGGCAAGATTATGTACGACCTTAAAGAGGTCGGAACAACGGATCTGCGGGGAACAAAAGTTACTTTTTTGCCGGATAAGCAGATTTTTACTGAGACGACGGAATTTGACTATGACATGCTGAAACACCGCCTTCGCGAGATGGCATTTCTTACGAAGGGAATCAAGATTGTGCTTCATGATGAGAGACAGGAGGAACCGGTAAAAGAAGCGTTTTTATATGAAGGCGGTATTAAAGAATACGTAGAGTATCTGAACCGCCACAAGGATCCTCTTTACGAAGATATTATTTATTGTGAAGGGCAAAAAGGAAATGTGTTTGTTGAAGTAGCGTTTCAGCACAATGATTCTTATTCCGACAATTGCTACAGCTTCGTAAATAATATTACGACGCCGGAAGGCGGAACGCATCTTGCCGGCTTTAAAAATGCGCTGACAAAGACATTTAATGATTACGCAAGAGGACAGAAATTTTTAAAGGATAGTGATGTAAATTTAAGCGGTGACGATATTCGGGAAGGAATTACCGCGATTATCAGCATTAAGATTCCCGAACCTCAATTTGAAGGGCAGACGAAACAGAAGCTTGGAAATAGCGAGGCCAGAGGTGCGGTAGACAGCATCGTCAGCGAGCAGCTTATGATTTTTCTTGAATTGAATCCGACGATCGGAAAACTCATTTGCGATAAAGCGCTTCTTGCACAGAGAGCAAGGGAGGCGGCAAGAAATGCGAGAGACCTTACGAGAAGAAAAACGGCTCTTGAGGGTACGTCTCTTCCGGGAAAGCTTGCGGACTGCAGCGATAAAAATCCGGAAAACTGTGAGATATATATCGTAGAGGGAGACTCGGCGGGAGGAAGCGCAAAGACAGCCAGAGACCGTGCAACCCAAGCAATTTTGCCGCTTCGCGGTAAGATTCTGAATGTGGAAAAAGCAAGGCTTGACAAAATATTGATAAATAATGAAATCAAGGCAATGATAACCGCTTTCGGTACGGGCATTTCCGATGATTTTGATATTAATAAGCTGCGTTACCATAAAATTATTATCATGACGGATGCCGATGTGGACGGCGCGCATATCGCTACGCTGCTGCTGACCTTTTTATACAGATTTATGCCGAATCTAATCAAAGAGGGCTATGTTTATCTTGCGCAGCCGCCTTTATACAAAATAGAAAAAAATAAAAAGTCATACTATGTTTACAGCGATGAAGAATTGAATGCAAAATTAGAGGAAATCGGAAGGGACGGAAATAATAGCATCCAGCGCTATAAAGGACTTGGAGAGATGGATGCAAGCCAGTTGTGGGATACGACGATGGATCCGGAGAAGAGGGTTCTTTTGAAAGTTATGATGAATGAAGATGAATCTTCTGAAATCGATTTGACGTTTACGACCCTGATGGGGGATAAAGTAGAACCGAGACGCGAATTTATAGAGGCAAACGCAAAATTTGTAAAGAATTTGGACATCTAAATTTGGAAAGGAAAGTATAAAACATGGATGAAAATATTTTTAAACAAGACAATGGTTCTGTGGATGACATTAAACCAGTCGATTTAAGAAAAACCATGGAAAATTCATATATTGAATACGCCATGTCAGTTATTGCATCCAGAGCGCTTCCTGATGTAAGGGACGGTTTAAAGCCGGTTCAGCGCCGCATACTTTATGCGATGATTGAATTGAATAACGGACCGGATAAACCGCATCGTAAATGTGCGCGTATAGTCGGTGATACAATGGGTAAGTACCATCCTCATGGCGACAGCTCGATTTATGGCGCTCTTGTCAATATGGCGCAGGAATGGTCTACGAGATACCCGCTTGTTGACGGCCACGGAAATTTCGGTTCTGTGGATGGAGACGGCGCAGCGGCAATGAGGTATACGGAAGCGCGTTTAAGCAAAATTTCCATGGAAATGCTTTCTGATATCAATAAAAATACAGTTGATTTTATACCAAACTTTGATGAGACAGAAAAAGAACCGGTCGTTCTTCCATCCAGATACCCAAATCTGCTGGTAAACGGAACATCCGGCATAGCTGTCGGTATGGCGACAAATATACCGCCCCACAATCTCCGGGAGGTAGTGAGCGGCGTTGTAAAAATCATTGATAATATTGTAGAGGAAGACAGGGAAACGACGATCGACGAGGTAATGAGCGTCATAAAAGGACCTGATTTTCCTACAGGAGCCACAATTTTGGGAAAACGCGGAATTGAAGAGGCATACCGGACCGGACGCGGAAAGGTTAAGGTACGCGCCGTGACAGAGATTGAGCCTATGTCCAATGGCAAAAACCGGATTATTGTGACAGAACTTCCGTATATGGTAAATAAGGCAAGACTGATCGAGAAGATTGCCGAACTGCATAAGGAAAAAAGAGTGGATGGAATTACAGAGCTGCGCGACGAATCGAGCCGGGAGGGAATGAGGATATGCATCGAGCTGAGAAAGGATGTAAATCCGAATATTGTATTAAATCAGCTTTATAAACATACGCAGATGCAAGATACATTTGGCGTTAATATGCTTGCCCTTGTAGAAAACCAGCCTGTTTTAATGAATCTTCTTCAGATGCTTACGCATTATTTGAAGCATCAGGAAGAAGTCGTGACAAGGCGGACGAAATATGACTTGAATAAGGCGGAAGAGAGAGCGCATATTTTAAAGGGATTATTAATCGCACTTGACCATATTGATGAAGTGATTAAAATTATCCGCGGTTCCGAAAGCACGCCGGTTGCAAAAGAACGGCTGATCGAACGCTTTGATCTGGATGACGTTCAGTCTCAGGCGATCGTGGATATGCGCCTTCGTGCCCTCACCGGTTTGGAACGGGAAAAGATTGAAAATGAATTTGATGAATTAATGAAAAAAATCGAAGAATATAAAGCGATTCTTGCTGACCGCAAGCTTCTTTTGGGCGTTGTAAAAGAGGAAATCAGCGCAATCGCCAATAAATACGGTGATGACAGAAGGACAAGCATCGGTTTTGACGAATTCGATATTTCGATGGAGGATCTGATTCCGGTGGAGAATACCGTGATCACGCTGACCCATATGGGATACGTCAAACGAATGACAATCGATAATTTCAAGAGCCAGCATCGCGGAGGCAAAGGAATTAAGGGCATTCAAACGATTGATGACGATTATATCGAAGATTTGTTTATGGCGACAACCCATCATTATCTTATGTTTTTTACTAACAAAGGGCGCGTATATCGTATTAAGGCATATGAAATACCAGAATCCGGGCGGACGAGCAGAGGTACTGCAATTGTAAATCTTTTACAGCTTCTGCCGGAGGAAAAAATCACGGCTGTTATTGCGATGAGAAATTTTGATGAAAATACATATCTCTTTATGGCGACAAAGCAGGGGCTTGTGAAAAAGACCTCCCTTTCGGAATACAGAAATATACGAAAATCCGGACTTCAAGCGATCAGTCTTCGGGAAGAAGACGATTTGATCGAGGTGAAGGTGACAGATAATACGAAAAATATAATTCTTGTCACAAGACACGGACAGTGCATCCAATTTAAGGAAACGGATGTCCGGCCGACAGGAAGGACGTCGATCGGCGTTCGCGGCATGAATCTCGGTTTTGATGATGAATTGATCGGAATGCAGCTGGACAGTCAGGGTGAAGAGCTTCTTCTTGTATCAGAATACGGATTGGGCAAGCGCACGAACATACATGAATTCGGTGTTCAGCGCCGTGGCGGCAAGGGCGTGAAGTGCTATAAGATTACGGAAAAAACCGGTTTTGTAGTGGCGGCGAAAGCGGTACATGAAGATCAGGAAGTCATGCTGATAACGAATGAAGGCATCATTATCCGCATTGAAGTGAGCGGAATATCTGTATTAGGGCGCATCACTTCCGGCGTTAAGCTGATGAATCTCGACAGCTCGAAGGATGTTGTAATTGCCAGCGTCGCCAAGGTGAGAAAAGAAGAAAATGATTCACAGGAAAATAGAGAAATAACCGAGGATGAAGAGAAGGAAGAGGAAATATCGGAGGATACCGATGAGAATAATTAATACGGGCGAGATCACGAAAGCGGTCAAAGAAATGTGCATGGAAGTCAATATCCGGCTTTCGGATGACGTCAAAAATGCGATTCTGAGAGGAAAAGAAAAAGAAGAATCCGCGCTTGGCAGGCAGATCTTGTGCCAGCTTGAGGAAAATATGAATATTGCTGCTGAAAGTAAAATACCGATCTGTCAGGATACCGGAATGGCTGTCGTATTTTTAAAGGTCGGGCAGGATGTTCATTTTGAGGGAGATTATATCGAAGACGCCGTGAATGAGGGAATCCGGCAGGGATATCGGGAGGGGTATCTGAGAAAATCTGTCGTAAAGGATCCGGTTGACCGTATTAATACAAACGATAACACGCCGGGGATTATTCACTATGAATTTGTACCCGGGGAACAGGTGGAAATCACAGTCGCTCCAAAGGGATTCGGAAGTGAAAACATGAGCCGCCTTTATATGTTAAAGCCTGCGGATGGCGTCGATGGAATCAAAGATGCGATTCTTGAGACAGTCAGACTGGCGGGTCCGAACGCATGTCCTCCGATCGTCGTTGGAGTAGGCATCGGCGGTACGTTTGAAAAGTGCGCCTTTCTGGCGAAAAAGGCGCTTACAAGAGATTTGGACAGTTCATCTCCAATTCCTTACGTGAAGGAACTGGAAGATGAAATGCTGGAAAAAATAAATAAACTTGGGATCGGACCGGGAGGACTGGGAGGAAAGGTGACTGCTCTTGGCGTCAATATAGAGACATATCCGACTCATATCGCCGGTATGCCGGTGGCGATAAATATATGCTGCCATGTAAACCGTCATATTAAAAGGATTATTTAGAAAAAGAAAGAGAAAAAAGATGCTGTCAACAAATCGAATCAATTACCGCAAGGGATTATGGGATGGGATTCCAATCGGACTTGGTTACCTTGCGGTTTCTTTTACGCTTGGAATTGCTGCAAAAAAGGCGGGACTTACAGCATTCCAAGCGACTTTAATGAGTTTTACGAATAATACGTCGGCGGGCGAATTTGCCGCACTTGCTACGATTTCTGCGAAACAGCCTTATCTGGAAATGGCGGTGATGCAGTTTGTCATCAATATGCGGTATCTCCTTATGTCCTGCGCGCTGTCACAGCGCATTGATTCAAAATTCCCCTTTTTTCACCGCTTCATTATGGGTTTTGGCATAACGGATGAAATATTTGGCATTTCAGTCGGAACAGCAGATAAGCTGAATCCGTTTTATACATATGGCGCTATGAGCGTGGCGATTCCCGGCTGGTCTCTGGGAACCCTTTTAGGCGTCCTCATGGGGTCGGTATTGCCGGCAAATATCGCTAATTCGTTGTTTGTCGCACTGTACGGCATGTTTCTGGCGATTATTATTCCTCCGGCGAAAAAGAATAAAATCATTGCGGGGCTTATCGTTATATCTATGGCGGCAAGCTATATCTTTTCGCATCTGCCGGCAGTCGGGAATATATCTTCCGGGATGCGCGTCATTATATTGACGATTGTGATAGCGGGCATTGCGGCAATTTTGTTTCCTGTAGAGGAGAATGTTTATGATGAAAAATAATGTCTGCATTTATATTTTGATTATGGCATGCGTGACCTATTTGATACGGGTTTTGCCGCTTACTCTGATTAAGAAAGAAATCCAAAATAAAACGATACGTTCCTTTTTGTATTATGTTCCTTACGTAACGCTGGCAGTCATGACTTTTCCTGCAATTTTCGAGGAGGCAGACAGCGTATGCGCAGCGGGAGGCGCATTTTTGACTTCCATTTTGCTGGCATGGTTCGGAAGAAGCCTTTTTCAAGTGTCAGTTGCGGCATGCGTCGTGTATTTTGTGCTTGGCTTATTTCTGTAAATGAAAAAAGTTATTGACAAAGCAAGATAGATAGGTTATACTAAGAATTGTTATAGGAGACTAACTGAAATAATGAAGCAGGTTGGAATATCGAATATATAAAAAGAGGTGTTATTATGACTTTAGAAGATGCGTCTGAAGGTTCAGAATATATTGTGAAGAACATAAATACAGAGGATGAAGAACTGAATGCATTTTTGTTTTCCTTAGGATGTTACAGTGGTGAGCCGATCACGGTCGTTTCCAGAAAAAAGAGCGGTTTGGTGGTATCGATTAAAGACGGAAGATATAATGTGGATCATGACCTGTCTTCCGCGATTGAGATTGCATAGTGGAAAAATAAGTGGCAGCCCTTATCTTGCGGTATGACAGGCGTCATTTTATTTTTACATAATGGTTAGCTAAAACTAACAAAAATAAGAATTATAAAATAGTAGGAAAGGAAGACTAACAATGAGAATTGCAATGACGGGCAATCCCAATTCGGGAAAAACAACAATGTACAACGCCCTGACAGGGCGGAATGAACATGTGGGCAACTGGGCCGGAGTGACAGTTGACAAGAAAGAGTATCCTGTCAAAAAAACTTATTATGATGGGGATCAGCAGTTGATCGCAGTCGATCTGCCGGGCGCTTATTCTATGTCCCCCTTCACGTCGGAGGAAAGCATCACGAGCAGCTATGTAAAAAATGAACATCCGGACGTTATTATTAATATCGTGGATGCGACAAATTTGAGCAGAAGCTTGTTTTTTACGACACAGCTGCTGGAACTGGGCATTCCGGTTGTAGTTGCATTGAATAAGAGCGATATAAATGAGAAAAAGAAGAACTATATTGATGAAACGGCGCTGTCGGAAAAACTCGGCTGTCCCGTTGTGAAAACCGTGTCTACTTCGTCGGAGGGAATAAAAGACGTAATCAGCGAGGCAGTATCTCTGGCAGGGATCAGACAGGAAGCGCCTTACTGCCAGCAGGATATCGATTTTACGAATAAAAAGGAAGTAGAAGCAGCAGACAGGAAAAGGTTTTCTTTTGTGAATGATATTGTTGCAAGCGTTGAGACGAGGAGGACGATTACAAAGGAAAAATCAAAGGACGATGCGATTGATAAGATTATTACGCATCCTGTTGCGGGCATCGTTATTTTTGCGGGAGTAATGTGGCTTGTATTTTTTATTTCACAGGCTGAAAGTCCAATCGGGATAGGAAAGATGCTGGAAAGCCTGTTGTCAGGTTGGATTGATATGTTTACGGAGTGGACAGCGTCAAAAGTGGAAGGAGCGGCTCCGATTTTGCAGGCGATTCTGGTAGATGGTATTATTGGCGGCGTTGGCGCCGTTATAGGTTTTCTGCCGCTCGTTATGGTTATGTATTTTCTCATCGCCCTTCTGGAGGACTGCGGTTATATGGCGCGTGCGACGATTGTGCTTGACCCGATCTTTAAGCGGGTAGGCCTTTCAGGAAAATCCGTGATTCCGATGGTAATCGGTACCGGATGCGGCGTGCCGGCGATTATGGCATGCCGTACCATAAAGAACGAGAGAGAACGGCGTGCAACCGCGCTTTTGTGTACTTTTATGCCATGCGGCGCCAAGCTCCCTGTTATTGCGCTTTTTGCAGGGGCATTTTTTCCGGAAGCAAGCTGGGTGGGGCCGGTGATGTATTTTGTGGGAATCCTTCTTATACTTCTGGGGGCGTTGCTGATTAAGCAGATTACCGGAATGAAATACAGAAAAAGTTTCTTTATTATGGAACTGCCGGAGTACAAAGCGCCTTCCCTTTTGTTTGCAGTAAAATCCATGCTTGAGCGCGGCAAGGCGTACATCGTTAAAGCGGGTACTATTATTCTTGTTTGCAATACGATAGTTCAGGTAATGGCAAGCTTTACGCCGACATTTGAGGAAGCGGCCGAGAATGGTTCGGATTCCATTCTGGCTATGATTGCTTCGCCGTTTGCAACGCTTTTGATACCGATTATCGGTTTTGCGTGCTGGCAGTGTGCGGCAGCGGCAATCACCGGATTTATCGCAAAGGAGAATGTGGTCGGTACGCTGGCGACAGTGTTTTCCATTACAAACTTTATTGATATGGAAGAGAATGCGCTGATCGGCAGCGGCAGTGAAGTAGCGGCAATTATGGGGCTTACGAAAGCGGCGGCTCTTGCGTATCTTATGTTTAATCTTTATACGCCGCCCTGTTTTGCAGCTCTTGGTGCAATGAATTCGGAGATGAAGTCGGGTAAATGGTTTGCCGGAGCGATTTGTTTCCAGCTTGCCACGGGTTATGTCGTTGGCTTCCTCGTATATCAGGTTGGAACGCTTATTACGACGGGATCTCTCGGTGCAGGTTTCGCGGGAGGGCTGATTGCAGTGCTTGCAATAGCGGCGATAATGGTTTATCTTTGCCTTCAGTCGAACAAGAGGCTCAAAGCAGAATATGCCTTGCATTAGGCGAATCGGAGGAATTAAGATGGCGAATGCGGTAATAATACTGGTCTTACTTGTGATTATAATCCCCGCGGTACGTTATATCGTGAAAGAAAAGAAAAAAGGACGGGCGTGCGTCGGCTGCCCGGATGCTTCTAAATGCGGAAAAAACTGCTTGTTATTGAATCCCGAAAAGATGTGTGGTATAATGGGCGCAGATGCGAAAAGCGAAAAGAATTTTTTCACTTCATAAATTGTTTGCGTTGTGCGCAGAAAAGAGGACGATCATGAATAAGTATATCGACACGCCATTGACACGGGAAAAAGTAAAGGATTTAAAAGCCGGGGATTACGTATATCTTTCCGGTACGATATATACGGCGCGGGATGCCGCGCACAAACGGATGATAGAGGGACTTGAGAGAGGGGAAGAGCTCCCTTTTGATGTGCGGGATAAGATCATTTATTATCTTGGTCCCACGCCGAGCCGGGAGGGACAGGTGATCGGTTCGGCGGGTCCCACAACAAGCAGCCGTATGGATAAATACACCCCGTCTCTTTTGGATCTCGGCTTAAAGGGGATGATCGGAAAGGGAAAGCGAAATGACAGTGTGGTTGATTCCATGAAGAAAAATACAGCTGTTTATTTTGCCGCGGTAGGAGGCGCCGGAGCGCTGCTGTCCCAGTGTATCAAAAAAAGCGAGGTTATTGCTTATGATGATCTGGGAACAGAAGCAATACGGAAACTGGAAGTGGAAAAACTGCCGGTTATTACGGTAATTGACTGCTGCGGAAATGATTTGTATAAATTGGCGGGGGAGTAAAAAGCATATTATTAAGAATACCTTTCGCGGGGCTGTATGCAAGGCGGCGCCAGGACGCAAGTTCTGACGCCGGTTTTTTCTGCCCGTTTATAACATTAAGGAAATAAAGTATTGATTTTATTCTGATTCGTGGTATAATAAAACCATGCAGATATAGTTCATTGGTAGAATGCTAGCTTCCCAAGCTGGAGAGGCGGGTTCGATTCCCGTTATCTGCTTTTTTTGATGCAAATAAATATTTATGAGAAAAGCGAGGGAGCAGTATGGAATTAGATTGGAATGGCTACATACAGACCGCGAGGCAGACCGTGGCAGAGGGATGCGTCCTGTTGAAAAATGAAGGCGGCGTACTTCCGCTTCCAAAGGGCTGCAGGGTGGCTGTGTTTGGAAGGATACAGAGGCATTATTATAAAAGCGGAACAGGTTCGGGCGGGATGGTCAATGTGACGCGGACGGTGGGGATTTTGGATGCTCTGATGGAGGAACAGGATGTGATGGTGGACAAAGAGCTTCTGGCGGAGTATGACGCATGGGAGGAAACAAATCCTGTGGACGAGGGCGAGGGATGGGCGAAGGAGCCGTGGTCTCAGGAAGAGATGCCGGTGAGTCCGGAGTTTGCGCAAAAATATAGTGAAAAAAATGATGCGGCAATTATCATTATCGGCAGGACAGCCGGGGAGGATCGGGATAATTCGAATCAGAAGGGATCATATCAGTTGTCCGATACCGAAGCGGAGATGATCGGCGCAGTTTGTTCCTGTTTTCAACGGGTGGTTATGGTATTCAATATCGGGAGCATAATGGATATGAGTCATCCCTGCCTGCGCGGCTGCAGCGCTCTGCTGCTCGGCTGGCAGGGGGGAATGGTCGGAGGATACGGCGTTGCGGATGTGCTGACCGGAAAGGCAAATCCGTCCGGAAGGATGGCGGATACGATAGCGCGGCGTATAGAGGACTATCCTTCTACTGAAAATTTCGGCAGTGAAGTCAGGAATTTTTATAAAGAAGATATTTACGTGGGATACCGGTATTTTGAAACTGTGGCGAAGGACAGGGTAATGTATCCGTTCGGATACGGTCTGTCTTATACCGAATTTGAAGAAACGGTTACTGATTTTCAGGAAAAAGACGGTGAAATTACGCTGACGGTAGCCGTTAAGAATGTGGGCGCCGTTTCCGGAAAACAGGTGATTCAGGTATATGTGGAAGCTCCTCAGGGGGTTCTTGGAAAGGCGTCAAGGGCGCTTACCGCATTTGCTAAGACAGAGAGCCTGGAACCGGGGAATTGTTCGGAATTGACATTTTCCATTTCTCCTTATGACTATGCGTCCTATGACGATTCCGGGACAACGGGGGAACCGTACTGTTATGTGCTGGAGGCAGGACAATACAACGTGTATGCGGGAAAAAACGTGCGTGATGCTGTTTGCGCGGGAAGTTTTGCGCTCGATAAATTGCGCATTGTGGAAAGGCTTACGCAGAATCTGGCGCCGACGCTGGAATTTGATCGGATGAGGCCGAAAGCATGCGGGGAGGAGAAAACGGGTTCAGGCGGCATGCGAATGACATATGAACGCGTATCGGCGGCAAGTGAACAGGAAGCGCAAAAACGGCAGAAAGCTCTTCCGCCTGAGATTCCGCCTACCGGAGACTGCGGATACCGGCTGCGCGACGTCGCAGAGGGGAAAGTGACGATGGAGGAGTTTATTGCACAGCTCAGTGACGACGATCTGTCCTGCATTATCCGGGGAGAGGGCATGGGAAGCCCAAAAGTGACGCCGGGTACGGCGGCAGCATACGGCGGGGTTTCACAACATTTAGCCGAGCTCGGGATTCCGTGTGCATGCTGTACGGATGGACCGTCAGGACTTCGGATGGACAGTGGAGAGAAAGCATTCAGCATGCCGAACGGCACATTGATGGCCTGTACATTTAATTTGCCGCTCATTGAAAAGCTGTATTCCTTTACCGGAGTGGAAATGGTTCTTCACAAGATCGATAACCTTCTCGGACCTGGCGTGAATATCCACCGCAATCCGCTGAATGGGAGAAATTTTGAATATTTTTCCGAGGATCCGCTTTTGACCGGAACGATGGCGGCGGCGCAGCTGAAAGGATTGAAAAGCGCCGGCGTCACGGGAACGATCAAGCATTTTGCCGCAAATAATCAGGAGACGAATCGAACGGAAGTGGATTCCGTCGTTTCAGAGAGGGCATTGCGGGAAATTTACCTGAAGGGATTTGAAATTGCGGTAGCGAAAGGCGGCGCGGACTCGGTCATGACGACATACGGCGCATTGAATGGAGTCTGGACAGCGGGCAGATTTGAATTAAATACCTCGATTTTACGTGAGGAATGGGGCTTTGACGGGATTGTAATGACCGACTGGTGGGCGAAAATCAGCCGTCAGGGCCAGAGCGGCGAAGCGCGTGCGAATGACTGCGCATCCATGGTGATGGCGCAAAATGACTTGTACATGGTGTGTGAGGAAGCGGATAAAAATTTGAAAAATGATAATACATTAGAGGCATTGCAGAACGGAGAGCTTACGAGGGGTGAGTTGCAGAGAAATGCGATGAATATATGCCGGCATCTGCTGAAATACCATAATTTATGAATTGTTTGTGCCGGGCGCACCGCCCGGCACTGATTTATAGATTGCTATTTGCATACGGTTTTCTTTGTATTGGAAGCTTTACTGTAAATGGTTTTTGTCTTTCCGTCGATTTTTGTTTTCACAAATGCTTTTACGTACCAGTACGTAGTAGCCTTTTTCGTAAGTTTCAATGTCAGTTTAGAAACATTCTTTTTAACGTCTTTTACTTTCACGAATTTTATTTTTTTTGCTTTTTTTGATGAGGTTCCCTTTTTTACGACTTTCCGGTAAATGGCATAACCGCTTGCTTTTTTGTTCTTTGTCCATGTCAAGGTCGCTTTTTTGCGCTTTTTGTTTACCTTGACTGCCTTCAGCTTAACGGAGGAAACCGTCGGCTTCTGCGCCGAATCGGCTGTCGGCGGCGTAGTGATCTGGATCATCGGCGGGGTGGGGGTGACGCCCGCGATCGCTTTTGCGCTTGCATTATTAGTCTTGGCAAGCGCCTGAAGCGTAGTATTTCCTGCGCCTGCAAATGCATTCGGTGCAATCGCCACATGCTCGTTGATCGTGATTTCCTTTATATTGCCCGCATTTTTAAAGGCATCTTCCTCGATATTGGTCAGGGTCTCCGGAAGGTTTACGGTTTCCAGATTTCCGCATCCCTCAAACGTGCCTTTTTTTATTGAAGTCAGGCCGTTAGAGAGGTTTACGCTGTGAAGGCCGGCGTTTATAAATGCGTACTCGCCGAGCGTGTAAGGAGTGGTGGAGTTTACTGTTACGTCGAGGATATTCCCACAGCCGGCAAAGGCGCGGTCCCCGATCGAGCTGATGGTTCCCCGCAGCGTGATATAATGGACGCCGCTGTTTTCAAATACGCCGGATCCGATTTCCTGAATGTTTCCGGATTCGTTTACGATAAAACTGTTGATATTTCCGGCGCCCTGAAATACATTGTTTCCGATTTTCCTGATCGAACCATTGACAGTGAAGTTGTGGATGCCGCTGTTAAGAAAAGCATTGTCGCCGATCTCGGAGATGCTTGCATTTGCATTCAGTACGACTTCCAGAAGATTTCCGGTATTTTCAAAGGCGCTCGCCCCGATTATGAGGTTCTGGCTGTTGAATGTGATATTTTTGACCGGTGAGTTATAAAAAGCATGGTCTCCGATCGTAGAGAGAGATGACGGAAGGCGCTGTGCAATAGTAACAGAACCGGATTCTACCGTCGGAATCACCGCCAGGGGCCGTTCCGCGCTCTTTGTATCCACCTGTGCGAATTCTCCGGTAGCGGTATACGTATAGCTTGCCACATTGTCTACTGCATAAGAGGAAAATGCCTCCTTACCGATGACCTCAAGCGTGTCGGGCAGGTAGAGATTGTGGATGTTTGTCCCCGCATTGGCAAATGCCCTTGCGCCGATACCGCGTATTTTTTGTCCCTGAATCGCCGGCGGTACGACGATATCGGTCATATTCGGGCCGGCTGCCGGCGGATAAAAGCCAGTGATGGTCAATACGCCGTCTATGTATTCGGTTTCGAAAAGGTTCTCGTCTGAAATATCTGCCGGTGTTTGCTCCGCAGATGCGTGCTTGGCTGATAAAAATGCCAGTGCGAGAGAAAGGGCGGCAAGCGCGAAAAAAAGCGCAGCAAAAGAAGCCCGTCGTTTACATGCATGATTTTGGTGCAGCATTTTTCTTTGTCCTCCTTTTTTATGCTTGATGACAGGATAGATCGTTCCTTTTTAACGATATAAATCTGTTATGTAGACAAAACACCGGAATGGAAGCTGGCGGCATTTTTCCTTCGCCGCTCTTGCTTTTTTCACATCGTCGAAAATACCGAATACGGTAGGGCCGCTTCCGCTCATAAGGGAGCCAAGGGCGCCGTATTCCAGCATAGATTCTTTGAGCTGTGCGATTTCCGGGTGTTTAGGGATGGTCACTGTCTCAAGTATATTTGCCATAACGCTGCATAAGCCGTGCAAATCTTTTTTGCGGATGCAGCGGATCATGGAATCGATGTCGGGATGTACAGTACTCTCATTGAGAGCGAGCTCGGCATAGACAAATTTTGTGGATACATGAAAGGCCGGCTTCGCAATCAGCACATAGCAGTCCGGCGCTTTGGGAAGAGGCGAGAGGATCTCGCCGATGCCCTCCGATAATGCCGTCCCCTTTGTAATACAGTAGGGAATATCTGCGCCGAGTGTCACGCCCCGCTCCATCAGCTGCTTTGTTGATAGCTGCAGGTTAAAGAGCCGGTTCATAGCGATCATACAGGAAGCGGCATCCGTACTGCCGCCCGCCATGCCGGCCGCTACGGGAATACGCTTGTCCAGTTGGATATCAAGACCGTCCGTAATGCCGAATTCATCCATGAGAAGCTTTGCGCTTTTGTACACGAGATTATCTTCGTTTACCGGAAGAAAATTCAGATTTGTCGATAAACGGATACCGGGTGTTTTTGATTTAGCCAGGGTGAGACGGTCGAACAGGCGAATGCTCTGCATTATCATTTTTACTTCATGATAGCCGTCTTCCCGCCGTCTTATTACGTCAAGTCCGAGGTTGATTTTGGCGGGGGCGTTGATCCAAATAGAGTCCATACCAATATATCCTTTCGATTTCTTAACCCATTATAACATGTATTTATTGAATAAAAAAGAGAAAGTTGGAAAAAATGGAAAGCAGTTGGAAAGACTTATGTTTTTTATGGAGGAAAAATATGGCAGAAAAATTAAAAAAAGCGGGTTTCGCCGCGGCAGTGTTGTTTGTGTGCGGACTTATGTATTTTTATGGAAAGGCGACAGACGGACAGCGCCTGCAGAAGGAAATTGCCAGAGAGGTGATCCGTCTCCACGTAATTGCAAACAGTGACGACGAAGAGGATCAAGCGCTTAAGCTGGAAATAAAAGAAGAAATTTTGGAGCTTCTGCGTGAGCGGCTGTCGGAGGATGATACCGTTGCGATGGCGCAGCAGACAATCCGTGACAATCTGGATGAAATTGAAGCGGCGGCGAGCCGGCATATACAGGATAAGGGCTATGATTATGATGTTGCTGCAGAGCTTGGAACCTCGTATTTCCCGGTGAAGGAGTATGGAGACCTGACATTTCCGGCGGGCGAATACAAGGCTTTGAAGGTGAAGATCGGAAAATCCGAGGGGAAAAATTGGTGGTGCGTCATGTATCCGACGCTGTGTTTTGTGGACAGCGCTTATGATGTCGTGCCGGACGAATCCAAGGAAAAGCTGAAGGAGAGCCTGACGGAAGAGGAATATGACTCCCTGCTGACGGGCGGAGATGATGTGGAATATGGTTTTAAATTCCTAGATTTTTTTCACTTCTAAAGATTTTGCTCATTTGACCGAAATATATAATGTGAAAGCCGACGGTTTCAAGGGCGGCTTTTATAGCAAATTGGGAGAGTGAGTGTGGAATCTATGATTATTAATGCCAATCAGATTTCCATTGACTTTAAGGACGCGGACCACATAAAGAAATTCGGCGTTCCGGTACAAAATGCCACGGAAGGCAGCGTTTCCCATATGGGAATTGATTATACAAGGGATTGTACGGTACAAAAGGATATGGAAAACAGTATCGTTTATACCGATGCAGTAAATAGTAAGAATCAGATCGTGAATGAAGCGGCGCAGAATCTTGCGGATTATGAATTTGATCCGGCAGATTTTATAAGCCGGAGCATGACCGGTGAAGACGCCATGGAAGCAGAAGAAGATGGCACGATATTGGAAGAGTACGTAGCGGGCACTCTGGATCGGGTGATCGAACAGATCAAAGGGCAGCGTCATGATCAGGAAGCGGCGTTGGAGCACCAGGTACAGGATGTGGAGGAAGAGCGGGAGTATTTTGAAGAGGTTGAACGGCGGGTCGTGGAAGCGCTGCAGATGGCGGCGTGTGTTCAAGATCTTTCGGGAGCGTCCGTTAAATATTTATTGGATAATGAGCTGCCGCTTACACCTGAAAATATTAATCATTGCAGCACGGTTTCGAACGTCAGTACATATATTCCGGAACGGGCTGATTTTGAGCAGATGAAGCCCCAGATCGAGGCGATTATCGAAAATAGCGGCATGCCGGCGGACGAGGGACATCTGGATACGGCAAAATGGCTTTACGAAAACGATGTGGCGGTGACAGAGAAAACGATTCAGGACTATGAGATGCTTCAGGAATTGGATGATATGCCGCCGGAAGTTTTGTATGACAGGATTGTGGATGAGGTGATCGGCGGGATCAAACCGGAGGCGGCGGATCTGACGGTTCCGTCCCGAGGGGAGGTTTGGGATCGCCTGAAAAAACTGAAGAACGCCGACGAAGACGCCCTGCGCATGGTTTACCGGACAGAGGCGGACTTTATTACGGCGAAGCGGCAGATGGAAGAAATCCGTCTGTCAATGACGTTAGATGCAGCCCGGACGATGGAGAGCAAAGGGATTCATCTTGATGTCCGGAATCTGTTCGAGATTGTAGATGAGCTGAAGGCAATGGAGCGGGAGATGGCGGAGAAGGTACTGGCAGAAGCAGGCCTCCCGGCAAATGAGCGGAATACGGATATTATGGCGAAGACGCTGCGGGCGGGAAGAGACATCCTGCAGGCGCCGGTGGCGGTGTTCGGAACGACGATCGCCACTGCAGACCGCGATACGATCGTGGATGTGGCGGCGGCGGGAAACGACATGCGGAACCGTCAGATAGCGGCAGAGTCCTATGAGGCAGTGGGAACGGAGGTACGACGGGATCTCGGCGATTCGATCCGAAAAGCATTTTCTAATGTTGACGATATTCTGGAAGATTTGGAAATTCCGGCTACGGCGGCAAACGAGCGCGCGGTGAGAATCCTCGCATACAACCAGATGCCGCTCACGAAAGAAAATATTATTTCGATGAAAGAATATGATGATAAGGTGACTACTCTGACAGCTGACCTGAAACCCGCCGTTGTGGCGGAATTGATCCGGCGGCAGGAAAATCCACTGGAGATGAACCTTGACGAACTCAGTGAAAAAGTGTCGCGCATTGTTAAAGAAGTCACAGCGGATGATATACCTTTCCGAAAATACATATGGAAACTGGATCACCACGGAGATGTGGCGCCGGAAGAGAGAAAGAGCATGATCGGCATTTACCGGCTGTTGGATAAAGTGGAAAAAAGCGACGGCGCGGTCATTGGCCAAGTGGTTAAAGAGGGCAGGGAATTGTCGCTTTCCTCGCTTTTGTCCGCAGTCCGGTCTCAAAAAGCACAAGGGATAGATAAGACGGTGGACGATGATTTCGGAGGACTGGAGGAGATCGTTACAAAGGCGGAGAGCATCAGCGATCAGATCGGAGCTGCTTTTGGCGGCAATGTTGTCACGAAACTGAAAAAAGAGCTTTCCCCGACTGTTTTGAAAGAGAGAAAAGACACGATATTAACAGAGCCGCTGGAAGTTATTTTAGACGAGTGCGTTGCGGATGAGGACGCTGCGCAGGAAGAGGCGGCGTACTATGAGGAACGCGCTGCTGAGATACGCAGGATGGCGGCGGAGGGTGATGCCCAGCTGATCCGCTATTTAAAGGAGATGGATATGCCGGACAGCCTTGTCAATATCCATTTGATGAAGAATTTTCTTGAACAGGGCGGCAGGGCATTTTTGAAGTTTTATACGAAAGAGGAAAGCGAGAAAATTGTTGAGGCGTTTGATGATCCGGAAGAGCTTGCGGCGGTATATGAAGAGCTTGACGGTATACATGGGGAGAAGCTCGAGGAACAGAAAAAGCAGCCGGATATTCATTTTGACGAGGTGCGCAATATCGCAAGAATGGCGAGCAGCATATCGTTTTACAGCCAGATGCGGAAATTCCAAAAATACGAGGTTCCGATAGTTACGGAACATGGCGTGACGGCGTGCAGCGTCACGGTGAAGCACGGAAGCGAAGCGGAAAAAGGAACGGTGGAAATCGCCGTGGATTCGGTTTGTTTCAACAGCGTACAGGCGACCTTTAAGGTGTCCGGCAACAGAGTGTCCGGTTTTGTGACGAGTGAAGATGATCAGGCGCTTCGGACGTCAGAAGAGATCATGAAAGCATTTGAAAAGGATTTGGAAATGAATGGGTTCACGATGGATCGTGGAAATTATGCGCTGGGCAGAAGAAATTCATTTCATTTAGGAGATAAATCAGACGAAACAGTTACGAATGGAAGGCTTTATCAGATTGCGAAGCTTTTTATTCGAAATGTGCAGAGAAAGGAAGAAGCAGAATGAAGATTAACACAAATATTTCGGCAATGTTAGCAAACGGGCACTTAAACAGGACGCAGGATAACCTGACTACAAGCCTTGAACGGCTTTCATCGGGATACCGTATCAATAAGGCGGCAGATGACGCGGCGGGCATGGCGATTTCACAGAAAATGCATGCGCAGATCCGCGGACTTATGAGGGCTTCGCGAAATGGTGCGGATGGCATTTCCTTTATTCAGACGGCAGAGGGTGCGCTCACCGAGGTGGATAATATGCTGCAGAGATGCCGCGAGCTGGCAGTTCAGGCAGCAAACGGGGGCACGCTGCAAATGGATGACAAACAGGCGATCCAGCAGGAAATCGATTCCCTTATGCAGGAAATTGATCGGCTTAGTTCCGATACGGAATTCAATACCAAAAGTATTCTGGATGGTACGTGCTGCCGCCAGACCTCATCTGACAATGTAGGCGTCAAGGTCGTATCCATGACGGATTATGTCGGCTTGAACACGTACAAGATGACAGTGGATGAGGTGGCGAAGCAGGCAGACCTGACAATGACGTTTGATCCGAGCGCATTCCCGCTTACAGAAAAAGGGACCGTACAGATGAACGGGGAAATGATTGAATTTGAGCCGGGCAGTACGTTGGAGGATGTATATACGAAGATCCGTGATTACGGTGAAAATATGAATATTGACGTTGTTCCGATCAATGATGACGGCGCTGAGACGGATATTAACAATGCGACAAAGCTGTTTTTCCAGTCAAAGCTGTATGGCGAGCAGTATGATATCCAAGTGACGACAGACAGTCCGGAGCTTGGGGATAAATTAGGCGTGTCGGGTGCGACGGCAAACAAAGGAAAAGACGCCGTGGTGACGATCGATACGGGCAATAGTTCCGGTTTTTCGAGAACGGCTACCACGTTTGTCGAGGGGGGCAGGGTAACGGTTTCAGACCGCGACGGCTTTTGCATGATTTTTGACGTATCAAAGGCAGAAGAGGGATCGGATGCGGCAGTGACTGTGCTGGATGCCGGTTTCGTGGCGATCCAGATCGGATCCAATGAAGGACAGACGATCGATATTTCGATTCCGCCGGTTACCTGCGAGTCGCTCAACATTCAATACTGCAACGTATGTACGGTAGACGGCGCATCGGACAGCATTACGAAATTTAATGATGCAATTAAAGAGGTTTCTGCGATCCGCGCAAAACTGGGAGCATACGAGAATCGTCTGGATTCTGCGACAGCGAGTCTGGATACGACCTCACAAAATCTGACACAGGCATGTTCCCGGATCGAGGATGTGGATATGTCGGAAGAAATGACAAACTATACACAGCTTAGCGTGCTTGCCCAGGCGGGAACTTCGATGCTTGCCCAGGCAAATAACCGCCCACAGACAATTTTGCAGCTGCTGCAGGCGTAAATAGCCAGCCGGCTGGTTGGGCTGCGTTTGTTTGTAAGGCAAGAAGGGATGGATCGTATTGGATAAGGAAAAATTGAATTCTTATGCGGCGAGAGTTGCGCAGGCGAACCGGAGCGAGCTCGTCGTGATCATATACGAAGCGTTTTTGGACAGCGTTGAAGAGGGAACAAAGCTTCTGCAGGCGGGAGAAATTCCTGCCTGCAGACGGGAAATTGAACGGGCGAAGGGACTTCTCAATGAATTGCTGGGAAGCCTTGATTTCAGTTATGAGATTTCTTTTTATTTACGTCGGCTCTATATATTTGCCAACCAAGAGCTGTGTCAGGGGGTTGCAGAAAGAGACGGAGAGCGGTTTGCGCATGCGGCGGATATTATCCGCAAGCTTCTTCCGGCTTTTCAGGAAGTGGCAGAACAGGATCATTCGCAATCTGTTATGGAGAATGTTGAGACAATATATGCGGGTCTTACTTACGGCAGGGATAGTCTCAATGAAAGCGTAGATATGGGGAAGGACGTCAATCGTGGATTTCAGGCATGAGGCGGGTTACTCATGCCCGGCTTTTTGTCAGACTTTCGACCTTACGTATTTCTTTCAGCAAATATTTATATCTGTACTGTATGGCGTTTACTTCATAAATGCAGCTGTCTACGAGATCCGGGTCGCAGGCAGTATCAAAGTGCGAATGGGCGGTTGCAAGCGATTGCTTGATTTCTTCAATTTCATTTAAGAGCTCTTCTCTTGCAAGTAAAAGGTTGTCCTTTTTCTTTTTCATACTTTACCTCCAGCCACAAGTTTGGGCGCTCGCGCACAAACAATTCAATTTTATAATATACATCATAAGTGTTTCCACATCAAAAAATTTTATTCCATTTATTTCAAATTAAGTATTGACAAAGCAATTACTCCCGTGATACTATATGAATCACAACATACACAGGAGGTGGCAGTATAGGGAATCAGGCGTTGATTTTCCTTGTTCTGTTGCCGGCAGCATTATTCGACCTATATCAGTACAGGGTTCCGAATGCTATAGTCTGTATCGGGCTCGCCCTTAGCTTATACAGAAATATTTGGCAGTACGGCGTTTTAGGTATCTGGTATTTTTCAGTCGGGTGTCTGGTTCCATTTGTTGTCTGTTTTATCTTTTATCTGCTTCATATGTTCGGGGCAGGCGATATCAAATTATTTTCCATTATTTTTAGTTATTATACGGTAGAAGACGGCTTTCGGGTGATGTTTGCATCATTGCTGGCAGGCGCTCTGTTTTCTGTCGTTAAAATCATTCAGCAAAAAAGTTTTTTCCGTCGTTTTCGACATTTTTCACAATATGTAGAGGATCTTGCTGCCGGAAAGGCAGTCAGGGCTTATTATGATTTCAAAAAATGTGGGGAAGAAGGCGTAATTCCCTACACTATATGTATTACTCTGGCAGTGATAATATGCATGGGAGATTAACAATTCAGGAGGTGTTTGATTGGAACGGGCAAAATTATATATTTATGCAAAAAATGCGGATTACGGTGAAAAACTGGTGCGGTTTCTCGCCAGCCGGCACAATGCCGGTATTGACGTGGAACTGCTGACAGAGATAAAGGACAAGGAGGAGCTTAAAGGGGACGCTTATTTAATTTCAGATGACGAGGATGCATGGGAGGACATGAAATGCCGGGTTATTCGTCTGAAAGCGACGCCGGAGACAGTAGGGAAAGATGAAATTTTTATGTATCAGAGCGGATCGGAGATTTACCGGCAGATTTTAAAAGCGACCGGGACTGCGCAGCGGGACGGCAGACAGGGGGAAGCGCTGTCCGTGCCGAAGGTAGCGTGTGTTTTTTCTCCCGGTGAAAGTGAAGAAAAAACGATTTTTGCCCTGCGGACGGCATTTGAGCGGGCAGAGAGGGGAACGGCGCTCTATATGAGCATGTGCGGGTTTCCCGTAATGTTTGAACAGGACGGCGGAGAGGGGGTGAAAGTAGGGCAGAAAGGCCTTTCAGAGCTTATGCTCTGTACGGATTTATGCATCTTTGAGGAAATGTTAGACGAGCTGTCGATTCCGCTGGGAAAATTGTCAGTGATCGCGCCGGCGGAACATTTTCGGGATTTGTTTGACTTTACGAGGGAGGAAGCGATGCGTTTTATGGAGCATTTGGGGAAGCAGACGCGGTTTGACGCCGTTGTTATTGAGACCGGACAACTGCTCGAATTTACGTTTTCCATACTGGCTGCGGCGGATGCGGTTCTCATTCCAAAAGAGCCGGGTGTTTTTGCAGAGGCAAAGCGCCAGCTCCTGAAAGAATATTGTGAGCGGGATGGGGAAGATGAGCTGTGGAACCGGTTTCAGTTTGTGCCCGTGCGTGCATGCATGCCGTCTTCATGGGATGAAATCAGGCGCATTTTATATGGCGAAGAGGTGAGATGATGAAGCGTGATGAGGAGCGCATAATTAAAGAAAATATTCGCAGACTGGTGCTTGAGCAGATGCCGGCAGATACGGAAATCGATGAAAAAAGGCTGCTCCATATCATCGATGAAAATATCGGAGAGGCGGTCGGCGCCGGGTATGTACGGTATGCGCAAAAAAAACGGCTGCGCACAGAAATTTTCAATTCGATGCGGAAACTGGATGTCCTGCAGGAGCTGATTGAGAATGAAGAGGTGACCGAGATTATGGTAAATGGCCCGGAACACATTTTTATCGAAAAGGCGGGAAAACTCATGGATACCGGGCTGGAGTTTGATTCCGCCGAACGGCTTGCCGATATCGCTAGGCAGATTGCTTCTGCTGTAAACCGGATTGTAAATGAGACAAATCCGATTCTTGATGCCCGGCTTGCGGATGGGTCGCGCGTCAATATCGTAATGCCGCCGGTCGCTATGGAAGGGCCGGTCATAACGATACGGAAATTTCCAAAAGAACCGATGACAATGGAAAAGCTGATCTGTATGGGCGCCATCACAAGGGAGGCGGATGAAGTTCTGAGGAAACTCGTTGAAGCGAAATATAATATATTTATCTCCGGTGGGACGGGTGCGGGAAAGACTACGTTTTTAAACATCTTATCCAATTATATTCCGGAAGACGAGCGCATTATAACCGTGGAGGATTCCGCGGAGCTGCAGATCCGCAAGATTAAAAATCTTGTACGTTTGGAGGCAAGAAATGCGAATATGGAGGGGAAAAACGAGGTTACGATCCGGGATTTGATTAAAAGCGCTTTGAGAATGCGTCCAGATCGAATAGTCGTGGGCGAAATCCGCGACGCCACGGCGATTGACATGTTGACTGCTATGAATACCGGGCATGACGGAAGCCTGTCCACCGGACATGCAAACAGCCCTCCGGATATGCTGAATCGCTTGGAGACGCTAGTGCTCATGGGGATGGATATTCCTCTTGAGGCGGTACGGCAGCAGATCGCTTCGGCGATAGATATCATTGTGCATCTGGGGAGGCTGCGCGACCGCAGCAGAAAGGTGCTGGAAATATGCGAGGTCGGCGGGGTGGAGAACGGCAGAATAAAATTGTATCCGCTGTTTCGCTTTACGGATCAGGGGGAAATGGGAGGGAAAGTGATCGGAAGCCTCACAAATACGAAACATAAGCTGATCAATAATGACAAATGCATCAAGGCGGGGATTCAAATATGATTGATTATAACAGGTATATATACACGAAAAACGAGTGGATCCGCTATGGATTGACCGGGGCGGCGGCGGGTTTTTCCATTCTCATGTTATTTTATGACAGCGTACTGTTTTGCGGTCTTTGCGCACTTCCGGCAGGAGGCCTGTTTCTCAAATATTACCGGCATGTGCTCATTGAGAAACGCAGGTGGGAACTGACGGTACAGTTCAAAGATGCAATGGACAGCATGGTGTCTGCGCTTGTCGCCGGCTACTCTTTTGAAAACGCGGTGCGGCAGGCGGAGAAGGACATTGGGCTTATGTACGGCGAAGAGGATATCATCATGCTGGAGATGTCTTATATGACACATAAAATGAGCTTGAAAGTACCCGTGGAGACCCTGATCAGAGAGCTGGGCGAGCGAAGCGGGGTGGAGGATATCATGACGTTCGGCGAAATATTGATAACGGCGAAAAAGACCGGCGGAAATTTGGTTCAGGTGATGAAGCGGACAGCACAAAATATCACGGAAAGGATGGAGATAAAGCGTGAAATTGAAACGCTGATAGCGGGAAAGAAAATGGAGGCTGGATGCATGACGGCGATTCCCCTTTTAATGATCGTATATTTGCGCTTTTTTTGTCCGGGATTTCTTGACCCGCTCTATCACAATCCGATCGGCGCAGCTGTCATGACGGGTGCGTTGGCGGTATATGCGGCGGCGTTTTTCTGGGGACAGAAAATTATGAAAATAGAGTTCTAAGCGGGGTGGAGAGATGGAAAAATTTATGCCTCTTATGAGGAAGCTTATGCGGATTACGCATCTTGATAAGCTTTTACTAAAAGATACGGCGACAGTCAAAATGGTGGAAACATTATACCGCAGACAGAATAAATCAGATATTTTGGCTGATATCTGGCGTCATCGGCTCCTGGAGCTTTCATCGGCGGCAGCCGTATGTATTTTGCTTTTTATTTTTTGCATGTGTCAGGAAATACCGGCAGACGTGATCGTGGATGGGCGCTATTTGCAGCCGCTTGCGGGGTGGGATGAGGTTACGTTTGAGGTGGAGGCGCAGACTGCCGCCGGAGCTGCGAAAGAGCAGATGACGCTGGAGATCGGGGGAGATGATGAGGGAGGCGCGGAGACCTCAGAGGCCGCCGCTGAAGCGACGCCCGATCCGCGAGAGATGCTATTGTCAGATATACGGATGGCGGTGGAGGAAGCGGTTTCTGCCGACGGGGATTGGCGTGAGGCGGATATGCAGGGGGAGGAAGCTTCGCAGTACGGAGAGGAAACGCCGTATGCAGGGAAGAAAGTACAACTGCCCGACGTTGTATCGGGAGTGAATGTCCGCTATGAAAATCCGGAATATGAAAAGGACTTTTCTGCATTTTATCTCGGTCTGTTTGCCATATGCCTTCTT
>CANQCY010000010.1 GCA_947591245.1 uncultured Lachnospiraceae bacterium | reverse complement strand
CCCATCCGAAGCAAGACCGAACAGAGAGCGATACGGCGGCCCGTCGTGCTTTCGGGTAGGTCGCTAGAGCCTGTTGGCAACAGCAGGTCCAGATAGATGATCATCCAACGACAGAACTCGGCTTACCGTGCTGCTCATGTTTTTATATAACCAGTATCTATGGAGGCAGGAATGGAAGAGCGGTATGAGCTTGCCCTGGAACGTATCCGGAGCATTATTTCTGAAGATCAGATAAATAAAAAATATGAAACGTATTGTATCAATACGGCGCAGCTGTTTGCGACGCTGAGCGAGGTTTTTTCGGCAGTAAATAACGGAGGGCTCGAATCGGTCTCCATCGAAACGCTCAGGGAATGGAATCAGAAGCTGTATGATGATATAAGAAACGAAAATTATGAAACGTCTTATGCCAATCCGCGTTATTCGCGGCAGAAATTCGGAAAAGACGAAGGGGAACTGCTGTGCTGTTTTTACAGCCGGTTCCGGGATGGCATTATGGACGCTTATGGGGGAGACAGGGAATCCCTCGTACTTTTGATGGAGTTGTTTTTGCATGTATACACTGTGATTACGACGGAAGAAGATATTGCAAGATGGCTCCGGGAAACCCTGTATTATTTTGTCCATGATTATGACGAATATTATGCGGAAAAAAGCGTGCGCGCGCTGCTTGACCGATCCCGCAAGAGGCTTGTAAATATTGTGATGGACAGCGATCTTGAGGATGAAAAATATTTGTATTATTATGGGGGCAACATTACGGAAAATGAGATACGGACCGCGAAGTATATCTCCTCTCTTCCGCAGGAGACAATTGCTTTAATGGCGCGCGCGTACACGGAAGGCTTCCGTCAGGGCTTTGCGGCTGCAGGGATAGATCTCTCGAAAAAGGAGGCCGTTAATATCCGCTACAATATCGGTTTCGAGGCGGTTGTTCGGGAGGCGGCGCGGCAGTTCGGGGAAATGGGGCTTGCACCCATAATTTACATGAATGCGAATACGAGGATGGCCGGCGTGAGCACAACGCCGGCAAATAAACAGTATTTATACGACCACAGATTTGACGATGCGCTCTATCTGAATCATGCGCTTGTAAAAGAAAAGCTGGCTCATGCGGAAAAGGCATTTGAGAAGTACCGTGCGGAAGCCGACAGGTTTGCCGGCCCGGCGGTGATAGAAATCTTTGGGGAGAAACTGTTTGTACCGGAAACGAAAAAAGAGAGTCCGGCGTATACGCCGGAACAGCAAAAATTGTCGGTAGGCTACCGCAGGGATTATGCTCTCATACAGAGCCGCTATATCAAGGAAGACGAGCGGAGTTTTACGATTATTGCGTTTCCGATACCGGAGATCGGGGATGATTTTGAAGAGATCTTCACCGAGACGATCCGGATCAATACGCTGGACATGGATATGTACCGGGAGATTCATCAGGCGCTGATCGACGCTCTTGACAAAGGCGAGAGCGTGCATATCACCGGGCGCGGAGCGAATCAGACAGATCTTACGGTCAGGCTGCATGAACTCAAAAATCCGGAGAAGGAGACAAATTTTGAAAACTGTCTTGCGGATGTCAACATACCGGTTGGCGAAGTATTTACTTCACCGGCGCTGAAAGGGACGAACGGCGTTCTTCATGTCACGAGGGCGTACCTGAATCAGCTCCGGTATGAGAATCTGCGTATGACGTTCCGGGACGGAATGATTGAAGATTACAGCTGTACCAATTATGAGGACGAGGAGGAGAATAAAAAATATATCCGTGAAAACGTCATGTACAACAGGGAGACGCTTCCGATGGGAGAATTTGCGATCGGGACAAATACGCTGGCGTACAAAATGGGGAGAAAATTTGATATTGAGGCAAAGCTTCCGATCCTCATTGCCGAAAAGACCGGACCGCATTTTGCTGTAGGAGATACGTGTTATTCCATGAGTGAGGACGTCGTTTTGCACAATCCTGACGGCAAGGAAATCGTTGCGAAAGAAAATGAATGTTCGGCTCTTCGTAAAACGCAGATTGATAAGGCATATTTCAACTGCCATACGGACATTACGATTCCGTACGATGAACTGGGCGATATCGCGGTTATTGCGAAAGACGGTGAAGAAACTGCGTTGATCCGGGAAGGCAGGTTTGTGCTTGCCGGTACGGAGATTCTCAACGAGTTAGAATAAAAAACAATGGAGGTTAGTATGACGAAAGTAGGTATTTTGATGGGCAGTGATTCGGATCTGCCGGTGATGCAGAAGGCGGCACAGATGTTGGAGAAATTTGGTATCGAATATGAAATGACGATCATTTCCGCACACCGTATGCCGGATGTGTTTGTAGAGTATGCAAACAAAGCGGAAGAGAGAGGGATCGAGGTCATTATCGCCGGAGCAGGCGGCGCGGCGCATCTTCCGGGGATGTGCGCGGCGTTATTTGATCTTCCGGTCATCGGCATTCCGATTCACACGAAGGCTCTCGGCGGCGTGGACAGTCTTTATTCTATCGTACAGATGCCGTCGGGGATCCCCGTGGCGACAGTGGCGATCGACGGCGCGGCAAACGCCGGCATTCTCGCGGCGAAGATTCTCGCTGTATCCGATATGGAGCTGCGCGATAAGCTGAAAGCGTACAAAAAAGAAATGAAGGACGGCGTGTCGGCGAAAGCAGAAAAATTAGAGAAACTTGGCTGTGAACAATATATCAGCCAGATGTGACGTTCTGCACATGGCATTACATCGGCTGTTTATGCTGTTAGGAGGGACAGGATTTCCTGCATGAGCGGGAAATCCTGTCTCGTTTTGCCGTCCCATAAAATGTAGCGCTGTTTTGATTTGTAATCGGTCTGGAATAGTATATAATCCTTGGCTGCGAAGCCCGGCGGCACGGGCAGAAAGAGCCCTTCTTTTTTTGCGTAACAGTTGGATGCTTTGGCTGGTTCGCGGTAAGCTTTTTCTACATAAATTCCCACGCTTTTATGGATTGCCGCATCCTCTTCAGGGAGATAAAAATAGTTCTTGTAATCCTGAAAAAAGTGCAGAAACGTCCCCTTTGACAGGGGAATATCCAGCTGTATGAGGCTGCCTCCGAACGACAGGGAAAAATGCGGTGATATCTGCCATTTTGCAGAAAAAGGAAATGCACCCGGAATAGTAAATTCGGCTTGGACGGTATCGCCGCATACATGTACGGATTGAAGGGACCCGCGGCACCGGTAAGCGAGCAGCTGTGCCGAATAACAGGTTCCGATCACGTCTTCTAAGTTGTGAAGCAGCAGTTTTTGGCGGGCTGTTTCCATCCCGGCGTCCCTGAAATATTTTTTCTGCATAAAATCAGAGTAAACCTGAATGCAGTCCCTGCCTGTCATGACGTCTTTTCTCATAAAACCGGCGAGCTTTTCAACTGTCAAAAGCTTGAGGTTTTCAGTTCCGAAAAGCGTTTTCAGCCTGTGGATCTCCCGAAAGATATCGAGGCTTTTTATATTTAAAAAGGGAGAGTCGAGTCCGAGCTCAAAGCATCTTTTTTCCACATAAGGTATGTCGAATCCGGAACCGTTGTAATGCACGAGGGTGGTGAAGCCATCCAGAAAAGCGGAAAAAGAGAGAAGGATCTCTTTTTCGCTCGTGTAATCATCCGCAAACCACTGTTTTGCGCGAACGCCGCTGTCAGAATCAAACCAAAGAGCGCCGATCAGATAAAGAGAAGATACCTTTGGGGAAAGACCGGTAGTCTCAATGTCAAAAAAGAGGCAGCGTTCCCCGCTGTTTTGTAAAAAGGTTTCCAGGATAGCTTGTGGCCGGCACTGCAAAGCCGGCGTTTTTTCGATGATCTGCATAGTGTACATCCCTCCGATTTCATTATAACAGAATTGGGCGTAAAATGAAAAGAGCTACTTGAAAATTGAGTGGCGCTAGTGTATAATCTATTTAAGAGTAGTGTGGAGAAAGCATGTGATTGGAGGTAATTTCATATGGTTAATGAAAAGTTGCAGCAGGTTATAGATACATTACCGATGATAAAACAGCTGTTTGACCAAGATGTTTTTATGGTGGTGCTGGATGACGAGGGTGTGATCCAAGGTTATTCGCTGCCGGATGATCAAACGCCGCTGTATCATGTCGGAGATGCTTTTCAGGATCCGAGCGGAGCGTTTCAGGAGGTGCTCCGTACAGGAAAGCCAAAGCACAATCTTCTTGAAAAGGAAGGCATGGGCGCTTTTGAGGGAGTACTCGTTCCGATTATGGATGAAAGTAAAGTAGTCGGCTGCCTGACGTGTACGCAATCCGCCGACGTAAAACGCCAGATGGCGGAGATTGCAGCTAAGTTTCAGCAGTCGGTGAGCAATATCAGGACGTCAATGCTGGACGTTGTCGGGGGAATCGGGAATCTCTCAGAGATGCTGACGGGCATGAGCGAAATGACAAATAACGTAGAGGGCGACGTCCACAATACGGTTGAGGTAGTCAATAAGATCAGCAGCAATGCATCGCGTTCTAATATTCTGGCGCTGAACGCTTCTATCGAGGCGGCGCGCAGCGGCGAGTACGGACGAGGATTTGCGGTAGTTGCCAACCAGATGGGGAAGCTGGCGGAGGACAGTGGAAATTCCGCAACGGAGATTAAGGCTACGCTGAATACGATTACAGATCACCTGTATTCTATCATTTCCTCAATTAAGGAAGCGAACGATGTGGCGAAGGAAAGAATGGACAACATCAATGAGATTCAGAAAATGCTGGAGGAAGTGCTCATTCTCGCCGAAAAGATGGAAGTGGACAAATGACGGCGGATACATATTAGATGATATTGGGGCCAAAAGATATTTAAAAAATGGAGGTATGTAAAATGAAAAGGGTGTTGCGATGCGCTTTGACAGTTGTGCTGTCATTGGCTGTTATTGCGTCTGCGTCTGGAATAGGAATGGCGGGACAGTCCGGTACGGCGAAAGCGGCGTCAGAACCACAGCCGCTCTGGCAGTGGGATTTTGAAAATGTAGATGGGGACAAGGTTGCAAATGCGGGAACGGCGGAAGGAACCGCTGCCTTGAAGGGAACGGCGAAGACGGAGGCAAAGGCGGTAGAAGCTTCCGGGAAGACGTATTTGCCGGCTGAAAACCATGTGCTTACGCTTTCCGGCGGGAGCAAGGGCAGTTCGTATGTGGAGCTCCCCAAGGATCTGTATAAGGGGATCACGGATGCGACGGGCCTCACATGGTCGTTCTGGATGAAGCCGGACAGCAATGTGGCTAGCTATTCAAGGCTGTTCAGCTCCGTTGACAGCGAAGGGAAAAATGAATTTGCATTTACGCCATATGCGGACAACAGCATCTGGAATCTTATTTTTGACGATGCTTCGGGCTATAAACAGTTCTTCAGCGAGCAGCCGGAGACGAATCAATGGTCGTTTGTGACGGTTACGGTTTCGAACAAGGAAGTTAAATTTTATGTAAACGGCGTTGTGGCAGAATCGCTTTGCGGCGCGGGAGACGCCGCTGCTCTGGCAAGCCGCCTGAAAACAATAGACAGCTTGGTCGATAATGCTCTTGGGAAAACGGGTGCGGCAGCGTGGTCGGATCCGGATTGCGCGGTACAGCTGGATGATGTGAGTTTATACAATACGGCGCTGACGGCAGAGCAGGTGAAGGCGGCGGCAGAAAAATACGGGATTGATACGAGCCAGCAGCAGAAGCCGCAGGTAGTGGTTTCCGGCGATGACGGTTCGGAGGGACTGACTGAGGTACAGGAGCTGAGCGCTGCTTCCGTAAACGGAAAAAATACCGTGCGCATCTGGAAAAGCGAGGATGACCAGTATTATTACTCTGCTTACCGCAATGGAAAAGTCGTGATTAAATGTTCGCAGCTCGGCGTAGTTGCAAAGTCGGTTGACCTGTCAAAAGGCCTGCAGTTGGATGCCTCTTCCATAAAAAAATCGACAGGCAAGGAAGAATATGACTCCATACAGGGAAGCGCGAGCCATGTTTTAAAGGAGTATCAAGAACTCTCATTTACGCTGGCGAAAGACAGCGCAAAAATAACGATGATTTTCCGCCTGTTTGAGGACGGGGTTGCATATCGTTATGAGATTGACGGCGACACGGGCAGCAGCAGCGAGACGACGGAGATTACAAATGAGATCAGCTCATTTACGCTGCCGGATGAAGCTACGATATGGACGCAGGACGTTTCAGCGACGTACGAGGCGGGGTCATATGTGTCGAGAAAGGTGTCGTCCATCAAAAATTCCAGCCAAAGCTACGGACCGCCGATTCTCGGCAAGGTGCCGGTGGAAAATGGGGAGTATTGGGTGCTTCTGGCAGAGGCAAACGTGTATAATGAGGAAAATCCGTATTGCGCATCAGTATTTCGTACAAATTCAGGCAGTACGTCGATAAAAGCGAATTTCGGAACATATTTGAAACAGGAAACGGACGACTCGCTGGACGGACAGACGTATTCGGCAGAGTATGGAAGCATATCGAGCGTGTTCATGGACGATGTGTTCCATACGCCATGGCGTGCGGCTATTATCTGTGATGATTTGGAAGGCGTCGCAAACAGCTCGCTTATTCCTGACCTGAATCCGGCGGCAGAAGGTGATTTCAGCTGGGTTGAGCCGGGAACGTCTTCATGGTCATGGTGGTCTACCACGAGTGATGTGATTGATTATGACACCATGTTTGATTATATTGACTATGCAGAAGAGACGGGACAGAAATACTGTCTGGTTGACTTTGGATGGGAGACATGGACAGACTATGAAACAAAGATTGAGACACTTGTAGAATATGCGGAACCAAAAGGGGTGAAGCTTATTCTGTGGTATGGCGTGAATAAATTCGACCAGCCGCATAAGTTTGACCTCGATAATCCTGACACGATTGATGAAGAGTTTGCCTGGTGTGAAAAAATGGGAGTCAGCGGAGTGAAGGTTGACTACATAAACAGCGACAGCCAGTTTGCGATGAAGGTGATGTATGATATCGCCTCGATCGCTGCGGAGCATAAGCTGGTTGTAAACTATCATGGATGTACGGATCCGAACGGTGAGAACAGAACATTTCCCAATATTTTGTCCAGCGAGGCGGTAATGGGCGCCGAATACTGTAAGTGGGGAAACGGCTCGTCGGTGCAGACGCTTATGACTCTTCCGTATACGAGAAACGTTATCGGATCCATGGAATTTACTCCGGTGTGCATGCGCCTGAAAAATGTAGCGGCTACGGATGGATTTATGCTTGCGATGCCGGTTGTGTATGAATCGGCGATTCAGACTCTGGCGCATTCTGCTTATGTGTATCCGGGTTACGCAGGGTCAACGCTGCTTACGGGCATCCCGAGCACATGGGACGAGAGCCTGCTTCTCGACGGATATCCGGGAGATTTTGTCGTACGGGCGAGAAGAAACGGGGAGAACTGGTATGCGGCCGCTATGACCATAAATGAGAGGGCATGCGAAATGCCGCTCTGGTTCTTGGAAGACGGTGAGACATATTACGCTTATATTTATACAGACGAGGAAGACGGGGGCATCGCGGTCGAGAAGAGAGAGGTGACAAATGAGGATGTGCTTGAGTTCGATCTTTCCTATCTCGGGGGCTGTGCGGTTAAGTTCAGCAAGGATGATCCGTTTGGTGCGACGATTTATGACGGATATAAATATTATGAAGCGGAAGAAGCGGCCATGGGAGAGGGAACATCGCTCTCGGATGATACGGACTATGTGTCGGGGAAGAAGTTTGTCAGAATCGGAAACGGTGCGGCTAAAAATGTAGAATTTACCGTGGAGGCAGCAGAAGCAGGCGAACATGAATGCAGAATATTCTTTGTATCCAATATTGCCAGAAACCTGTATGTGCAAGTAAATGACGACGAACCAATCCGTATGGAGAATCTGGTCGGCGTAGCCGGCGACGGCAACGCAGTAGGGGCAAAATCGATCACGGTCAACCTGAACGAGGGAAGTAATACGATATCCCTGTATAACACGGGAGACGCTCCGGGCATCGACCGTATCGCTATCTCGAAGTCGGATTTGTCTGATGCAGAGGTGACGCTCGAGAAAGAAGAGTATGAATACAGTGGCAAACGCAATACGCCGTCAGTGACGGTTATGCGCAACGGCGTGAAGCTTGCAGAGGGAACGGATTATGAGGTATACTATTCAAACTGCAAGAAGCCGGGAACGGCGACGGTGACAGTGCTTGGCTCCGGAGAATTTGCCGGTAAGATAACGAAGACATACAGCATCACCGGCGAGATACCCTCTGAGCCGAGTCAGACAGAGCCCGCTCAGCCTACTCAGCCGGCGCAGCCTGTGCAGCCGGATGCGCCGCAGCAAACGGTAACGCCGCAGGGAACGGTTACTCCGGTTACTACGGCAGCTCCGAACAGTGTGGAGAAACCGGGTAAGGTCAAGGGAGTAAAGGCAAAGAGCCAGAAAAAGAAAACGATGACCGTGACATTTAAGAAGCTGAAAGCGGTATCTTTTTACCAGATCTCATACAGTACGAACAAGAAAATGAAGAAGGCGAAAACGGTTAAGGTAAACGCGTCCGCTTCTAAAAAAGTCATTAAGAAACTGAAGTCGAAGAAAACGTATTATGTGCGCGTGCGCGCAGTTCGTAATTCCGGGACAAAGAAACTGTATGGCGCTTGGAGTCCAATCAAAAAGGCAAAGATAAAATAAGAGAAATCAATAGGAAAAACCAGATGGTGCTGGCGCTGGAAAATAAAACAGTGTCAGCACCATATTATAACGGGAGGGAACGGTCAGGAAAGGAGTTGTGATATTGCAAGCCTTTTTCCCGACGATTCCTAAGACGGTTAAGGAGGTGCCGGTTTGAAGAGAAGGATTATTGCATGTTTAGGGATGATTGTCTGTATGATTCAGACTTCCTGCGGCATACTTCCGACGGAAGAGGAATTTAATGCGGCGCCGGTAGTGAAGCAATATGAAGGGACAAGCTTCAATAAAGTGGAGCTGGTTCGCGGAGACCTTGCAGTCACGGAGGAAATTACAGGCAGGTACAAGGGGACGGTAAAAGAAGAGATTTTCCCGGAACAAGCCTCTGTTATTAAAAAAATTTTTGTCAAGGAGGGTCAGAAAGTAAGACCGGGGGACAAAGTGATCGGGTATTATCTTCCGGGCAGCGAGAGCGAGCTCAGGAAGGCGCAGAATGAGATTGACAGCACGACGCTTAAGATCAAGCATGCCAGAAAACTGATGGAGATGGAAATCCGGAAGCAGAAACGCCTTGGCGGAAGCAGCAATGAAATTGAAAATGTGAAAAACCAGTACAATCAGCAGATCAAGTCTTATGAGTCCGGTTTAAAGCTGCTGCGAATGGACGCGAAGATTGCAGAAGAGGAAATCAGTGCAGAGGAGGTGACCGCCTCGGTGAGAGGGGTCGTAACTTATGTGGATGAAAAGGCAGAAGGGGTGATCGGGGACAGTGAAAAGCCGGTTATAAGAATAGAGGGCGCACAGAGAAACCGTTTTGAGGCGCAAAGCAAATATGCGTCGCACTGTAAGGATGGCGAGCTTGTAACGATAGAGATCAATGCGCAGGAATATAAGGCTACTGTGCGAAGGGATCCGGATTCGGACAATACGGTTTATTTTTATCCGAATACCGCGCTGAATGTTGAGGACGGAACAGTCTGCATTTATAAGGTGGTTATGAAGGAAAAAAAGGATGTCCTGTATCTTCCGTCTGCGATCGTCTATGAGACGGGAGGGAAGCATGTAGTTTATTATGAGGATGAAAATGGGATGAAATCCATAAAAGAGGTGACAGTAGGGGAGAAGATCAATAATTTCATAGAAATAACGGGGGGACTTACGGAAGGAGAACAGGTGGTGGCAAACTAAGTGAAAATGGAGGGGAACATGAAGAGGTTCAGGGGTATAGCTATGTCGGCCCTAATGGTGATGGTACTGACGGGCTGTGGAAAACAGGAAACGGTTGAGGTTCCGGAGCTGATCGAGGCGGTTGGCGTAGATATGGATAAAGCCGAGGTCATACGGATGGATTTAAGCGGTCTTGTCTCGTATGCGGCTCAGATCGTGCCGAGTATAGAAGATCTTTCGTTTTCAGCGTCCGGCAATATAGGCGACATGAGAGTAGCTGTCGGAGACCATGTGAAAAAAGGACAGCTGCTTGCCACTCTTTCTGGAAATCCGGAAAAGGCAAAGCAGCTCAGAGAAGAAATTAAAAATAAGCAGGAAGAGAATGCGGATGTGAACAAGCAGAGCCGTTATGATATAGATATGCTTGAAGAGCAATTAAAGGAGTTGGGGAGGCAGAAAAAAGCGGCGAAGGAGCCGGAGGAAAAGAAACAGCTTCGCAGGCAGATCGTGGAAGCGGAAGAAAATATAAAGATTGCCAAAGAGAAGCTTCGCCAGCAGCAGGAACTGCAGCAGCTTGAAATCCGGCAGAAACGTGCGGAGCTGTCGGAGACGCAGGCAGAGGTAAAGAGCAGCAAGCTGTATTCGCCGATTTCAGGCGAAATTGTGATGGCGGTGGGGGGAAGCGGCCATATGGTGCAGGGAGGGATTCCGGTGCTTCAGGTAGCAAATATGGATGCGCCAAGGCTGAAGACGGCATATATTTCTGCGGCGAAGCTTGCCAAGGCGAGCAGGTATGTGGCAGTTATAGGGGGAAAAGAATATAGGATCCGGGTAGAAGAGCAGGAGGTGGACCGGAGAGACGCCGAGATGGGAGTATTCCCGTCAAATACGTGGTTTGATTTTGAAGACGGAGAGGCGGCGGATGCCAAGGTGGGAGATTCCGCCACCCTGAATTTATATACGGATTCCGTGGAGAATGCGTTGGTAGTGCCGTCAAATGCTGTTTTCGGCAATGGCAAGGAAAATTATGTTTATCTGGTCGAAGGGGACGCTAAAACGAAGGTTCCGGTGACGACGGGAACAAAAACGGACGCCTATGTACAAATCGAAACAGGGGTGAAGGAGGGGGATATAGTGTATGTGGAAGACTGAAAAGGGGTTAAGAATTTCTCTGTGCGCAGTATTTTTGTTCTTTTCGGCAGCGATGTGCCTGACTGCCTGCAGCGGACAAGAGGAGAAAGCAGAAGCGCTTTTATATGAAGCGCATAGCGATGAAACGGCGTCGGGAGGCGCAGTTTCCGGAAGTTTCGTCAGTGTAGGCGAAGATCAGATCAAAACGGCGACGGTCAGGAGGACGACATACAAAGAAGAATTTGCGGATATGGCGGAGATCGAATATCTTGATACGGATTCGCTGTACATATCTGAAGAAAACGCCGTGCTGGATGCGATTAAAGTGAAGCCGGATCAAAAGGTGAAAAAGGGAGATGTGCTGGCGGCGTACCACGTGGAAACGCCTAAAACGAGCCTCCAGAAACAAAAGCTTTTGATCGATCAGGCAAGGGCGGATTACGAGATGGGGCTAAGCGAGCTGAAACAGGCGTTATCCGGCATGAAAGAAGAGCTTGGCGGGATGAAAACCAAATCAGAAAAAAAGATGAAACGGCTCGAGATTGGGAAGATGCAAAAACAGATTGATGCGTATAAAAAAGGGGAGAAAGAGGTGACCGACCAAGAGAAAGAATATGCGAAGCTTTTGCGGATGCAGAAGGGTGCGAATCTTGTGGCGAAAAAGAGCGGCGTCATTACTGATACCGCCATATCCAGCGTCGGGGAAGATATTGATTCATCGGTGAAGATCATAGAAATGCGAAGCAATAATGACTGGGTGCTCAAGGTATCGGATCCCGACTCGAAGCTTCGCTACAATATGGATGTGTCTGTGCGGCTCGGTAAGAGTGTGGATGATTACAGGGAGGAAGTGAAAGGGAAAGTGATCACGACGAGCAACCTGACCGAAGGCGGCGGCAGCGATGATGAGGGCGGAGACATGATGCAGGGAGAAGACGAGGACGGAGACGGAGGCGCAGACGTTTATATAGAGATCCGGGATAAGGATAAGAAAAAATATGATTTCGAGAATCAGAACGTATATGTGCATGCTGTTTCGTTTTCGGTCGAAAACGCCCTTGTAACAGATGCGGATGCAGTTTATTCTGAGTCGGTTGATATCTCAAACCGCCTGTATGTGCTGCTTTTGGAAAACGGGAAGCTGCACAAAAGGTTTATTGTGAGTAATTACAGTACGGAAAAAGAGGTTCTGATCGATCAGGGCGTTTTCGAGGGGCAGACGCTTGCAGTGGTGCAATAGGAGGTATGTCTTGACATATGGTACGGTTTATTAAACAGAAATTAGTACATAAAAAGTGGATGGTTGTTTGCTTGCTGATCGGCAATATTCTTCTCGCTGCGATTGCGAGCAGTAATCCGATGTATCAGAACGCTGCGCTGCAAAAAACACTCCGCTCCAAATTTTCTAAATATGTAGAAGAAAATAATGCGTATCCGGGCATATTTTCTTTTCATACTTCCATGAATGCGGGGAAAGGGCAGGAACAGGAATTTCAGAAGATGCAGGATACTGCTTCCGGCGCAGCAGAGTACCTGGGGGTGGATCAGACTTATCTGATCAATGTGCTGGGCACTTCTAAGGTGCGCGGGCAGTATGTGCAGTCAAGAGGCAATACGACATTGACAAAGACGATGAGGATTGCCGCCATGACAGGCATTACCGACCATATTCATATACTGTCGGGCGAAGGGTACGGTGAACAGAGGCTTGCGGACGGAACGATACCCGTCATTGCCAGCCAGCGCGCCATGTCAAAATTGGACGTCGTTCTGGGGGATGAGATCGAATTTTCCAAATTGAAAAACGGTGACGGAAGCAATGTAAAAATAAAGATTACAGGAGTGTTTGACGCGGGAGAGTCCTCGGATAATTATTGGGTGAAGAGTCCGAGCAGCTATTATATCGATCTCTTTATGAATCCGGAACTGTTCCGTGAGATCTTTATTGATTTGGAAGAACAGAAATTTAATGTGACGTCGGAATGGAGCCTCGTTTTTGACTGTGGCAATTTACAGCCAAAGGACGTAAATGCCCTCGTAAAAAATACGGAAGCGCTGCGTCAGTCCATCGAGAAGACAAGCCGCTATTGCGGTGTAGATTTGCTGGATTATCTGGATATTTTGCGGGAGTATCAGACGGCGGCAAAAAAAGTGACTACGACGCTTTTGATTCTCCAGATTCCCGTGCTTGCTCTTTTGCTTGCATTTATTTTCATGATTTCAAGGCAGATGCTCGATCTTGAACAAAATGAAATTGCGCTTTTAAAAAGCCGCGGGAGCAGTAAGCGGCAAATTATATTTATTTATTTGATGCAGTCCGTTATTTTGTCGGCGGCAAGCAGCGTCATTGGGGTGCCGCTGGGCTATTTTATGACGAAAGCGCTCGGTTCTACCAATGGATTTCTCGAATTTATCCATAGAAAGGCCCTCCACGTCCATTTAAGCGGAAGCGTATTTTTGTACACCCTTGGAGCGGCTCTCATATCGGTTGCCTTTATGGCGCTCCCGGTGATCCGCGACGCCAATGTGACGATCGTAAATGTCAAACACAAAAAGAGCAGTAATGCGCGCAATATATTCAGCCGGGTATACCTGGACGTCATTTGTCTGGCAATATCGCTGTATGGGCTGTACTCGTTTACCGAGAGGAAAGGCGAATTGATGAAGGATATGATGGAGGGGGAGCCGCTTGATCCGTTTTTGCTTGTTTGCTCATCCCTTTTTATCATCAGCGCCAGTCTGGTGGGCCTGCGTCTTCAGCCGTTACTCATAAAGCTTGTCTACTACATTGGTAGAAAATTTTGGCGGCCTGCTTTTTTTGCTTCTTTTCTGCAGATTATCCGGACGAGGAAAAAGCAGGGCTTTATGATGGTATTTTTGATGTTTACTGTTTCTCTCGGCATTTTCAATTCTACGGTCGCGCGCACGATCCTCTCCAATTCGGAGAAAGGCATCCGTTACAGTACGGGAGCGGACGTCGTTCTACAGCAGCCGTGGGAAGATAATTCGCTTCTGATGCAGTATTATACAGATCTGGAGTTTACCTATATTGAACCGGATTTCAGCGTGTATGAGAGTATGGAAGGCGTGAAGTCGGCCGCAAAAGTATACGTGAACGATGAGATAATAACATCCTACAGTAGTCGTACGAAGGAAAATGAGGTAAAGACGACATTGATGGCGGTCGATACAAAAAGCTTTGGCGAGACTATTTCAGGATTTCAGCCGGATCTTCTTCCGGTGCATCTCAACCGTTATCTCAATGCAATTGCAAAGCGCTCCGACGCCGTGCTGCTCAGCAGCAATTATCACACGGAATACGGCATGCAGATCGGAGATACGTTTACCTATACCAATGACGAGGATGTAAAAGCAGAAGCTGTAGTTTATGGGTTTGTTGATTATTTTCCGGGATATGTGAAAGAAGTACATGAGCTCAATGAAGAGAATACTCTCGTCACGAAAGAGAATTTTCTGATCGTGGCAAATCTTGCTCAGGTGCAGCAGAATTTCGGACTTCGTCCGTATCAGGTCTGGTTGAAGACAGACGGTTCGACGCAGTTTTTGTATGATTATGCAAAAGAAAATAATATTACTTTCACAAAGTTTGAAGATGTTTCGGCAAAGCTTGTAGAGGTGAAAAACGACGCCCTGTTTCAGGGCACGAACGGCATTCTCACGATGAGCTTTATCATTATCCTTATTCTGTGCTGCACCGGCTTTCTCATTTATTGGATTTTGTCGATACGGCAGAGAGAGCTTTTGTTCGGCGTGTTCCGGGCGATAGGCATGACGAGGCGCGAAGTCATACAGATGCTTATCAATGAGCAGATTTTCAGTTCCGGAATTTCGATCGTGATCGGGACGGCCATCGGACTGCTGGCGTCCAAAATGTTTGTGCCTCTCGTACAGATCTTCTATGCGTCTACCGATCAGACGCTGCCGCTGGAAGTCGTGAATCAGCCGCTTGATATGATACGCCTCTTCAGCATAATCGGAATTGTGATTATCGTATGCATGGTCGTTCTTGGCAGGTTAATTTCCAAGATAAATATTTCGCAGGCGCTTAAACTGGGCGAAGATTAGTATGGGATATAGCGGTTAGAATGTTCCATTTGCGCCTGCAGGCGAAAAAACGGAAACAAGAAAGGCATGGTGTAAAGATATGGAAAATATATTGACGGCAGAGGGCGTGAAGCAGAGTTTTCCGATCGCATCCGGGCTTAGGGCCGGCAGGGAGTTTATTGCGCTGCGCGATATCAATGTCAAAATTCCCAAAGGGAAGCTTACGATTCTGCGCGGACGTTCCGGATCCGGAAAGACAACGCTGATGAACATTCTGAGCGCTCTTGATTATCCGAAAGAGGGGAGCGTCGTGTTTGAGGGGCAAAACCTTGAGAAAATGAGCGGGGCGGAGCGAGAGGCGTTCCGGAAGACGAATGTCGGTTTTGTATTTCAGTCCGTCGCCCTCATACCGATGATGACGGCTTATGAAAATGTGGAGTTTGTGCTCCGGCTGGCAAAATACGGAGACGACAGGCAGAAGAGGACGGAAGAATGCCTGCGGCTTGTCGGTCTCGCGCAGAGAATGCACCATATGCCGCAGGAACTCTCGGGCGGGGAACAGCAGCGCGTGGCGATTGCGAGGGCGATCGCCCATAAACCCAAAATTATTTTTGCCGATGAACCGACTGCGGAACTTGATACGGCGACTGGGATGCAGGTGATGAAAATTTTCAAGGAGCTGATCGGCAAGGAGGGCGTGACGATTGTCATGAGCACCCATGATCTGGGACTATTGGAGATTGCGGACTGCATATATCATTTAGAGGATGGTGAGATTGTTGAAGATGAATAAGGTGATGAAAAAAATCGGGGAATTTCGCCATGTAAGTAAGCGGCCGGCGGGAGGCGGCGGCTATGCGGAGGAAATGGATATTCCGCCGGATGTGATGATAGAGTGCGACGGTCTGGTGAAAATATACAAAACGAAAGACATAGAAGTGCTTGCGCTTCAAGGGCTTGACCTCACGGTGAAACGGGGGGAGCTGATCGCGGTCATAGGAAACAGCGGAAGCGGAAAATCGACATTTCTAAATATGATCGGAGGGCTGGATCGTCCGTCTGCAGGCAAGCTCTATGTAGATGGAAAAAATCTGTTTCAGATGACGGAAGACGAGTTGGTACAATATAAGCGGAGTACGGTTGGATTTGTGTGGCAGAATAATGCAAGAAATCTTCTGCCCTATCTGACAGCATGGGAAAATGTCATGACCCCTATGCTTTTCGAGAAGGATGGCAGGACAGAAAATGAAAAGAGGAAAAAGGCGGTCGAGCTTTTGGGACTGGTTGGGCTTTCGGAGAGAAAGGATAATAAGCTGAGCCAGTTATCCGGCGGGGAGCAGCAGCGCGTGGCGATTGCGATCGCTTTGGCAAACAGCCCGAAACTTCTTCTGGCGGACGAGCCGACGGGGGCGGTGGACCGCAGGACGGCAAACGACATACTGGATATGTTCCGCACGCTGAATAAGGAACTCGGCATTACGATCGTTATCGTTACTCACGATAACGATCTGGCATCCAAAGTAAACCGCGTAATCTCTATCCGTGACGGAAAGACGAGCAGCGAGCGCGTCATGAAAAGCGAATACAGAAAGCAGCTGGAGAATATCAGTATCGACTGGGAGAACGAGCAGGTTCAGGAAGAGTTTGCTGTTTTGGACCGCGCGGGGCGGATTCAAATTCCGGCAGAGCTCTTGCAGGAGATGGGACTCAAGGGAAATAAGGTAAAATTGGAGATGTCCGATGGAAAAATTGTCATTGAAAAACCGGAACATTAGTGGTACAATTGAGCTGTTACAATAAATGCGGATTCGGGTTATCGAATCAAATGAGCTGGGAATGAGAGGATATTATGAGCAGATTCGAGTATTTACAGAGGAAAATCCGGCGCGGAAATGCACAAAGGCGGAAAATAGTGACAGGTATAGCGTTGGGGGCGGCTGTATTGCTTGTTCTGTCTCTTTCTATAGCAAAGATATATTCTGTGGTAATGAATGGAAAAGAGGGAGGGACGGGTGGTCAAGCTGACGCCGGTATTCCCGCGTCTGTCTCGCAGGCAGCTGTTTCGACGGGAACCGTGGAGGAAGGGGTGGCGCCGGTATCAGCGCCTGCGCCGGCGCCGAAAAGCAAGGCGGTGGCGCTCACGTTTGACGACGGGCCGTCTCGCGCCAATACCGGAACGATCTTGGATGAGCTGAAAAAATACGGGGCGCATGCTACTTTTTTCGTGCTGGGAGACAGGGCAAGAGTGGATGGAGATATATTACAGATGGAGCTGGCGGCAGGGTGCGAAATCGGCAGCCATTCGTGGAATCACCCTCAGCTCAGTCAGATGAAATGGTCCAGTGTGAAAAGTCAGGTCGGCAAGACGGATCAGATCGTGAAGAAGCTGGCGAACGGTTATAAAATCAAGCTGCTTCGTCCGCCGTGGGGGGAGATCAGCAATACGATGCGCAAGAAGCTGAAAAAGCCTATGATTCTTTGGAGCTTGGATACGCTGGACTGGAAATACAGGAATGCGAAAAAGGTGTTCAGAAAGGTAAAGAAAGAAGTCAAGGATGGGGACATCATACTGATGCATGACATTCATGAAGAGACGGCGGAGGCGGTTAAGCTGGTAGTGCCGTGGCTTGCGAAGCAAGGGTATGACGTCCTGACGGTGAGCGAACTGGCAGAGAGAAACGGAAAGAAGCTTGAAGCGGGAAAAGCTTACTGCGATGGGAAAAAATAAGGGGAAAGGAAAATCCTCCCGCCGGCATGCAGTTCGCTGCGCGCCAGCGGGAGGATTTGATTTCAGCTTTCCAGCAAATATTTTTCATTGATGGCGATGACCTGCTTCATGGCATCCCCACCCGGAGCGCCGATCGTATTTCTTTTTTCGACGCACGTTTTCATGGAGATGGCATCATAGATATCCTCTTCAAATACGGGGGATATTTTTTTGTATTCGTCCAATGGAAGTTCGTCCAGCGATATATTTTTGCCGATACACAAGAGGACGAGTTGTCCGATGATGCCGTGGGCGTCGCGGAACGGTATGCCGTGTTTTACGAGATAGTCGGCGGCGTCCGTCGCATTGGTGAAGCCGTTCCTGGCGCTTGCCTCCATGCGGCCCGCATTAAATTTCATGGTGGATATCATGCCGGTAAAGAGGGAAATGCACCCCTTTACCGTGTCAATTGCGTCAAAGGTCAGTTCCTTGTCTTCCTGCATATCCTTGTTGTAGGCGAGGGGGAGTCCTTTCATCGTCGTCAGGATCGAGATGAGCGCGCCGTACACGCGTCCCGTCTTGCCCCGCACAAGCTCTGCAATATCCGGATTCTTTTTCTGCGGCATAATACTGCTGCCGGTCGAGTAAGAATCGTCAATTTCCACAAATTGGTATTCGTTGGAATTCCAGACGATGATTTCCTCGCAAAAACGGCTTAAGTGCATCATGATCGTAGAGAGGGCGCTCAAAAGCTCGATCAGGTAATCCCGGTCGGATACGGAATCCATGCTGTTTAGCGTCGGCCCATCAAAATTCAGAAGAGCGGAGGTCTTGTTCCGGTCGAGCGGGTAGGTGGTTCCCGCCAGCGCTCCTGCGCCGAGCGGACAGTAATTCATGCGGTCATAGATGTCGCGCAGGCGACTGCGGTCGCGGCGGAACATCTCAAAGTATGCGCCGAAATGGTGGGCAAGCGTGACCGGCTGGGCTTTTTGCAGATGGGTAAAGCCCGGCATGAAAGTTTCCGTATTCGCTTTCATGATGCCGTGTATTGTTATGAGAAGCTCTTTCAGAAGATCGTTCAGGGTCACGATCTCATCCCGCGTATAAAGTTTCATGTCCAGAGCCACCTGATCGTTTCGGCTTCTTCCTGTGTGAAGCTTCTTTCCCGGTTCTCCGATTCTGCTGATCAGGTTTGCCTCTACAAAGCTGTGGATGTCTTCGTGTTCGGCAGTGATTTCAAGAGCGCCGCTTTCAATATCTGTGAGAATGCTTTTCAAGCCCTCGATGATTGTTTCCTTTTCTGCCTGTTCCAAAATACCCTGTTTTTCCAACATGGTTACGTGTGCGATGCTTCCGAGAATATCCTGTTTGTAAAATTTCTGATCAAATGAAATCGAAGCGTTAAAGTTGTGTACCAGTTGATCGGTTTCCTTTGTAAAACGTCCTCCCCACAATTTCATAGCGGTGCTCCTCCATTTCTGCGCAGCTGTATGACGCAATGTTAAATTTTGATATTTTCATAGTACCATTTTCACAATGGGAAGTCAACAAAGAGTGTGTTGCCGGATAGCGGTGCGGATTTATTTTCTATGATTCCAAATGCGCGGCCTCTATTGCCTGATTCTAAAAAAAGTGTTATAATGAACAGACAGAAAATAAACGGCGCGATGCGCTGAAAAAGGATTATAGGAAATATGAAAAGACTTAAATCAATAGGATGCGCTATAATGTACCTTGGCATTGCGCTCGCCATGCAGCTGGCGCTCGGCATCATACTGGCAGTGCAGATGGGGATATTTCAGCTTATGACGGGAGCGGACAGGGAGACTTATAAACAAATTCAAGAAGCGTTTACCGGCAGCAAGTACAATCTCATTTTGGTGGCGCTTGTTAATTTGATTTATATTGCGGGATTTGGACTGTGGTACTATTTTATCCGCACGAGGCGCGACGTCTCGCCCGCGCCGTACCGCCGGATCCTGTCGGCAAAGAATCTCCTGCTTACATTAGGATTGGCGCTGTGCGGCCAGTTTTTGTGCGATATAATTATGATTGTTTTTTCTGTCGGCTTTCCGACGAAATTCCAGGAATATGTGGAATTGGCGGAGACGCTGGACATTAATGTTCTGCCGGCATGGGCAATGCTGTTTATCGTAGGAATCTGGTCGCCATTGGCGGAGGAGCTTATTTTCCGCGGCATGGTATTCCGCACGATGAGGAAGGGATTTTCGTTTTGGGTGTCTGCGATTGTATCGGCTGCATGGTTCGGCATATACCATATGAATGTTGTTCAGGGCGTATATGCCGCAATGTTCGGCATACTGCTTGCATATACGTATGAGAGGACAAATTCGCTGCTCGGATGTTATCTGCTTCACCTGATGTTTAATTTGTCAAGCTATGCGCTCGATGCGTTCAATAAATCCGGCTTGGTTCCGGAATTTGTGTTGGGCGCGGTCTTTTTGCTGATGGAAGCGGGTTCCATCGTCGCAGTGGTATTTTTGATACGGAGTTATTCAAGATTTTTTCCGAAACGGCAGATCGAACCTGAGATACAGCCGGCGGAGATTGAGAAAATGGGATGGGTTCAGCTGGGCAATATGGAGGAAGAGGAAGATGAGAACATTTGAAAAATCAGATAAACTTCATGGGGTGTGCTATGATGTGAGAGGCCCCGTGCTGGATGAAGCAAATGAGATGAAGAGGCGGGGAGTCGAAGTGCTCCAGTTAAATATCGGGAATCCCGCGCCGTTTGGTTTCAGGGCGCCGCGGGTGATTATGGAATCGTTTGAAGCGGCGCTCAAAGATCCTTTGAGTCAGGGATATAGCGATTCCAAAGGAATACCTGAGGCGCGTCAGGCGATTTTGAAGTATCACCGGCAGAAAGGGCTGGAAAATATAAGTGAAGATTTGATTTATCTGGGAAACGGCGTCAGCGAACTGATTTCCATCGCCATGCAGGGGCTGTTAAATAACGGCGATGAGATATTGATTCCATCGCCGGATTATCCGCTTTGGACGGCGGCGGCGAAGCTGGCGGGCGGAAATCCCGTACATTATATATGCGACGAGAGTTCCGGCTGGTATCCCGATATCGCCGACATGGAACGCAGGATCACGGATCGGACGAAAGGCATCGTCGTGATCAATCCCAACAATCCGACGGGAGCGCTGTATCCGAAAGAAATATTGGAAAAAATCGTACGGCTTGCGAGGAAGTATGATCTGATTTTGTTTTCCGACGAGATTTACGACCGCATGGTGTTGGACGGAAAAGTGCATGTTTCGACGGCGTCGCTTGCTCCCGACGTGTGCTGTGTGACATTTAACGGCCTTTCCAAGTCGCACCGGATCGCCGGATTCCGCTGCGGATGGATGATACTCAGCGGGGCGTCGGACAGGGCGGCTGGTTATATCGAGGGAATCAATATGCTCTCGTCCATGCGCCTTTGCGCCAATGTGCCGGCGCAGTACCTGATTGCGCCGGCGTTGGATAACCGGTCGGAGGTAGATCCGCTCCTGCTGCCGGGCGGGAGGATTTTTGAGCAGAGAAAATGCATTTGCGATGCGATCGAACATATTGACGGAGTGACCGCGGTGAAGCCGGAAGCGGCATTCTATATTTTTCCCAAAATCGACGTCGGGAAATTTCATGTTCATGATGATGAGCAGTTTGTTCTTGATTTTCTTCGGGAAAAGCATGTCCTGCTCGTCCATGGGAGAGGTTTTAACTGGCCGGAGCCGGATCATTTCCGTATCGTCTATCTTCCGGATGTGGAAACGCTGAGCCGGTGTACGCAGAAGCTGAAAGAATTTCTCGTGAATTACCGGCAAAAATAAATAAAAGTATTTGCAAATTTGACAATAATTTAGTATACTTTCAAATGGAAGTATTGCGGCAGCAGCGCTGTCCGTTTATGCTTGGAAATTTTCAGGAGGTGACCGGCTTGTCGCTTACGGTGAATCATGTTTCTGCAGAGCCGTATGCAGAAAGTTATCATACAGATCGGAAAAATCAACAGGCGGAAACGACGATCACGCCGTTTTCTGCCATATTAATGCAGGAAAAGAAACGAGAGGCGCATTTATCAGATGCTGCAGCGGCGCCATCCGGAAAGACGGTAGCGCCGTCTGGACAGACGAATTTTTCGTCAAGCGTAACAAACGGAACGACGGGAAAGCTTTCTTCAGATGGAACTCTGACGACGACGCTGGACGATATTTTTAAGAGGGCTTCGGAAAAATACGGCGTATCGTATCAATATCTCGCGGCGGTAGCGAAGGCGGAGTCGGATTTCGATACGAAATGCGTTTCGTCGGCTGGCGCGAAAGGGATTATGCAGATTATGCCGGAAGAGGCAAAAGAGCTCGGCATTTCAGACGTGTTTGATGCGGAGCAGAATATTATGGGGGCAGCCAAACTGCTGGCGGCGCACCTGAAAAAATTTGACGGGGACACGACGCTGGCGGCGGCAGCGTATAATGCCGGCAGCGGAAGGGTAAAGTATTATGGCGGGGTTCCGCCGTTTAAGGAAACCCAAAATTATGTGAAAAAAATTGCCTCTTATATGGAAGATGGGGTAAAGGTTCCGGATAAGACCGTGACGGTAACGCCGAATAAATTGAGCGGCGACGTCACGAAGAGCCAGAGTGCGGAAGGAAGTTCGGCTGCGGGGACGGCGGGGATATCCAATCAGATACCCGGCGCAGTTCCGGCGACGGAGGAAGAGCTGAACCGAAGCATGGCGGTCGTTGGCAGCGGAGAGCAGGCGGTGACCATGACCTACGGAGCGTATTTGAGATATCTGGAGCTTGGCAATTTGGGCGTCGGATGATATCTGCCCAGGCGGAATGCCTTTTGACCCGGGCGGCTTTAATATGATAAAGGAGAATAAAAGCGATGAGTAAGAGACCAACAGTATTAATGATTTTGGATGGCTATGGATTAAATGAGAAAACAGGGGGAAATGCGGTCGCGCAAGGAAAAACGCCGGTGATGGACAAATTGATGGCGGAATGTCCGTTTGTAAAAGGAAACGCCAGCGGTATGGCTGTTGGTCTTCCGGAAGGCCAGATGGGAAATTCGGAGGTCGGACATTTGAATATGGGCGCCGGGCGTATTGTATATCAGGAACTTACGCGGATCACGAAGGAAATCGAGGACGGCGTATTTTTTGAAAACGAAGCTCTTTTAAAAGCAATTGAAAACTGCAGGAAAAACGGATCGGATCTGCATTTATTCGGCTTATTGTCGGATGGCGGCGTACACAGCCACAACACGCACATGTATGCGCTGCTGGAGCTTGCGAAGAGAAACGGAATCGAAAATGTATATCTCCACGCCTTTTTGGATGGCCGCGATACGCCGCCTTCTTCCGGCAAAGATTTCGTAAAAGAAGCGATGGATAAGATGGAGGAAATCGGCGTAGGGCGAGTGGCGACTGTGATGGGGCGCTATTATGTGATGGACCGTGACAACCGGTGGGATCGTGTCCAAAAAGCGTACGAGGCGCTGGTTCTCGGACAGGGCGAGACGGCGGAATGCGGCATATGCGCCGTACAGCAGTCATATGATAAGGATGAAACAGATGAATTTGTTCTCCCGACAGTGATCGTGGAGGATGGGAAACCGGTTGCAACAGTGAAGGAAAACGACTCGGTTATTTTCTACAATTTCCGCCCGGACCGCGCGAGGGAGATCACAAGAGCGTTTTGCGATGATAAATTCGAGGGATTTGAGAGGGCGAAGGGCTTTTTCCCTCTGACATTTGTGGCGTTTACGGAATATGACGTGACGATTCCGAATAAGATTGTAGCGTTTCATAAGGTGGAAATCAAAAATACGTTCGGAGAATTTTTGGCAAAAAACGGCCTGAAACAGCTTCGTACTGCGGAAACGGAAAAATACGCCCATGTTACATTTTTCTTTAATGGCGGCGTAGAAGAGCCGAATGAGGGCGAGGACAGGATTCTGGTCAATTCTCCGAAAGTGGCGACGTACGATCTGCAGCCGGAGATGAGTGCATATAAGGTGTGTGACGGACTGGTAGAAGCGATTCAATCAGATCGGTATGATGTGATTATTGTTAATTTTGCCAATCCGGATATGGTCGGCCATACCGGGGTGGAAGCGGCGGCAATCAAAGCGATTGAAGCGGTTGACGAATGCGTAGGGAAAGTAGTGGATGTGATTCGGGAAGTAAATGGCCAGATGTTTATTTGCGCTGACCACGGAAATGCGGAGCAGTTGATCGACTATGAAACGAACGAGCCGTTTACTGCACATACGACCAATCCGGTGCCGTTTATACTTGTGAATTATGACGACGGCTATACGCTCCGCGAGGGCGGCTGTCTGGCTGATATAGCGCCGACTCTCATTGAGATGATGGGAATGGAGCAGCCGGCGGAGATGACCGGAAAATCACTTTTGGTTAAGACAACTTCTTAATGTCAGAATGGAGGAAAAACATGTCTCAGAGGGTTGTCGTAGGTATGTCCGGAGGCGTTGATTCATCGGTGGCAGCCTGTCTTCTGTTAGAACAGGGATACGAGGTGGCGGGCGTCACGATGCAGCTCTGGCAGGAAGGGGCTTCCCGCATTCAGAAGGAAAATGACGGATGCTGCGGGCTGACGGCGGCGGAAGAAGCACGCCGCGTTGCCGAACAGCTTGGTATCCGTCATTTTGTTATGGATTTTTCCGAAGAATTTCAGACGCATGTGATTGATTATTTTGCGGAGGAATACAGGAACGGGCGCACGCCAAACCCATGCATTGCCTGCAACCGCTACGTAAAGTGGGAAGCCCTGCTCAGGCGGAGCATGGAGCTTGGAGCAGACTTCATTGCCACGGGGCATTATGCCCGGGTTATCCGTCGGCCGAACGGAAGATATGCGCTGCAAAAGTCTGTCACAGCGGCGAAGGATCAGACATATGCCCTTTACCGCCTGACGCAGGAACAGCTGTCGCGTACGATAATGCCGGTGGGCGAATATGAAAAGGAAGCTGTGCGAAAGCGGGCGGAAGAAGCCGGACTCCTGGTTGCGCATAAATCGGACAGCATGGAGATCTGCTTTGTGCCGGACGGCGGCTACGCATCGTTTATTGAGCGGGAAACCGGAGTGAAGGATGAGCCGGGAAACTTTGTAGATGTATATGGAAATGTGCTCGGCGTTCACAAAGGAATCACCCATTACACAATCGGGCAGAGAAAGGGCCTCGGCCTGGCGATGGGGCATCCGGTTTTTGTGACGGAAATCCGCCCCGAGACGCGGGAAGTGGTGATCGGGGAAGGTGAAGATGTATTTCAGAGGACGCTGCGTGCAGACCATTTGAATTTCATGTCTGTACCGGAGTTTGACGGAGAGGTGCGCGCGGTTGCGAAAATCCGCTATAACCACCGCGGGGATGACTGCGTGGTGCGGATGCTGAACCATGATACGGCAGAGGTCGTTTTCGATCGCCCGCAGCGGGCCGTGACGCCGGGGCAGGCGGTAGTATTTTATGATGGGGATGTTGTGATGGGCGGCGGCACGATTATGCGGGAAAATTTTCTTGAATAAATTTCCCTCTTATGATAGTATATACTAGATGTATTATTTTTTGGGCGGCATGGCCGCAAAATTGAAAGGGGATTGGCATGAAGTATTTTGGCACGGATGGCTTTCGCGGGGAAGCAAATGTTACGCTGACGGCGGATCATGCTTTTAAGATCGGGCGTTTTCTGGGAAATTATTTTCAGGATGGGAAACACCGAGTACGGGTGATTGTGGGAAAGGACACGAGGATTTCCGGTTATATGTATGAGACGGCGCTGGCGGCGGGGCTTACCGCAAGCGGAGCGGACGTCTATGAGATACATGTGACGACGACGCCGAGTATTTCTTATTTGATCCGGAAAAATGCTTTTGATGTTGGAATTATGATTACTGCCAGCCACAATCCGTACACAGATAACGGAATAAAGGTGATAAACGGGCAGGGACATAAGCTGGAGGAAGAGATCGAAGGGCAGATCGAGGACTATATAGACGGAAAGGTTCCGGAGCTGCCTTACGCTATCGGCGAAAATCTGGGAAGATGTTATGACTATACAGAGGGAAAAGAAGTTTATAAAAAATATCTGGAAGGTCTTGTGAGCCATTCGTTTCAAGGAAAAACCGTTGCGCTTGATATGGCAAACGGATCTGCTTCGCGGCTTGCCGGCGCTATTTTTAAAAAACTTGGGGCAAAGATACATACGGTAAATGATACGCCGGATGGCATGAATATCAACCGCGGCTGCGGCTCTACCCACATTGATAAGCTGCAGGCGTTTGTGAAAGAAACCGGGGCAGACGTCGGATTTGCGTATGACGGCGATGCGGACCGGTGTCTGGCGGTGAACGAGTGCGGGCAGGTCGTTACCGGCGACCATATTATGTATTTATGCGGACGGTACCTGAAAGAACAGGGCAAGCTGAAAGATGACATGGTAGTCACGACAGTTATGTCCAATATGGGGCTTTATAAGGCGTTTGACCGCATCGGGATCAAGTACCAGCAGACCGCGGTGGGGGACAAATATGTTTGCGCCAATATGATGGAAAACGATTATGCGCTTGGCGGCGAACAGTCCGGCCATATAATATTCAGGGAACATGCGGTGACCGGGGATGGGATTCTGACTTCGCTGATGATTATGGAAGCCATGCTTCATGAAAATAAAACGCTGTCCCAGCTTACTGAGGATCTGGTCATTTATCCGCAGCTTCTGGTTAATATGAAAGTGAAAGATAAGACGGCGGCGAGGGAAGATGCGGACGTGAAGGAAGCCGAGCGGAAGGTGACGGAGTCTCTCGGCGGGGAGGGACGGCTTCTTTTGAGGGAGAGCGGAACGGAACCGCTGATCCGTGTTATGGTGGAGGCAAAAACAGACGAACTCTGCCGCGAGAATGCGGATAAAATTATCAGCGTCCTGAAAATGAAGGGGCATGAGAGAACGGATTAGGCATTTGATGAAAATTACAAATATCATTATTATAAATGAAGAAAGGATTTAACAGAGATGAAAGGCGCTTATTACACGAAACAGTATCGAAATGTGTTCGCAGAATGCGGATATACGCAGGAAGAAATCGACCGGAAATTAAAAGATGCATTCCATCTTGTATTTTACGGTCCGGAAAATGAGAAGTTTTATTTTGAAGCCGGAGACGACATGGGATATTTTGAGGATACCGGAAATCATGATGTGAGGACGGAGGGGATGTCCTATGCGATGATGATGTGCGTCCAGATGAATATGAAGGCGGAGTTCGACCGTGTCTGGAAATGGGCGCGTACCTATATGTATATGGAGGAAGGATATCATAAGGGATATTTTGCATGGTCGTGCCAGACGGACGGGAACAAAAATGATTATGGCCCCGCGCCGGACGGAGAAGAGTTTTTTGCCATGGCGTTATTTTTCGCTTCCCACCGCTGGGGAGACGGCGAGGGGATTTTTAATTATTCCCAGGAGGCAAGAAATATTCTGAGCGCCTGCATACATAATGGCGAAAATGGGTCGGGGGCGCCGATTATGGAGCCGGAAAATTACCTGATCCGTTTTATACCGGACCGCAAGTTTTCTGATCCGTCGTACCACTGTCCGCATTTTTATGAACTGTTTGCGGAGTGGGCGAATGAAGAGGATCGTGAATTTTGGAAAAAGGCGGCGAAAGCGAGCCGCGAATATCTGAAAAAAGCATGCCATCCGGAGACCGGGCTCGCTGCCGAGTATGCATATTATGACGGAACGCCGTACCCGGAGGAGCAGAATGTTTTTGGCGGACGCCATGACTGGTATTACAGTGATTCGTACCGCGTCGTTGCCAACATCGGTCTCGATTATGAATGGTTTGCGCCGGACGGCTGGCATAAGGAAAATAATAATAAGGTACAGAAGTTTTTTATGGAGACGCATAAAGGCGAGGATTTCATGACATATGAAATCGACGGAACAGCGCTTGATCAGCCGGCGCTCCATCCGGTGGCGATCGTTGCGACAAATGCGCAGGCGTCGCTTGCGGCGGATGGCCCATATGCAGAAGAGTGCGTAAAACGCTTCTGGAATACGCCGCTGCGTACGGGCGACAGAAGATATTATGATAACTGCCTATATCTTTTTGCGCTGCTGGCGCTGAGCGGAAATTATCGGATTTGGTAACGGCGGATTGAAAAAATAAAAATAGGGAATGCTTTTATAAGCCTGCCCTTCCTAGATTAAAAGATGATATGGAGGATTAAGAAATGAGTTACGAGGTAGAAAAACTGGAACACAGTATGGCAAAGATCACAATAGAGGTAAGCGCAGAAGATTTTGAAGCGGCAATGCAGAAATCGTATATTAAAAACAAGAAGCGGATTGCAATTCCGGGATTCAGGAAGGGAAAAGCGCCGCGTAAAATGATAGAAAAAATGTACGGCCCGGAGATGTTTTATGAGGATGCGGCAGATTTTGCCATGCAGGACGCTTACAAGGAGGCGTATGACTCATGCGAGCTTGACATCGTATCCCGCCCGGAGATAGACGTCGTGGATATCGGGAGCGGCAAGCCGTTTATCTTTACAGCTACTGTAGCGGTCAAACCGGAAGTGCAGCTCGGCCAGTACAAGGGCGTCGAAGTGGAGAAACAGGAGATCAAAGTAGTGGCGGCGGATGTGAATGCGGAAATCGACCGCGTCCGCGAACAGAATTCCCGTATGATTACGGTTGACGACAGGGCGGTTCAGAAGGATGATATCGCAGTTATCGATTATGAAGGTTTTGTGGACGGCGAGCCGTTTGAAGGCGGAAAAGCGGAAGGATATTCTCTTACGATCGGCAGCCATTCCTTTATTGATACGTTTGAGGATCAGTTGATCGGAAAGAACGCGGGCGATAAGGTGGACGTCAATGTTACGTTTCCGGAGGAGTACCATGCGGATGAGCTCAAGGGAAAACCGGCGCTGTTCAAAGTGGAGATTAAGGAGATCAAGTCCAAGGAAATTCCGGAGCTGGATGATGAATTTGCCAGCGAAGTATCAGAGTTTGACACTCTCAAAGAGTATAAAGCAAGCGTGAAGAAGATGCTCACGGAGAGGAAAAAAGCGCAGGTACAGAGGGATAAGGAAAATGAAGCTGTGGAAAAGGCGGTCGAAAATGCGACCGTAGAACTGCCGGGGCCAATGGTGGATGAGCAGGTTTCACAGATGGTAAATGAATTTGCTTCCCGGTTAAGCCAGCAGGGGCTTAGCATTGACCAGTACATGCAGATGACGGGCATGCAGCCGCAGATGCTTATGGACCAGATGCGTCCGGAGGCGGAGAAACAGATTAAGACGCGCCTCGTACTGGAAGCGGTTGCACAGGCGGAAAATTTGAAAGCGACAGAAGAGGACGTCGATAAAGAGATGGAAAGAATCGCTGAGATGTATCGTCTGGATGCAGCAAAAATGAAAGAAAGCATGGGCGATGAGGAAAAAGAGCAGATTTCCAAGGATGCGGAGGTGCGGAAGGCAGTCGAATTCCTTGCGAAAGAGGCGGTAGAAGTAGAGGGAGCCGCTGAAACGGCGGACGAGGATGCAAAAGAAACAGAGGAAGCATAAAATAGATCAATAGGCGGATTGAGGTTAGCGTGAAAAAATAAGTTTTTTCACACGCGAGAATTGTGCCCGCGCTGCAAAGCCATAGCATGGCAAAGCCATAGCATGGCTTGGCACAAGCTCGTTATGCGCAGAAAGCAGCGCAGAAATGAGGTTATTATGGCGTTAATTCCTTATGTCATTGAACAGACGAGCCGGGGCGGCGAACGTTCATATGATATTTATTCACGACTGCTTCGCGAGAGGATTATATTTCTCGGTGATGAAGTAAATGATACAACGGCAAGCCTTGTCGTTGCGCAGATGCTTTTTTTGGAATCAGAGGATCCGGGAAAGGATATTAATTTGTATATCAACAGCCCGGGCGGTTCTGTCACGGCGGGGATGGCGATTTATGATACGATGAATTATGTGAAATGCGACGTCTCCACTATTTGCATGGGACTTGCAGCGAGTATGGGCGCATTTCTCCTGTCGAGCGGCGCAAAAGGAAAACGCTTTGCGCTGCCAAATTCGGAGATTATGATTCATCAGCCATCGGGCGGCGCAAAAGGGCAGGCGACTGAGATTCAGATCGTGGCGGAAAATATTTTGAAGACAAAAAAGAAGCTGAATGAGATTCTGGCTGCCAATACCGGCCAGAGTGTGGAAAAGATCGCTGCGGATACGGAGCGCGATAATTTCATGTCAGCTCAGGAAGCACTTGATTATGGTCTTATTGACCGGATTCTCGTTAATCATGAAGAATCGAAATAGATGAAACGGGAGAAACGGACGGTTTTTAGTCCTGTTTATAGTCCTGTTTAATAGAAATGGGGTAAAGTAATGAGAAATAATGATAGTCAGAACCGGCCGCCGTGCCATTGTTCTTTCTGCGGGAGAACGGATAAACAGGTGCGCAGGCTGATCGCAGGTCCTACCGGCGTCTATATATGCGACGAGTGTACGGAACTCTGCGAGGAGCTTCTTGCAGAAGAGTATCAGCAGATGTATGACGACGGAGCGGACATCGAGGAAGAGGTTGAAATTAATCTGCTCAAACCGAAGGAGATCAAACAATTTCTGGATGAATACGTGATTGGGCAGGATGAGGCGAAAAAAGCGCTGTCAGTGGCCGTGTACAATCACTACAAGCGCGTTATGTCAGGGCATGAGCTGGGCGTGGAAATACAGAAGAGCAATATTCTGATGATCGGCCCTACCGGATCCGGCAAGACATATCTTGCACAGACGCTTGCCAAGGTACTCAACGTGCCGTTTGCCATTGCAGACGCGACTACGCTGACTGAGGCCGGTTATGTCGGCGAGGATGTGGAAAATATTCTGTTGAAGATCATTCAGGCGGCAGATTATGATATTGCGCGTGCGGAACATGGTATTATATATATAGACGAGATCGATAAGATTACGAAAAAAACGGAGAACGCATCGATTACAAGGGATGTGTCCGGCGAAGGCGTTCAGCAGGCGCTTCTTAAAATACTTGAGGGGACGGAGGCAAGCGTTCCGCCTCAGGGGGGAAGAAAGCACCCGCAGCAGGAATTTTATCATATTGATACGACAAATATTTTATTTATATGCGGAGGCGCATTTGACGGGCTCGATAAAATCATCGGGTCGAGAATCGATAAGAAGTCGATCGGTTTTAATGCTGAAGTGGCGGACAAGACGGACGCCAATATCGGCGAGCTATTCCGGCAGGTGCTCCCGCAGGATTTGGTTAAATTTGGAATTATTCCGGAGCTCGTAGGGCGCGTTCCTGTGACGGTGAGCCTCGATCTTCTGGATGAGGAAGCTCTCAAGGAGATTCTTGTCACGCCTCGAAATGCGATTACGAAGCAGTATCAGAAACTGATGGAACTGGATGGAATCCGTTTAAGTTTTGATGATGAGGCGGTACGCGAGATCGCGAGGCAGTCGATCGCCAGAAAGACCGGAGCCAGAGGGCTTCGCGCAATCATTGAAAGCTGTATGATGGATTATATGTTCGAGCTGCCGTCCAGAGAGGATGTCAGAGAGTGCCGCATTACGAAAGAGGCGGTGGATGGAACCGGGCAGCCGGAATTAGTCGGAGAAAATGATCAGGCGCTGAAAATCGGAGAGAAAGTGGAGAGCGCCTGATAGGAGGGGAATGATCATGGATGAACAGATGAAGACGTTGCCGTTGATTGCCTTAAAGGGGATGTCGATTTTGCCGGGAATGCTGGTTCATCTGGATGTGAAGCGTGATATAACCAAGCGTGCGATCGAGGAAGCGATGGCAAATGACAGTATGGTCTTTATCACCAGTCAGAAAGATGACCGGGTAGATCTTCCTGTTTATGCGGATTTGAGATCAGTGGGCGTTGTTGCGAAAATCAGGCAGGTGATAAAACTGGAGCAGCATGTAGTGCGTGTTCTGGTATCTACCCTTGAGCGCGCTACGATGGCGGCGTTATTACAAAATGAACCGTTTTTATTTGGTGAAGTCGTTCTGCATGCGGAGGACGAAGGGCAGGAGAAGCTGACCGATTTGGAAACGGAGGCAATGTGCCGTGATATAAAGGAACTGTATGTAACTTATCTTGAATCAAACCAGAGTGTGGGACGAGGCGCGTTGGATAAGATTCGTAGGGAGACCTCATTAGGGACTCTTTTGGATTTAATTGCAATGCATGTTCCGATGGATTTGGAGAAACGTCAGGATATTTTGGAATGCTTCAATATATCTGAGCGTTTTTATCTTGTTTCGGAATATCTGTCCGATGAGCTCGATATACTTAAATTAAGGGCGGATTACCGCTCAAAGGTGAAAACGGAGGTAGACAAAAACCAGAAAGAATATTTTCTGCGCGAACAAATGAAGGTGATTCGGGACGAACTTGGCGAAGGGGCGTCCAATTATGAGGAAAAATACAGGAACAAGCTGGAACAGCTGATTTGTACGGACGAGGTGCGGGAAAAGATTGAAGAGGAAATGAGTCGCCTGGCGTCCATGCCGTCCAGCTCATCTGAAAGCGCTGTTTCCAGAGATTATATCGAAACGCTTCTTTCGCTTCCGTGGGATAAAATGGATTCGTCCAAGCTGGATATGGAGCTTGCGGAGAAAATTTTAAATGAAGATCATTACGGACTGGACAAAGTCAAAGAGCGCATTCTGGAATTTCTCGCGGTGAGAAGCCTCACGGGAAAGGGCGAGGCGCCGATTGTATGCCTGGTCGGACCGCCGGGTACCGGAAAGACGTCTGTCGCCAAATCGGTGGCGCGCGCGCTCGGCAAGGAATATGTCCGCATCTGTCTCGGCGGCGTGCGCGATGAAGCGGAGATCCGGGGACACAGGAGAACGTATATCGGCGCGATGCCGGGGCGCATCATAGAAGGAATGAAAAAGGCAGGCGTGAAAAATCCGCTTATGCTGCTAGATGAAATCGACAAGGTCAGCAGCGATTATAAGGGGGATACCTCTTCCGCACTGCTGGAGGTGCTTGATCCGGAACAGAATAAAAACTTTTCAGACCACTATGTGGAGATCCCTGTGGATTTATCTGAAGTGCTGTTTATCTGTACGGCGAATACGGCGGATACGATTCCCAGACCTCTTCTTGACCGCATGGAAGTGATCGAGATCGCAGGATATACGGAAAATGAAAAGTTTCATATCGGAAAGCAGTATCTTATTCCGAAACAGATTGAGAAAAACGGCTTGAAAAAACAGCAGCTTACCGTGAACGACAAAGCGCTTACGGACATTATCAGCTATTATACGAGGGAAGCCGGCGTGCGCGAGCTGGAACGCCAGATCGGGAAAATATGCCGCAAGACGGCGAGAATGGTCGTAGAACAGAAGAACGATAGGATACGGGTATCGGGCAAAAACCTGAAACAATTTCTCGGCAAGCGCAAATATTTAGGCAAAAAGGCAAATAAATCGGACGAAATCGGTATTGTTCGGGGACTTGCATGGACACAGACCGGCGGCGATACGCTGGAGATCGAAGTCAATATTATGCCGGGAGAGGGAAATCTCATATTGACAGGGCAGCTCGGGGACGTGATGCAGGAGTCGGCGAGGATTGCGCTCAGTTATGTCCGTTCGGTATCCAAAAGGGGAAACGACTATTTTAAGGAGCATGATATCCATGTCCATGTGCCGGAGGGAGCTGTGCCGAAGGACGGACCGTCTGCCGGAGTCACGATGTCTACGGCGATATACTCTGCCGTCGAAAAGCGGAAAGCGAAGGCAAAGGTTGCAATGACGGGCGAGGTTACGCTCCGCGGGCGCGTACTGGCGATCGGCGGATTGAAGGAGAAGCTTCTGGCGGCGCGTCTGGCCGGCATACAGAAGGTCATCGTTCCGGAAGAAAACGTGCCCGATGTGGAAGAACTGGAAGACGAGATTACAGAAGGCATGGAGATTGTATTTGCCAAACATATGAAACAAATTCTGGCAGAGGCGTTAGTGTGAATAATAAATAACTACAGAAGAGGTGAAGTATGGTTATTCAAACCATGGAGCTGGAGACGGTGTGCGGCGTGACAAGCGCGCTTCCGCAGAATGATAAAATCGAGATGGCTTTTTGGGGCAGGTCAAATGTAGGAAAGTCCTCGCTGATCAATACTTTGCTGAACCGCAAAGGATTGGCAAGGATTTCCTCGCAGCCGGGAAAGACGCAGACGATTAATTATTACAATATCAATGATGTCTTTTATATGGTTGACCTGCCGGGATACGGGTATGCGAAAGTATCCAGGGAGACGGCGGCAAAATGGATGAAAATGATAGAAAAATACCTGGATACGTCTCAAGCGCTCCGGGTTGTATTTTTATTGATTGATATTCGGCATGAGCCGACCGAAAATGATGTAAAAATGTACCGGATGCTTGCAAGCAAGGGGTTCAATCCGCTGATCATAGCGACGAAGGCGGATAAGATCAGCCGCAATGCCCGGAGTAAAAGCATTTCCGTGATCGAAAAGAAGCTCGGGCTGGTTGAGGGAACGCCGATTGTGCCGTTTTCGGCACAGAACCGGGAGGGAAAGGAAGAGATTTGGGAGTATATTGATTATTTTGTAAAGGAAATCAAATTAGCATGACTAAAGTTTATTGGCATTGAGCGGAGGCAGCGTATGGAGCAGGAAACAAAAAACACGATTGAAAACGTCGTACGACAGATTGCGGATCATTATGTCAAAGAGCCGCTTTTTTCTACGAAGGCGGGGAAAAATATGCCGGAGCGAAAAGTGATTATTGACGCCCTAAAGGAATTGCGTCTTGTAATGTTTCCGGGATATTTTGGCGAACAGGATGCGACGCGCGGACTTCCCCAGTTTTTTGTGGGAAGCCGCATGCTCTCTATCTATAATATGCTTTCCGAGCAGATCGCCTGTGCATTTGCTTACAGACAGGAAGAAATCGAACTGGAGAAAAACTCGTTTGACGGGATGCCGGACGAACGCAACCGCAGGAGGGCGGAATGCATATGCCGTGAATTTTTTGAACAGCTTCCCGCAATCCACAGGCTTTTGCTGAAAGACGTGCAGGCGGGGTATGACGGCGATCCTGCGGCTAAGAGCAAGGAAGAGATAATTTTTTCCTATCCGGGGCTTTTTGCGATCTTTGTGTACCGGATCGCCCATGAAATGTACATACGGGAGGTGCCGTTCATCCCGCGCATCATGACGGAATATGCCCATGCGAAGACGGGGATCGATATCAATTCCGGCGCGGTTATCGGGGAGAGCTTTTTTATCGACCACGGGACCGGGATCGTCATCGGAGAGACTACGGTGATCGGTGATAATGTCAAGCTTTATCAGGGCGTGACGCTGGGAGGTCTGTCTACAAGAGGCGGACAGAAGCTGTCCGGCGTCAAACGCCATCCGACGATCGAGGACAATGTGACGATTTATGCCGGAGCCACCATTCTCGGAGGGGAAACCGTGATCGGAAGAAATTCGGTGATCGGCGGAAATACGTTTATAACTGAATCTGTGCCGGAAAATTCGAGGATTAGTTTTCAACCAAATTAGAAGTTCACAAAAAGTTCATACTTTTTGTTAGCACTCACTCTTGACGAGTGCTAACAAATGTGGTATAACATAAGTGTCGTTAGGGAATAATAAACGATAAAATATTTTCTTTAAGAATGGAGGAATGACTTATGTTAGCACCAAGTATTTTTGAAGACAATTTTGTTGATAGTTTTTTTGACGATGCGTTCCGTTTTCCGTTCAACACTTTGCAGAAATCCAAAGTGCCGGGAATGAACGTGGACGTTCAGGAGTTCGACGACCGTTTTATCATGGATATTGAGCTTCCGGGATATGCAAAAGAAGATATACAGGCGGATTTAAAAGACGGTTACCTCAACGTGTCCGCAAATCGCACCGACAAAAAGGAAGAAAAAGACGAGGAGGGCAGATACATCCGCAGAGAACGTTATTGCGGGCAATGCCAGCGGAGTTTCTTTGTCGGCGAGAACATTACGCAGGAGGATATCAAAGCGAACTTTAGGGATGGAATTTTGAAGCTTGTGATACCGAAAAAGGAGAATAAGCCTGAAGTGGAAGAAAAGAAGTATATAAGCATTGAGGGCTGATGCATTTTCAGGGCGCCGGGAATGGAAGCAACAACCATTCTCGGCGCTTTTTAGGTACTATATGCCCTATGCGTGCATATGCTGGGCGCATCTGTGTTTTTTTGACTTTTTTGTCGGATTATAGTATACTGTATCTATATGATTGCAAGAGAGGATGAGATGATGGAAAGAAAATTTAAACGGATCCTGATGATTTTTGCTGTGTTTGCATGCGCGCTCTGGAGCGGACGGGCGGCCCGCGCCATGGCGGCGGACGTCTGCGTGACAGTTGGATCAACGGCGGAAATCAGTGTAAATATAGGTGATACAGGCCGCATTCTGCCATCTGCTGAAAATCTGACGGATGCGTTTGGACAGCCGGTGACAGTTGCCCGGTGGGAATATGAGGATTATGACGATGAGTGGGGGGATGGGGAAGGCGATATCATCCGAGTCGACGAATTGGGAAATTATACCGCTGTTTCAACGGGTATCGTGACTTATGCGGTATACGGATATGCGCCGGATGGAACAATCGCCTTTACCGGGTACTGCCGTTTTACGGTTACGCTGGATATGGCCAATGTTACGCTGGCGGCGGACCGTCTGACCGGCTACATAACGGGGGATGGCATTTATAGCGGGGAAATAGCGATAGACAGCCAAGTCGTTTTGACAGAAGACAATTCAACCATTCAGTATGCGTCGGATGATTCCGAGATGGATATAAGCTGCCGGATTGAGAATAATAAGCTGCTCGTTTCCGCATATTCAGAAGGAAGCGCGTCCGTGACCGTGACGATCAACGGAAAGAGTTTTGCCATTCATATAAAAGTGGCGAAGGTGGAGATGTCGAAAACGGGCCTGACAACGGCGAAGGGAAAAAAGGTTGCTTTGAAGATTAAGGGAACGGGAGATAAAGCGTCGTGGTCATCAAGCAATCCCAGCGTCGCAAGAGTGTCCGGCAATGGCCTGGTGCGCTGCAAAAAGGTGGGAAATGCTGTTATTACGGCAAAGTTGGGAGATGTGAAGCTGGGGTGTGCGGTATCCGTCGTTTCATCGGGATTGCTAAAGACTGTAAATACGGCGAAGAAAATCGGGGCGAATTGGAAGTACAGCCAGCCGAAACGAATGCAGAAGGGCTATTATGACTGCAGCTCCCTTGTTTGGAAATCATACAAAAAAATAAAGAAGACGTTTGGCAGCAAATCATACGCACCGGTTGCCGCGGATATTGCCAAATGGTGCGCAAAACACAAAAAGGCGGTTACAAATTCCTATACATGGAAGCATGTACAGGAGATGAAGCTTCGTCCGGGCGATCTGTTGTTTAAAACGGGAGAGAACAACGGCAGGTACAAAGGAATTTATCATGTGGAGATGTTTGTCGGCTATTCGGTATCGTATTTTGACCAATCGGGGAAGCCGGTGCTCAGCGAAATGTGGGCGGCGCGTCCTGCCGGATACGGCGGTGGCGGATATCCGATTGCACGCCCGTAAATGTAGAAAGAAACGAGTTTTCGTTGAATAAAGTAGAATCTTGACGAATATGATAAAAATATGGAAAATCCGCTTGTATAAATTGTGGAAAAGTCATGAAATTGTCTTGCAAATTGATGAAAAAGCATATATAATGCAGAGGATAACACCGATATTTAGGGCGTTATGTCAAGTTTATGTATGGGAGGAATAAAAGATTGAATAAGCTAAAAGTCTTAGTTGTGGATGACAGCGTAAGAGCGGCTGCCATGATCAAGGAGAGCCTGAAGGAGGACGAGGACGTAGAAATTGTCGGACATGCCGAGGATGGCGTGGAAGCGATCGAAATGATACGTGAAACGTCGCCGGATGTCGTTTTTCTTGACCTGATCATGCCGAAGATGGACGGTTTGGTTGTGCTGGAGAAGGTGAGCAAAGGACTTCCCGGAATCGAGAAAAGACCGGACTTTATCGTTGTCACTGCAGTTACACAGGAGAATGTGATGCAGACTGCCTTTCAGTACGGGGCGTCATACTATGTACTGAAACCATTTGAGAAGGAGACCATTCTTGCAAAGATACAGCAGTTAAAGCCGGATAACAAAGCGATGCTGGTGAACAGCCGTGAGCAGTATACGAAAAGGGATGATAAATCAGAGTACAATTTGGAGATGGATGTGACAAATATCATTCATGAAATCGGAGTACCGGCACACATAAAAGGATATCAGTATCTTCGGGATGCGATTATGATGTCAGTGGATGACAGTGAAATGCTTAATTCAATTACTAAAATTCTTTACCCGTCTATTGCAAAGCAGCATAAAACAACGCCAAGCAGAGTGGAGCGTGCGATTCGGCATGCAATCGAAGTGGCGTGGACGAGAGGAAAAGTAGATACGATTGATGAATTGTTTGGATATACAGTCAATAATGGCAAGGGAAAGCCGACAAATTCTGAGTTTGTGGCGCTGATTGCCGACAAGATACGGTTGGAGCAGAAAATGCGCGCCAATGGCTGAGCGGGTTTTCTGTAAATAGGTTTTGCATAGGAATCGGGGGGCCGGCAGATCAAATGATTATCTGCCGGCCTCCCGTATTGCCCGGCAATCGTTTCGCCGCCGGAACTCCGGCGAACAGACTGCCCGTCCGCATTTGTAAAGCGCATACTTCGCCAAATGATATGGTTGCATTTTCTGCCTTTTTCCTATATAATGTTTGATATGCGAAAGCAGAGACGCGTACAATATCTGCACTTACTATAGAAAGGGATGGCCGATATGGCAGAGGACAGACAGAGTGGTTTAATTGAAGAATTTGACACCGGCGAACTGCCACAGGATATTATTCCTCCTAACTTTACTGACCCGGACGTCCTATTCAGGGTATTGAAAAAGATTATCCTGACAGATCATCCGGGTGAAGATTTCGATTTTATAACGCGGGCATACAATCTGGCGAAGGAAGCGCATAAGGATCAGAAGCGAAAATCCGGGGAACCGTATTTGATCCATCCGGTGTGCGTGGCGATTATTCTGGCTCAGATTGATATGGATAAGGAGACGATCGTGGGCGGGCTTTTGCACGACGTCGTGGAGGATACGAAATACACGGTTGAGGATATGGCAAAAATGTTCGGCGAGGAAATCGCCCTGCTTGTAGACGGCGTTACGAAGCTGACGCAGTTAAACTATTCGGCGGATAAGCTGGATGTACAGGCGGAGAACCTCAGGAAAATGTTTCTTGCGATGGCGAAAGACATCCGCGTAATCATTATTAAGCTTGCCGACCGGCTTCACAATATGCGGACGCTGCAGTTTATGCGTCCGGAGAAGCAGAAGGAAAAAGCAAGGGAGACGATGGATATTTACGCGCCGATCGCGCATCGTCTGGGCATTTCAAAGGTCAAGGTCGAGCTGGATGATTTGTCGCTCCAATATCTCCAGCCGGGGGCGTACAGCGAGCTGACGGAAAAGTTCAACCATATGCGCGTGGAAAAAGAGACGTTTGTCAAAGATATCATGGTTGAGGTACAGGAGCATTTGGAGGCGGTCGGAATCCCCTGCACCATTGACGGGCGGGTAAAACATTTATTCAGCATTTATCGCAAGATGGTGAACCAGAATAAGGCGCTTGACCAGATTTACGATTTGTTTGCCGTTCGCATCATCGTGGATACGGAGCAGCAGTGCTATGCGGCGCTTGGCATTATACATGAGATGTACAAGCCGATTCCGGGGAGATTTAAGGATTACATCGCGATGCCGAAAGCGAATCATTATAAATCGCTCCACACAACGCTGATCAGTCCGGACGGACAGCCGTTTGAGATACAGATCCGTACGTATGAGATGCATCAGACAGCGGAGTACGGCATTGCGGCGCATTGGAAATATAAAGAAAGCAAGGGGAGCGACCAGAGCGTACAGAATGAGGAGGCAAAAATGTCATGGCTGCGCCAGATATTAGAGTGGCAGCGGGACATGTCGGACAATAAGGAATTTTTGAATCTGCTTAAAAGCGACCTCAATCTTTTTTCCGACAGCGTGTATTGCTTTACGCCGAATGGGGACGTGATGACGCTTCCGGCCGGATCTACGCCGATTGACTTTGCCTATGCCGTTCATACGGCAGTGGGAAACAGGATGGTGGGCGCAAGGGTGAACGGAAATATCGTTACGCTTGATTATCAAATCCAAAACGGCGACAGGATTGAGGTTATAACGTCGCAAAACAGCACGGGACCGAGCCGCGACTGGTTATCGATCGTAAAGAGCACGCAGGCAAAAAATAAGATCAACCAGTGGTTCCGTTCAGAATTTAAAGAGGAAAATATCGTCCGCGGCAGGGAGCTTCTGGCACAGTATGCAAAATCTAAGAATATTGATTTGCATAAGCTGTTAAAACCTGAGTATACGGAGGCTTGCAAGAGGAAATACGGATTTAAGGATTGGGATTCCGTCTGCGCCGCGATTGGCCATGGCGGGTTAAAAGAAGGACAGGTAATCAATAAATTACAGTACGGGTATGATAAGAAAAATAAGCGGATTGTCTCGGATGAGCAGATATTAGAGGTCATCGAGAGCGTGAAGGAAGCCAAAGGCGCAAAAGCGGGAAGCGGGGAATATGCAAAGACGAAGAGCGGAATCGTCGTAGAAGGACTGGACGATCTCGCCGTACGGTTTTCGCGATGCTGCAACCCGGTTCCGGGGGATGAGATCATCGGATTTGTCACGCGCGGCAGGGGAATATCCATACACCGGACGGATTGCGTCAATATGATACATCTTCCGCAGGAAGAGAGGAATCGGCTGATCGAGGCGGAATGGGGACCGGATGCGAAGCAAAATCAAGAATATTATCCGGTTCAAATCGTCATTTATTCCTTTAACCGCAGCGGCGTACTGATGGATGTATCGAAAATTTTTACTGAGAATGGGATTGATGTGAAATCCATGAACGTACGGACGTCGAAACAGGATACGGCGACGATCGTCGTCGGTTTTGAGACGAAGAGCGTGGAACAGTTAAACAAGCTGATCAAAAAACTGCGGGGCGTGGAGAGCGTGATCAATATAGAGAGGCGTACAAACGGCTGATGTATTGGGCGGTCATATGAAAACTGAAAATATATCACGATGCGGCATGATGGAGGTTTTAATATGGAATTAAACGGACTTGTGATTGAGTCGGTGGTGGTGGGAAGCGTAGGCACAAATTGTTATATTGTGCACCGGAAGGAGGATGACCGGTGCGTTGTGATCGATCCCGGGGACAGCGGTGAAAGGATTGGCAGCTATATACGGGAGCACGGGCTTGCGCTGGAGGATATCCTGCTGACTCACGGGCATTTTGACCATGTGCTGGGCGTGCCCGGGCTGGTCGCTGCCGCCGGGGGGAGGGTCTGCGCTTATGAAGGAGAAAAAGAGCTTCTGTCAGACGCCGGACTGAATGTGTCGGGCATGACGGGGCGTCCGATCAGCATAGAGGCGGACGTAGCACTTCGAGACGGGCAGAAATTTGAGTCTGCCGGTATGGAATTTCAGGTCATTCATACGCCGGGACACACGAAAGGAAGCTGCTGCTATTATATGGAGAAGGAAAAGGCGCTTTTTTGCGGCGACACGCTGTTTTTCGAATCGATGGGAAGGTGTGATCTGCCTACAGGAAACGAAGGAGAGCTGATCCGGTCGCTGCGGGAAAAGATTCTCACGCTTCCGCAGGATGTGCGGGCATTTACCGGACACGGCCCTGCTACGCAGATCGGTTATGAGAGTGAAAATAATCCGTTTGTATAGGAAGTGTGGACAGTGATTCATATTACGATAAAAGACGACGAGTTTTCCTATGATATGAAAGCGCTGGCACAGGCTTTTTATCCCGGGAAAGCGTGCGAGATTAAAAAGAAAGCGGAATGGCAGGAGTTAGACGGATACTCCGTTCTGTGCGAAATCGACGGCGGGGAGCGGTATAGGGACTTTATTCCGTCGCCCTACACAAAAAATGAGGTAAAAAGGCGGTTCTATGATTTTTTGTGCAGATATTCAGGAAATTTCCTTCCGTGGGGGATTTTGACAGGCGTCCGTCCGGCGAAGATCCCGCTCCGGATGTTTATGGAGGGAAAACAGGAGAAGGAAATTGCAGACTGTCTCCGAGAGGATTACCGGTGTGCGCCGGAGAAAGCGAAGCTTGTGATGGATGTGGCAAGGAGGGAGTATGCGCTCGCCGGGCATATTGACCATGAAAATAGTATAAACGCCTATATCGGCGTACCATTTTGTCCCAGCATCTGCTCCTATTGTACGTTTTCGTCATATCCGATAGAAAAATATGCGGATAAGGCGCCGGCATATCTTGACGCGCTGGAACGAGAGCTCGCTTATGCGGGGGAGGCGGTTTCGGCAAAGGTATTGCAGACGGTATATATCGGGGGCGGAACGCCCACGTCATTGGAAGAAGGGATGTTTGCCCGTCTGCTTGATCTGGTCAGCGGTTATCTGCCGATGGAGCATGTGCGGGAGTTTACGGTGGAGGCGGGGCGTCCGGACAGTATTACGGAGGACAAGCTTCGCTGCATGAAAGAGCATGGAGTGACCCGCATATCGATTAATCCGCAGACGATGAAGCAGCGCACATTGGAAATGATGGGCAGAAAGCATTCGGTCGATGATGTGAGGCGCGTATTCGCACAGGCAAGAGAGCTTGGTTTCGATAATATCAATATGGATTTGATCGTCGGGCTGCCGGAGGAGACGCCGGAGGATCTGGAGCGCACGCTGCAGGAGGTCTGCCGGCTTGAGCCGGACAGCATTACCGTCCATACGCTGGTTATTAAGCGCGCCTCGCGCATGAGGCGCGAGCAGTTGGAGGGCGGAGAGCGGCTTTTGCATGAAAATCCGTGGATTGCGGCGATGCAGACGGGGGCGGAACGGTTCTGCCGTTCGCACGGTTATGAGCCTTATTATATGTACCGCCAGAAAAACAAAGCGTTTACAAGTTATAATACGAATCAGGAGAATGTGGCGTATGCCAGACCCGGCAAGGAGTGCCTCTATAATATTTTTATGATGGAGGAGCTGGAGGACGTTTTGGCGCTTGGAAGCGGCGCGTCATCAAAATATGTGTTTTCCGGAGAGAACCGGGTGGAGCGGGTGGAAAATGTAAAAAATGTTGATGACTACATAAGTAGAATAGATGAAATGATAAGGAGAAAGAGTGATGGCATTAAAAAAGAAACCGGTGACAGGCATGAAGGATATACTTCCGAAAGAAATGGAAATCCGTGATTATGTGATCGGCCTGATCAAGAAAACATACGGCGCATTCGGCTTTTCATCCATTGAGACGCCATGTGTAGAACACATTGAAAATCTGTCGAGCAAGCAGGGCGGGGAAAATGAAAAGCTCATATTTAAAATTTTAAAGCGCGGCGAGAAATTGAAGCTGGAGACGGCACAGAGCGGGGACGATCTTGTGGACAGCGGCCTGAGGTACGATCTCACAGTGCCGCTTGCCCGTTATTATGCCAATCATTCCGGGGAACTGAACGTGCCGTTTAAGGCGCTCCAGATGGGAAATTCATGGCGGGCGGACCGTCCGCAGAGAGGGCGCTTCCGGCAGTTTATGCAGTGCGACATCGACATTTTAGGCGAACCGTCGATTCTGGCGGAGATCGAACTGATTCTGGCGACTTCGACGCTTTTGGGCAAACTGGATTTTAATCATTTTACGATCCGCATCAATAACCGCAAAATGTTAAAGGCGATGGCGGCGTACTGCGGCTTTGAAGCTTCCGAGTACGACAATGTATTTATCATTCTCGACAAAATGGATAAAATCGGCATGGACGGCGTAGAGGCAGAACTATTAGGCACCGGTTATAAAAAGGAGGCGGTAGGCGCCTGCCTGCAATTGTTTCGTACCGTGACAAACGATATTGACGGAATCCGGTATATGAAGGAGACTCTTGGCAGTTTCCTTGAAGAGGGGACGGCAGAGGATTTGGAAACGATTATTTCAACCGTTGAGGAAGTAAAGACTGCGGATTTTAAGACGGTCTTTGACCCCACGCTCGTCCGCGGCATGGGATATTATACGGGACCGATTTTCGAGATTTCGATGGATGAGTTTGGCGGCTCCGTCGGCGGCGGCGGACGTTATGACCAGATGATCGGGGCGTTTACGGGAGCCGATACATGCGCCTGCGGTTTTTCTATCGGCTTCGAGCGGATCGTTATGCTTCTTATGGAGCGGGGCTTTGAAGTTCCGTCGGCATCCGGGAAAAAGGCGTACCTGATAGACAAGAAGGCCTCTCCGGAGCTGATGAAGCGGGCGCTCCGGCAGGCAAAAGAGGATCGGGAAGCGGGGTACTGCGTCAGTATCAGCGTTATGAAGAAAAACAAAAAATTCCAGAAAGAGCAGCTGGCGAAAGACGGATATACAGATGTGAAAGAGTTTTTTGCAGATTAGTTTTATGGAGGTAAAAAAATGGCAGAATCAATGAAAGGCTTACAGCGTACATGCCGTTGTGCGGAGCTGACGGCAGAAAATATAGGACAGACCGCGACGGTCATGGGATGGGTGCAGAAGAGCAGGAATAAGGGCGGCATTATTTTCGTGGATCTGAGAGACCGATCGGGGATTATCCAGCTTATTTTTGAAGAGGGCGATACCGGTCCGGAAGGCTTTGAAAAGGCGGCGAAGCTGCGTGCGGAATTTGTCGTGGCGGCGACGGGAAAGGTGGAGCGCCGCGCCGGCGCAGTCAATGAAAATCTGGCGACGGGCAGTATCGAGGTACGGGTAAGCGATATCAGGATTCTCTCGGAATCTGAGACGCCGCCGTTTCCGGTGGAAGAAAACAGCAAGACAAAGGACGAACTGCGCCTCCGTTACCGTTTTCTTGACTTGCGCCGTCCTGATCTGCAGCGCAACCTCATGCTTCGCAGCCGGGCTGCCATGCTGACGCGGCAGTTTCTTTCGGAAGAGGGTTTTTTGGAGATCGAGACGCCGATGCTTACGAAGAGTACGCCGGAGGGGGCGAGGGATTATTTGGTTCCGAGCCGTGTGCATCCGGGGAATTTTTATGCGCTTCCCCAGTCGCCGCAGCTGTTTAAGCAGCTTCTTATGTGTGCCGGCTATGACCGTTATTTCCAGATCACCAAATGCTTCCGCGACGAGGATCTGCGCGCGGATCGACAGCCGGAATTTACGCAGATTGATATGGAGCTTTCGTTCGTAGACGTGGATGATGTGATCGGGGTCAATGAGCGGCTTCTGCACCGCTTGTTTAAGGAGCTTCTGGGCGTGGAGATACCGCTTCCGATTCCCCGCATGACGTGGCGGGAGGCGATGGATCGGTTTGGCTCAGACAAGCCGGATACGAGGTTCGGCATGGAATTAAAAAATGTGACCGATGAGGTGAAGGAATGCGGTTTCGGCGTGTTTACCGGTGCGGTTGAACAGGGCGGTTCTGTTCGGGGCATCAATGTGAAGGGACAGGGCGCCATGCCGAGAAAGAAGATTGATAAGCTGGTTGAATTTGCAAAAGATTTTGGTGCGAAGGGGCTTGCCTATTTGTGCGTAAATGAAGATGGCAGCTATAAGTCCTCCTTTGCGAAATTTATGGAAGAGGATGAGCTGAATGCGCTCGTTCAGGTGATGGAGGGAGAGCCGGGCGACCTGCTTTTGTTTGCCGCCGACCGGGACAAGACCGTCTATGACGTGCTCGGCAATCTGCGTCTGGAGCTGGCAAAGCAGCTGGAGCTTTTCGATAAAGAAGAGTATAAATTTTTGTGGGTAACGGAGTTTCCGCTGCTTGAGTACAATGAAGAGTTGGGAAGATACCAGGCGATGCACCATCCGTTTACGATGCCGATGGAAGAGGATCTGGAATATCTCGATACGGATCCGGGGCGCGTGCGCGCGAAAGCTTATGATATCGTGCTTAACGGTACGGAGCTCGGCGGGGGCTCGGTTCGTATCCATCAGAATGATATACAGGAGAAAATGTTTGAATGCCTTGGATTTACAAAAGAGGCGGCGCGAGAGCAGTTTGGCTTTTTGCTCAATGCGTTTTCGTACGGGGTTCCGCCGCACGCCGGACTTGCTTACGGATTTGACCGCCTCATCATGCTGATGGCGAAAGAGGACAATATCCGTGAGGTGATCGCATTCCCCAAGGTGAAAGACGCGTCCTGCCTGTTGACGTACGCGCCCAATGCGGTGGATGGAAAACAGCTGGAAGAGCTTGGTATTGAAGTGCGTGTTCCGGAACCGGAAGAAACGGGTGAGGACTAGAGGATAGAAAAGGAGGTTTACAAGGAAATGGGATTGGAAACAAAAAAATTTGGAACAACAAAGGCGGGCGAAGAGGTAACTCTTTATGCGCTGACAAACAAAAACGGCATGAGGGCGGAGTTTATTGATTACGGTGCGAATATTACGGCGCTGTATGTGCCGGATAAAAACGGCAAGCTGGACGATGTGGTGCTCGGTTTTGACGATATGGACGGTTATGAGGCGAACGGCTGCTTTTTCGGCTCGTTTATCGGAAGGCATGGAAACCGCATAGGCGGCGCGAAATTTGAGTTAAACGGAACGACCTATGAACTGGAGAAAAATGATGGCGCCAACAATCTTCACGGCGGAACGCCGGGTTATAATCATGTGATGTACAAGGCGGAGACGACGTCGGACAGCGTGACATTTTTGCGTACGAGTCCGGATATGGAGCAGGGATATCCCGGAAATCTCGATATCAGCGTAACGTATACGCTGACGGATGACAATGAGCTGAAAATCACATATAATGCGTCATCTGACAAGGATACGCTCTGCAACGTGACGAACCATTCATATTTTAATTTAAAGGGACACGATGGCGGCGAGATCACAGACCACAATGTATGGATTAAGGCAAACGGCTTTACGGAGACGACGGATGATCTCATCCCGACCGGAGTGATTGCGGATGTGACCGGTACGCCTATGGATTTTCGTACGAAAAAGGCGATTGGCGCTGAAATCGAGGCGGATTATAAACCGCTTGCGATCGCAGGCGGTTATGACCACAACTACGCATTGGACAAAAAGGCCGGGGCGTTGGAAAAAGTAGCGGAGCTGTCGGAAGATTCAACCGGGCGTACAATGGAGGTATATACAGATCTGCCGGGCATGCAGCTCTATACCGGGAATTTTATCAACCGGGAGATGGGAAAAAACGGGGCGCAGTACGCGAAGAGGACCGGCGTGTGTTTTGAGACGCAGTTTTTCCCCAATTCGGTCAATGTGCCTTCGTTTGATTCCTGCGTACTGAAAGCAGGGGAAAAGTTTACATCCACGACGATTTACAAGTTTATCTGAAAAAATTTTTTCTCCTTGCATAACCGGACGAGGTATCGGCGAATATTATAAGGATGAGGATCAAAAACCGAAGGAGAAAAAATGTGAATAGTGTTCTGGGGAAGTTGATTCAAAAGGAATTTGGGAGAAATAAATATAAAATTTATTGCAATAAGCTGGATCAGAAGGAATGCATGGACATATTCTGCGATATATATCTGGCGCTGAACCGGAGTTCAGAAGAGCATCTGAGCGACCGGTTGCTGAATCTGTTGCGGACGGTTCAGCTCTCGGTGAAAATCAGCCGGGTGTTTTATTATATCACAGCGGGATTTGTCCTTGCCATTCTGGCTTTATCCCTTATGCCCGCGGTTTTGGAGATCAAAGCGGCGGCGGCAGGAATACTGATGGCAGCGTATTTATTCAAACTGACGGAGTATGTGGCAAACCGTTACTGTGACCGCGACGTGAGGCTTGTGCTGATTTATAAGACGGCGCTGTTTCATGTTTTGTCGGACGAGGGAAGATAACGGGCGCCGGGGGAGGAACAGGATGAATCGTACAAGGCTACGGAACAGGGATCTTCCGTTCTATACGAGAGGGGAAGAAAATTTTAATATGATTTCGCACATTGTAGGCGGAGCGCTCGCCATAGCGGCGCTGGCGCTCTGCGTCGTGTACTCCGCCATGAAGGGGGATCCGTGGAGCGTCGCGGCGTCGGCGATCTACGGCGCGACTATGATTATCCTTTATACAATGTCCAGCATTTATCATGGCCTCACGTCAGAACCAGCGAAAAAAGTGTTTCAGGTCATTGACCATTGCACGATTTATTTTCTGATCGCAGGCACATATACGCCGATTACGCTGGCGGGACTCAGGGTCAATCATCCGGTTATCGGCTTTGTGGTGTTTGGTATTGTGTGGGCATGCTGTCTGACTGCCGCCACCCTGACGGCGATCGACCTCGACAAATATAAGAAATTATCCATGATATGTTATCTTGGCATGGGCTGGTGCATCATTTTCTTTATCAAGCCGACGGCTGAAATGCTGGGGCTCGGGGGCATGGTATTTCTTATAACGGGGGGGATCGCTTATACGGTTGGCGCGGTTTTGTACGGGCTTGGGAAGAGAAAGAAGTACATGCATTCGCTGTTTCATCTGTTCGTCATTGCGGGAAGCGTGCTTCACTTCTTTATGATTTTGTTTTATGTTATCATGTAAAGGCTGAAAGGAGTAATAAAATGGTAGTAGAACCAAAGGTAAAGGGATTTATATGTACAACGGCGCATCCGAAAGGATGTGAAGAAAGCGTCAGGAGGCAAATCGCCTGCACGAAAAAATTCGGGACGGCAGAGGGGCCGAAAAAGGTTTTGGTCATCGGATCATCTACCGGCTATGGGCTTGCTTCAAGGATTGCCGTTACATACGGATACGGGGCAGATACGATCGGCGTAGCATTGGAGAGGGAGTCGAACGGAAAGCGGACGGCGACAGCCGGATGGTATAATACAAAGGCATTTGAAAAATTTGCCGAAGAGGACGGGCATTATGCCAAATCTTTCAATGGAGACGGGTTTTCTTCCGAGATGAAAGAGCAGGTCATCGAGTGCATTAAGGAGGACTTCGGACAGGTAGACATGATTATATACAGCATGGCGGCGCCGAGGCGTACGATGCCGGATGGCGTCACGGTTTCTTCGGTTCTCAAAACGGTTGGAAAGCCGTTTACCAATAAGACCATCGATCTTCGGACGAATGAGATAAAGGAAGTGACTGTTCCGGAGGCGACAGAGGAAGAGATCCGCGATACAGTCCGGGTTATGGGCGGCGACGACTGGAGAGGCTGGATCACGGCGCTTAATGACGCCGGCGTCATACGGCGGGGGGCGGTAACGCTGGCGTATTCTTACATTGGGCCGGTCGTGACGCATCCGATCTACAAAGACGGAAGCATCGGACAGGCAAAAAAAGACTTGTATGAAACTGCAGCAGACCTTACAAGCGAATTTTCAGGAATCGGGCTCCGGGCGTACATATCGGTAAATAAGGCGGTTGTAACGCAATCCAGCGCGGCGATCCCGATTGTTCCCCTCTATATTTCCCTGCTTTACCGGGTAATGAAGGACGCGGGGCTTCACGAGGGATGTATTGAACAGATGAACCGCCTGTTTCTCGATAAAATGGCGGGAGATGTGGAGACTGACGAAGCCGGACGCATCAGGATGGATGATTATGAGATGAGGGAGGACGTGCAGAAAAAGATCGCAGGCGTGTGGGAGGGGGTCAGCACGGAATCCGTTCAGGAGCTGGCGGATATACAGGAATTCTGGGATGAATTTTATCATATGTTCGGATTTCGGTATGATAATGTAGATTACACGGAGGATGTGGAGATATAATGGGCGCGGCGGACAGGGGCGCGCGCATCCCGTTCAAAGAAGGCGTCCCTCGAGCCGGCTTATGGCTTTTGGGACGCCCTCTTTGGCTTTAAGCGTAAAGAAAATGAATTTTTATTGCGCTAGTCCTGGGAAATAATCGTACCGCAGTTCAGCCGCATCGCGCTTCCGGCGTTTTCAAGGCTGCTGATGATGGCGGTGCGGCCTTTGCCGGACGTTACGAAAGAGACGCCCGCGTCTATTTTCGGAAGCGTAGTCGCCGGGTCAAAATGCCCTTCATCGATGAGAGCGATCGCCTCCGCGCTGCTGATTTTTCCGAGCGGTTTTCCGTCGGCGCAGAGATGGTCGTCTGCCGTCAGTATAAGAAGACGGGATGCGTCCAGCATGTCGGCGAGCTTGGCTGCGGTATAATCCTTTTCGATGACCGCGCTGGCTCCTTTGAGGCGTGTGCCCTGTTCCATAACCGGAATCCCGCCTCCTCCGGCGGCGATGACGATCTGTCCGGCGTCGGCGAGCGTTCGGATGGCGTCAATTTCATAAATATCGACCGGATGGGGAGAGGCCACGATCCTCCGGTATCCGTTTTCTTCTTTTATGACATGATTTCCTTTTTCTTCTTCCGCCTCCGCTTCCTCTTTATCCATATAACGTCCGATGACTTTGGTCGGGTGGTTGAATGCCCGGTCGAAGGGATCGACGCGTACCTGCGTGATGATTGTGGATACCGGCTTGAAAATACCGCGGTTTAAAAGCTCGGTGCGGATGGCGTTTTGAAGATCATAACCGATGTAACCCTGGCTCATGGCGCCGCACAGCGACATGGGGGCTACGGTATATCGGCTGTCCAGACGTGCAAATTCTGTCATGGCAGTGTGGATCATGCCGATCTGGGGGCCATTGCTGTGGGTGATGATAATGTTATATTTGTTTTCAACAAGTTCAGTGATTGTTTCTGCCGCCTTGGCAACATTTTTTTGCTGTTCGGGGAATGTCTCCCCAAAACAATTTCTTCCAAGTGCGACAACAATGCGTCTGTTTTCCATACTAACCTCCATTGTTTTTCTTGTTTAGTTTCTTTAAGTATATCAAAGGTGGGCGGAACAATCAATGGGTTGTTTATTTTTGAATAATCCGCTATAATTTTAGAGTAAATAGCAACATTCCGGTTGGAATGGTTTTCAGGAGATGCAGGTGCGTATGATCAAAGTATTTTTAGTAGAAAATGAAGCCGAGGTCCGGGAGGAAATCAAAAACAGCATCCAGTGGGAGAGGGAGGGCTATGAATTTGTCGGAGAGGCGGGAGACGGAGAACTGGCATATCCGATGATTCTGGAAGAAACGCCGGACATCCTGATCACGGATATCGAGATGCCGTTTATGGATGGTTTGGAGCTTGGCAGGCTGGTCAGAAAGGAATTGCCGGATATAAAAATCGTCATTGTAAGTGCGAGCGCTGAATTCAGATATGCGAGAGAGGCGATCAAGATCGGCGTGGAGGAATACCTGCTCAAGCCGGTCTCATCCGCGGAGCTTCTGGAAGTGCTGCGGGTCGTCTCTGCATCCATTCTCAGGGAGAGGGAGGGCAGGGAGCTCATAAAAAGATTTGAAGAAAATATGTGGGAGAACCGCGAGTACAAAAAGGAAGAGTTTTTGATTCGCATACTGACGCAGAATTTGTCTGTGACGGATATTTTGGAACAGGCAAAGCAGCTCGAAATGGATTTGAGCGCACGCCTGTACAACACTGTTCTTCTGAAAATCACAAGCAGTTTTGATGATGGGGGCGGACAGTTTTTGGAGTTGTCAAGAGCGGTAGAGAGCATGCTTCAGGAACAAAAAGGGATTTATTATTTCCGCCGGGGCATCGAGGGCTGGGCGCTGCTTTTTCTCTCAGAAGACCAAAGCCAGATGGATTATAAGATCGAAGCGGTGGAAGAGGCCGTCAGCCGGATCACGCATGGTTTTTCGCAGTCGGTGGAATATTTCGGCGCGGTCGGCAAACCGGTGATGAGGGTGAGGGAGTTGAGGAAATCGGTGGATGAGGCAGAGCGGGTATTTGCATTTCGATATCTGAAGAAGTGGAACCAGATCATAACCAGAGATGATATTTCAGCGGATGCTGCAGAAAATAACGAGCTAGCGTTAGGCTCTATTGACATTGACAGGCTGGACAGGAAGTTTGTTGAAGAATTTATGAGGACGGGGCTGAAAGGCGATGTGACGCATTTTGTGAACGAATACAGCGGAGGCATAGGGGAGAAAAATATGCAGTCTATGCTGTTCCGCCAGTACATGGTGATGGACGTTTACCTGATGGCGGCGTCGGTATTGGAATCGCTTGGGTATGATACCAATGAGCTTGTGGCGCGCTGTGGGGATTTTAAGGATATGGTCCGCGTATTCCAGACGGTGGATCAGACAAAAAAGTATCTTCGGGAAGTGATTGAGGCAACGATCGAGATGAGGGAAAATGTCTCAAAATATACGAACAGCATTCTTTTGAAAGCGGCTCGAAGCTATATAGAAAAGAATTTTGACAATGAAGAAATATCTTTGAACACAGTGGCGGCAAGCGTGAATCTAAGCCCCAATTATTTCAGCACGATTTTCAGTCAGGAGATGGGGCAGACATTTATTGAATACCTGACGTATGTGCGGATGAAAAAGGCAAAGGAGCTGCTGCGCAGTTCCACGATGAAAACGTCTGAGATTGCGTATGCGGTGGGATATAAAGACGCCCACTATTTTAGCTATCTGTTTAAAAAGACGCAGAAATGTACGCCAAGGGACTTTAAGTCACAGGGTTAAAGAGTAAAATAATACACATTATTCATAAAAAAACAAACATATTCGTAATTTATTGAAAAAATAGTAAGAAAATAAACATAATCCAAAAGTAATTCCGTTTTTTTTCATTATGATATCTTGTATGCTATCTCTAAAGCCGAAAGGCAAAAAAAGACAGGAGGATTATTTTAAGATGAGAAAAAAACTCATAAGCACACTTTTGTGTGTATCCATGATGGCATTCGCGCTTACAGGATGTGGAAACACAGGCACGAGTGACGACAACGCAGGCAGCAGTACGGGTAGCACGGCTACGGAGGCTCCGAAAGATGATGCAGATACGAGCGATACCGCTACAAGCGGCGACTTGATCAAAGTTGGCATTATCAACAATGACCCGAACGAGTCCGGTTACCGTACAGCAAACGTAAACGACCTGAAAAAGCATTTCACCGAGGATAATGGATACAGCGCTCAGTTCGCTTACAGCAACAAGAATGAAGAGCAGATCGCATCTGCTAAGAAGTTCATTCAGGACGGCGTTAAATATCTTCTTCTTTCAGCAGCAGATACTTCAGGTTGGGATTCTGTATTAAAAGAAGCTCAGACGGCAGGTACGCAGGTTATTCTTTTCGACCGTACCATTGAAGCAGATGAGAGCCTTTATGTAGCATCCATCGTTTCTGACATGGAAAAAGAAGGCGAGACAGCTGTAGAATGGCTGAAGAATCAGAATCTTGACAAGTATGAAATTATCCATATCCAGGGTGTAATGGGTAGTGCAGCACAGAAAGGCCGCAGCGGCGCTCTTGACGCAGCAGTAAAAAGCGAAGGCTGGAAGATGGTTTCGCAGCAGACTGCCGAGTGGAGTGCTGACAAGGCGCAGCAGATCGTTCAGTCAGCGATCGACTCAAAAGAGTCTTTCAACGTAATCTATGCTGAGAACGACGATATGGCAAAAGGCGCGGTGGCAGCTCTTGACAATGCGGGCATCTCCCACGGTGTTGGCAAAGACGTAATTATAATGGGCTTTGACTGCAATAAGTGGGCGCTTGAGGAACTCAAGGCTAAGAATTGGAACTATGACGGCCAGTGTAATCCGTTCCAGGCTTCCTACATCGATGATGTTATCAAAAAGCTTGAGAAGGGCGAGGAGATCGAGGAGAAAACGATCATTCTTGATGAGAAAGGCTTTGACGCCGAAACAATTACACAGGAAGATATTGATGCAAATGGTATCTAATTGATAGTTTCGTGATTGTATAAGCGCGGCGCGGCGTAAGTGAAAATCGTACGCTTGCACCGCGCTTTTTTAGAAATAACTTTAGGGGGTGAATACACTAGTGAGAGAAAATGCTGTATTGGAAATGAAAAACATTTACAAGAGTTTCCCCGGTGTACGTGCCCTGCAGGCAGTTAATTTTACATTATGCAGGGGTGAAATTCATGCGCTGATGGGAGAAAATGGTGCGGGAAAATCAACGCTGATCAAGGTTCTGACAGGAGTGTATGGAAAGGATGAGGGTCAGATTTTCCTACAGGGAAACAGCGGCGAAGTAGCGATTCATTCGCCGCAGGATGCACAGCGCCTTGGCATTAGTACTGTGTATCAGGAGATTACGTTATGTCCGAATCTTTCAGTTGCCGAAAATATGTATATCGGCAGGACGAGCGGTATGGGGCAGAACTGGAAAAAAATGAACCGGGATGCAGCAAAGATTCTGAAAACGCTTGGTATTCCGGCAAAGGCGACACAGCAGTTAGGAAGCTGCTCGATTGCGGTTCAGCAGATGGTTGCGATTGCCCGTGCAGTGGATATGGACTGTAAGGTGCTTATTCTGGATGAGCCTACGTCGTCTCTTGATGAGCAGGAAGTGCAGAAGCTGTTCGGGCTTATGCGCAGTCTGCGTGAAAAGGGCGTTGGTATTATATTCGTTACGCACTTTTTGGATCAGGTATATGAAGTATGCGACAAAATCACGGTTTTGCGCGACGGCCAGCTGGTGGGAGAATATGAGATTAAGGATTTGCCGCGCGTGCAGCTGGTTTCTAAGATGCTTGGAAAAGAAATGGACGATATGTCCGATATCAAAGGCGAGCAGACGGCATACGAGCAGGATGAATCAGAGGCGCCTGTCCTTCAGGCAAACGGACTGGTCAGCAATGCGGGCATTAAGCCGTTTGATTTCTATATCCGCAAGGGAGAGGTCAATGGATTTACCGGTCTGCTCGGTTCGGGACGAAGCGAATGCGTGCGCGCGATTTTCGGCGCAGACAGGGTAATAGGCGGAACGGTGAGAATGAATGGAAAGAAGGTTAAGATTTCCAAACCGATCCATGCAATGAAGAATGGCATCGCATATCTGCCGGAAGACCGTAAGCTGGATGGCATCGTAGGAGATCTTTCGGTGCGCGACAATATTATTCTTGCAGCTCAGGTATTAAAAGGGGCGTTCAAGCCATTTACGAAAAAAGAGGCAAACGATCTTGCGCAGGAATATATTAAGCTTCTGGCGATTAAAACTGCTTCGGCAGACACGCCGATTAAATCGCTTTCAGGCGGAAACCAGCAGAAAGTAATTCTTGCACGCTGGCTTCTGACCCATCCGGAATATCTGATTTTGGATGAGCCGACCCGCGGTATCGACGTCGGTACGAAAGTAGACATACAGAAGCTGGTGCTTCAGCTTGCTTCCGGCGGTATGAGCATTACGTTTATCTCTTCGGAGACGGATGAGATGCTTCGTACGTGTTCGCGTCTCGTCGTTATGAGAGACCGCAAGGTGGTAGGCGAGCTTTCCGGTGATGATCTGACACAGAATAAGATCATGAGTACGATTGCGGGAGGTGGCGAATAATCATGCAGAAGGTAAAGAGTTTATTCGGTAAACAGATTATTATTCCGATCGTTGCGTTGATCGTGCTTGCGCTGGTCAACCTGATTGTGGATCCTACATTTTTCCAGATTACGCTTGGAGCGGACAACTCAGGAAACCCGACATTGAGCGGCAGCCTGATTACGATTTTGAATAACGGATCTAAGCTTGCGATGCTTGCAATCGGCATGACGCTTGTGACAGCGGCATCCGGCGGACAGGATATCAGCGTCGGCGCGACGATGACGATTGCGGCGGCGGTAGTGCTCCGTGTAGTTTGCGAACCGGGTCTGACGCCGGAGCAGGTACATGGAAGGATTATCGGAGCATTTTTGCTTAGCGTTGTTGCAGCGATGCTGTGCGGGGTATTCAACGGAATACTTGTCGCATATTTCAATATTCAGCCGATGGTTGCGACGCTCGTTTTGTATACGGCGGGGCGCCATATCGCGTCATGGATTAACGGCGGTACGCTTCCGAGTACAAGCGATCCGGTATTTAAGTATATCGGCAACTTTATTCCGGGCCTGCCGATACCGACTCCGATACTTGTCACGGTAGTGTGCATCGTGATTATATTCCTTGTTCTTCGTTTTACAAACTTGAGGCTTTATACGCAGGCGGTTGGCGTTAATTCAAGTTCGGCAAGGCTCAACGGTTTGAATCCGGAGCTGATTAAGCTGCTGGCATTTATCATTCTCGGCGCTTGCGTGGCAACGGCGGCTCTCGTGGAAGTGGCTCGTACCGGAACATTGAATAATACGACATTTGCGAAGGATATCGAGATGGATGCGATTCTGGCAGTTGCTTTCGGCGGAAACGCGTTGGGCGGCGGTAAATTCAGCATGAGCGCTTCTATTTTGGGCGCATATGTTCTTCAGTTCCTGACGACGACATTGTATGCGTTCAAGGTATCGCCGGACGCCCTTCCGGCATATAAGGCGATTGTTATCGTTATTCTGGTAGTCGTGAGCGCTCCGGTCGTGAGAGAGAAACTGTCCCTGCTTGGCAGGAAAATGAAAGTGTCTCAGGGCGGAAAGGAGGTCGCATAATATGTCAACAACAAAGGTAAAAGCTAATAAACTGGGCGGAATGACAGATACGAATCTCCTGTTGTCAATCACAATCGTGATTTTCTTCCTCATGTACCTTGGCGCAGTATTGTTCCTCGGGGAGGGATTTTTGAGGCCGCAGACGTTTTTGAATTTGCTTTGTGATAACGCGGGCTTGATTATTGCATCATGCGGAATGAGTCTGGTCATGATCACTGGCGGTATTGATATTTCGGTCGGCGGCGTTGTGGCGCTTGTCAGTATGTGCTGTGCGGTATATCTGCATGAAAGCGAGAGAAGCCTTTTCATGATCGTGCTGATAGCTCTCGGGATCGGTCTCGGGTTCGGAATCGTACAGGGATTCCTCGTTGCTTATCTCGACATTCAGCCATTTATCGTATCATTGGCCGGGATGTTCTTTGCAAGGGGCATGACGACGATTGTACGTGCGGATCAGTTTAATGTAAAGCATGAGGCGTTCGGAAAATTAAAAGATACGCATCTTAACCTGCCGGGCCTGGGCTATACGAATCAATTGGGCAAATATATTAACGCTTATGTTGAGGTTGGCGTGATTGTTGCGCTTTTGGTTGTTGTTATTATGTTCTGCATGCTCCGCTGGACAAAGCTCGGACGTAAGTTCTATGCAGTCGGCGGAAACCAGCAGAGCGCGCTGATGCTTGGTATCAACGTAAGGAGAACGAAGTTTCTGGCGCATCTGTTTTGTAGCGTTTTGGCAGGGATCGGCGGACTTATATATTTCATGCATATCGGTTCCGGTTCACCAACGCATGCAAGCGGAATGGAAATGGATGCGATCGCGTCATCTATTATCGGCGGAACTATGCTGACTGGAGGCGTCGGAAATATTGTCGGCACTTTCTTCGGCGTGCTTTCGCTTAAGACGATACAGCAGATCGTTTCTTCTGTCGGACTGGATGATCCATGGTGGACGGGTATTACGATTGCCGGAATGCTTTGTCTGTTCCTTGTCATTCAGAGTATCGTTATGGTTCGTAAAAAAAGGTAAAAACATAAACTGGATAAGGGATTTAAGATCTCTGGAAAATTCGGCATAGTCGTGAAATGCGGCTGTGCCGTTTTTTCCTGCATAGGCCTGCAATCATATGATAACATAAAATGATAAAAAAGCCGTTCCGCAGAAAATCCGCGAAACAAACGGCTGCCGGAGATTGAAAATATTGCGCCGGTGTGATATAATATTTAAGTATATGACTGAATGCGGTCGAAATGGCCAAAAGGCCTTCAGGCTTTTTGGGAAAGTTGAAGATTATGTGAAAAATTGGCGGTAAAATACTGCTTTTGCAAAGAATAAAATAACTGTCCGCTCCCTTCCGGGAAGCGTATGAAGCAGTTTTACTCACGCTCTGCGAGGCATGAGATAAAACGGGTTATGGAGGTTTCCGATGAAAAGACGAATCAAATGGATTTACATATTGACCGCGCTGTTTTCTGCAGTCATCATCGCAGTATTGGCGATCAACGTCATTTCGACCTATCGACTTGCCTCTGGGCAGACGGAGGAAATGGGCCGCATGCGGATCGAGATCATCGCCTCTGACATGCAGGATACCCTGGGTGAGGCGACGCACTCCTTGGATCGGATCGGCACAGACTTTGAGAAGCTCATTGCCGACGGTGCGGACAGCGAGGAGATCCGCCAGTGCCTTTCCGAGGAAAAGAAGGAGGAGATCGCCTCCGCGGGCAAAACCTGTCTCAACGTTTTCAGCGTCACCCGCTCCGGCGACGTCCTCATCTCCGATATGCCGGCGCCGGAAAACTACGTCGTGCAGGACAGGATATGGTATCAGGGCCTGATGTCGGTACCCAAAGGGAAGCCGTACATCAGCTCGGTCTACAAGGACGCCTTCACCGACGGTATGTGCTTCACCGTCTCGAAGATACTGGACGACGGCGAGACGATTCTCGGGATCGACTATTCCATGTCGGCCATACAGTCTTATATCGAAAAAATGAATTCCATGGATTATGGCCAGGCCATGATCGTGAACAGCGACGGGCTGATCGTCGGCTATTCCAACCCGGAGCTTGTGGGCGAGCGGCTCTCGGAAGAGTATGAGGACTATCGCGAGGCCTTCACTCTCGTAAACTCCCAGAGCACCAACGACAGCATATCGGTACACACGTCGGATAACGGCACTATTTTCTGTTCCAGAACCGAAAACGACTGGTATCTCATGCTGCTGGTTCACAATCGGGATCTCTATCGGGACGGTTACAGGCAGCTCATCGTAAGTTCCATCGCTCTTGCCCTTATGGTAGCCATTTTTGCGACTATCCTGATCCTCAGCGTAAGAGAGCGCTTCCGGGCTGAAAACGCCCTCTGCGCAAAGGAAAAATTCCTTTCCGGCCTTTCGGAACGCTTCCGGGCGCCGCTCCACAATATCATCGAGCTCTCGACCTCGGAGGCCATGAGCGCCGAGGAGCTGAAACCGACCGCCGAGAGCATCCGGCTGGAGACGGGGCAGCTGTCCAATATGATCGACAATCTGTTCAGCTATTCCGATATCATCAAATCCGAGGGCGCTGCCGAGAGGACTGAGAAGAATACGCCCAAGGACTTTACCATAAAGACGCAGTATAAATACCGCCTTCTGATCATCGTGGTATTTCTTGTGACGATGGTCACCACCATTCTCATATCCGGCATGCTCCACCTGCGGTGGGCGAGGGTCAATATGACCGAGGAGGCGAATTCCTACAGCCATCAGGTCTCCAGCTGGGTACTGGAGCAACAGTCCATCCTGGGTATGTTCGTCAACGAGGTCGCGACCAAGCCGGAGATGGTGAACAATTATCCCGAGATGGTGAAATGGCTCGACAATATTTCCAAACATTATCCGGGCATCTCCGCAACCTATATCGCAAACCCCGCCTTTGATAAGATCCATGGCCACCCCATGATCATGAACAACGGCTGGGTTCCGGCGGACGACTATGTCGAGGAGGAGCGGAACTGGTATATCAATGCGCTCAACACGCCGGACTACAGCATAACGGAGCCCTATTACGACGCCCGCACCGGCCAGTACTGCCTGACATTTTCCAAGGCGGTCTATGCCGATTCCGGCGAGTTTGTGGGCGTTTTTGCCATTGACTTCTATCTGAACGTCCTGACCGACATTATCGACTCCGGCTTCACCGCCGACGGGTATGCGTTTCTGGCCGATAAGAACGGGCAGATCATCAATCACCCCAATCCCGCCTACCAGCCGTGGAACGACGAATTTGTGAACCTCTCCACGCTCTCATACGCCGAGATATACGACGGCGATGGCGGCGACGGCGGATTCATCGGCACCATAACCGACTATGACGGCAGCCTTCGGGAGTGCATCATCGTGCGAGACAGCGTCTCGGATTTCAACATCGTGGTCATAAAGAATTTCTGGAGCATCTACGGCGATGTTCTTCGCTACGCCGTACTGTATGTGGTTCTCTTCAGCATCTGCATCTTTGGCGTCGTGGTGCTCATCAATAAGATGATCCGCTGGCAGAAGACGGCCAATGAAAACCTCAGCCGCGCCGTTGAGACGGCTATCGCCGCCGACAAGGCAAAATCAAAGTTTTTGGCTCAGATGTCCCACGAGATTAGAACGCCGATCAACGCGGTTCTAGGCATGAACGAAATGATTTTGCGCGAAAATACGGATCCTACCATCGAGGAATACTCTGAGAATATCAAAAATGCCAGCAGCACTCTGCTGTCCCTCATCAACGATATCCTCGATTTCTCCAAGATCGAAAGCGGAAAGATGGAGCTCATCCCCGTCAAGTACGATACGGTCTCTGTGGTCAACGACTTGGTCAATATCATCAGCGACCGGGCTGCCAAGAAGGGTTTGTCATTCATTCTTGACGTGGATCATGAGCTTCCCGAATCTCTTTTTGGCGATGACGTCAGGCTCAAGCAGATCATTATCAATCTGCTCACCAACGCTGTGAAGTACACGGAGGAGGGCAGTGTGACCCTGACCGTCAATGCCGCCGCTCTGGACGATGAATCTGTGATGCTCCATGTGGCTGTCTCCGATACCGGTATCGGTATCAAGGAGAAGGACATGGATAAGCTCTACGACTCGTTCCAGCGGATCGAGGAGAACCGCACCCGCAACATCGAGGGCACGGGCCTGGGCATTCCCATCACGCATAACCTGCTGAAAATGATGGGCTCGTCTCTGAACGTGTCCAGCGTGTACGGCTCCGGGTCGGT
>CANQCY010000009.1 GCA_947591245.1 uncultured Lachnospiraceae bacterium | reverse complement strand
CGAAACTCATATACATCATACAGGGAGATTTTATTTTGTCAAAGTTCAAATTTCATTCTCTATAGGAATGCTTTTTCACACAAAAAAGCGCAGGAAACGGTTACGCTCCATACGCTTTATTGCATTGGTTTTACTTTCTATTTTCAGTTGCTGCTTTTCGTTCCGGTCTGTCCTTACAAAAATTTCCGCTTGACAGAACACCGTTATTTCTTTATGATCTTTACAAAAGGAAATGGGTTCTTCTACTGAGTAAGGTCTCCGGACTGGAAAAGTCTGCTCGTTTCTTTTTTATTTCCATAATGTCGTACAAATACACGTTCCCGTATGTGAATTTAATTTCTGCCATATCTAACCTCATTTCTGCACTGCCTTTTGCGCATAATGCAATGTTTGTGTCGCAACGCAGACACAAACTTGCCGAGTGAAAAATTCATTTTTCACTCTCTCCTCCATTAAAAAATGGCAGTCCGCCAGAAAGTTTTTACTCCGGCCAAACTGCCTTAACCTTTTTACAAAAATAAGCCATCATGGATTTTTAGTCTCCACAATGGCTTACCCTTTTTATTTTTCCTGCCATTCACAGAATACACCAGACGGTCTGTTCCGTTATTACATCTGCCCCAGTTTGTTGTGGTCAAGCTTTTTTGTAACACTTATGGCTAAAAAGTTATCAGATTGCTATCTAAAACTTATCGGAACTGTCAACCTTTGTCAATGGTGCTTCGCACCGCTATGCGGCTGCGCCTTTGACCAAAATTGCCATCCCCGATTCCGGGTGATCAGGCAATCGAATGGCCGGGGCTACTCACGCCACCCGTCATGCTTTCATGCGTGCCTGATGCGGTGTGCTGTAACCGTTATAACTGTGTGGACGAACATGGTTGTAGGTTACATAAGCGAATTCTTCCACCGTCTGATACAGTTCTTCTTCCGTCCGGAATTCATACAGATTGGTGCATTCATTTTTCAGTGTGTTGAAGTATCTTTCCATCGGTGCATTGTCGTATGGGTATCCGGCTTTGCTCATGCTCTGGCTTACATGGACAGATTCACAGAATTCAATAAATGCTTTTGATGTATACTGGCTTCCCTGGTCGCTGTGCAGGAGCAGGCTCCCTTTTGCCGGATGCTGGGAGTCTAATGCTTTCTGCAGGGTCCGGATGGCAAGGTCACTGGTAATGTGCCGGTCCGTTATGCTGGCTGCCACGCTCCGGTCGTAGAGATCTACGATTGTGCAGTTGTACCGGATATCCCTGTTCTTCAAAAACAGATAGGTAAAATCCGTACACCATTTCTGATTCGGTTTGTCCGCATGGAAATCCTGATCCAGCCTGTTTTCGAATATTTTATGGGGTTTCCCCGGTTTTGCGCCCGGCTTTCTGGGACGCACAATGGAACGCAGCCCCAGCTCTTTGTTCATGTATTTATGAATGGTGGCGGCACTGTAGCGGTATCCCTCCCGCTCCAGATAAACCGTCATGCTGCGGCAGCCGTCAATGCCGTTGTGCCTGTGGTAAATGGCATCTATTTTTTTTTGAGTCTCTGTTTTTTGTGCATAGTAATCTGCTTTCCGGTGCTTCCGGTAGTTATAGTAAGCATTCGGGCAGATCCCCAGCCGCCGGAGCAGCCAGCGAACGCCGAATTCCCTATAATACTGGTCAATGAATCGATAAGCCTCTAATCGATTTCTTTCGCAAAGAATGCAATGCCACCCTCGGTGGCTATGGCTTTATTTTAGGAAAGCGTTCTCCTTTCGCAGTTCTTCATTTTCCCGCTTTAAACGGAGATTCTCTTTCATAGAGTTGTAATCTTCTTGGGCTTGGGGGCTTGTCTGGCATTCCTGGCTGAATTCACTGCACCATTTGGAGATGCTGGCCTTAGATACGCCATACTCTGCGGTAATGCTTTTGTATGTACGGCCTTCCTCCAAATGGAGACGGACAATTTTCTTTTTGAATTCCGGCGTGTAATTTTGTGACATAATGAGTACCTCTTTCCTTTTAATTTTTATTATACCTCATTAGCCACTCCTGTTACAACTTTATTATATCACTTCAAAGAAAGCCCCCGGCTTTATGAGCCGGAGGCTGGTCTGGGTTTGCCTGTTATGCGTGGCTGGCTTCCATTTTTCCTGCTGCATCATGCGGTACAGCGCACGATGCTCTTCCGGATTGTCTTTGCCATGGCAGCGCCATTGTCGGTGATATCGGCTATTCAGCCTTATCCACCACCTCCTTATTCCGTATAATGACCGGTATCAGCTTCGCCAGCTCTTCTTTCAGTTCGGGCAGCGTCACCGGCTCCTCGTACAAAATCACGTTGTAGCAGGTGGCGTTGACCAGCTCCACAATCATATAAATCATGAGATTGTGATTGCGGAATTTTCTGCCGGAATTCGCAATGAGCTTCGTATACCATTCAAAAAAGCTATCCGACACCTCATTTCCTCCCTCCAACATAACCTTGTGAAAAACTCCCCAACGCAGGTTTTTTGCAATAAACTCCAAAAGGGCTTTATCTGCATTGAGCATATCCACCAGAATATCTACCAGTTGGACGACGGTATCTTCCAAAGAGGAATTGCCATCACCAGGAAGTTGTTCCCGGATGACCGAAAACAGCTCTGCCGCCTTTTGCGTAACCAGTTCGGTATAAATCTCCGACTTATCCTTAAAATACAGGTAGAACGTGCCTTTTGCCAGCTCCGCCCCCTGAACAATATCGGAAATCGAAGTTTCATTTACCCCTTTTGACGTAAAAAGGTCATAGGCGGCATCCAGAAGCGCCATTCTTTTTCTCTTTTTCTTTTCAGCCAGCTTTCCCATTATTCCGCCTCTTTCTTAATCTCCTCCGTCTCAATGATAAATTTCACATCGCCATCCATGCCGTCACCGATCCCGGAGAAGTTATTATATTCTTTGGACATGTCCAAAAGCGCAGACAGGCGATCCTTCAAGCTGCGGAAATCCTCTTCATACTTTGTATTGATCTCCTGAATCCCCTCGGAATCAAAACGATCCATGCCGTCATACAAATCCATTGCGCCGTCTTCCAATTTTCCAATACCGTCTGACAGCTTTCCGGTCGCCTGATCCAGTGAATCACTGCCCTTTTTCAGCTTCTCAACGCCGTTTGCCAACTGCTTGCTTCCATTTTTTACCGTTTTTCCGGCTTTCATAATCTTTTTCGCTCCTGCGAGCAGTTTTTTGTCATTCGCACTGAGTTTTTTGCCGCCCTCTTTTAGTTGTTTGGTATTGGCGACAAGTTTCTGAATACTCGCGGTCATCTCTGTATCCGCCGAACGCAGCTCGCCCGATTTTTCCGAGAGGGCGGAAGCTCCCTGAAGCACTTTACCGATCCCTGCCGAAACCTGATCGACCCCGGATTTCAGTTCGCTCGTTGCGCTTGTAGCCGCAACAAGACTCGACACGCTCGACTTCTGTCCGGAGGACAGTTCCTCCAGCGTCTGAATCGTCTGCAGCATCGCCTGCTTCTGTTCCTCATTTTCGATCTGCGACGCCTGTGCGCGCAGCGACGTGATTAGGAGCGCGGCGTTTTCATACGATCCTTCCAATGCCAAAAGCCCCGTGTTCAACTTTGAAATCCCATCCGAGACGCCTGTCGCCCCGTTTTGTAAAGCAGCCGCCGTCTCCTTCTTAGCCAGCTCATCAACCCCGCCCGTATACTGTTTGATGCCATCGGAGAATTCCTTATAGCTTTTCGGCATCGCCTTCACGGCCTCATAAAGGCTCTTGTTGCCGGACGTGATTTTTTTCGCTCCGCCCACATAATCCTGCACTCCCTTGGCAAGAGAAGATGCGCCGGACGTATAATCCTTCACGCCCTTTACAAGCGTTCCCCCGCTCTTTTGCAACGTTTCGATCCCCTTATTGAGTTCCCTTTCGCCGTCTGAAAACGTCTTAAATTGACTTTCCAATTCGCCGAGAGACTCCGATAATGTTTTCGATCCCTTCACGAGTTCCTCCGATGAATCCACAAGCGTATCAAGGGAATCCTCCAAATCCTCAAACGTATCGTCATCATCTATTTCCAGCTCCGACAAAATGCTTGCGCTGGCATACGTGATCGTATTTCCCAGGGAAAAATCTGTCGCCGTCGCCGTGATCTCAAACGCATCCGGCATCTTTTCCGCCAGCTTGCCGTCCGCATCAAGGCTCTCCGCCATGCCCGGCACGCCAAATCCGAGTACGATATTATTGGTTCCCTCATTGATCACCTTGCCGTGGTCAACTTCGACATCCGTAAAATTCTCCGTCGGAAGGACGACCCCTGTAGCCATTAAGAACGGAATATAAAGCTGTTCTTTTTCGCCGTTTATCGTTTTTTGTTCTTTCAGACGGTTTGTATAAGCGACCCGGATCTTTACCTTGCCGCTCTTGCCTGCAATTTCCTGCGGTGAAATTTCGGCGCCATCCAGCTCGTATGTGATCGATACGCCGACCGGGAGCTCCTGATCCGTCGTTCCCTGATAATAAATATCTTCGCTTCCGGCGCTCCACTGTACTCCATCGCCGCTCTGCAAAAAGGCCTCTTCCCCTTTCACATTTGTGATATCCTTAAGCGTCGATCTGTCGCTCACCGTTCCATTGACGCCCGCATTTTTCAGCCAGTCCGAAACCGTGATCATCGTCGCAGTTCCGGAAGCGTCGGCATTTACATACACCGATTCTTCCTTTGTTACCTTCTCCGCCTGTATAAACGCCCCATTGCCAAGAACCATTGCGGTTATTACAAGTCCGGAAATCATTGTTTTTCCGATTCTTTCTGTCATTTTTCTCATAATATGCCTCTCCTTTCTGTTTTCCAATAAAATTTCTAATAATCTATCCGCCTCATATCCCATGTCGTCTTACAGATCAGCTTATCAAATACCGTCAGCATCGCCGGCAGGATGCAGATCACTACCACCGTGCTGATCACTGCGCCCCGCGCCAAAAGCGTCGTGATCGAGCTGATCATGTCAATGCTCGAATATGCGCATACGCCAAACGTCGCGGCAAAAAAGCTCATTCCGCTTATGATAATTGATTTAATGGAGGCCCTGTGCGCGATCGCCACCGCCTCTTTCTTCGTTTTCTTATTCACGACGCGCTCCTTGTGGTATCTCGTCGTCATCAAGATCGCATAATCCACCGTGGCTCCGAGCTGTATCGTTCCGATCACAATACTTGCCACAAACGGAAGTTCAATATTTGCGTAGTAGGCAAACGACATATTGACAAATATCGCAAACTCAATCACGCTGACCAAAATAACCGGCAGCGAAATCGATTTGAACACGAATAAAATAATGATGAAAATCGCTGTGATAGATATATAATTCACCATCGCAAGGTCGATATCCGTCACCCCTTCGAGATCCTTCATCAGAGGCGCTTCCCCGATCACCATGGAATCCCCGCTGTAACCCTTTACGATTTCATTGATTTTGTTAATCTGGTCATTGACCTCTTTCGTCGCCGATTTGTAATCCGAACATATAAACTGCAGCTCGTAGTTATCGCTCATCAGCATATCCAGAAATTTATCCGGAACCATGCTGTCCGGCACCCTCGATCCTACAACAGAATTGATCCCAAGCACCCATTTCACTCCATCTACCGCTTCGATTTTCTTCTTCATGTCGTTTTTATCTTTGACCGACATCCCGTTTTTTAAAAGAAGAACATGCACATTATTCATATTAAATTCTTCTTCCAGCTTCTGATTCGCCACAGCGGACGGAAGCGTCTGCGGCAGCGATCTGTCGATATTGTAGTAAATACTATAATGCTTATTTCCATAAAGCGCCGGGAAGAATGCAATTGCAAAAATGACAAGCGCCACAATATGGTGTTTCGTAATAAAGCGGCTCGTTTTCTCAAATTCCGGGAAAATCCGGCGATGCGTCGTTTTTTCGATCGCTTTGTCAAAGATCAGAACCATCGCCGGAAGCAGGGTAATGCACGTAATAACGCCGATGACAACTCCCTTTGCCATCACGATTCCCAGATCGCGTCCGAGCGCAAATGTCATGAAACACAATGCGACAAATCCGGCTACCGTCGTCACGGAGCTTCCCACGACAGATTTAAACGTGTTTCCGATCGCATGCGCCATCGCCCGCTCCTTATCCCCTTCAAACCGCTTTTTATTCGTCTGATAGCTTTCCAGCAAAAAGATAGAATAATCCATCGTCACGCCAAGCTGCAGCACGGCAGTCAGCGCCTGCGTAATATAGGAAATTTCGCCGAGGAAAAGATTGCTGCCGAGATTGTACAAGATCGAAATTCCAATCCCTGACAGGAAAATAATCGGCGTCACAAACGATTCCATCGTAAACATCAGCACGAGCAGGGACAGCAGGGCGGCAATCGTCACATAAATGGGCATTTCCGCCAACGCCAGGTTTTTGATGTCCGTCACGACGCCCGACATGCCGCTGATAAACGCCTGATTTCTCACGATTTCGCGCAGCTCGGTAACGGCATTCATCGTGCTGTCCGCTGATGTTGTATCATCAAACAATGCAATCATCATTGTCGCGTCATCATGGAACAGAGCATTTTTCAGATCATCGGGAAGAAGCACGGTCGGCATGGAAATGTCCACCGCCGAATCATACCATATAACTTTCTCCACATGCTCTACCTTCTCAACCTTCTCCTTTAGCTTTACCACCTCTTTGTTTTCCATATTTTCTACAATAATCATGGAAAACGCCCCCATGCCAAACTCATCTACCATGATGTCCTGCCCCTCCACCGTCTCTAACGACTTGGGCAGGTAGCTGAGCACATCATAGTTGATCCTTGTCATGCTCATTCCGATCACGGAGGGAATAATCAGAAGAATCCCGATCACCAGTATGGCAATCCTGTGCCTTGTAATAAATTTCCCAAATTGATTCATGTGTACAGCCTCCTAATAAATGCTTGTTTTTTGAAAAATGACCACTGGTCATTTACAACACTATATGCAGTGTATCACAAAAATGACCAGCAGTCAATCTTTTTATCGATAAAATTTTTCATACTTATAAACCCGCTGCCCGGGCAGCTTCTCTCCGCCCTGATATGCGGCGAGCGCCTCCTCCGTCTCCTTCCGCATCGCCTGCTTGCCCTTAAAGAGGTAAATCTTCCTGTACTTCCCAACCTGTTCCTGAAATTCATCATCATACTGGGACAAAACGACCGCCCGCGTACCAAACAGCTTATGAAAATACATCTCGATTCCCGCGCGCACCCACGGGTTATCCGTTGTCACCACAGCGACATCGGGAGACTCAATATCTTCGCAGCGCGACATCGCATGAACGGCTCCCGTATATGAAACCGTCGGCTTTTTGCCGATCTTTTTCATCAGGCTCTCCCCATTCTGAGAGGCCGCCAACAGAAAGACAAATACAGCTGCCACCGCAAAAATTCGGGAACGCCGGCGGCGGTCTTTTTCCAATGCTTCCACGAGCCATTTCATCCCCGCCGCAGTAATAACGAAACACGCGGGCAGCAGCCCGATAAAATATCTGTTATAAAAAATCCCCCCCGACGGATTGATATACGCTCCATACGCATACATCAAAAGCGCTGCCCCGGCTACCTCGCCCGCGAGGCAGACCCAAATCCCGTCTCTTTCATAGGCAAACGCTTTCTTTCTGCACGCGCCGGCAAGCGTCACAATAACAACGGAGAAGCCGAGGCAGAACAGACCAAACACAAAAGAATTGCCGCTGCACAAATACCGAAACAAATTGATCAGAGAAGCCAAATCCGGAGGCTGTATCCAAAATTCCGTCACGCTTCTCAGCTTATAGATAAATACCATGATCATCCACGGAAGAAAAAGCGCCCCTGACGCTATATATGCCACAAGGCTTCTCCACTTCACGCATTTTGCTGCCGCAAACAAAAACTCAATCAAAAACAGCACGCCAAAAAGAACGGCTCCATAATAATGAGAATAGAGCAGTAAAACAAGCGAGCCGAAATAACAAAGCGAAACTTTTTTGCTGCTGTTTTGAATCCGGCATGCAAGAAAATAACATGCCAGCGCCGCCGCAAAATAGTACAATGCATATGCCCGAAATTCATAACCGGCCGATACAATAAGAACACGCGAGGTAATAGCAAAAATACACGTCAGTATGCCGAGCCGCCGGCCGCCGGCGCGTTCGCCCAACAGCGCCGTCACAAAAACTCCCAGCGCCACCAATCCCTCTGATAAAAGCAGCATCCAGCGAAATGAAAACGGAATCAGACGAACCCAGAAATAGCACATAAGAGCATACAGCGGGGGAGTATAATCCCGCAGCTGCGCATACTCCAAAAGCATTTCCTTCACACTGATTCCATCCCGAACCATACCGAGCTGATAGACCTCGTCATACCAAAATTCCTGTATTCCCGAATACCCCACCATAACAGCGTACATAAGCAGCGCCATCAGAACATACGGCAAAATGCGTATCCCTCTTTTGTTTTCCATTTTTATCACTCCACATAAGTTACCGTGACTTTTTTGACAAAGATTCCCTTCCCATCCTTCTCGCCGGCCTTTTTTGCTTTTTTGACGTCATCCGACTCCAAAAACAGCCAGTTGATATACTTTGATTTTTTGATATTCTTGCACGGCTTCAGGGCCGTCTCAAAGGTCGCCGTACCGGACGTATTATTTTGGATCTTCCCAATCCGTTTCCCGTTCATTCTGACTTCCGTTGTCCCCTTCTTTTTGCCTCCCTCATAATGAATCGAAATCTTCGCCTTCTGCGCATCATCCGAATACACCCGGATTACGCTCAGATATGACGTCCACGTTCCCTCGTCGCCGTATTCAGTCGAATGCCATCCGCGGTGAAGGAAACTCGTTCCCAGTCCTGCAAAAGACATATCCAGCTCTACGACGGGAGTATGCGTTCCCACAAGGAAATCCGTATATTTCTCATAACCGTAAATCGGATTTTTGAGTGCGATTATTTTATTGTCCACAATATAAATATTGCACATATCCTTATATTTGTGCGCCTTATCATAATCTAATATATAAATCGTCCTGCCGTCAAGCTGGCCCTCGCGGAATATTTTTTCCGTCTCTTTATCCTTTTCCTTCGTCGCCTTTTTCGTCATATAGCGCGACAGGTAAAAGTTGCTCATCTTCATATTTTTGACAGCCGATGCTTTTGAGCCGATCTGCAGCATCTCCGTTGGATTGTACGCTTCAGACGGAAAATAAACAATTCTGTCATAATTTTTTATCTCTTCCGTCCAGAAATCTCCTGGCACCAGACTATCATCCTCCGCCACCGCGCCATAATATTGTTTCTGAATGCGGTGAATGGGCGCCGCCAGATCCACGATCTGGATCAATACGCACAAAATAATGACTGCCTTCTGTACCTTTGAATTAAAGTATTTTGAAACGACATACAACGCCAAAATCATGAGAATGTACATCACGCACCAGATAAAGCGCCCCGATGAACGGATCACAGCGAGCAGATCATCAATCGCTTTCGGCCAGTGTACCTCAATAAAAATATTGTCGCCTAAATAGACAAGGTTTGAAAACGCCAGTATGGAAAATACAAATACAACGATCCCAAGCGGAACGATAACGGAAAAGTTCTTTTTCACTTTTTTGACGAACGTCTCCCAAAAGCATTTACGCCGTATTAACCCCGCCGCCTTTTTCAGAAGCAGAGCAAAAGCAATAATGCAAAGGATAATCATACCAAGTCCGAGATAGGCAAAGCCCTCGTATTGCAGGTCGGTCATCGCTAAACCATCAAAAAACGTGGAATAATGCCACGCATTAATAAACGTATTGAGATTCGCCGAAAAGAACCCAAAACCGGAACCGCCCGAAGACAGCAGGCTGGTAAATCCGCCAACGATGAAAAAGAAAAACAAAAAACTGCCGGCAAATGCGGAGAAAACATAAATAAGCCTCTTCCAGTCCTTGTCCGAGATCAGCCGATCAAGCAGATAACCGCACAATATGCCGCCTACCATAAATATAATATACATCTGAATGAGCACGCAGAGCACCGCCAGTACCGCCCATGCAATGGCGTCTTTTTTGTAATCCTGAAACTTGTCCTTAAAAAGCCACACCGCAAGCGCACCGAGAATCAAAAAATGCGCAGCCAGGGACGTATGTCTGGAATTTTCCGTCAATACGCCGTAAAGCCGCTGTAAAACAGGGGGAGAAAGGATAAAAAATACGCTGCCCGCCCCGCATACGATCTTACATTTATTAAATTTGGAGATAATAAGCGAAGCCATGCCCCCGTTCAGGACATAGCACATAAGGCCAAACAGCCCGAAATATTGAAACGTCTGCGGAAGAATCGGAGACAACAGCTTAAAAAACAGGGCAAACAGCGGAATGGAATCCGTATAGAGCACGCTGATCGAATTGGGAGCCGTAAAGCTGTCATGCATACCGATCGGAAATGTCCATGGCGACCTCCTGAAATATTTCCACCCCAGATAATGCTGCTGCAAATCCTTTCCGGTCAAAAGCCAGTTGTCATAAGTAAAATCCAGCACGCGGAATCCATACACCGCCAAAAACAGAACAAGCCCGACCAAAGCTCCGATTCCGAAATAAATTTTTACTTCCCGACTTATATTAACATTGATTTTCTTTGTTTTCCACTTTCCTACCGTTAAGTTAGTCTTCCTGTTCGTTTTCAAAATTCAAACGCTCCTCTTCGATCACAAGGGGACGACGCGTCACCCTCGAATTGATATTCATAATATATTCACCCAGCAAACCGATAAAAAACAGCTGCACAGAACCAAAAATAAAAATCCCGAGCAGGATCGGCGTCATCCCCGCGGCAAAACGGTCCCAGAAAACCAGCTTCATAATGAGGTAGAGCAGCGCCACTACAATACTGATTCCCGACAGGACAAATCCTGCGATCGTAGCAATCCTCATCCCCACCTTTGTATAGGACGTAAAGCTTAACATCGCCGCATCATAGAGAGTATACCAGTTGTTGTGCGTTTTCCCGGCACGCCGTTTTTCCTGCTGGTACTCGATATCTTTCCTTTTGTATCCCAGCTCGGCAACGATGCCGCGCAGGAACGGAGTCGGGTCATCCAGCCCTCTCAGCACATCGATAAACTCTTTGTCATACAGGCCAAACCCTGTAAAATGCTCGATCTGCTCCACGCTTGACATCTTCTTGATCAGCTTGTAATAGCAGCTGCGCAAAAAATACATGATCTTATTCTCTTTACTTTTTGACTTAATGCCAATCACAATCTTATTGCCGGCTTCCCACTCTTTTACAAATACCGGTATCATATTGATCGGATCCTGAAAATCAGCGCACATCAAAATCGTACAATCGCCGGAGGTCTGCAAAAGACCATAATACGGGGAATTGAACTGTCCAAAATTCTTCGCGTTAAAAATGGCGCGGATTCTGGAGTTATTTGCACATAACTCCCGGATCTTCCCTTTTGTCGCGTCAGTGGAATTATTATCTATAAAAACTATTTCATATTCATACTGCGGCAGGCTTTTTTCAAACTCTTCTATAATCGCTTCGCTCAACGGCGCCACGTTTTCTTCTTCATTAAACGTAGGCACCAGCACGCTGATTCGTCCCTTCATATTAACCACCATCCACGCACAGCTACTGTGCCAATGCTTCTTTTATTACCTTTGCCATATAATCAATCTTTTCGTCTGTCATGCCCGGATAAACGCCGAGCCAGAACGTATCCGTCATGATCCGGTTCGTAACCGCAAGACTGCCGATTATGCGGTATCCTTTCCCTGTCTTTCTCATCTCATCAAAACAAGGCTGTTTTACAATATTTCCAGCAAAAAGCATTCTCGTCTGTACGCCGCGCCCCTCAATATACTGCACAAGCCTGTTTTTGTCCACGCCCTCCCGGCAGGTGATCAGGAAACCGAACCAGCTTGGCTTTGAGTTCGGACACGCTTCCGGAAGAATGAGCTTGTCCTCCGTATCTGCAAGCGCATTCCGCAAACGGTCGAAATTGTGCCGGCGCCTCTCCACAAATGAAGGAAATTTCGCCAGCTGGGCGCAGCCTATTGCCGCCTGCATATCTGTCGCTTTCAGGTTATACCCGAAATGCGAATACACGTATTTGTGGTCATATCCAAGCGGAAGCTCGCCGTACTGCCTGTCAAACCGGCGTCCGCACATATTATCCCGCCCGGGCGGGCACACGCAGTCGCGTCCCCAATCCCGCAAAGAACGCACCGCTTTGTGAATGAGGGGATTGTCCGTGTACACGGCGCCGCCCTCTCCCATCGTCATATGGTGCGGCGGATAAAAACTTGATGTCCCCACATCCCCGATCGTTCCGGTAAATTTTTCTTCGCCGTCCAGCGTATATTTTGAGCCCAATGCATCACAGTTATCTTCGATAAGCCAGAGTCCGTGTTCGTCGCAAAAGCCTTTGACCGCCCCCAGATCCCACGGGTTGCCGAGAGTATGTGCGACCATGACCGCCTTGGTGCGGTCAGAAAGAGCCTCATCCAGCATGGAAACGTCCATATTGTACTGCGGAATCGTCATATCAATAAACACCGGCGCCGCTCCGTACTGTATAATCGGCGCTATCGTCGTCGGAAATCCCGCTGCCACTGTGATCACCTCATCCCCCGGCAAGATTCTTCTCTCACCCATGAGCGGAGATGTGAGCGCCATAAATGCCAGAAGATTTGCCGAAGAACCCGAATTGACCAGAGAGCAGTATTTTATCCCCAGATACTCGCAAAGCTCTTTTTCAAATTGATCCGTATACCTTCCCGCCGTCAGCCAAAATTCCAGCGAGCTGTCCACGAGATTTACCATTTCCTCTTCTCCATAATACCGGGAAGCATATGGAATGCGGTCGCCCTCCTCAAAGGGCTTGTCCTGATTGTGGTACTTTCTGCAATATTCCGCCGTCATCTCAAGTATCTGTTTTCTTGCCTGTTCTTCATTCATCTGATCAAACATTTCTTTTCCTCATTCATTTAAAAATTCTAATATCTGCCTATCCATAACCTCGGGTACGCTTTCGCCCGAAAAATACGCCTTTGTCCACTCAACCGTTTTTTTCATCGCTTCCGACACGAACCAGCGCGGCTTCCATCCAAATACGGACTTTAGTTTTGAGCAGTCCAGCTTCAAGAAATTCGCCTCATGCGGTCCCCCGTCATACTTGTTCACCCATTTTATCCCTTCGCCCCACTGTTCTGCAAAGAGATCTGCCAGCTCTCCGGTCGTGACGCAGTCCGCCTCATCGGGCCCGACATTATAATACCCCTGATACTTCCCGTCAAGATACTGTTCTTTTGCGATCATCAGGTACGCCATAACCGGCTCCAAAACATGCTGGAACGGTCTGACAGAATACGGATTTCTAATAATAATATCCTTTTTCTCTTTCGCCGCCCTGATGCAGTCCGGCACGATCCGGTCGTTGGCAAAGTCCCCGCCGCCGATGACATTGCCCGCCCTGGCCGTCGATACCGCCACGCGTCCATCCGTGAAAAATGAATTTTTGTAACAATGCGTCACAAGCTCCGAGCAGGATTTACTGTTGGAATACGGGTCGTAGCCGTCTAACGGTTCATTTTCGCGGTACCCCCACTCCCATTCTTTATTTTCATATACTTTATCCGTCGTCACGTTTAAAAAGCTCTTTACGCATTCATTCTGGCGCACGCACTCGCAAACATTAACCGTGCCCATCACATTCGTCTCGTACGTATACACGGGATCCTTATACGAATCGCGCACGATCGGCTGTGCCGCCATATGAATGACGATTTCCGGCTGCGCCTGTTCAAATGCCCGCGCCAACGTCTTGAGATCCCGTATATCGCCAATGACAGAGCGCATATTTCCCTCTACGTCTGCCATGCCGAACAAATTGGGATTTGTAGGCGCTTCCAGCGCATATCCGGTCACCTTTGCGCCCGCCCCTTCCAGAGCACGGCACATCCATGTCCCTTTAAATCCGGTATGTCCGGTTATAAAAACCCTTTTTCCTTTATAAAAAGAAAGATCCATCTCACAGCCTCCGCTTATTCACGTGTTTTCCGTTTATTCCCACAGCTTCCATGGAGCCGCGCCGGAAGCCCACATCTGTTCCAGCTTCATTTTATCCCTCTGCGTATCCATGCACTGCCAGAATCCGTCATGCTTTCTGGCTGCCAGCTGCCCCTGCTTTGCAAGCTCCTCGAGCGGAGTTTTTTCAAATACGGTAGCATCACCCTCAATATAATCAAAAATGGCGGGCTCCAAAACCATAAAACCGATGTTGATAAGTCCCCCGTCCGTATTGGATTTCTCACGGAACGCAGTGACGCAGCCTTCTTCATTTACATCGAGAACACCGAACTGCTGACCTACATTATAGGAACTGATCGTAGCTATTTTTCCGTGATCCCTGTGGAACTGCGCCAGCGCATTGATGTCAATATTGCTGACGCCGTCGCCGTACGTCATAAAAAAAGTCTCGTCTCCCACATACTTTTTAATCCTTTTGATGCGTCCTCCGGTCATGGTGTTCAGCCCCGTATCCACGATCGTTACCTTCCACGGCTCGGAGATATTGCTGTGCACCGTCATCTCCCCGCCTTTTGCATAGTCAAACGTGATATCGCTATTGTGAAGATAATAATCCGCAAACCATTCCTTAACCACATGCTGCTTATATCCCACGCATATGATGAACTCATTTACCCCATAGTGGGAAAATAATTTCATGATATGCCATAAAATCGGCTTCTCTCCGATTTCCACCATCGGTTTTGGTTTCAGGTAGCTCTCCTCGCTGATTCTCGTTCCGAATCCGCCCGCCAACAATACTGCCTTCATCTTTTCCTCCCATTGATTGATCGCAAGATGATCTTATATTTCGCACTCGACAACCTGATTCTTTTCCGCTGATTCAAACGCCGCCTGCACAAGCCTCATCTGGCGGATAATTTCATCGATCTTGACATATGGAATCTGCCCGTTCTCAACGGAAGCAATCAAATTTTTCCAATATTCCAGCGTCATATCCTCCTCCGCAGGAATTTCCAACGTCTCTAACATTTCTTTTTCAAGCGGCGCCATCGTGCGGCTCGGTCCCAGATCCTTTTTTCCGACAACGCTGTCAAAGCCTTTAACCTCTCCGCGTATACGCGCCACGCCGCCCTCTGTTCCCGAAAAATCATCCAGCTTCATCGTTCCCCGGTCTCCGAACACAAACCACCTCGGCAGTTTCTGCAGCGCAAACGTACCGACGACGACCTTGGCGCATGTTCCGCCGCTGAAATTCAGGTTAATCTCAAAAAAGTCGTCAACTGCCGGCGTCAGGACGCTCAAAATACGGGCATACACGCTCGTAACCTTCTCGCCCTCGAACAGCTGAAGCATCTGGTCAATCAGGTGCACGCCCCAGTCATACAGCATGCCGCCGCCTGATTCCGGATCTGCGCGCCAGCCGAAGCACACGCCTCTCTCTCCCAGCACGCGGGACTCGATCGTCGTGATTTTTCCGATCGTACCCGCTCTTACAACATCGCACACGGCACGATAATCCGGGTCAAACCGCCTCTGCTGGTGAACAGTAAAGAATTTGCCCGTTTTCTCCGAGCATGCTTTGACGTCTTCAATCTCCTGTACGGACATCGTAGCAGGTTTCTCACACAAAACATGCTTGCCCGCCTCCATGGCGGCGATCGCGTACTGCGCGTGCCACTGGTTTGGCGTGGCGATCACGACCAGATCCAAATCGTCTTTTAAAAAGCTTTCCAGATCCGCATATGTTTTCAGCCCTTCTTTTTCTGCATCTTCCAGCTTGTCCTGCGCCGTGTCAAATACCGAAACAACCTGAGCCCCCTCTGTCTCCCGCGTCTTATTCAAATGAAAATTCCCCATATAGCCAAAACCAATAATTCCAACTTTAATCATTTTTTTCCTGCTCCTCTCCATACTGTGGATACTTCGTTCCGCATTCTTTACAGTTGCCTTTTTCATCCAGTTTAAAACCGCATTTGCATACCCAGGCAATCTGTTTCGCCGGATTTCCTACAACCAGGGCATGGGGCAGAACATCCTTCGTAACAACGCTGCCTGACCCGACTGTCGCATACTCTCCGATCGTATTTCCGCATACGACCGTCGCATTTGCGCCAATGGACGCCCCTTTCTTCACAAGCGTATCCGTCACTTTCCAGTCTTGATTAAATGCTCTCGGATACATATCATTCGTAAACGTCATGGACGGTCCCAAAAACACGTCGTCTTCGACAGTCACGCCGTGATATACGTTTACATTGTTTTGAATTTTAACACCGTTCCCTATAACAACGTCTGAATCCACATATACATTTTTGCTTATAATGCAGTTTTTCCCAATCGTACTATTTTCCCTGACTTGCGCTAAATTCCATATCTTTGTTCCATCTCCCACATTTGCCCGCTCGGATACTTCCGCTGTCGGATGAATAAAAACGCTCATACCTTCCTCCAATTGTTAGTTTTTACCTTATCGTTTAAAAAAATTCTTTACTCCGCTTACCACATATTCCAGCTCATCCTGCTGCAATTCAGGAAAGATCGGCAGACAAACCGTCTGTTTCGTAATCTTTTCCGCAACCGGCAGATCGCCTTCTTGATATCCCAGTCCGGCAAACGCTTTCTGCAGATGAAGCGGAACCGGATAAAACGCTGCGCTCCCAATCCCTTTTGAAGCGAGAAACTCTCCCATCTCGTCTTTCTTTTCACAGCAGAACGCATACTGGTGCCAAACGGAGACAACGCCGTCTCTGATTTTCGGCGTCGCGACGCCGGCGCAGTCCGCCAGCTCCTTTTCATAAAAAGCAGCGATTTCCGTACGTCTTTTATTATAGCCGTCCAGTTTTTTTAATTTTATCGACAGAACCCTCGCCTGAATCGCATCTAATCTTGAATTATACCCAATGAGATAATTGTAATACTTATACGGATTATAGAGTCCGTCCGGCGACACGGTTCCCGCCAGATCGTCCTCGACCCCTTCCAGTATATATCTGGCTTTTGCACCGTTTTGAGCCATTCCGTGCTCTTTGTACGCCCGGCACACCACTGCGGTATTCTCGTCATTTGTCGTAATCATGCCGCCATCGCCAAACGCTCCCAGGTTTTTTGTGGGAAAGAAAGAAAAGCAGGCGGCGTCGCCCATACTGCCAACCATTTGTCCCCCTATCGACGCCCCAACCGCCTGACAGGCGTCCTCAACCACAAAAAGGCCGTGCTTGTCTGCAATCTCCTGAATGCGCGCCATGTATGCCGGCTGTCCGAAAATATGGACAGGCAAAATCGCTTTCGTCTTTTCCGTTATTTTCTCTTCTATTTTCTCGGGATCAATATTGTAGGTATCCTCTTCTACATCAGCGAAAACCGGCGTTGCGCCCGTCATTCGTATCGTCTCCGCAGTCGCAAAAAAGGTGAACGGGGTTGTAATGACCTCATCACCTTCTCCGATACCGAGCGCTTTCATTGCGATCACAAGCGCATCCGTTCCGCTGTTCACGGAAATCGCATATTTTACGCCGATAAATTTTGCAAATTCCTCTTCAAAATCCGACACCGCTTTTCCGCCGATAAACATACCGCTCTGCATCTGCTCGCAGACAGCCGCCTCGACCTCGTCCCGGATTCCTTCATACTGCCTTGTCAAATCCAAAATCTTTACATCCATCTTAGACAACCCCTTATTTCTTAAAATTCATAACCACAATTCCGACGAGAATAATTCCCATGCCGACCATCTGGTTGGCAGAAACTTTCTCCTTCAACACAAAAATACTCAATAAACATATTAAAATATATATTAATCCCGCTGAAATCGGATAAAAAACGCTGAGATTCATCTTCTTCATGACCATCATTGACAAAAGAAAACTAATAATATAAATGCACATCCCCGCAACTAACACATAATTAATCTGGAATTGCACGCCAACCCGATCTAACTTCAGGGAAAAATCATTTGCAGTTCCGATCTTAATCAATGTCAGTCCCAGAGACGACATAATCACATAGATAAACAGACCTATCATTTTATGATTCCTCCTTTTCTTTTGTTCCCCCACGCACGGATCCGAAAACGCAGCATCTCATACATGCCCCACATGATGTCATGGGGATGCCCGAACGAGCCCTTTCTGACGTTTTCAACCCGGCATTTCACCGGTATATTTTTCAGTTTTAAACCATTTAACTTAGCGCGGAAAACCATCTCCGGCCAGACAAAGATCGGACTCCTCGCCCACGGTTTTACGACATCCATGCATTCCCTTCGGAACACCTGAACATAATTTAAAACCGGCGTCCCTTTCGTCAGCCGCGGATACAGTATTTTCAGCAGCAACCGGTTCACATCCGAGGTAATGCGCCTCCACTTTGTCGTCTTATAATCCAGACGCTCCAGCACGATAACATCCTCGTCACGGATCCCCGCCACCACACTGACCATATCCTCGGGACTTACCGGCAAATCAAAGGCGTTGTAAATAACATATTCATTCTTTGCCGCAAATAATCCGCGCAGCACGGAAGCACCAAAATTTAAATTTGCATAATTCGGATAGACGGTTACATTATCATATTGTTTTTCACATTCGCGCATTAAAGAGAGCGTGTTATCCAAAGAAGCGTCGTCAATCAAAAGCATCTCAAATTCCATGCCGGATTCGGAAAACGCCTTCCATACCATTCTTACGCTATCCAATACGGAATCTTCTTCATTGTATCCCGCCATTACTATTGACACCGTACGATTCATTTATTCATCATCCTTATTCCTTTAAGTCGTTCTGCGCCCATTCAAGCACCTTCATAACCCGCAGCGACGCATCCGGTCCCGACAGCGACTGCGTCCCCGTCTGAACGCAATTTTCAAAAAACTCAAGGCTGTTTTTCAGCGAATCTTCAAATTCGATATTCGGTATAAAAATATCTCCCTTACGATTCAGGAACGCATAGTCGAGGTATTCCTTCGCAGGCATCACCTCAATACCGCAGTCATACACCTTTACCTTTTCATCGATACTGATATCATCAAAAATCACCATTTTTTTCGTTCCTGCAATCACAGTCTGACGCACCTTTTTCGGGGAAACCCAGCTCGATTTCAAATGGGCGATAAAGCCGTCGTATTTCATCGTCAGATACGTGAGCGTCTCCTGGCGCCCAAACGGCGTCTCTCCGAATGCAGACAATTTCTTCGGCTCCATGCCGTTGCAAAACCAGTCGATTACCGCCACGTCATGCACCGCCAAATCCATCAGGGCATTCACATCCTTCCGGATCGGTCCCAGATTTAATTTTTCCACATCAAAATAAATGAGGTCGCCCAATTCCCCGGCGTCGTACATTTTCTTGATATAACGGTAGTATGGATTGTATAACATAATGTGGTCGCAGTGGAGGATCATTCCCTTTTCCTCCGCCTTTGCTTTGAGCTTCAGGGAACGCTCAACCGTGGTTGCGAGCGGTTTTTCCATAAAAACATGTTTGCCTGCGTCCATCGCACGCATGCCGATCTCATATGTGTATTCCGTCTGCGTGGCAATCACAAATGCATCAACGGAATCATCTGCCAGGTACTGCGTATAATCATCATTAATCTCTATGCTGGGTGGCAGCTTCTTCTCCGCCTTTTCCCGCCTCTCCGGAAGCAGTTCGCACAAAGCTTTAAATTCAAATTTAGGCGACTCCACAAGCTTGTTTGAAATATTTGCCCCCCAATAACCATACCCTACCTGTACCACTCTCAACAAATCGACCACTCCTCTTTTCTTTATCCGTTTTCTCAAAAATTACCATCAAACTCTAAGTTAGTCTATCATACGTCATATTAATTGTCAAACGGTAGTTACTTTTTTTTGGTATACTCAAGCTTCTTAATCACAAGCTCGCAGCCGGCAGCCTTTGAAACGCGAATCTCCAGCGTATCTGTTTTATCGATGCGCACATTCTTCAGTTTGATCTTCGACTTTCCGTCCGCCAGCGGCTCGGCCGCGAGAATTTTCTCCCCGCCGTCCGTAATGACGTCAATCACGCCGTCCGTGACTCCCGATATATTTTCATAGGAAAGAGCGATGTCATACGTTCCTGTCTCCGCCCCCATATGCGCGCTTCTGAAAACATACCCCTCAAATGCCGGATCCGTATACAAAAAGCCGTCCTCTTTCAGCGTCCCTTCACAGAACCAGCCGTACGACGAAGGGCAGTCCGCGCTTTTTTTCATCCAGCCGACCGGAGGCCCCATCATGCCATCCCACGTATTGATATCCGAATAGTATATCTGCCAGTCCCCTATTTCATCCACCAAGCGATACGGATTTTTTCTCCATTCCGGCAAATCTTTAAAATCCTTTTGGGAGCAAACGATTATGTTTTTCTGCCCTCCGAGACTGATATCCCCATAAAAACTATAAAAGTCGAAATAATGCATCTGAAGCTCGCCGTCGTTTTTCGTAAAGGATATACAGTACTGTTCTAAATCTAACGCGCGGATTCTGTGTCCTTCCTGCTCCCCACCGATAAAATAAACGGCGTCCGCATCATATTTATCCGCGCACTCCAAAACCTTTTTCTCTGTTTCCAGGCTATTCGAGGCATACGCCCTGTTCATCATCCGCCAGCCTGAAACATTGATCAGCGCCACGCAACACAAAAAGCCGATCTGCAGCGCAACCATCAGGCGTTCCGGTACACGCTGATTTTTTTCAAAAACAAGAACGGTTGCCGTGACAAGCAGCAAATAAACCCATAGAATATGGTAGCGGTACTCAAAAACCGGGGAACCATATGTAGAGTCCGTCATCATTAAAATGAATAAAGAAAAGCATGCGTATACGGTACAGCAGAATGCCAGCACATTTGCCATCCCTTTCGCAGACGTTTTCCGCCTGGCAAAACGCAGCCGGCATACAACAAACACAATACAGGCAATAAGAAAAACAAACCGCACCAGACATACGATTCCCTGCGAAGAGATAATGCTTACCCCTCCCGCAATGGGAAAACCGCCCAAAAGCATAATCACGCCGGTTAAACAGTTTTTTATATTAGTAAAAAAATCCGTTGCCGCAATATACGGAAGATTGCCCCTGTGGGTCACCTGCGTAAACGCATTGTGCACAACATAGCCCGCTGCGCTGCCGACGGCATATACAGCCAGCAGAACGGTCTGCCTTGTAAACAATTTTTCTCTCCGTTTCAGCAGCCATTCCAAACCAATCCAGAGCAGAAGCGGCAGAACGATCATGAGAAGCACATAATTTCCACATGATACCGCCGTCCAGAATATGAGGAGAAATTCCAGCGCCGCCAGCGCCCAGAACAGTTTCCCGCTTCTCTTTTCCGCATTCCAGAACATCAGGTCTAACATCAGCAGCAAGCTCATTATCCTGAATTCATACTGTCCCGCCGATATAAACAGCATATTGGACCAGTCCAACATCCCGTATGCATACGGGGTAAATACGACCAGCACGGCAATGAACGGAACATGCCACGCCGTCCTCAAATTCCTGCAAAGCCCCAGAATTATCGCTGCAATCATAATATATAAAATTCCGTGAACAAGAGCCATAGACAATCCCAGATTATTTGTTGCCATGTAAATGGGAGCGGCAAAAAAGGCAGCGCAGTCTAATTCCATGCTTGAGCCATACTTAAAATACGGCAGGTCAATGGTACGGTGCTTCCACATTTCTACCGCATGCCGGATTGCCAGACTTGAATCAAAATCAAGCATCCCTTCCGCAAGGGTATAATTAGCGTAAAGCAGCATCCCGAACTGCAGGCAGGCCATCAGCGCAAAAAAAACAAAAGCGCCGATCTTTATCCCCTTTTTTATACCCGTTCCGTTCATCGCAATTTCAAATTTCATGTTGCTCCTCCTTGTATGTTAAAACCCATCAACCAATTATATCCATAACTAAATTTATTGTCAAGTCCTGCCGGATTTTGCGTAGGGCAAGCGCAAAAATTTTTACGCCGCCTTCGCAAACCCGCCGTCTGCAAATACTCAGCCCTGTATCTCAACCGACTGAACCCGGATTCCCGAATTCGGAATCGCATGAATCTCAACATGGATCGGCTTGGATCCCTGATCCAGATGCACGGACGAAACCACTGCTTCCGTACTGCCATTCCGAATCGGCGCCTCACGCAGCACCTCGTTTTTTCCATAATAAACCTTGAGCAGTCCGGCTTCCTCCCGCCCTGCAGCAGCGCTTCCCTCCGTCTGGTAATGCACGGTGATTCGGTAGTCGCCTTCCCGCGCTTCCATCTGTGCCGACATCATAACCACGCCTCCGGCTCCATTTGCTTCCAGCTCTCCTTCCTCATTGATCTCCCCGTCTATATTGTATCCCGGCGAATAAGGAAAATCCACGCATGTCTGCCCTTTGTCCGGCAGCTTTGTATAAAGATCAAACGGATTATTTTCTGCATAATAGATTTCATACTGATCCACTTTTTCTATCTTTTTCATCTTATTTAAAATATATGTCGGGATCTGGCCCGACTTATTTTCTTTTACTGCCAGCAGAGTCTTTCCCCTATGGTTCCCGTTTTCAAAATATCGGTCGCTCGCCCCCCAGACCACTCCGGTCTGAGAATCCCTTACCACCGCGACATTTATATCGAAATCGCAGACCCTCAAGAGCCTCATGTCCCCGATTCCCCCCTCATCATCCGACATGCCGACGATCAGCCGCGCGTCCCATTCTTTGGCAATTTCTGTAATACGGGATAATTTTTCCAGCTTTGATTGATTAAAATTTAAAATGTCCAGGAAACTCTTTCCGTTAAGAACGCTGACAACTGCCAGCGCCGCTACCGACACGAGCGCGAACATACGACGGAAATAGCGATTCATTACATCTTTCATGTCATTGAAGAACACGCCGATAAGCAGCATCGCAGGAACAACGGACACGATATGGTACCGGTATTCAAAGGTTTGTGTTCCGTACGTTGTATCGGTCAGAAAAAGGACGCACAGATTAGCAAGCTGTATCCAGAGAACGATCTTCACAAGCGGGCGCCGTTCCTTTTTTTTCACCACGCGCACAAAATAGTAAATCACCGTAAATACTACAAATGCAAATACAAGCGCGCAAAAAAGAGACGCAATACCTTCCGGCGACAGCACGCGTATCGTTTTGTGGCTTGTAAAGGCTCCCAGCAGTTCCCCAATCCCCACCAGACACCGGAGCGCATTGTCCGCCACCTTGTCTGAAGTCAGAAGGTTCATGGAAGAGGAGGAATTTGTGAATCCCCACCGCCTCGCCGCAAGCATGCCGCATCCAAATGCGAGCATTCCCCCCGCTATGGCAATCCCCCTCGCTGACAGAAGCCGTTTCCAGTCACACCCGGAAAGCGCCTCAAAAATAAGGTATGCCAGAAGGGGCGCAATACCGCAAACCAGCATGTAAATCCCCGATGATACCGCCGACAGGAAGGAAAAGAACAGAAAACACAAAAAACTGAACAGCGTTGCCTTGCGATTCTTCTTTTCACCAATGCGCAGAAAAATCTGCACGAGCAAAAGCGTGATCAAAAGCTTCATCATGTAGGACTGCGTCCCCGTAAAAAGCATGGGCAGATACCCGAGCGCGTCAACCGTATACGGAACGAGCATAAACGACAGCGCCATCAGGCAATTGCCGGTTCGGATCCCGGTAATTTTAAGGATATCAAATACACACCATACAAACAGGGCGATAAGCAGGCAATTTGCAATGCCCATTGACAGGAATACATCTCTTACCGCGCCATATATAAACACTGCAAAAAACAGAGGAATATCCCATCCCGCCGTCGTCTGGTATCCCCAATCTTTTATAAGGAACGTTTTTTGCCGCCAAATCTCCACAAGCTGGCTCATCCCGCTGCTGGAGTCAAAATCCGCCTGAAATTGAATGGTTCTGATATTTAAATACAGCAAAAACAGCAGCTGCAGAACAGCGATCCCCCCAAACAAAAGGCATTTTTTATCCACAGAAAATCTACTTCGCATCAACGCTCTTCCTCCACTCCGCCGTTCTCCGAATCCCTTCTTTAAACGTTGTTTTCGGCTCAAAACCGGTATCTTCTCTGAGACGGCTTATATCCGCGCAAAGATACATAACCTGTTTATCATAGTACGGTATTTCCCCAAATGCAATATCCTGCGCCGGATTTACCACATCCCGGATATCCTCAATATAGTCGCGGAGGCGCCGCCCCATACCGCTCCCGACGCAGTAGACGGCGCCGTCCCGGCCCTTTTTTGCCGCAAGGTAACATGCTTCCGCCGCGTCATCGCAGTACAGATAGTCCCAGATCTGCTCTCCCTCTGTATATTTCGGCGCCGTACCATTCAGCATCGCAAGTATGCCGGACATGACCATCGTCCGGTCCTGATCGCCGGGTCCGTACACGCTCAGTATGCGGGTCCATATATGCCGGATTCCTTTTTCCCTGCAAAACGCACGGCTCATCTGTCCTGCGCATAATTTCGCAATGCCGTATCCGGTCTCCGGATTTGCCGCCAGCTCGCCTGATAGTTTTACACCGTCCTTTACTCTCCCGTATTCCGCCTGGGAACCCGCTCCCAAAAACACCCGGCAGCCAAGACAGTGCGCCGCCTCCGCCGCCCCTATCGTATGTCTCACATTGTCTAACTGCCCGTACAGATCATTCCGGCCGCCGCCATATGTGCCTCCCCATCCGAAATGAAAAAATGCATCGCAACGGACGCCGATCCGCTCCGGCAGTTTTGCCATCTCGGACAGATCACACTCAACCCGGGTCGCCAGCTCATGGCAGAACATCCTTTCATTCCGTTCCGATCCCGGACGCACCACCGCATATACCCGTATGCCTTTTCCGGTCAGATATCTGGCGAGCGCCTGCCCGAGCATGCCGGAAGCGCCTGTAATCACTGCTGTTTTCATCATAATCTCCTATCTTGTTTTATTCCGGCGTGCGAACCGGCTCTATAATCATTTCCTTCAAAAATACCTCTCTGTCCAAAAACGGCGCCAGATCTTCCAACGGAGGCGAAACGAGCGTTCCGTCTTCCAATCGTCTCGTCGCCGACTTCGGCTCAAAATTCTGATCTGTGGATACGACGACCTCACAGATCGCCGCCCCTTCCGTCTGAAACACCTGAGCGATCGTGCCTGCCAATGTTTCATTGCTCTCGCAGCGGAAAAACGGATACCCATACGCATAGGCGATCTTTTCCATATCCGGAAATTCCAGGTCATGGCTCTGCGGCCCGATCCCGACATACGGTTCGCCGAAAAAATTGGACTGCGTCTGACGTATCGAATGGTAACCATTATTGTTAATGACAAAGATTTTGATCGGCAGGCGGTTCGTCCGGATCGTCTGCAGTTCCTGAATATTCATCTGGATGCTGCCATCCCCGCTCAGGCATGCGATTTCCTTTCCGCCTTCCGCCACACATGCGCCAATCGCCGCCGGAAGATCATAACCCATCGAGGCAATCGCCGAATTTATGATAAACCGCTGTCCCTTTTTTATCTCATAGCCGTGGCTTCCCACTACGCACGCCGATCCATTCCCTACAACGGTCACATATCCTTCGGGAAGCGTCCTGCTCAGCTCTTTGATAAACGCATAGACGTTCGCCGCTCCCTTTTGCTCATAGTGCTTTGGCAGCACAACCGGGTATGTTTTCTTCCAGTGGGCGCATTTTTCAAGCCAGAACGGATCGGCAGAAAGCGCCGAGTCCCCGAGTTCTTCATTCATAAGCCTCATGACGTCTTTTACATCCGCACATACAGGCATATCCACATGTATCGTCGGTTTCTTCAATTCCTCGCTGTCGACATCGACAACGATCGTATACGCCTCTCTCGCCCATGTCTTATAATTGTACCCCACCTGGCGGATGCTCAAACGGCTTCCCAGTGAAAGCACCAGATCGCTGTTCTGAATCGCAAAATTTCCGGCGCGGTCGCCCATTATTCCGCCTCTCCCGACATACAGCGGATGCTCGTCTGCGATCAGGTCGATGCTATTCCACCCCGTAACAACCGGTATATTCAGCTTTTCCACCAGGCGGCAGAATTCCTCATACCCGCCGGATATCCGGATTCCATTTCCGGCATTTATGACCGGACGTTTCGCCGATTTGATTTTTTCTAAAATCGACCGTATCGTTTCCGCCGAAGGAGCCTTCGGATGCTCGTCCCCGCACTCTGACGGGTCAAATCCCCGCAGATTTTCGGCCTCGATATAAGCGCCCTGAACATTCAGGGGGATATCTAGCCAGCACGGTCCCGGTCTGCCCGTCTGCGCCAGATACAACGCCTTTTCCAGACAATATCTGATATCGTTCGGCTCGATCACCATCTCGCAGTATTTTGTCATGCATTCTACCGCGCGGCATATATCAAATTCCTGGTCTCCCATCGCGCGTATGCGAAGCCCCGTACTTCGCGCCGTCGTATCATAACGAACCTGCCCGGAAATCACTAGCATCGGTATAGAATCCAGCCAGCCGCCCGCCACTCCCGTGATGGCATTCGTGCCGCCCGGCCCGGTAGTCACGCATACCGCGCCTATTTTATTATGCATTCTGGCATAAGCCTCCCCCGCAATCGCACATGCCTGTTCATGATGCTGGTACACGCAATGAAGCCCGTCCTGATGGCCCAGCCCGTCATTCAAATGCATGGCGCCGCCGCCCGTTACCGTAAATACGGTATCGATACCGTGATCCACCAAAAACTGCGCCACATAGTTCGATAGTTTTATCTTCATCCTCTTCCTCCAATTTCTGCATGCATTTGCCATTAGTATATCACGTTATGGCTGTTTTTACCATAAAAAATCGTATTATTCCAGAACAATCGCCAAATAATTCATTGTATCCAGCGCATAAAAGGGAAAAATTTGGCTATTGACACGAATAAACCGTTCCCTTATTATAATGATGGGGTTAAAGGGTATTTTTTGACCCATGCGCCATCATATATCAGCGAAACGCACGGCACGCAAAGCATTTAGGAGGAACCGCTAATGAAACCACGGATCAAACGTTACCTGAATACAGTCACCTGCTGGTATATTGTCTTTTATGCCGTATACAGCCTCTCTACCCGCTTTATGCCAACGGCAATTTTGTGCGAGGGACTTCCGGCAGACCTTCTTTATAAAACCATTATCATCGGCGCCGGGCTTCTGGCGCTGGCGCATATTATTTTATTGCCGCGGTCGGTACGCCCGGATAAATTTATGCTGCTTCTGGCAGTTTTTATCGTTATTTTGGGAATCTCAGCGTTCACGAACAGGCAGTACGAATTTATGGGAAATATAACAGGCATCGCCACTTTTGCCGCACAGCTCGTCGTCTTTTGCGTTCTGCCGAAGGTTATGTCAGAAAACGAGATGAGCCTATGCCTGATACGCACAGCCTTTTTCAGCTCATTTTTCTGGACTCCCGGATGCGCCTTCTCTTTATGCCAGTATATCATAAATGTACACTATATAACGCAAAGCCCGGAAGAACGCATGGTACGGCAGGGCATCGTCGACGGCAGGCTGTTCGGCCTGTTTTCCGACCCCAATTTTGCAGCCTTTACCTCCCTCATAATCATCCTGCTCCTGATCTATGCCATGAAGCGCTGCAAAAACGAAACGGCGCTGGACGTTAAATTTCAAAAACCGTTTTTCATCTACTGCATTGTCTGCATCGCGATCAATCTCGCCTATATGATCATGTCAAATTCGAGAACAATTTATATCGCAGCTGTGGGAACGCTGTTATTTTCCGTCCTGCTGAGAACATACCGTCTGCACCGGGAATCCGGTTCTTGGGACCGGGCGCGGTTTCTCCGGGATCTCGCAAAAAAAACAGCTCTCGCTCTGGCGGCGGCCGCCGCCATTTATGCCGTTATCTTTTTCCCGCTCCGCGGAATCGGGTATCTCATCGCACCCGACCGGGATATCAACGATATGGTAAGGGACGACGTCAATATTGAAAATATTACGAATAACCGCTCCACGATCTGGCAGCGCTACCTCGAGCTTTACACGGACAAGCCGGTTTTCGGTTTTTCCTTACGGAGCGCGCTGCCCTATGCTACTGAAAAATATCCGGGCAGCTACCTCGCCGAAACACAGTATGTAACCCATAACAGCTATCTCTCTCTGCTCGTTGAAACCGGACTGACCGGATTTTCCGTAATGGGGGCCTTTTTCATACTATTCTTCCTACACTCGCTTAGAAGGGTGCAAAAAAAAGAAGCCGTCAGCGACAGCTACTTTTTATTTGCATCGCTCACCGTATCCGTGCTGCTGTTTATGGCTGCGTTCCACGATATATTCTTTACGGTGAATATCGAGACAATGCTTTTGTTTATCGGCATCGGTTACATCATCCATGCAAATGAGCCAGTTCCCCAATCAGCGATTTCCACTGACTGAGAATTTTTTCTTTGCTGAAATTTTCTATGTTCAGACCGGACTGCGCCGAAAACGCCTCTCTCTTCTGACGGTTCTGAAGCAGCTCATATATGCATGCCGCCATACGTTCCGTATCATAGGGCGGAATCAAAACGCCGTCCTTTCCATCCGTAATGATTTCCGCCGGTCCGGACACAATGTCAAAGCTGACAAGCGGAAGATGGTTTGCCTTTGCCTCCAAAAGCACAAGGGGCAGCCCCTCCCGATACGAGGTGAGCACGTACATCGCATGCCCCCGGTAACGCTTCTCCATCTCATTCGTCAGACCGTGCAGACGCACATGCTCCGCCAGGCCTTCACGCCGCACGCGTACCCGGATCTCATCAAACAGATCGCCGTCCCCATACACATCCCACACGAAATCCTCCGTCTTCTCTTTCAGGCGCGCTGCCGTGTCTACGAGCAAGTCCATGCCCTTTTCCTTTGAAAATCTGCCCGCTGTCAGTATGCGGCGCGAATCCGCATCGTAAGGCATGGCATTGTCCAGGATGAACTCGTCCATCCAATTATAAATGGTAATGACCCGTCCCGGCTTATAAGAAAACTTTTCATAATATGCCGTCTCGCTCTGTTTCGTAAGCACGACCGTCTGATCCGAATAGCGGGATCCGATCGCGCGCATAAGACGCACTTTCCGGTCATCCCACTGGCTCATAATCGCCCCGTGGTCACAAAAAATTCTGGGGATCTTCATCCTTCTGCCAAAAAGCCCGCAGCAAAATCCCGCATAGACGCCCATATAAAACAAAATGTCTATACCCTGTTCCTGACAGTACCGGCGAAACGCTCTGCCGCCCTTGAGCGCCACATCCCGCAGCCTTCCTTCATAAGGGAGTATGTTATAATAATGTATGCCCGGTTTAAGCGCATACGCGCATCCATCCTGTTTGTGGATCAGACTGATCACATGAATATCATATTTCTCCTCTTCGCACAGAGCATTGGCTATGTTATAAATCACCTGCTGGGCGCCGCCCCTCGTGCTCATGTCAAAATTTATGAACGCTATCTTTATCACGCCATTCCTCACTTCCCCGCCATTTTAAACCATCCTTTTGTAATACAAATACAAAAACAGCGCCCGCCTGCGGCAGAGCAAATATAAAAGGATCCGGTCTTTTCCGCGAAACAAACTCCGTTTGAACCAAAGCTCCCGTATGCTTTCTTTTTCCGCCCATTTCCGAAGCACGGCACAGCATTTCCTGCGGTCAAATCCCGATTTTCCCATAAGCGCATAACATTTGTTTTTAACAGCATTCAGATAGAATCGGTACAAAAACTGCGGCTCCCTTCCTCCGTGCTTTGTATAAAACGCCATTACTTCCCGGTACAGCCGCTCCTCGATCTCCATTGCGTCCTCTCTGAATCGGAACGAAAGCGAATCCTCTCCCGTATTGTGGTAAAAATATACAGATTGGTCCAACACGCTGATGCATTTCGCCCTTGCAAATGCACGGAGATTAAAAATCAAGTCCTCTCCCTTGTTCAAATCTTCCGGAAATTCCGCCTGAAACGCATCCCTCCGGTACAGCTTATTCCATGGCGCGTGAAGGAAAAAACGGATAAACAGCTGCGGAAATTCTTCTATAAACGCTGCCGTTCCCGAAAAAAAACGGGACGGATAAATAATATCCTGACGCTTTTTTTCATCAAAATAGCCGCCGATCACCAGATCGCTCCCATCCCTTTCCATGCGGCTGACGAGAAGCCGGCACGCATCCGGCTCCATTCGGTCGTCACTGTCGGCAAACTGCAGATATTCTCCTTCCGCTTTCGACATCCCGAAATTTCTCGCCGCAGACACACCCTCATTCGCTTTCGTATAGACGCGCACATACGGATATTTCCGCTCATATTCGCGGCAAATATCCAAGCTTCCGTCCGTAGAACAATCATCGACGATGATCACCTCGAGTTTCCCATAGCTCTGCGAAACGACGCTGTCCAGGCACTGAGCCAGCCCATCGCGCGAATTATATACGGGTATAATAATCGAAATCAGACCCTTCTTCGCCATTTATACACCACTCCGTTTCTCCGGCTGCCGTTTGACCGGATAATACTTCCCCTTATATTTCCGGTAACTGTTATGAACATCTATGCAGACGCCGTCGTGCGACGGTACCCGCTTTTCCTCCGGCGGCAGCTGCATATAATCGCCAAACGCCATCGTAAGATACGCATCATAGCCCGCCGGAACCGGCATCATATGCCCCTCGAACTCTTTTTCAACGGCAGATGCAAAAATCTCTTTCGGATACTCGTTTACCATATAATTATAGCGGACGCAGAGCTCTGTAACATACTCGCAGTCCCGGATCGGGTATTTTGACATCTGCCTCTCGCAGAGATGCGCCATCCGGTAGCGGTTCTTCCATCCCGGCGCCAGCGCCAACATGATCTTCCCGACTCCGTACAAAAACTTTCCCTTGCTCGTAGGAGCTTCCTGATTGATATAGATCTGATATGCCAGCCCCCACAACAGCTGGAGCTTTCTCTTGAATGCAGACGACGGACAGCCATCCAGCGGCAAAATTTCCAGCCGTATCCCATGCGCCATGTCCAGATCCATCTGCCGCTCCTTGATAAACGTCGTATCCTCATCTGTAATCGCCGTAAGCTGGGAACGCAGAAATTCGTCGCCGCTCGTTCTGCTCAAGCGGTATTTCCCGCCATCCATCTCCTGTTTCCACAGGCGGCACATTTTCTCATAATCATCCCGCGGCATAAACACATCGATATCATCATCCCACGGAATAAAGCCTTTGTGCCGGATCGCCCCGATACAGCCTCCGCCGCAAAAATAAAATAAAAGCCCGTGCCTGTCACAAAACTCTTTAAATACAAGCGCAATCTCCAGGCATTTCGCCTGAAGCTCCTTCAGGCCGCACAATTCCTTTTCACTCAGCATATTTTTCCTCCGCTCGCCCAAACAGGCCGTCCTTTATACTCTGCTCGGGCGGTTTAAATCCAGCCGCACGCAGTCATGGTGCGCCTTCCTCTCTTCCTCCGGCGGCAGCCGCATATAATCTCCGAACGCCTCGCGCAAATACCCGTCATACCCAGCCGGAATCGGCATTTTCGTCCCCTCAAATTCAACAAACACCGCTTTTTCAAACCACTCTTTCCGGTATTTCTTTTTCATATAATACGGGCCGGAACATAACTCCGTTATATAGCGGCATTCAGAAATCGGATATTTCGTCATTTTCCGTTCGGCAAATTTCCAGATACGATACCGCACTCCTTTTCCGCAAAAAATGCCGAGCAGCAGCCGGCTTCCGAACGCCATCATGCCGCCGTGCTTTTCCGGTACGGTCTGCGCCCGAAACAGCGAATAAATCATCGCCCACATACACTGGCATTTCCGCTTCCACTTTCCCTCCGGATAACCGTCTAACGGCAACACGTCCAGAGCGACGCCGTGCACGATATCCAGATCTTTTTGATACGGCTTGACCTGCGTCGTCTGCGTATCGCGCAGCGTAGCAAAATTGTTTCGGTCCACATATTCCCTCGTCGTATCCGACAGCACATATCGCTTTCCCTTTTGGTACGTGCCCCAGTAGCGCACAAACGCCTCATAATCGTCCCGCGGCATAAAAAAATCCAAATCGTCATCCCACGGAATAAACCCCTTATGCCGGATCGCCCCGATACAGCCTCCGCCGCAAAAATAACAGAGCAGGTGGAATTCCTCGCAAAATTCAACAAACGCCTCGGCCATCTCCAGACTGACCCTGTGCAACCCTTTCAGCTCTTCTTCGGTATATTCTTTCGTTTCGCCCAATGCTTTCTCCTCCAAAATGGCATTATAATCACTCCCGCGGCAGTTCCGATCCCATAACTGGCATGCAGCAAAAAAAACAAAAACGGCAGCAACAAACACCCGGCATGCCATTTCGCCCGCCGCACCGCACCGGCCGCCATCACTACGGCTAAAAACCAGTACAGAGACCACATCGCAATCGCAAACAGCGGATAACCGCAGGCCGCAAGAACCGTAGTCAAAATGATTCCGCACGCAAAAGCAAACGGTACAAAATGATACAAAGACAGGCATCCGGGACAAACGCCGGCCGTCAAACCAATCCAATATCCGTTTCCAAATTTCTGGCGGCACATCTGCCTCAAATTCGGACGTATCATCTGATAAGATACGATATCCGGAAACATACAGAGGCGAAACCCATTCTGACGGATGCGGTAATGAAATTCATTATCTTCCGTCCGTCCGAGATCTTCCCGAAACCCGCCTGCCTTCTCAAACACCTCCCGCCGGTAAGCGCCGTGGAAAAAAGACTTGACGTATTGCTTTTTTGCCGTGCGCCGGAATGGCGCCGCGCTGCTTCCGAACATGGAGCTCTCCGCCATCAGAAGCGTCTCCTGCCACGGAGAATCTTTCTCCACGATATTGAGCCGGACGCCCCCTGTCACATACTCTCCCTCTTTCTGCGCTTCCATATTTTTTTCTATAAAATTCGGCGGAATACTGCTGTGGGCGTCAATACGGATCAGCACCTCTGTCGTAAAGGCGCGAATCGCCTCGTTCCATCCGCAGCTCTGGCTTCTGCCCGGATTATCCGCCACCTGAATATTGAGAAATTCCGCCCTATGCTCCAATGCAAATTCCCTCATCAGATCTTTCGTTTTATCCTCCGACATGCTGTCTACAAACACAAGCTCCGTTTTCTCATGCGGATAACTCTGTCCCAATATATCCTGAAGCAGTTTCGGAAGCCGTTTTTCCTCATTCAGCGCAACAATGCCTACGGAAACATTCACGGGTTTTCCGCCTCCTTGCCATTATTTTTTCCAATCCTTTAACGTATCTATTATACGCTTTTTTATTTCAAAAGGAAAGAGCTTTTTGCACACGGATCGTTTCTTAATGCGATTGTCCTGCAAACCTCATAGAAATATCTGGTACCGCTTTTTTTGCGCGGAAATCATGCTATAATTATGTTGAGATATTGCAAGGCGCGTTATGGAAACACAGGCGGCGCATACAATCGATTACTTGCAGAAACGAGGTCTGTCATGACGGAAAAAAGATATCATTTGTCCCCTTACTGGGTATTTATCATCATTTTAACCCTTCTTACCGCTGTATGCATCCTTTTATCAAAAAATACGGCGTTCTGTGATTTTTACGCAGATCACATGTTTTCATTCGGAATGTATACGCTGGGAGCCGTTATGGGGCTCTTGCCCTTTTCGGCGGGCGAGATACTGATTGTTCTGGCAGCGTTTCTTTTGCTGCTTCAGATCCTGCTCGTGCTTTTCCTTTTTCCGCTGCGAAAAAAAGCAAAATACATAAAATTTGCCAAAGGATATTCGAAAAGCATGCTTTCCGTCTTCCTTGCCGTTTTATGGATCTTTATTATGAACTGTTCAACCCTCTATCATTGTTCTCATATGAACGCCGGCGAAGGGGGCGGCACGGAATTTGAAAGAAGCGAGATCATCACATTGAGGAATTTTATCGTTGAAAGGTGCAATACCCTTTCCGAAAAAATGATGCGGGATGAAAACGGCAATGTTGTAACGGCAGGGGATATGAATGAAAAGATACATGACGCCATGCGGCGGCTCTCGCAAAGCTATCCGCGGCTATCCGGCTATTATCCGAATCCAAAACCGATGCTGGGCTCCTTTTTCATGTACCAGGCGGGTTACGACGGCGTTTACTTTCCATTTACTCTGGAAGCAAATTACAATACATACATCAGCGACATCCGGTATCCGCACGTAGCATGTCATGAGCTCGCCCACCTGAAAGGCTATATCTACGAAGACGAAGCGGATTTCATCGCCTACCTTGCCTGTACCGGCAGCAGTGATGAACAGCTGCAGTACGCGGGGTACCTCGGCGTGCTGAATTATATTGACGCGGATTTTTGGCAGATCATCCAGGATGAGGAAGTTCCTTCTATTCCGACCATCTCCGAACGGGTGCAAAGGGACGCCGCCAGTTACACTGCCGCAACATACGAAGAGCTTGCCAACACAAAAGAAATTATTGACTCCGAGGCGGTAGCCGCCGCCAGCGGCGAGTTCACGGAAGCCTATATGCAATACTACGGCGCAGAACCGAATTACGCCGATGTCACAAAACTCCTGCTTTCCTATTACAGGAAAAATGCGCGCGAATGAAGATCGAAAAGGAAGAGGAAGAACTGCAAAAAACTCTTGCCCTTCCGCAAAAAAACAATTATACTATAGTGAAGTAAAGGAACTAAACTTAAGAATAATTTTGGGGAAAACTATGGGGACTTATAAGACAGACATCGCGATCGTTATTCCCGCCCTCAATCCGGACGGCCGGATGGTCGCGCTCGTAAAGGAGCTGAAAGATGCGGGTTTTGAAAACGTTATTCTCGTGGACGATGGCAGTGAAATCGAAAACAGAGCCTATTTTAAGGCATGTAAAGAAAACTATGGCTGTTATGTCATCCGGCATGTGATTAATTTCGGAAAAGGCATGGCATTAAAGTCTGCATTTAATCATATATTGGACAACTGTCCGGACATCGCCGGCACCGTGACAGCAGACTGCGATGGACAGCATGTGCTGAAAGACATCGTCACCTGCGCCAAGCTCACGCTGGAGAAGCCGGATCATCTCATTCTCGGCTGCCGCCAGTTTGACAACGGGGACATACCTCTGCGCAGCCGCTTTGGCAATAAATTTACAAAACAGTTCATAAAACTGTTATGCGGAATCAATATTTCGGATACCCAGACCGGATTGCGCGGCATGTCGAGATCGCTCATCCGGGAGCATTTCGCACAGACAAAGGGAGAACGTTTTGAGTATGAGATGAATATGCTTCTCTGTGCCAGAGAGCACCTGATACCGATACAGGAATTCCCGATTCAGACGGTTTATTTGGAAAATAATGAAAGCTCGCACTTCAATCCATTCGTCGATTCGATCCGGATTTACAAAGTGTTCTTTACATTTATGCTCATTTCCTTTTCCAGCTTTATTTTCGACATCGCTTTGTATTACCTGTTCGGGCGGCTGCTCAGTCCAATCATCGGAAGCAAAATTCAGGTCTCCCTTTTCGGGCTGCAGATCTCCCTGCTTATTCTGTTGAGAAGCGTGCTGTCAAGGCTCGGTTCGTCGCTGTACAACTTTACCCTGAACAAAAACAGGGTATTCCACAATGATTCAAAAGATATAACTATTTTGCTGAAATATTATGCGCTGTGCATCTGCCAGCTGATCCTGTCATCCCTCTTAGTGGACAAGGCGCTCACGTTCATCGCCTCGACTACAATACGCAAATGCATTATCGACACGATACTTTTTGCCGTGAGTTTCCTGATCCAGAGGGAATGGGTCTTCAAGCCCGCGCACGAAAAAAGCGGCAGATAGCCGGGCGCCCGAAAGCGCCCCCCGCCGCATCAGCGTATGGCAAGGAACCGTTGCAAAATCAATCATCCAGAATATCCTGTACCGCATATTTGGGCCTGCCCTTCGTCTCCATATACACCTTTCCGATATATTCCCCGATCACCCCGATCGACAAAAGCTGCAGCCCCCCCAGCGCCCAGATCGATACGATCAGGCTGCTCCAGCCAAGTACCGTGTCCCCCATCGCATGGCGGACGACGGAGTATAAAAGCATCAGAAGGCTGATAAAAAATACCAGAAAACCGATCCAGACGATAAAGCGGATCGGCTTCACGCTAAACGAAGAGATGCCGTCAAACGCAAAGGCGAGCATTTTTTTGAGCGGGTATTTGCTCTCTCCGGCAAACCTCTCATTTCTCTCATAATAAACAACGTCCGACGGATACCCGATCAGCGGCACCATCCCCCGCAAAAACAGATGGACTTCCTTATATTGTTCCAGCTGGTTTAACACCCTCTTGCTCATCAGACGGTAATCTGCATGGTTAAACACAATATCCACGCCCATCCACTTCATAATTTTATAAAATCCTTCTGCCGTCGTCTTCTTGAAAAACGTATCCTTTTTACGGCTGCTCCGCACACCGTAAACCACATCGTTTCCGGCATAATATTTTTCCACCATCTCATCAATGGCGTTGACGTCATCCTGTAGATCCGCATCGAGCGATATCGCCATATCCGCGCGTTCTTTCGCATACATGAGCCCCGCCAGGACCGCATTCTGATGTCCGCGGTTCCTCGAAAGATTCAGGCCGCTCACGTACTTATACTCCTCGTGCAGGCGGCTGATGATCATCCATGTCTGGTCTTTGGAACCGTCATTCACAAACAATATCCGGCTTGCATCACTTATTTTCCCGGCGTTAATCAGATTTTCGATCTTCCGATTCACCTGCTTCGCCGTCTCATCAAGAACCTCTTCTTCATTGTAACAGGGCACTACCAAGTACAGAATACTTCTATCCTTCATGTCAGTCACCACGCCTTTCGCATTTCCACTTCACTGGTTCCTATTATTTTACATGATACACGCCTTTGTGTCAATTTTTTATTTTCTTTGAATTGACATACGCATTTATTATGGTAAAATAAATACATATGTACCAAAGACTGGTACACATGTTATAAAATGCTGGGATTGGATTCCCGGAAAATAGAAAGAATGAGACGATGAAGCAACGGTTAAAATATAAACTCAGGCAGGATCTGTCCTGGCTGAAAAACAGAATTAAATATAAATGCTACCGCATCTTCTTCATGACGCATGATAAAATGGTGATGTTTGAGTCCTATCATGGCAAACGGTGCGGCGACAGCGTAAAGGCGATTTATGACGCTATGGTTGACGACGATCTGTTTCGCGACTATACATTCGTATGGGCATTTACCGATCCGAAAGCGCATAGCTGGCTGGCGGACAAGCCCCGCACTCTTTTGGTAAAAAAAGGATCTTCCGATTATTTCAGGTATTATGCTGCGTCCCGTTTTTGGATAAATAATGTCAGCGTTCCTGATTTTCTCATACCCGGACGGCATCAGGTCTATATTGAGACATGGCACGGCACGCCGCTCAAACGGCTGGGCTGCGACATTGAGACAGACAGCGACCCCAGGCAATCAAAGGAACGCATGCACAGGCGCTACAAAAAAAAGGGAAGAAAGGTCAGCCGCTTTCTCTCGCCCTCTCCGTATTACAATGAAAAAATCGCTTCTGCTTTCGGTCTGGACAAAAAAAAGCGGAAAGCATTTGTCAATTGCGGTTATCCGAGAAATGACGCCCTGTTCCGCTTTACTTCTGAAGATACGAGCCGGATCTGCCGGAAACTCGGCATCCCCGAAAACAGCAAGATCATCTTGTACACACCGACGTGGCGGGATACCGACCACAGCGCAGAACGGGGATTTGAGTACAAAAGCCCGGTCGACCTGCAGAAGGTGATGAGCCTTCTTCCGGAGAATTGCGTCCTTTTATTTCGCGCCCACCATCAGAACGGGATTTCCGGCATCATCCAAAATTCGGAACGCATCATTGATGTAACCGGAGTAGACGATATTAACGAGCTCTATATGATCAGCGACCTGATGGTAACGGATTATTCCTCTACCATGTTTGATTTCAGCAATCTCAAGCGCCCGATGGTATTCCATATGTACGATCGGGATGAGTATGAAAAAAACATCCGCGGGTTTTATTTTGACATATCAGAACTGCCCGGTCCGATCACCGCCACAGAAGAACAGCTGGCAGATGCGATCCGAGATCTTCTGGACTCGTTCGATTACGACTCTGATCAGAAATACCAGGCGTTTCACGATAAATTCAATGTTTGGGAAGACGGCGAGGCGGCGCACCGGGCGATCATGCAGTGCATCGCCATCCCGGCGCACCAGAAAGGCCCGTGGGAGCGTTTTGTACTTTTCTATAAGAAAATGATCAACCGCGTGCGCATCGTCTATTCTATCGTACGCTACAACATCACCGGCTGGTTTAATAAGCATGGTATGTTTTTAAGCGAAAACGGACGGAAGCTGATGCGCATGAAAGACTCGCACAAGGGGGAACGGTGCTTTTTGATCGGCAACGGCCCCAGCCTGTCCCCGAATGATCTGCACCTGTTAAAAGACGAGTATACATTCGGAACAAACATGGTGTATAAAATATTTGACAGGACGGACTGGCGCCCGAGTTTTCACTGCGTTTCGGACAGCATTTATGCGACCAGGCTCAAGGATGAGCTCTATGAAAATGTCAAGTCGCCGCTGTTTACCATTGAAAAGACGTATCAGAGAATGACAAAACGGCCGCCGGATACGACATATGTCCATACAGTTGCGAGCGAACGGTATAAAGTAAAGGGCAACCTATTTGCTTACTGCATGGTGAAAGCGACCGTTATGACCCTTGCTATGGAATTTGCTTTCCACATGGGATTTTCCGAGATCTATCTGCTAGGCGTGGACTGTACCAATCCCCACGTAGCGGGCGGGCATTTTACTGAAAATTATACGACGAAAGAAATCGCCCAAACCGATATTTCACGTATAAAAACACGTACGCAGCAGGAAAATATGACGACGGAACAGATTGGGAAACACATTATCGACCGATCCCTTGCGGTCTACCGCCTTTTGAAAAAATATGCGGACAAAAAGGGAATCCGTATTTACAACGCCACACGGGGCGGAAATCTGGAAATTTTCCCGAGAATCGCCCTTGAAGACGTATTGAACGCTAACAAAAATCAGAAAGGATGAGGAAAATGAAAATAATAGGAGTTATTCCGGCAAGATACAAATCCAGCCGTTTTCCCGGGAAGCCTCTCGTGGATATATGCGGAAAACCCATGATCTGGTGGGTATACCAGCAGGCGATGAAAGTCAGCGAATTTGACGAGGTGTATGTCGCTACGGATGACGAGCGTATTAAAGCCGCCTGCGATGAACATAATATGAAAGTAATCATGACTTCCGACCGGCATGAAACCGGCTCCGACCGCGTCGCCGAGGTGGCAGAAAAAGTGAGCGGCGATTTATTCATCAATATTCAGGGCGACGAGCCGGTTATCAACCCCGAAATGATACGCGAGGTCATCTCCATCTTTTTTGAGGACGAGTCGGTTACATTCGGAAGCCTGAAAAAAGAAATTACGGATCCCGCGGAAATCGAAGCGGCAAGCACAGTCAAAGTCGTGACCGACCAAAAAGGCGACGCCATGTATTTTTCACGCTCTGTCATTCCGTCCAATGTAAAGGATGGCAACCGGGCGCGAGTATTCCGGCATGTGGGAATCTATGCGTATAAACGCGATTTTTTGAAAGAATTCTCTAAGATGTCCCAGACCGAGCTGGAACTCGGAGAGGGGATTGAACCGCTGCGCGCAATGGAACGCGGTTACAAAATGCGGCTCAAGGAGACAAAACATTCTTCGATCGGCGTAGACCTGCCGGAACATATTGAAAAAGTAGAACGGGTCATCAAGGGAATCGATAAACTGGACTAACAAGCGCAATAAGACAGGGCGAACGCGGTTCGCCTTGCAGAAATGAGGTAAACATGAAACGAGTGCAATTGCTGGACTGTACACTACGCGATGGCGGTTATCTCGTAGATGCACAATTTGGAAACACTGTCATAAAGGGAATGATCAAGGGATTGGCTGACAGCGGAATCGATGTCGTAGAGTGCGGCTTCTTAAAAGATGAGCCGCATGTAAAAGGAAGCACCATTTTTAATAATGCGGCGCAGCTTCGTTCCTTTTTGCCGGAAGATCGCAGACAGACGTCTTTTGTCTGCCTTGCCGACTACAGCAGATACACAATCTCAAATTTGGAACCATTTGACGGAACTTCAATCGACGGCGTCCGCGCCTGCTTCTTTAAAAAAGAACGCTATGACGTCATCGATTTCTGTAAAGATATCGCGGCGAAAGGATACAAACTCTACGTACAACCGGTGGATATTCTCGGCTATACTGACGCAGAGCTTTTGGAACTGATCGAAATGGTCAATCCGATTGAACCATATGCTTTCTCTATCGTGGATACATTCGGGTCTATGTATAAGGAAGACCTCCGGCGCGTGTTTTATCTGATCAACCGGAATTTAAACTCTGCTTCCCGCATCGGATTCCACTCCCATAACAACCTGCAGATGTCTTTCTCGCTTTCTCAGGAGTTTATCGACATGACGCAGGGGCTCCGCAAAATCGTAATTGATGCAACGATGGGAGGAATGGGGCGCGGCGCCGGAAATACAAATACCGAACTTGTCATGCAATATATGAACCGCAAATACAATTCCGGATACGACATTGATACCGTTCTCGACCTGATCGACAATTATATCGACGGCATCCGCAACAGCTGCAGCTGGGGATATTCCATACCGTATTTCCTGGCGGGCTCCTACAGCGCGCATGTCAATAATATTTCGTACCTGACGGCGAAAGCGGGCATTTCCAGCCGCGATATCAATTATCTGCTCAATCGCATCGGCGGCGAAGCGAGAAAACGCTACGATTATGATCTGCTTGAAAAGACATATATCGAATATATGGGCGCAATCCGGAATGATGAAAAGGAAGTATCCGCTCTGAGAAACAGTCTGCAGGGAAAGGACGTCGTCATGCTTCTTCCCGGACACAGCATCGTCAGCCATAAGGATCAGATACTGGATTACTGCGCAGAAAAAAAACCGGTTGTCATCAGCGTCAATCTGCTCTCCCATGATTATCCGATCAATTATGTATATTTCAGCAATAAAAAGCGATACAATTACTGGAAAAGCGCGAGCCGTTTCAGCGAATACAAAAAAATCGTGACTTCTAACGTCACCAATATCGAGGAAAAGAATCAGATGATCCTCGACTTTACCAGTTTGATCAAATGCGGCTGGGATCAGCTGGACAATTCCGGCATCCTTCTCCTTCGGCTTTTGGACAAGCTGGAGGTCGCTTCTATCGCCATCGCCGGATTTGACGGCTACAGCAACGATTCTACAAGCGTGAACTACATGCATAAGGAAATGGAAAAAACACGAAACACGACAAATGCGGACGACGCAAACCGGGAGGTACAGAGCATGCTGGAGGATTACATGAATACGAGGCAATCCGACTGCCCGATACATTTTCTCACACCATCCCGTTTTGAAATACCTGCCACTGATTTATAGTTATTTGCGCGCATATGGAGGATAAGAATGAAAAAGACGTTTAATTTTGACAACATTAAATTGTTTGCCATGGATGTGGACGGCACCCTGACAAACGGATGCATTTTCATGGGAAACGACGGAGAGATGTTTAAGTCGTTCAGCGTAAAAGACGGGCTTGGCATCAAGCTGCTGAACGATTATGGCATCACCCCCGCCATCATCACCGGCAGAACGTCCAAAATCGTGGAAAACCGCTGCCGTGAAATCGGCTTGAATGAGCTTCACCAGGGCGTAAAAAATAAAGCTGCCAAGCTTCATGAACTCATGGAAAAATATCATGTCACCGCAGATCAGACAGCGTACATCGGCGACGATATGAATGATTTGAGCGCAGTCCGCACCGCCGGCATTTCTTTTGCGCCATCCGACTGCGCTGAAAGCCTCAAGCCATTCATCGATATCATCCTCACAAAACCCGGCGGCGAGGCCGCGGTGAGGGAGGCCATTGATTTGATACTGAAAGAACGCTATGATTTCAATGATTTTTTAGATTTATAATCTTTTAACCCCGGCATCATATTATCACAGGCAGACGTCGACAGATACTGCCGCTTCCGAAGGCGGGTCGCCCAGATCCGCCATTTCTTCTGCTCCCGCATCTCCGGCTTCTCCCGTTCCCTCCGTACTCACTGCCGCTGCAGACTCCGCCATATATGCCTCTGCGCGCTCCGCACTTGCCTTCTCCCGCAGATATTCATGCTTCGCTTCTTCCATTTCCTTTTGCTCGTCCCCACGGTGGCGCCGCCGCAGCTTGCTTAATTTGCGCTCCAGTTTCATTTTGGCGATCCGTTCCCTGTTCGCGTCATTTCCGGGATTCTTTTTCCTTTTTTGGCCCTCGACATTCTCTTCTTCCTGAAGGTTCTTCAACTTCTTCCGCGCGCACTTTACCATCCGCTTCGCATGGTTAATGGCCGCCCGAAGTTCGTTCACATCATAGTCGCCCGAGGCCAGACACATTTGCAGGCTCTGAAGCTTGCTGTTCGCACGCACGAGCGCCTGTCTCGCTCCCATGGAATGAGTCGTCCTCATAAGCAGCGACGCTATTTCCCTTGCGTCATAGCTGACCTTCTTTTTTCTCTTGCTTTTCTGTTTCACGCTCATTTTTTTCAGCGACGCCGCCGCCCGCTTCCGCTCTTCCACGCAGCGCTTCATATTCTGTAATGCCAAATCATAATTATCCGAAACCGTCATACTCAACAAAATCACTCCCTTAATCAACGGCGCGCTTCTTTTGCATCACTGCCGCGCCGCCGGCAAATCCTTTTGCCGTAAACAAAGTTGGTTTCTTAAATTATTTATCGGCGTAAATAAATAATAATTTATAGCCTCCGCACGCTTCTCAAACAAACTGATCCAGATCCACGCGCTCAAATACCTCCAGCGCTCCGCCTCTCGTCGCATTATAAATCTTTACTCCGCGCTTGACGGCATGTTCTTTCAAAAGCATATAGGCATTCATGGAACCGTCAAGGAAAAACTTCTCATAATCTTCGCCTTCGATTCCGAGCCGATGCATCCGGTCAATGATCTTCTTCGCATCACGCTGCTTAAGCTTATCGTCCGTATATCCCTGTATAAAGTGGGTATTGCCGCTAAATGTCGACGTGCAGTCGCAGCCGATCAGATAAATCTCTGAAAAGCCCATGTACACCGCCATCTCAATCATGAGCGACATAACAGTTGAGCCGGAAGGAATATAGTAGGCGAGCGGCGAACGCTTTACCTTATACTCATCTCTCGCTATATTGTACAAGATAACCGGATTTCTCGGCTTGTTTCGGAAAATATTGTAGGTCGTTATATTAGTAAATAACGGAATATCCTTGATCGCCTCATTGATCTCCGCGCTCTGGAATTTCGCACAGATACGGTCGATGAGAAAATAATAATCAGGACGCCAGGACGTTTCTCTGAATACTTTCGTGACAAGATTGCATCCAAACGTAATCTCCCCGTTTTTCTGAAGGCCCTCAAGGTCGGATATGCGCAGGCTCGGCCCGTTTCCGACGAGGAAACATCTCTCCCCCTTGTGCTTATTTTTATACGAATACAATAGTTTGCTGTTTTTTGTGCGGCACAACCCCATACAGCGGAGCATGCCGGAAAATGCGATATAGGCGTCACGGAATCCCTTCCTGATGACATTCTTCATATGGATCGCCCATTTATAAAAGCGGAACGGCATCCCCAACTCCGTCTTGACGGTAGCCTCCACTACCCGTCTTGCCGAATGGGCGTCGTCGAGATAGTTAAATTTTTCAGTAAACGCCTTGTACTTCTCGTCATATTGGAAGTGTTCAAACTGATCCCTGACCGCCTGCACGAGATCCTTCTGCGTTTTCACGATCGGTCCGGGCAGCTCATGAATGTCAAAGTAAAAATCACGGATCTCACCCTGATACTCATCCAAATCGTACATATAGAAGACCATCGGACGCTTCAAATCCCCATAATCAAACATGGTGGACGAGTAGTCAGTAATCATAAGGTCGCTGATGATGTAGAGGTCATTGACGTCATCCACCTCCGTCACATCGATCACGCCCCGCACATCATGCGCAATGTCCTTAAACCCGATCTGATGATGGGCGCGGAACAAAAATATATACTCGTCTCCCAGTTCCTCCATCAGGGAAGCAAAATCCAGCTCCGTATTGTACTGGAAGCCTTCTCCCTTTTTAAACTGGTTGTCCCGCCATGTCGGAGTATAGAGAATGACTTTTTTGCCCTCCGGTACGCCGATCTCCTCCTTAATCCGTTTCACGTCCTCATCCGTAAAGGTAAAGAGCGCGTCGTTTCGCGGATACCCGGTCTCGAGAATGATATTTTCCTTATGGCATTTATCCAGCCGGAATGAAGAAATCATTTTTTCCGTATAAAAACGGGACGGGGATATAAGGTAGTCCATCTTTTTGCCTTTAATATAATACTTTTTATGCATTTCGGCGAGCGACTGCCTCGGATCGACTTCGTATTCGATATCGTTTCCCAATTTCTTTAACGGCGTCCCATGCCACGTCTCTACATACACCTGATGAGGACGGGGAACCAAATAATTCGGAAGAGCCACATTGTTAAACCAGTATTTAGCTTTTGCATACAGAATAAAGGCAGAACGGGAATCTTTTTTTACCACTCTTGTGTGCCGCCTCACCTTTAAGTCCCTGTGTCCTTCCACATCGTTCACGATCCAAACAAAACGGAAATCCCGGTAGCGCTGATCCTCCATCATTTCCTCATAGATCGCACGCAAATTTCCGCCGCAGCGCTTTCCGCTGAACGCCTCGAACACGATTAAATGTTCATTTAAAATAGGATGCAGCACACAGTAAAACCAAAATTTAATTCGCTTTTTCAAAAACCTTTTATTCTTATTAGAAAGTAAGCCACTCATAAAAACCTCCAGTTTATTCTCGCATGCACATTGAGCCAGACGCATGTCTTCACTGCTTGCTGCGGGATTATTCGTTATTTCCAAAGCAAGATTGTTTTTCCGAAATCCTTGTGGATATCCGCTTCAAATGCAAGCCTCATATCATCTATCGTGCGAATCTCAAATTCCGCACTGACAATGTTTTTTAAATATTCCAGCAGTTCCGGATTGGACTCATACAGCTCGATCGTGCGGAGAAAATCATCCCTTCCGCTTCGGCTGCTGCCAAACATCCGAAGTCCTTTTTCCAGCATCAGCCTTGTGTTTATCGGAACCGGATTTTCCGAAACGCCCAAAATCGAAATGGTTCCCTCCGGGCTGATGGCGTCAATGATCTGGTTGATTGCCTTCGGCGCGCCTTCGCCGCCCACGCATTCAAAACCGTGATCCAGCCGGATATCCGGCGGAATATCGGTAACGGAAAACGTATCGTCCGCAAATGTAAAATCCGAAAGCTTGTCCCGGTTCATCCCGAACACATACAGCTTTGACGACGGAAACATTGTCCGAAAGAGCAGGGCAGTAATATAACCGAGATTCCCATCGCCCCATATCCCCACGGCATCCCGGCGCCGATGCGCAACGCAGTCAAAACGGCGCAGCGCATGAACGCTGACTGTCACGATCTCGGTAAAGGCGGCAACGCACGGGTCAATGCCCTCCGGCAGCCTCACGAGCCGATCGCGCCGGATATCAACAACATCCTGCATAAAACCGTCAAAGCCGCTTGCGCGGAATTTTGAATCCGTCCGGTAATTCTCGGCGATCACCCCGTCGTCCAAATCGTCGGACGGCGTTTGCGCCTGTGAAATCTCCACCGGAGTATTCGGTATCATGACGACCCGTTCACCTGGCTGAAACTCCCGTTCCGGGTCAAACACAATCTCTCCGATTCCCTCATGCAGCAGCGCCATCGGCAGTTTTTGCTTTAATATATCGTCCGCACGTTTTCCTTGGTAATAGCGCTGATCCGCATTGCAGATCGACAAATGGGTCGGGCGCACGATCACGTTCCCGCTCCGCAGATCAATATCCGTAAATTCCACTTCAAAGCGTCTTGGCGCTACAAGGCGGTATATCGCATTCAGCATAATTGCCTCCATTTATAATACATCTATTTGACCTTTTCCCCTTCCCCAAGCAGCGCCTCTGCTACGCGAAGGTCGTACGGATACGTTATTTTTATATTAAATACTTCGCCATCCACAATATGAACCTTCTCGCCTTTCATGACGTAAATCTTTGCGGCGTCTGTCAGAACCGCCTTTTCCTCCGGGCTCAGGGACTGATACAGGTTTTTCAGCTTCAATGCCTTAAACGTCTGCGGCGTCTGTCCCTGATACATCCTTCTGCGCTCGGGAATATCGCTGATCACTACATTGTCGTCGCTGCACACAATCGTATCCGTGGCGGCAACGGCAGTATCACAGGCGCCGTACTCCCTGGCATACCGTATATTTTCCTCAATAATCCGCTGCGTTACGAACGGACGCACCGAATCATGGGTAACGATAATCGTCTCTTCATCAAGCTTTCCCTCTGACTCTATATAAGAAATGGCATTCATAATCGTTTCGTTACGGGTCTCTCCCCCTTTTAGCACAATGACCCGTTCCGCGTCCTGAATATACTTTTTAATCAGGTTCCTCGTATGTGACAGCCATTCGGGCGGACAGAGCACGAGAACTTTCTCAAAGTCGCTCTGCATGTAAAATTTCTCAAGCGTATGAATGATGATCGGCTTATCCCCGATCAGCAGATATTGTTTCGGTTTCCCGACATTGCCCATGCGGTTTCCCACGCCGCCCGCCAGTACAACTCCGTATATCATAACAATCTCCTCTCCAATTGTCAATTATTCAACGATCCCACCTATATTCTAATGCTTTGCTTTTTATAAGTCAAGTGCGCGAATTTCCTCATACACTCTCCGGCAATTGCCGCAGTCAAACCAGCGGTAAAAGCGGCGGATTCTGTCAGCATATTTTTCCTCCAGACTGCAGTCCCTCTCCACATAGTCTATGATCGTCTGCAGCGTCGTCTCATAATCATAGCAAACCGGCCCCAGGCCGTCCCTTTCATAGTCAAAGTAGCCCTCATCATATATTTGTCCCTCAAAAAAGCTGTCTTTATCAAAATGAGAATAGATAACCGGTTTTTTCAAATAAGCAAAGTCAAACGCCACGCTGGAAAAGTCCGTCACTAGCAAAGCATTGCTGCTAAACTCTCTTGGATAGTCAACGATCCCTCTCACCAGACGAATGGCCTCATTATCTGAAAAATCTTTCATCTGTACCATATGGTGGGGATGGAGTACAAATCTTCCCCTATAGCCATTTCTTTTTAACGCATGAACAAGGCGTTCATCCTGTATGAGTTTTTGATAATATTGAAAATATTCCGTATCTCGGAACTTCGGATTGTACTCGCGCGCTCCGGTATGCGGATTTACCGGGCCAGCCAGCACGGAGCGCCACGTCGGCATGAAAACAATGGTCTTTTCGTGAGTTTTATTTTGTTTTAACCTATCGTATCGAGGCAGACCCGTCAGCTTTACGACAGATTTATCATAAAAATAATCGCCCTGCAAAATCGAGCGGTACTCTGGCTCCGCCGAAGTCACGAACATGCCCAGATTTTTGTTGAACTTATTTAACCAAGCGGATAAATCAGCCTTTATTATTCCGTGCTGGAGAAAAATGCTGCGGAATTTATAGAGATCCCGAATATATTTGCCATCCCCATCCCACGCATTAAAAATATTATCCTCCGCCTGCGAGGACACGACATACTTGCACAAAAGCATATTTAATTTATGCTTAAACCCACGGAACGCAATGACTCCGCCCAATTGCTTCATGCGCTTATAGTCCGAGCTCTCCTTCAAAATAGCAAAATAGGATTTAATATCTTTGTCCTCATGCTCCTTTAGATATTTATAAAAACATTCTGCATTATCCCCCGCCACATAAATGCGTTCCATCACGATCCAGCGCTCGCGCCGCAGAAATGGTCGGATCAATCTGCTCAAAATCCGGTAACCCGCAATCGCAAACTTATGATCACGCACGCATCTCATCAAAATCCTTAATTCTTTTTTGACATGCGGAAAAAAGCGCGCCGGGCAAATCCAAAAACTGCCGCCGTCCCTGAAGCCAACCATATATCCGCCGTCCTCATAATAAAGCTCTTCCACCGCATGGCTGAGATGCGAATGCTTTCCCGCCCGGATATGAAGCCGGATCCGGCGGCCCTCTTCCCCGTACTGTCCGTACGCGCAGTATCTGCGCACTCCCTCTAACGGAAGCTCCGCCTCATACACGCGCACGCGCATTTCTTCTTTCGGCGAAACCGGCGCCTTTCTAAATTCTGCCGGGGTCTGGGCGACTGCAATCCGTCTCTTCTTTTCATCTTCAAAGTAAATTTCAAGCTCGTCGGCAAACGGGCACCAGATCCGCCCCGCAAGACAGAGCATGCCGTCCCTTATCTCCAGAACGTCTACCGAAAACATTGATTTTGAACGAAAAGAATAAATCCTGTGACCGTGAAAATACAGTCTGCCCTTGCGGTATTCCATCTCCTTCCGGACATCCCTGCCATATCTTTCAGAAAGAACATAAATCTTTTCTTCCGCCGCCGCTTTCGACTTACATATCATCTCATCATCCATTTCAGACAACTTCTCTTTATGCTCCATGCCGCCGCTCCTTTCTTCCCGCCATCACAACATAAATAGCAAAGATCACAATACCGAACAGTGACGCCGCGCCGCCTGCCGCCAAATATGGCGTACTGTACTGCAGAGTAACGCGGTGGCTGCCAGGCTCCAACGCAAGCGCCATATAAGCCGTATCCGCCTGGTAAATCTCCGTCTCTCTGCCATCCACAAACGCCCGCCACCCACTGCTAAAGGGAATCGATAAAAACAGCATTTTCTTTTCCGACAGCGAAATATCTCCGCTCACGCTATTTTTCCCAACAGAGACATTTTGCAAAATATCTTCCTTCCGTTCGCGTACGGCCTCGCTATAATGTTCCATTTTTTGCACATACACATTCAGGTTCGACAGCGAAAACGTTCCTCCGCATGAAAAGCGGACGGTGCATTCATCATCGTTCGCGAACCCCATATTGAACAAATAATCTTTACGCCCAAAATACCAGTTCTGCCCCGGACTTAGCGCCTGCGCCGTCTTCTTCCGCATTCCGCAGCTCACCGTTATCTCGCAGATCTCTTTCTTGTCCTGCGTAATCTTGAAATCGCCAATCCTCACATACCGCTCTCCCTCATCCGCCTGATCCCATTTTATCTGAAGGCTCCCCCCGCCCCGTTTTACTTCCACCTTGTCTCCGTCGATTTTCACATTTTTCGTCTTCACAACCCGGCAGGGCGCACTGCTTATATCCGATTCCGGAAATGCGGGCCGCTTCTTAACGCCCGCCACATCTTTCTCCAAAACAACCGTCTTCATCATACCTTCCTGCTGCCGGATCCCTGTGGAAGCGACCGCATCCTCTTTTTTGACATAACTGTCAAACGTAACGCCAAGCGGCAGGAAAAATTCATTTTCATACAGCGCCCACCGTTTGCCTCCCCGGCTATATTCTCTCACAAAATTGAATCCAAAAGGCACGGCGTCCGTCCCGGCTTCGGCGGGAGCAGCAAAATACTTGACGGAAGCAAGCGTCTCTAAAAATGTCCGTTCATCCAGCCCGGCGATCTTAAACATACTGTCGAGCACGCCGCCGTTTTCCACTTCTGACAAATACTGGAGCCGATTTGGATTTGTGAGGGAAAAATAGCTTGAAATTCCGTAATACCCATTCACCATAGCCGCATTTTCGGTACTCTTCCCCAATGCATCAATACGGTAGAACGCATCCGTTCCGCCGCCCGTCCCATCATCCGCCTTCTCCGCCGCCAAAATGCCCGTCTCCGGCGACGCCTCCAAAAATGGCTGCGCAGTTCCCGCCTCTATGAATTCCTCTACATATCCCTGCGCCCTGCCCCAGAAAAGAAGCCATGCGTTTCCGATTAAATTTATGGCTACAACCCCCGACAGCGCTATAAATACCGTTTTTTGCCGCCATTTCCGCATCGCTCCAAACAGCAATACGAGCAGGGCCGCCACCAGCATGCAAAGTCCGAACCAGCCATACCATTTTTTCCCATCGCCGGATAAAAGCACCGCTGCTCCGTACGGCAAAACCCACACAGCGCATATCAGCAGCGTCCTCCGCCGCATATGCAGCATCTCCGGCAGTGCTTCCACGATCGCCAGCGAATACGCAAAAGCGACCAGATACATAAAGCGCCCCGACACATACGCAAAACCATTGAGCGCATACCCGCCGAACGGAACAAGCATTAGCGCGGTCCACAGAATTATATTGACTTTCAATTCCATGTTTTTTCTGAAACGACTGTGAAACAGCACGATAAGCGCGGGAATCAGAAGCGAGGCAAGTCCGAGATAATCCCACGTAATCCTCGGCGTCCCGATCATTCTCGAAAAAATAATTCCATAACGCCTCAGTGAAAAGAAAAATAAATTTCCCGGTTCCGAGGCGCTGTCGCTGCGCGCGCTTGATAAGTATGCAGCCACAACCGGAAAAAACAGGCTCGCAGACATCAAAACGCCCGTCGCATAGGCGGCCGCACACCGAAAAAGCCTTCTCGCCGGAGACTGCGGACGGCGGCAGACAACATAGACCGCCGCGTATAAGACGAGAAATACCGTATTCATATAAAAGAAATAAAAACCGTTGAGCGCGGTCAAAAATACCATGCCCGTCAGCAGGGTAAGTCTTTTTCGCTCGAGCGCCCTCTCCACGCCAATGACAGAAAGCGGTAAAAAAATCATGGGGCTGACAAAAAAGGGATGTTTGACCGCCACATGCAGCACATATCCGGAAAAGCAATAAATCAGGGCGCCCAGGAACGTGCTGCCATAAGCCTTGCCCTTATTGCGGCACATATACGCAAACGACAGTCCGGCCAAATACATGCGGAAGACGACGAGGAAATTATAAAGTTTTTCCATATGGGCATCCGGAACGAAAGCAGCCAGCAGAGTAAGCGGATCGCCAAGCCCATAAAAATTCAGCGTCGTAACGATATCTTCCCCCATCCCGATCGAAAAATCGAACATGGGAAGCGTAAAGTCCCCATGCAAAAAGGAGGCTGCCGCTTCCCGATAATACCTGCCAAGATAGACGAGCGCCGCATAATGCTGTTTGATCCCGTCATAATCCCAAATATAAGATTTTCCATTCCGGAAAAAAGGCGCATACGCAATCAAATAAATGGCAAAAAAGGCAATAGAAAATAGAAGCAAAAATAAACCTCTTTTTTGCTTCTCATTTTTCGGTATCCGGTTTTTATCCTTCACCCGCATACGCTTGTAAAGTATTCCTCCAACGAGGATACGATTTTCAAACCATCCGCTTCACTCTCGCCCCTTACCAGATAATACATCTTGATTTTAGGTTCCGTGCCGGACGGTCTGACAAGCACATTTACATCCTGCTCCATATTGAATTCAAGGACATTTGATTTCGGAAGCCCGTCCACGCCCTGCGCATAATCTTTCACGCCCAGCAGCGGATAGCCGGCAATCTCTTCCGGAGGATCGTTTCTAAGGCGCTCCATCAGCTCTGACATTTTCTTTGCGCCGCTTTCGCCCTCGAAAGAAATAGACTGCAGCGCCTCTCCGTAATACCCATACTCCTCATACAGTGAATCGAGCGCCTCCAAGAGAGACACGCCTTTCGCCTTGTAATGGGCAAACATTTCACATATAAGCAGGGAGGCATTGACGCCGTCCTTGTCCCTTACATGTCCGCCGCTCAAATATCCATAGCTCTCTTCAAAACCGAATATATAGCGTTCTTCTTCTCCCTTTTTCTCCAGAAAGCCGATCTGTTCCCCGATAAACTTAAATCCCGTCAGCACCCGTTTCACCTCCACGCCATAATGCGCCGCAATCTTATCGATCATTCTCGTAGAAACGATTGTTGTGACAACAATCGGCTGTTCGGGCATCGTCCCTTTTTCCCGGCGGATCTTGCATATATAATCAAACAATAAAATTCCCATCTGGTTTCCAGAAATCAGCTTATAAGACGAGCCGTCCTTCACTGCCACGCCCACCCGGTCGCAGTCCGGATCCGTCGCCAGCAGCAAATCGCTTCCGATCTCTTTCGCCTTCTCCAATCCCACCTCAAGAGCCTCCCGGATCTCCGGATTCGGATAAGGACACGTCGTAAAATTGCCGTCCGGCAGTTCCTGTTCTGCAGGAATCGTAATCTGCGTATATCCGTTTTCACGCAGACATCTTGTCACCGAATAGCGGCCCGTCCCGTTTAACGGCGTGTATACGATTGACACGTCTTTATCAATCTCGGCGGGGTTCAGCGCGCGTTCAGACACCGCATCAATAAACCCGGTTACCACCTCGTCCCCGATCATCCGGATTGTACCGGCATTGCATCCTTCTTCAAAATCCACCCTTCTCACATCATCAAAGACGTCCACGCCCTCAATTTCTTCTAAGATCGCTTCTGCCGCCTCCAAAGTGATCTGGCATCCATCCGGCCCATATACCTTATATCCATTGTACTTCGCCGGATTGTGGCTCGCCGTAATGACAACGCCGCCATCGCAGTTCAGGGCGCGGACCGCATAGGAAAGCGCCGGCGTCGGCATCAATTCCCGGTAAATATGCACCTGAATGCCATTCGCCGCAAATACCCCCGCCGCCGTCCTCGCAAATAAATCGGACTTAATGCGGCTGTCATAAGCAATCGCCACAGACAGCTGTGGAGACGGCTGTTTATTCAGATAATTACTGTACCCCTGCGTTGCCTTTGCCACAGTATATACGTTCATCCGGTAACTTCCGGTGCCAATCACGCCTCGGAGCCCTCCCGTTCCGAACTCCAGCTCACGGTAAAAACGGTCGCTGATCTCATCTTCCCTGCCTTCGATTTGCTTTAGTTCTTCGAGAAGATCATCCTCTTTTACATATTCCAGCCATCTGCTGTAATTGTCCATAATGTCCATTTTCTATCCTTTCTTCACGCTTAATCATGCAAATGCCGACTACTATGCCAGGGACGCCCTCCAATAATCAAGCGTATCCTGAAGAGTCTGCTTCATGGATATTTTGCGCTTCCAGTCTGTCTGCGCCTCTATTTTTGAAATATCAGCGACAATGATCGGAACATCGATCGGACGCAGGCGCTCCGCCTCCACCTCAACCCGGATTTCCTGTCCTGAAAGCTCGATAATCTGGTTCAATATTTCCTCGATCGAATAAGCGATACCGGAACCTACATTATACGTTTCCCCGCTCTCTCCCTGACGGATCAGGCACTCGTAGGCGGCAACCACATCCCGCACGTCAGTAAAGTCCCGCTTTGCTTTCAGATTCCCCACATGAATAACGGGATCCCGCAAGCCTTTCTCGGCCTCCGCCACCTGTTTGCAAAAATCGGAGACGACAAACTGCGTTGTCTGCTTCGGCCCAACGTGGTTAAATGCGCGTACCATAATAAGATTTAATCCGTATGCTTTGGCATAGATGGACGCAAGCATATTCTGGCAGCATTTTGTAGCCGCGTAAATATTGCCCGGACGCAAAATCGTGTTCTCTGCAATCGGAACCTCATCCGGCTGAATCCGCCCATACTCTTCTCCAGAACCGATCAGCAAAACCCTTCCTTTGTATTCAAGCTCCTTTAAAACATCAAGCAGCTGCAGCGATCCTTTGATATTAACATCGACTGTGAGTTGCGGATTCGACCATGAAACGGCAACCGAACTCTGCGCCGCCAGATGAAAGATGAAATCCGGTTCGTAATCCTTTATCGCCTTCTCCACTTCCCCTTTAACGAGAAGGTCCATGTCCGCCACTTCATATTTTGCTCCGGGAATCTCTTCCTGTTTCATCTTTGTCGCACGCACCTTGTATCCGCACTCATCCTGCAAATACTCTGCCAGATACCCGCCGACAAACCCGGCTCCCCCGATAATCAATACTTTTTTCATAGAAGCAATTTCTCCATCAGATCGATTGTATTTTTATTTCTTTCTCTACCAGCGCCAAATCATTTTTAATCATTCTCTCTACGAGCTGGCTGAATGAAATCTCGCGCTTCCATCCCAGTACCTTCTCCGCTTTCGCCGGATCGCCGAGAAGGACGTCTACCTCCGCCGGGCGGAAAAATTTCGGATTTACGGAGACGATCGTCTTTCCTGTCGCCTTGTCCACTCCGATTTCGTCAACGCCTTCGCCTTTCCACTCAACCTCAATGCCGGCATGGCCGAACGCAAGCTCCACAAATTCGCGAACGGTGCGGGTCTCGCCGGTAGCTACAACATAATCGTCCGCCTTATCCTGCTGCAGCATAAGCCACATCGCATTTACATAATCCTTTGAATGTCCCCAGTCTCTCTTTGAATCCATATTTCCAAGCTCCAAATGATCCTGAACGCCATGTTTGATCCGGGCAACGGCGTCCGTGATCTTGCGCGTCACGAATTCCAGGCCGCGCCTCTCCGACTCATGATTGAACAAAATACCCGAGCACGCATACATATCATAACTTTCGCGATAATTTTTTGTAATCCAGTGTCCATAAAGTTTGGCAACTCCATACGGTGAACGCGGATAAAACGGCGTCGTCTCCTTCTGCGGCATCTCCTGCACGAGTCCAAACATTTCGCTTGTAGAAGCCTGATAAAATCTTGCCTCCGGTTTCACCGTGCGAATCGCTTCAAGCATATTCGTCACGCCGAGGGCGTCAATATCCGCCGTAGCAAGGGGCTGCTCCCAGCTCGTTGCAACAAAAGACTGTGCGGCAAGATTATACACCTCATCCGCCTGACTGATACGCATCGCACGGATCAGGGAAACCGCATCCGTCATATCAGCATAAATAAAATTCAGCTTATCCTTAATATGTTCTACATTTCCATAATCAACGACGCTCTTACGGCGCATAATGCCGTACACCTCATATCCCTTTTCCAACAGCAGCTCTGCAAGGTAGGATCCATCCTGCCCCGTAATACCTGTAATTAACGCCTTTCTCATGATAAATCTCCTTTCAAATATATTCATTCCTATTGCATATTCTAAGATTTTCCAGTACCTTCTTTATGTCGCCCGCATGATCCTTATGGCAAATCAGCAATGCGTCGTCCGTATCCACAACGATAATGTCCTGGAGGCCGACTGCTGCGATCAGCTTGTCCGTCCCCTCGATAATAGAATTTTTTGTCTCAACCGTAATGACATTGCCCTGAACTGCATTTCCGAATTCATTGGTCGGACGGATTCTGCCGACTGCGAGCCATGAGCCTACATCATCCCAGCCGAATGTGCCCGGAATGACATATATATTCTCCGCCTTCTCCATAATGCCATAATCGATAGACTCCGGTTCCATAGCGGCAAATTCGGATTCAAGCACAGCCTCCTGCTCTTCTGTCCCTACCGCCTCCTTGATCTTTAACAGGCCCTCATATGTTTTTGGTATATGCTTCTCCAGATTGGAAAGAATCGTGGATATTTTCCAGACAAACATACCGCTGTTCCACAAATAGGACTCATCTGCCAAATACTGTTTCGCGGTTTTCAAGTCGGGCTTCTCGACAAAACGCTCCACGCCATACGCCCGTCCTATGCTCTGGTCAGGGTCAAACTTGATATACCCGTATCCGGTCTCCGGATAATTGGGCGTGATGCCGATCGTCGTGAGGTTTTCACCCTTTTCCGCTACGGAGCAGGCGTCCCGCAGTACATTCAGAAACATGGAATTATACTTGATCAGATGATCGGAAGGAAGCACAATCATCAGCGCATCCTCATATTTCCTACTGATGTGAACGGCGGCAAGCCCAACGCACGGCGCCGTATTTCTTCCAACCGGCTCGCACAGTATATTTTCCTCTTTCAACTCCGGCAGCTGTTCCATCGCAAGTTCCTTATAGTCCCGGTTCGTCACGACATAAATATCATCCATGTCAACGATTGGCAAAATTCTCTGAACCGTATCCTGAATCATTGTCACACCGTCGCCGGTCAGGCTTAAAAACTGCTTTGGCAAACTCTTGCGGCTTTTCGGCCAAAAGCGTTCGCCCCGTCCTCCCGCCATGATCATTGCTGTTACTTTCATATCTAACATCCTTTCTGTCACCATCTGTTTATATTTTAGACATTAAAATCTCGTGCCTTCCGCTTAAATAATATTCTCCCATTCCGGCAGGAACGAAAATACTGTCGCCGGATGAAAAATCATACCTCCGCCCTTTATACTCCAGATGACCCATTCCCCGAATGACAAGAAGGGAGTGGAACGAACTCCTGTCGCACCAAAACTTGATCTTTCCTCCCCAGTTCTCGATTTGAAGCACATTAAAATAAGGGCATCCGAACAAACGGCGTATTCGGCCGCTCCGCAGGCTGACCTCATTGTTATTAAACTCCTGTGAAGGAACGATCGGCGTCCGGTCAATGACATCAATTGCGCGTTCAATATGAAGCTGCCGGTAATTCCCTTCCCAGTCCTTGCGCAAATAATCATAGATCCGGAATGTCGTATTCGAGTTCTGCTGAATCTCGGCAACCACCAAGCCCGCCCCGATCGCATGAATTGTCCCCGGATGAATAAAAAACACATCTCCCGCATGTACTTTCACTTTATTCAGCACATCGCAGACAGATCCATCCTTGATTTTTTCTTCCAGCTTTTCCTTTGATATCGTCCGACTGAGCCCATAATATAAAAACGCGCGGGGTTTTGCTGAAATGACGTACCACATTTCTGCCTTCCCTTCTTCACCCAGCTCGCCGTTTGCCGTCTCATCCGACGGATGTACCTGAACCGACAGTTTTTCCTTGGCGTCGATAAACTTAATTAAGATCGGAAATTTATCCTCTTTACGAAACCGGTCGGAAACAAATGCAGGATTTTCCTTTAATATATCGCTCAAACGGCAGCCCTTATAACTCCCGTTCTTTATCACGCTCTCTCCCTCCGGATGGCAGCACAGCTCCCAGCTCTCAGCCGTGCGATCCCCGTCCGAAATTTTGCCGTATAGCTTTTCCAGCTCATGTCCTCCCCAGAGATAATCTTTGTACACGGGAGACAGTTTCATCGGATACATGCTTTATCCTCCAAACACTCGTGTAATAGTCAGTTTGCACAAAGTTTTAATATAACTCATAATGAATGGGATTAAACGCCGTTTGGACTCGCCGTATATGCGCTTATCAAAAACAATCGGAACCTCGCCGATCTTTAATTTCTTATCCGTTTTATTCAGGCGCATGCGCAGAAGCACCTCCTGAAGCACGTCATAGTTATGACACGAAAGCTTAACTTTCTTGAGCTGTTCCGTCTCATACATACGATAATCCGTTGAAATATCCTTCGCTTTAATTCCCAGGAAAAATCGGAACATTCCATTTAAGATGTGCGACATCACGATAGAGCTCTTCGCATCATTCGTCTTTCCGCCTTCCACATAACGGGAACCGATCACAACGTCGCATTTCTCCTTCGTAAATTTCTCGTAAATCGCGGGAATATATTTTGGATTGTGCGAGCCATCGCTGTCCAAAATGAGAAACTTGTCCATAGACGCATACTTAATGCCGGTTTTAAAAGCCCCCGCAAACGCCGGTTCTTCCTGATTGATATACCTTGCCCCATATTGCTCGCACACGCCTTTTGTATTATCAAGCGGTTCCGCTGTATCAATGACAAGAATCTCATATTCCTCGCCTGTCTTTTTTATCTCATCTATAATCTGCGGCAAAAGAACCCGCAAATTTTCTTCTTCTTTATATGCCAGTAATACGACGCTAATTCCCATAATATTCCTCCAAAACCAAAAAAGAGCAAAAAAACATTGTTCCGAAAACACATTATACCATATGTTTCCACTTTTGCAAAGCTTTTTTAGCCTTTTTCTGTTTTAAACGCCCACAGCTTGTTCATAAAGAAATTGATCGGAATCGAAATCACAAGGCTGATAAGCGGTGCAACAAGTTTTGCCGCATCTGCCGGCAGAGGCAAACATCTTACCCAGAGCGTGTTGAGAATCGGATTCAAAATCAGCCCGGTAAACGCATAAGAGAGGTAGCACTTGAATAAAGCTTTCCAAAAATTCCTCTTCTCCCCCTCCTGCGCCGCGAACACAAACCTGCTGTTGAGGAGAAAAGATACAAACACGCTGATAATAAAGGAAATCAGCATCGAAACATACATGTCTAAATCGTACTGCGCCAAAACGCCGAGCTTCTGAAAAGCCAGCAGGCTCGCCGCATACAGCATATAATTAAACACCGTATTCCACGCGCCGACAAGCCCAAACCGCACAAACTGCAAAAGCGATTCCCATTGCTCTTCTGAAAAATCGATTTTGAGCAGTTTAAACGCCAGCCCAAAGACGGCTCTTACTATAGTTTCTATTAAATTCCAAAGTTTTATACCAAGCTTATTCATTTTTTTCCTCCATTCGCACACACTCCTTGCACATGACGAACCCCGTTTTATTTCCGGTAATGCTTCTTCCCCGACCCCTTATAAATGATATCGTAAAGAGCAGCGTATCCCTTTTCATAAAATTCTTTTTCATAGTGGACCATAAACGCTCCCGACACGCACAAATCATCTGCCTGATACTGTCCGGCATAGTCCAAGACGTAGCAGTCCGCGTGCTCAAGAAAATATTTCTGCCATTTATTCAAAAATTTCTTTTTTTTCATCAGGCTTGATTTTTTGTATCCCTTCATCGGCGTCAGTTTTCTTTGGAAATCAAGAAACTGCGTCTTCACATCCGACTTGACGAACACAATATTTTTTCCATACCGTTTTCGGATAAATTCGATAAATACATCAAAGCGCTTTCGTATTTCATCATCGTCAAGCTCAGCGCCAATATCCGTCACCGCGCACTCGTCCTCGATCTCTTTATAAAACCCAAGCCTGCGAATCTCCTTATCCGCCGTCAGGACGCCGCCATGGTACTTTACGATATCGCAGACCAAATCATAAAAATCCAAGAGCAGCCATTCCGAATCCGTCGCCATCAGGCGGTCCGGCAGGTCTTTGTGAAACGCGCTGCGAATGCACCTCATCCGCCAGCTGCTGTCTTCAAACAGGGATAAATCATCAAACTTGCTTTCCTCATAAGGCACCGGATCATCGAAAGCAAACAGGAAACAGTTGCGGTACGCATATTCCCGGATCTGAAACCGCCCCTTATCTTCATTCAATATCTCCCTCGTGACGCATGACCCCCACAAATCTACGTAAATCGGTTTGAAATAACGGTTCATCGCACACAAATACGCCTGAATCCCATTTCCGTACTCCCGTTTCATCGAACGGAGCAATCCCTTCATCTTCTGCTTTTCCTCCGGCTCGCCGCTGATTCCGAGCAAATATCTCCCGAAGCGGGCGGTCTTTTTATTGCGGACAGCGGTAAGCATGGCGTAATAATGACGGACGTTATGGACGTTTACGTTTACTTTATCCGGGATCAACCCCTGTTTTTCCACTTCATCGCAAACCAGCTCCGTAAACTTGTCCGCAATTTTTAAATGATATTCAAAGATGCAGTTATAATCCACGCCTTCGCGGAAAAGATCCCCCTCTTCCACCGCCCAAACCGCAAGCAGGCATTCCTTTAAGGGCTGCGCGAATCTGAAATTATGATTTTCCAGTATCTCTTTTATGCTTCGGTATCCCTTTTCCTCTATTTTCACAAAATCGCTTTCATACGTATGGAGGATTTCCCTGCTCATCTGCAGCACAAGATGATCGATAAATATGCGGTCATCCATAAAAAGCGAAACATTATTTTTTGCAAACAGATGGTCATAATATTTGATAAAGCGTCCGAAACGGATAAAAAATTCCTGCTCCGTAAACACCCTCTGTTTGGGGCGGGTACGGATAATTTGGGAAACAAGCCGCCTCGCATGCAGATAGAACGAGCGCTCGTAGCCGGACAGCATCAGCCCGTCCCTGTGGTTGTAATCGAAGTAATAGTGGGAATAAATATCCACGATATACGGGTTCATCCGCTCCGCAAAATAATCTTCCAACTCACTTATCCGCCGATTATACGCTTCTTTTTCCTTTCTTCTGAGCTTCCGCACATGCGTATGGGTCACATACCAATCCGCGCATCTGGATTTGACAAGGATTGTATGGTCTGCGTCAAAATATTTTCCGATCAGCTTAATATAAGCGTCCATATATGGTTTCCAGTCAAAATCCCGGTCATTCATCACATCGATATACTGCATCTCCGGCTCATGCTCAGCCAGAAAATCGCTCTTGAGGAATTGGGGATTTTCTGTAAAGACCTGATCCTTCCACTGGTAAAGCCCGTGGCTTGCCGTATAACACATATCGACCACGAGAAATTCCGCCGGATTTTCTTCCAGCGACTGGGGCAGCCGCTTTTCCAAATCCATTACCAGATAAGAAGACACCTTCCCTTCCGGCGTCACGGTCGCGCCGTCCGGATTGCCGGCGAGCGAGAGCAGAGAAATCCACAGGCTGTCTTTAATTACTTTAAATCTGTCATCCAGCTCCATATCGTTAATATAGGATGATCCGCTTAATCGAACCGTTATTTTATCCATATCTCGGCTTCCTCACAATCTTGTTAAAACATTCCAATGCTCCCATTATAACACTATTGTTCCCTAACCGCAAGTTTTCTATTTACGATGTTTGTGTCAAGTATGCGTTGGCACTTTTCCTGTTTTTCTTTATGTGTAACTTTTGGGGGTAAACAAACACCACTT
>CANQCY010000008.1 GCA_947591245.1 uncultured Lachnospiraceae bacterium | reverse complement strand
AGGAAGCGTTTGTTTAACACCAAAAAAGGATTCATAAAGAAAAACAGGGAAAGTGCCAACGAATACTTGACACAAACTTCGCTTCTTTGACGCTTCCCTTTTTCCCAAAACTATGATATAATGGTTTTATATATCGTATTTTCCGATACGGGATTGGAGGAAAGCTTTGGACAAAATCAAATACGGGGGACCCCTGCGTTCCTATCTTCGATGGCCAATTATACTTTCGCCGCTTTTGGTGGCGATGAATCTTCACATATATACAATAAATGTCAAAATCGGCGCGCTGATGACCGGCTATGTCCTTGTTTATATCATAATCGCCCTTCTTCTTTATTTCTACAAGAAAAAGGCGATTATCGGCAATATAGTGCAGTATTCCATGCGGTTCAACCATACGGTAGGCCGTCTCGCCAAGGAACTGAATCTGCCGATCGCCATCACGGACTGGACCGGCGCCTGTCTTTGGTGCAATTCCCAGTTTACGAAAAATTTTTGTACCGCGGAAACAAAACGGAAATTTACGATCACTTCCGTAATCGAATATTTAACTGCGGACGCCTTTCCGAAAACTACGAAAGAAAATGCAGAGATTCATTTTAACTCTGCCGGCAAATACTATAAAGCCGTGATACAGAAGGTAAATATAGCGGAATACGGGCCGGAAGATGCGGAAAAGGCGGAAACTCCCGAACTCGGGGACTATTTTTATGTTTTTTATATCCATGATGAAACAGAAATTGTTCACTTCATCAAAGAAAATAATGAACAGCGGCTTGATGTCGGTCTGCTGTATATCGACAACTATGACGAATCACTGGAGCCTGTAGACGAAGTCCGCCGGGCGCTCCTGTCAGCCTTGATTGACCGAAAGATCAACAAGTACATGCTGCAGATTGACGCGATTACGAAAAAACTTGAAAAGGACAAGTACATCTTCTTATTTAAACATAAATATTTAAGCGAATTAAGAAACAATAAATTTTCTCTTCTGGACGACATCCGCAACGTCAATGTCGGAGAGGACGTCAACATTACAATCAGTATGGGAATCGGAACACAGGCGGACACATATATAAAACGCCACGAATATTCCCGGAGCGCAATTGACCTCGCCCTTGCCAGAGGCGGCGATCAGGTCGTGATCAAAACAAAGGATAATCTGCTGTATTATGGCGGAAAAAGCATTCAACAGGAGAAAAATACCCGCGTCAAGGCGCGCGTCAAGGCGCATGCTCTCCGTGAATCGATCGAGGCCGCCGGGCAGATCATTATCATGGGCCACCGGCTTCCCGATGTTGATGCGATCGGAGGCGCCATCGGCATTTATCGGATTGCGGCTACGCTTGGGAAAAATACCCATATTGTCGTAAACAAGGTCACCTCTTCGCTCAAACCGATACTCACGATGCTGGAGGAGCACGAAACTGACGCCGACGACCTGTTCATAGACGGCGAAACGGCGCGGAGCCTGATGACTCCCTCTACGCTTCTCATTATCGTCGATGTAAACCACCCCTCCTACACGGACGAACCGTCGCTGGTAGAGCTTGCTTCGTCACTTGTCGTGCTGGATCACCACCGCCAGTCGGGAGAGTCTTTCCAGAACCCAACCCTCTCCTACGTGGAGCCTTCCGCTTCCTCTTCCTGTGAAATGGTAGCAGAAATTCTACAGTACGTCGGAGAAGAAATCAAATTGAAACCATATGAGGCGGACGCCCTCTACTCGGGCGTGATGATTGATACGAACAATTTTATGAACAATCCCGGCGTCCGCACGTTTGAAGCGATTGCTTTTCTGCGCCGCTCCGGCGCTGATATCACGCGAGTCCGGAAGATGTTCCGCACCGACCTGACAGAATACAGAGTAAAGGCAGAAGCGATCCAAAACACGGAAATCTTTATGGAGCATTACGCAATCGCGCTCTGTAATGCCAACGACTGCGAATCTCCCACGATCGTCGGCGCAAGAATCGCCAACGAGCTCCTCGATCTGGAGGGCATCAAAGCGTCATTCGTTTTGACAGAATATGAAGGGAAAATATACATCAGCGCGCGCTCTATTGATGAGCTCAACGTTCAGGTTACCATGGAAAAACTCGGCGGCGGCGGCCATATTACAAGCGCCGGCGCGCAGCTTGAAAACTGTTCTCTCTATGAGGGCGGTGATATTATACGAAAAACACTGAAAAAAATGAAAGAGGAAGGTGAATTATAATGCAGGTAATACTTTTTGAAGACGTAAAATCACTTGGAAAAAAAGGCGATATTGTCAAGGTGAGCGACGGCTACGCCAGAAACTTCATCCTCAAGAAAAAACTCGGCGCAGAGGCTACTGCCAAAAATCTAAACGACCTCAAGCTTAAGCGCCAGAACGAGGACAAGGTAGCCGCCGAAAATCTGGCGAACGCCCAAAAACTGGCATCGGAAATATCAGGCAAATCGGTGGCGCTTTCGATCAAAGCGGGTTCTGACGGGCGGGCATTTGGCTCCGTCTCCACAAAAGACATTTCTGTCGCCGCCAAAGAACAGCTTGGATTTGACCTCGATAAGAAAAAAATGCATCTGGATGAACCCATTAAAAGCGTCGGAATCTTTACCGTAACAATCAAGCTCCATCCAAGCGTGAGCGCCGAGCTCAAGGTAGTCGTAGAACAGGAGTAAAAGAGCACCGTAAAAACAGTGCGGAAATGAAGGAAACTATGGAAGAACAAATTATCAAACGCATTCTCCCACACAACATGGAGGCGGAGCAATCCGTAATCGGCGCCATACTGCTCGATCAGGAGTCTGCCATCACCGCCTCTGAAATTTTATCTCCGGAAGACTTTTACAACCCCCAATTCAGGGCTTTATATAATGGCATGCTCTCCCTTTACAAAGAGGGAAAGGCAATAGATCCCGTGACCCTGCAGAACAAGCTGCGTGAGCAGGAGGCGCCGGAGGATCTCTGCAGCATAGAGTTTATCAGCAGCATCCTGTCCTCGGTTCCCACCTCCGCAAACATAAAGTATTATGCGGAGATCGTAAAGAACAAAGCTATTCTGCGAAGACTGATCCATGTTTCGGAGTCCATCGCAAATGACTGTTATCAGGATACCGAAAATCTGGACGAACTGTTAGACAACACGGAAAAACAAATTTTCGACGTCGTCCAGAATCGGTCAACAACCGATTTTATACCGATCAGGGAAACCGCTTTGGAAACGCTGGAAAGCATCCAGAATGCCGCCAAAACCGTAGGCGCCGTCACCGGAATTTCAACCGGCTTTTACGATCTCGATTCCCGGACGGCCGGCCTTCAAAAATCAGACCTGGTTTTGATCGCCGCCCGCCCATCTATGGGAAAGACAGCGTTTGTCCTGAACATTGCGGAATTTGCGGCGATTCGGAATCATATCCCAACCGCTATTTTCAGTCTGGAAATGTCCCGGATCCAGCTTGCCAAACGGCTTATTTCCATGAATTCCAAAGTGGATTCACAGCACATCCGTGTCGGAAATCTAGCGGACGACGAGTGGGGAAAAATCACCGAGAGTACGATCCTTCTCGGCGAATCCGCCCTCCTAATCGACGATACGCCCGGGATCAGCGTCTCTGCGCTGCGTTCCAAATGCCGCAAGCTGAAAATAGAAAATAATCTTGGACTCGTCATCATTGACTACCTGCAGCTGATGTCCGGCTCCGGCAGCCGCAAAAGCGATTCGCGCCAGAACGAAATTGCTGAAATATCGCGTTCGTTAAAAGCTCTGGCGAGGGAGATTGACTGCCCCGTCATCGCGCTTTCCCAGCTCAGCCGCGCCGTGGAGAGCCGCGAAGACAAACGCCCGATGCTGTCCGATTTGCGTGAATCCGGCGCCATTGAGCAGGACGCTGATGTGGTCATGTTTCTTTACCGTGATGAATATTACCACAAAGACTCCGAGGATAAAGGAACTGCAGAAATCATCATCGGAAAACAGAGAAACGGGCCCACCTGCACAGTGCGTCTGAAGTGGCTTGCCGAATACACGAAATTTGCAAATTTAGAGACAAATTAGACGTTTTTTTGCAGCTCATGTCATAATACCATAAAATATGTCATACGCTTTTCCGAAAAAACAGAAAACAATACTTGAAGTCCTTTCCCCATTTGCTATACTTAATTTTAAGTTAAGCTTTAGGAAAGGACTGATTTATATTATGAAAGAAGCCGTACAATTATGCTATACCATATCCGAGGCAGCCAAACTGATGAATGTGGAACCCCACGTGCTCCGTTACTGGGAGGACGAGCTCAACCTGACAATCGCCCGCAATTCCATGGGTCACCGTATTTATACGGACGATGACCTGAAAACCTTTAAATCTATCCAGCACCTAAAATCAAATCATATCTCGCTTAAAGATATCCGCGCCCAGCTTCCCGTTTCGGCTGCGCCGCCGTCGGCAGTCTATTCCTCCAGAGGTGAAATGGCAAAAGCTTCTGACGGCTCGGGCAGCGGCGAGAAAATGACACAATTTAAGGCTATACTTACAAATATCATAAAGGACGCCATGAGTGAAAACTCAAAGCAGATCAGCGATGATGTGAGCTCGAGAGTTTCCAGTAACGTTCGGAAAGAAATCGACTTTCTTATACGCCAGCAGGAGGAAGCAGAGGAAGCCCGTTTCAAAGAACTGGACGAGACGATACGGACATTTCAAAAAGCAAGACAGGAAGCCGCAGTTACTAAAACAAATGAAAGTAAAGGGAAAAAATCCAGATTGTTCAAAAAACATAAGTAAAATATCCCATTTATTTTTATGAATTAGACTTGCTTTTCTTTTATGAAAATGTTATAATAGCTTCACAATATTGCTTTACATATTTGTGAGTTTTCACAGACATGGCGGCACAAAAATTAAAGGAGGAAAATGGTTTATGTTTTCGAAAATTTCAAAGAAAATTGTTGCCGGGACATTAGTGACAGCAGTTGTACTTACCTCAGCTACCGTTACGGCACCTGACGAAGCAGCCGCTGCAAAAAAAGCAAAACTGAACAAAAAATCAGTTACGCTGAATGCAGGAAAATCGGTTACTTTACGCGCAAATGCTAAAGCAAAATGGTCTACGAGCGACAAGTCCAAAGCTTCAATCAGCACGACAAAGGGCAAAAAATGTACGGTAAAGGGTATTGCACAGGGCAGCTGCACGATCACTGCCAAAGTCGGCAAAAGCACCGCTACATGCAAAGTGAAGGTAAATGGTCCGAAAGCGGGCACCGTGATTTACGACCTCTCAAAAGAAAGAGGATCAGACTCAAAATCCGGTGAATCTTTTGCACCGCCGGTTAAATGCAACTATGACACCTTTAGGTATAGTTCTTACGCAATTTGGCTGTGCCGCGCCGTATTCTCTGATCCGGGAAGCTCGGATGCAGTAGATTACAGAGGAAAGAAAATCAACATTTCCGTGACGGTTAAAAACTCCGGCAAGAATGACCTCGCTGAGCTGGGCTTCTGCTTCAACTACACAAAGGGCGGTTCCGACGGAGCATATCCGTTCGCTTACCATTTGATTGACTCTAAGCTTCGTGCTCAGATTGCGAAGAAAGCAGGCAAAAAATGGTCCTTGAAGCAGGTTAAGAAAGATAATTTGCACAAACATGCAACGGTTGTGGAAGGCTCTTTCAAAAAAGGCACGACACGTACCTTTAACTTCAGCTTCACGATTCCGAGTGATGCCGTGAATGGCGATACAGATCCGGAAACAGGAGAAAATTACCCGATCATGTTCTACATTCCGAACCTGAAAGACAATTCCCCATACCAGAAGGGTGATAGCATCACAATAACAAAAGCTACATTCAAGCTTGGTTAATACTTTGAAATGACAGCGAAGCAGCCGCGCCGAAAAATCATCGGCGTGGCTGTTATTTTTTCTTGCGTATGCAATGCGCACAAAGGGGGCGACCCAAAAGCCATTTGAATCGGCTTTTGGGTCGCCCCCCTTTTGACTTGATTGCCTCTTAAACCCTATCCCGAGAACATTCGACTGCGGGTTATTTTCTCTTATGCTTCTTCCCATCCTTATCCTCAAAGCTTTCTTCCAACTGCTGCAGGAGCTTTTTCTGCTCCTTCGTAACGGATGTCGGAACATCCACCACCAAATCTACATAGTGGTTGCCGCGCAGCTTTTTATTTCTCAAAGATGGCACTCCCTTGCCGCGCAGACGCACTCTCGTTCCCGACGGCGTTCCAGCCTTGACGCTGTAAGCAACCTCGCCGTCAATCGTCTTTACGACCACCTCGCCCCCCAAAACAGCTTTGGGATATGGTATCTTTACAGTGGAATAAATGTCATAATTGTGCCGTTCAAATTCGGAGTTCTGTTTAACGAATATCTCTACCAGAAGATCGCCTCTTGCGCCGCCATTCACGCCCGGCTCGCCCTTTCCTCGAATCCGTACGCTCTGACCGTGGTCAATGCCGGCAGGTATTGATACCTGAATCTTTTTCCTGCTCGCCTGATATCCTTCGCCGCCACAGTCCGGACACTTCTCTTTCACGATTTTCCCTGTTCCATGACACTCAGAACAGGTAACTACATTCTGAACCATGCCGAATAACGACTTTTGCGTATGGACGACCTGTCCCGTTCCCCTGCAAGTCGGACAGGTTTCCGGCGCTGTGCCCGGTTTCGCTCCGGTTCCATGACAGGTAGTACACTCATCCTTTAAATTGAGCTCCAGCTCCTTCTCAATGCCAAAGCATGCCTCTTCCAGTGTAATTGACACCTGCGCACGCACATTCGCGCCCCTTACCGGCGCATTCGGATCTCTCCTTCTGCGGCTCCCGCCGCCAAATAAGTCGCCGAATATATCGCCGAATATATCGCCCATATCCATCCCTGAGAAGTCAAATCCGCCGGCTCCGCCGCCGTTTTCAAAAGCAGCATGGCCAAATTGGTCATATTGCCTTCTCTTATCTGGATCGCTCAAAACAGCGTATGCTTCCGAAGCCTCTTTAAATTTTACCTCCGCCTCTTTATCACCGGGATTGGTATCCGGATGATATTTCTTTGCCAGTTTTCGATACGCCTTTTTTAATTCTGAATCATCCGCATTCTTCCCAACGCCTAAAACCTCATAATAATCACGCTTATCTGCCATCTTATCCTCCATTCGCACACGCGGTTAAAAGCTCATCACAGTTCACGGAAATCACCGTCTACAACGTCGTCCCCGCCATTGTCCGGCTCCGGACCCGCGCCAGCCGCCGCGCCCATATCCGGGCCTGCGCCGCCCGCTGCCTGCTGTGCCTGTTCATAAACCTTAGCGAACACTTGCTGCGCGCTCGTCATAAGCGCCTCTTTCGCTGCCCTCAGCTCGTCAATGTCAGCATCCGACATTGACTCCGGCTGCGTCCGCTCAAGAATCGCTTTTACTTTATCGACCTCTGCCTGAACCTTTTCTTTTTCGGAAGCGTCTACGCTCTCGCCTACATCCTTGAGCGCCTTTTCCGTCTGAAATACCATGCTGTCCGCTTCGTTGCGAACGTCAATTCCTTCTTTTCTTTTCTTATCCTGCGCCTCAAACTCAGCGGCTTCTTTTACCGCTTTATCGATCTCGTCATCTGACAGATTTGAACCTGCCGTAATCGTAATATGCTGTTCTTTTCCTGTTCCCAAGTCCTTTGCCGATACGTTTACGATACCGTTTGCATCGATATCAAAAGTAACCTCGATCTGCGGCACCCCGCGCATAGCCGGCGGGATTCCGTCCAAACGAAACTGTCCGAGCGATTTATTGTCACGGGCAAACTGCCTCTCGCCCTGTACGACATTGATGTCAACCGCCGTCTGATTGTCGGCTGCGGTCGAGAAAATCTGGCTCTTCTTTGTAGGAATCGTTGTATTTCTCTCGATCAGCTTCGTAGCTATACCGCCCATCGTCTCAATCGCAAGCGAAAGCGGCGTAACGTCCAAAAGAAGGATATCGCCTGCACCGGTATCCCCCGCAAGCTTACCGCCCTGAATAGAAGCGCCAAGCGCCACGCACTCATCCGGATTCAGGGATTTATTCGGCTCATGTCCGGTCAGCTGTTTTACCTTGTCCTGAACTGCCGGTATACGGGTAGAACCGCCGACAAGAAGAACTTTCCCGAGTTCGGAAGCGGAAATGCCTGCATCCTTTAACGCATTCGTCACCGGGGTCGCCGTTCTCTCGACAAGATCAGCTGTCAATTCATCGAATTTTGCTCTTGTAAGGTTCATGTCAAAATGCTTTGGCCCCTCTTCCGTAGCCGTAATAAACGGAAGATTGATATTCGTCGTCGTCGCAGAAGACAGCTCCTTTTTCGCTTTCTCCGCTGCCTCCTTCAGACGCTGCATCGCCATCTTATCATTGGAGAGGTCGATTCCATCTGAATTTTTAAATTCTGTAACCATGTAATCGCAGATCTTATTATCAAAGTCATCTCCACCGAGGCGGTTATCACCGGACGTCGCAAGAACCTCGATAACGCCGTCGCCGATCTCGATAATGGATACGTCAAACGTACCGCCGCCGAGATCATATACCATAATCTTCTGCTCGCCTTCGTTGTCAAGTCCATACGCCAGCGCTGCTGCCGTCGGCTCATTGATGATACGTTTTACATCAAGGCCGGCGATCTTGCCGGCGTCCTTTGTTGCCTGGCGCTGCGCGTCATTGAAATATGCCGGAACCGTAATAACAGCCTCCGTTACTTTCTCTCCGCCGAGATAATTCTCTGCATCCCCTTTCAGCTTTTGAAGAATCATCGCTGAAATCTCCTGTGGGGAATATTTCTTATCCTGAACGGAAACCCGGTAATCTGTTCCCATATGTCTTTTTATAGAAGAAATTGTACTATCCGCGTTTGTAACTGCCTGGCGTTTCGCAGGCTCTCCGATCAGACGCTCTCCGTTTTTCGTAAATGCCACTACGGACGGAGTTGTTCTGGTTCCCTCTGCATTTGCAATTACCACCGGCTTTCCACCTTCCATAACCGCAACACAACTGTTTGTCGTACCCAAGTCGATACCAATAATCTTACTCATAATGAATCTCTCCTTCTAAAAATAATATTTATATTTAGTAATTAATTGACCACCTTAACCATACTGTGCCTTACCACGCTGTCTTTATACATATAACCCTTCTGAAGCTCTTCGGAAACCATATTTGCCTCCATTGAGTCATCCTCGGCATGCATCACTGCATTGTGCAGATTGGGATCAAATTCCTTGCCGACCGCTTCAATCGGAGTTACTCCCATTTCGCTAAGAACGGCGGCAAATTGTTTATAAACCGCCTCCATCCCCTTAACAAAGGCATTCTCCTTCTCATCCTCGGAAACAGCGGAAAGTCCTCGTTCAAAATTATCGACAACAGGAAGAATTTTTTCAATCACTGATTTTGCGCCAATTTCAAACATTGCTGACTTTTCTTTTTCAGAACGATTTCTGAAATTCTCAAACTCCGCCATATTTCTGAGAAGCCGGTCGTTGAGTTCTTCAATTTTCTGATCTCTTTTGTCCTTGAGAAATTTTTTCTTCTTTTTCCCACTGCTCTTCTTTTCTTCAGCGCTTTCAGCATCCGCATCCCCGGCATCGGAATCTTCCGAATCCTCATTCTCGGCTGCTTCCTCCGGATCCTGCGGCGTTTCCGCCTCTTCTTCTGCCATGACGCTTTCTGTCTGGGCGCTGTGCGCCCTGGTGCTTTGCGCCCTGGTGCTTTGCGCCCTAGCTTCTTCTGCCGGATCCTCTTTTGCTTTCCCTTCTGTCATATCGGCGCCCGCCTTCTGTTCTTCCTCCAAAGGCTGCATTTCCTTTTCATCCGCCACTTCTCCAACCACCTTTCTTTTCTCTTTAAAACCATAATTTATTCATTAGCCTTTGACTTGAATATCTCATCCAGCTGCTGCATACAGTTTTCCAATGTCCCTACCACCTTCTCGTAGTCCATTCGTTTCGGTCCTACAATACCGATTTTCCCATACACGCCTTCTTTGATCTGGTAAGTGGCAGTCACCACCGAACAATCTTTCATCGCTTCTACCGGAGACTCATCCCCGATATATACCTGAATGCCGTGTTCCTCCGAATTTCCCTCTGCATTTACCCAAGCCTCCAGGCGCTGCTTCTCTTCAAATGTAGTGAGAAGCTCCGCCATTTTTTCTTTGTCGCTTAGCTCCGGGTATTTCAAAATATTCGTAGCGCCGGAAGTATAAATCTGCGATGTTTCCTCATCATGCAGCGCCTCTGCGATACAATCCAGTATGCTCGAGGCAAGATCGTCGTAGTCGCCGGCTTTCTCTTTGATCTCCTGCATGATCGCCATATTAATCTCCGTCACATCCAGACCGTTTAACGCAGCATTGATCATGAAGTTGAGCTGCGCCACGACATTTTCGTCAATCGGGCTTTCCAAATCAATCAATTTATTGTTTACATGGTTATTGTCAAGTACGACAATGACCAGTATCTGCAAATGCGAAATCGGGTTTAACTGAATAAACTTTATTTTCTTGCGATCATATTTCGGCTTTGAAACCATCGTCGTATAATTCGTGTTTTCTGCCAGAATCTTCGCCACATGCTGCAACAACAGATCAATTTTATCCGCTTTCTCGATCAGGACGCCTTTCATGTCGTCCACTTCTTTTTCCTTTTTTCTGAGGACTGTATCCACATAAAGCCGATACGCCTTATCCGACGGTATCCTGCCCGCCGACGTATGCGGCTGGAGAATATACCCCATCTCTTCCAGATCCGCCATTTCATTCCGGATCGTAGCGGAACTCAAATTCAGGTCCGTATATTTTGAAACGGTACGCGAACCGACCGGCTCGCCGCTCTCCATATAATTATGAATAATGGCTTCCAATATTTTCTGCTTTCGTTCATCAAGCTCCACATCATCACTTCCTTTGTTAGCACTCACCGTAATCGAGTGCTAATCTATGGCTAAATTAAAGATAACACCCTTGAATCAGTTTGTCAAGGGTGTTTTTCATTTTTATGATATATTTTTCCTAATAGGGATGCATTTTATGCGCTAATTAGCGTCTGCCCGCCAAGCGATCTTTTAAATGCAATAAACCGCCTCCAGATGGTTCGCATTCATCGCAAGGATGGATTCCGGGTTTCCACCGCCTCATTTAAAAGATTTGCAACCGGGAGGCGCAGCGTTAAATAACCGGAAATCCTATCGCTTCTAAAATAGCGGGAAGCGGGCTCGCAGTTTGTATCCACATGATAAACGGATTTTCACGCGTTGCTTCCACAACCTCACGGCAAAAATCGTACTCCTGAAAACATCCGAGCACGCCGAGAAGCGTCCAGACTGCGAAAAAACCGACTACAGCGCCCAACACCGCGCCTCCCAAACGATCTATCGCACTAATCCCCGGCACCTCATCGAACTCTTTTATAAGTCTTGCGACAATGTTAAAAATGATCGCGCTCACCACAAGAGCAATAATATACGCAATTCCCTCCGCGGCGACCATCGTCTCAGGCAGGCGTTTTGCGATAACCGGAGCCACGCCGACGGCTGCTGCGATAACAATAAGATTTTTAAACATGCAGAACAATCCCAGAAGCAGCCCTCTGTTTGCGCCAATCAGCACGCAGCAGACGAGAATCGCGCCTACGACCATTGACAGTACCTGTCCTCCAAGTATTTCCGGCATAATAATTCCTCCTTCTCACATATAAAGATCCTTGATCAGCCTGACAGCTTTATCAGCTGAACTAAAGTTTCATCTATATAATAGTACTCATTATCCCTCGACGACGGAAAAAAGAAATCGCATTTCTTTCCGAAATCAAAAGAGAATTTCGAATGGCCGCTCTTTCTCAATATATGGCAGCTTTGATCATCCGTGAATATAATCTCGCCCTCTTCCATGAGCAGATTTGAATACCGCCAGTCAATTCCCGCGGCGAGCTCCTCCTTGCCCCGCAGGCTATATAAGTAAAGCGTCTGGTTCTCAGCGCTTCCTGCCGTACCGGTAACGATCATTATATTTTCTTCATCACAATCCGCGCTTTTAATTTCCGCATCAAACGTTTTTTGAAAAATTTCTTCCGGCTTTTTCATATTGCCATACAGCGAAAATCCGTCTTCACTGAAAATCGCCACCCGATCTTCCGAGACAAAACTGATACGGGAAATCATCTGCGCCTCAAACGATTTTCCGCCGACAAGCAGGTTCTGATCCTGGCCTACATCCGTAAAATTGTAAAAACATACCTTATTCTCCATCATCCCGCCCTGAACGAGCATATACGCAATAACCAGGCTGCTCCCGTCCGGCGATATATCAAACTCCAGCGGATAACCGTCGTCTGCAACGTTCGTCGGCAGCTCTACATCAAGAGGGTCTACCGTGCTGTACGGATCATAAATATTGACCGCATCGGAGTCCTTATCCTGCAAAAGCGCCGCAACACGTCCGCCGGAAGATATTTTAGCTTTTCCGATCGGAAGCGTCGTCTCAATACAGACCCCTTGATCCTTTCCATTATACACATAAAACTTTTTTGCGCCAATGTCCGACACCAGCACATAATCGCCATTTATGCATACAGACGGCTGCTCCATTTCATATCCGCCGTTCCACAGCTCCTTTCCCGAACGGTCAACCGCCGAAATGCCATCCCTGCTGTATTTAAGCAGATTTCCCTGATAAGGTAAATAAGCGACGCCGTTGCTGTCCTTTCTCTCCCTCTCCCCCACGACGTCATATCCGGAAAAAGACCGGTTCATATAAAAATATGAAAAAATAACGATGGCGGCGATGCCAATGACAACTGCTGCGCCTATACAGCTGAAAAGAAGAATGGTTTTCTTTTTTTTCTGTTTGTTTCTCCGGCTTTCTTCTTCCATACTGTTCTCGAACAAATTTGCCAACTTCGTCACCCCCGGTTCCGGCACATATCTGCTTTATCATTTTAACATATTGCCGCACAATTTACAAGCAGCGCCGAACGATGTTTATCAAAACTTTTACTGGCTTTTTCCATACATTGTGTTATAATCTAAATATAACGATTTCAACATCCGTTTTTCTGTCGTTTTAGCACGGAATTTCAAAAGAAAGGAATGAATTATGAACATGAAGCTGAAGAAAATTTTGCAGTGCTTTGTATGGCTGTTATCGGCCGGCCTGTTTGCAGGCGCGGGCGCATCCGCCGCCACAAAAACCGTCATGAAGGTAGACCGCTATGGCGAACTGTATTACTATTCAGGAAATCCTGTAGTAACCATCAGAAGCAACGTCTCCGCCGTTGATAAAAACGCTTTTGACAACGTAAAGACAGCGAGATTTGTTACGTCCGGAAATCCCTACCTGAAATCAGTAAACGGCGTACTTTACAGCAAGGACGGCGCTCTGCTGATTAAGTGTCCTACGGAAAAACAGGGCTCTTTCACCGTTCCTTCCACGGTAAAAAAAATCGCCGCCTGCGCTTTTGAAGACTGCCGGGAGCTGACCCATGTCACGATTCCCGACTCGGTGACGTCAATCGGTTCAGAAGCTTTCCGCAACTGCTCCCTGCTGCGCAGCATACGGCTTTCCAACTATATCAAAGTTATTCCGGAATCCGCTTTTTATGACTGCAGCAGCTTGGCAACGGTAAATATTCCCGCCACCTGTGAGAAAATTCTCTCCCGTGCGTTTATCCGCTGCCAGAGTCTGACAAGCATCTCGCTTCCCGATACCGTGTCGCAAGTCGGGGACAGCGCCTTTTCTAACTGCCTCAGCCTGAAAAAAGCGCGGCTTTCCAAAAAAATGAAGCAGATCAAACCATGCCTGTTTAAAAACTGCACGGAACTGCAGACATTGGAAAACGCCGGAAATATTGAAGACATTTCTTATGAGGCGTTTAAAAACTGCGTTAGCCTGAAAACTTATCCATTTTCCGGCAAACTGGACAGAATCGGCAGCGAGGCATTCCAAAACTGTATTGAGCTTGGTACCGTAACGATCGCAAAAGGGGTAACCTCGATTTGGACTGACGCGTTTAACGGCGCCGCATCCAAATTCGTCGTAGATTCCGGAAACCCTGAATATTCCAGCAAAAACGGAATGCTTCTCGATGAAAAAGGCAATTGGCTCATACAGGCGCCGATCGCTATGACCGGAAAATTGGCCATACCAAAAGGCGTGAAATCCATATACAGAAAGGCGCTTGCGCAAGGGCGCTTCACAAGCATTTCCATTCCGGAGGGTGTAACCAGAATTTCCACCGATCAGTTTAAAAACTGTGAAAATCTTGTCAGCATTGAATTGCCTGCAAGCCTGGCTTACATTGGCCAGACGTCAGAAAATTTGAACTTAAGGAAGCTGAAAAGCATATCCGTTTCCGAAAAGAATGAGAAGTATCACACGGTTAGCGGAGCTGTCTTTACGAAGGATAATAGTTCCCTGATGTTTTTCCCTCACGGAAAAGAAGGCTCCTTTACCCTTCCTTCCGTATGCAAGCATGTAAACCGCCAGCTCAAATTCAATCGGCTGTCGTCGGTTCGCGTATCCAAGAAAAGCAAGTATTATTCTTCAGCAAATGGAATTTTGTATGACAAAAAGGGAAAAAGGATCCTGGCTCTTCCAATGAACAAGAAGATTTACCAGCTTTCTGCCACCGTAAGGGATATCGGATATATTAATAACGTGAAGTCTGACCTGAAATGCCAGGCTGTGAAGGTGAATTCCAAAAATAACCATTTTAGTTCCAAAGCCGGAGTTCTCTTTGACGCGGATTCGAAAACGCTCGTGTTCTATCCGCCCAAAAAGAAAGGGGCATACTCGATCCCTGCGTCCGCAAGCTATATCTCCGGAAACGCATTTGACGACGCTCAAAAGCTGACTGCCCTTACAATCACGAAAAACGTCAAACGAAGCCGGTACAGCACCTTTCATTTCCGCGACTGCCTCAACCTCAAAAAGATCACGGTGAAACAAGGGCAGCTGAATTATATCAGCATGGACTTTTCCGGATGCTCCAAGCTTTCCACCCTTACATTCCCGTCTACGATCATGACGACAGATCTTCACGGGCTTCCGGAAGGAATTACTATCCGCGGATGGAAAAACACGTACGCAAAGGAGTCTGCAGAAGGAGCGAAGGGCAAATTTATCAGTCTCGGAACGATTCCGAACATAGTAAGCGGCGCCAAAATCCGAAAGATTATTGATAAATACCAGCTTTCATGGAACGCCCTGGGAGAAGCCAGCGGATATCAGGTATATACCTCTTACAGCACAATCAAGGATCTGAAGGGATCCGGAAATACTTCCTGCTTCATCCGCGACGCCTATAAGGACAGTACAATTTATATCCGGGCATATAAGATTGTAAACAGGAAAAAAGTGTATGGAAAAGCGAGATCTATCTCGATTGATTAAGCAAAAAGGGGGGCAAGGAATGCTTCAACATAAAGAAGCATTCCCTGCCCCCCGCTTTGACTTCGCCATTTTCCATTCCTGCCGTCAATCGACGATCTTCACCGATTCAATCCTCGGCTGATTCTCCGCCTCAACCGTTCCGTTGTCATCGACAACCGGCGTCTCCTCACAAATCCGATCCACGATCTCTATTCCCTCCGTGACCCTTCCAAAAGCCGCATACTGCCCATCAAGATAGGTTGCGTCCTGATGCATGATAAAAAACTGCGAGCTGGCGCTATCGTTGTCCTGCGAACGCGCCATTGAGATTACGCCCCTTACATGGGAAATATTATTTTCCACGCCGTTTGCCGAAAACTCGCCTTTTATCGTCCTATCCGAACCTCCCGTACCGTTTCCCTCAGGATCGCCCCCCTGAATCATAAAACCGGATATAATCCTGTGGAAAGTCAGTCCGTCATAAAACCCGTCCTTCGCCAGCTTCATAAAATTTTCCACTGTGATCGGAGCGGCGTCCGCATCCAGCTCGACCTTTATCGTCCCATAGTCCTGAACGTTAATTTCCACATGGTGTTTTCCACCGCCCGAACCGCTTTTTTCCGTTCCCCCGCTTTTTGCCGTCTCACCGCTTTCTCCGCATGCAGTAAGCGCAAACACAAGCGCAACCGACATCAGCATCATATAAATTTTCTTTTTCATGTCAAAACCTCCAAATAACTATATTTTTTGTTTGCTATATTTTGCTCTCCCACTCCCGTACAATCGTTACGCATCCATCCATATCATAATCCGCCGCCAATTCCTTGATTCTGGCAAACAGATCCGCCTGCCAGTCTTCATAGCGGTATTTTCCCATCTCCTGCAGGACCTCTTCTACCTGATCCATATCAAGCTCTTCTGCCGCATTTTCCAGATCGGCAAAGCACTGGCGCAGCGTCTCGTCCGGAATGCTGCCCTCGCCTTCTTCCTCATCGACGCAATACGGCGCCAATATCTCCTTATAGCCCGCATACTGTCTGAGCATGTCCTCCGTATATTTGTGAATCCGCTGCGTATCCCTGGCATTGCCCGCCCTCTCCATCGCCGCCGCTTTTTCCGAAAGCTCGATGGCGCCGATCTGCTTGGAGGCGCTCTTTAACGCATGGACTTCAATTGTATAATCCGTCCAGTTTTCTTCTTCCTCCAGTGATTTGATTAATTCAACCTTTTTGTCAATCACACGGTAATATTCCTTCAAAACCGACCAAAACAGCTTCTCGCTTTTCAGTATGCCAAGCGCATAGACAACATCCAGATCGCCCACGACGATGTTCGTCTCCTTGATGTCTTTATCCGCCTCCGAAGATTTCTGCGCCACGTATATAGGCTGGATTTTCTCAGGCGAAAGCCACTGCTTGACTTTGGAAATGAATATTCGCAGCTCAATCGGCTTCGCTATAAAATCATTCATCCCCTCCGCGCAGAACATCTCTTTTGTTCCATCCACAGCATTCGCCGTCAGGGCTATAATCGGCACATCATCATATTCCGTATAGAATCTTCGTATAACGCGGGTCGTCTCAACGCCATCCATCTCCGGCATCATATGATCCATAAATACAATATCATAGTGGTTGGCCGATATTTTCGAAATGGCTTCCTTTCCGCTGAGCGCGGTATCTATCTTTATTTTCAGCGGCTCCAAAAGCCCTTCTGCCACCGTCAGGTTTACGGCATTGTCATCTACAATCAGAACCTGTGCGTCCGGAGCAATAAAGCCAAAATCCTGATCGCCGGAATTATCATAGTCTACACGGTTTTCCTCCTGATTGAACATCGTGACGAGATTTAGTATGAAAATCGGTTTTTTTATCACCAGAAGATTTTTAATATTTGCTCGGTAATTACTTTGGAATGCAACCAAAATTACCATCATCACCTTGGGATGCTCATGTAAAAATTCCTCGATCGGAGGCGTAAACATATTCTGTTCAATAAAACAGTATACCCTTTTATCCTCCGGAAGATGGTAGAGCTCGAGCATTGAATCCAATTCTTTGTATTCCACGCCAAGAGCGTTGATATCCGTCTTCAGATGCTCCTTAATATACGGATTCGTAATAAGCCCCACGGCATAAATTTCTTCCGGTTCTTTTACGACCGTACTCGGCGATTCATCCACGATTCGCTGAGGAAGCCGGAAAGAAAAGATGCTTCCCTTCCCGTACTCGCTCTCCACATTAATCTCCCCGTGCATGAGCGATACCAGCTGCTTGGAAATGGCGAGGCCGAGGCCCGTTCCCTCTATATTCCGGTTTCTCTTACTGTCCAACTGCGAAAAAGACTGAAACAGCTTGCCAATATCCTCTTTCTTTATGCCTATTCCCGTATCCTGTATCATCACGTTCATTTCAATCTCATGCTGGGACAGCCGTTCATATTCGACCTTCAGCCGCACCATGCCGGTTTCAGTAAACTTCGCCGCATTATTCAGGAGATTCAAAATAATCTGCTTGATCCGCATATGATCGCCCTTCAGCTTATTTGGTATATCCGGCGCAATATCCAAGATGAGCTCGACATTTTTATCCTTCAGCCTCGTAACGATAATATTTGCCACATCGTGTACGACAGACATCGGCTCGTACTCCATCGGAATAATATCCATTTTCCCGGATTCTATTTTTGAAAAATCCAGTATGTCATTGATAATGGCAAGCAGAGACTTCGCCGCCACCTTTATCTGATTGACATATTCCCTCGCCATGGCCGGAAGCTCCTCCCGCAGCGCCATTTCGGCCATACCGATCACGGCATTCATCGGCGTCCGTATCTCATGGCTCATATTGGCGAGGAAGTCCGATTTCATGGTAACAGACTGCCCCAGCTCCACGTTTGCCTGAAAAAGCAGATTTCTGCTATATGTAATATCCGACAAAATGTCCGCCAGCGTATAAAGAATATCCATTGCGCTGTCCAGTTCCTTTTGTGTCAATACCTTGATTTTTTTCCCATTTTTTATGCATTCGTCCGGATTCATCTCAAATTTCAGAGCATATTCGCGGATCTTATCCGGATCCGGCTCCTGCAAAAGCACCTGTCCCCCGATGAAACAACCGAGCAGTTCATCCTGAACGACAATCGGCGCGGCGAAACACACCAATCCCATCGGACACGTGTAAGCAACGGCTTTTCTTTCTTTCATTGCCTTTTCCGCCCCTTGCTTATTGCACTGCTTACACTGGGAATAGGCAGCCGATCCCGATTTGTGGCAGTCCCTGCAAAAATCCGTGATCTGTGAGCCCTGTACCACCATTTCAATATCTGCATTCATCGTAATAACAGCAATTCCGGTCATCTTGGAAAACGCATCCTGCATCCGCTGCAATATCGTTTTATCGATTAAATCGGTTAAATTCAATTTGTACTCCATAAAGCGCGCCTCCTGATCTCATCCCATATCCAGCTATATTAAAAAATAAATTTCTTGATCATAGCAATCAGCTTATCGTGGTCAATCGGTTTCAGCAGATATCCCTCCGGCTTCATCATAAGAGCCTTCTTGATCTTTTTCTTGTCTGAAATTCCCGTGAGAAAAATAACCGGCACATCCTTTACCGACTCCATCTCACGCAGCTTTTGCAGCACTTCCAGACCGTCCTCATCCGGCATTTCATAGTCCAGAAGAATCAAGTCCACGCTCCGGTGTTCGAGAAAACGAAGCGCAACCTTTCCATTGACTGCCGTCGCCACATCATACTCCTCGTGAAGATGTTCTTTAATAACCTTTAACATCAGCGGATTGTCGTCAACTACGAGAATCCGCCCGCGCCCGTAAATCTTGCGTCTGCGTTTCACAGCCGGAGGCGCCTGTGTCTTCACAGCCTTTTTCGCCGGATTCTGCGGCTGCACAGGCTGGGAGGCCGGAACCTGCGGCTGCACAGGCTGGGAGGCCGGAACCTGCGGCTGGAACGCTTCTCCCGCCGGAGCGTCCGAACCCTGCATCGGTTCAGCCTGTTCCTGAACTTCTGTCTTTTTCCAATCCCCAATAAAATCTACGATTTTTTTCTGAATGTCATCCGTATCGAAAGGCTTTTGCAGCGTCAAATCCGATATATTGACTGCCGTCTGTTCAAACGCCGCACAATCCTCTTCTGATCCGCACACGATCAGCGGAATCTTATTCTTGCCCAGCAAATGCTTGATTGGAACAATTTTGCTGTAGTCTTCTTTTGTCTCCTGATATATACAATAGACAAAGGCATCTGGCGCAAAATATTTTATATGCTTTACCACGTCCCCATATCTGTCCGACGTCGTCATACTGTCTATCTCGTGCATATTGGTAAAAAAATCATCGATAACGCCGCTGTTATTTCCCGTAATCAAAGCTTTGTACTGCATTTTTTCACGTCCCCTTGAATTTTTATGCTCATTATAACATATATTGGAATCTGATACAACCTTCAACGATTGACAGATTGAAAAAAATTGGTTATACTCTTCTCTAAATCGGGGAAATATAATGATGAATTAATCAGAAAGGAGTGATTCCCATGTTGCGCTACTATCTTGACCCAACCTATATACTCGTCATCATCGGAATTATCATCAGCATGGCGGCCTCTGCCAATGTGAACGGCAGCTTCCGCAAATACAGCCGGATATCGGCAAAGCGGGGGATCCGTGCGGAACAGGCGGCTGACATGATTCTTCGCGCCGCCGGAATTTTTGATGTGAGAATTGAACGCATCCGCGGCAATCTGACGGATCACTATGATCCGAGATCAAAAACCTTACGGCTGTCCGATACCGTTTACGGTTCTTCTTCCGTATCGGCGATCGGCGTGGCGGCACACGAATGCGGGCACGCTATCCAGCACGACACCGGCTATTCGGCGCTGAAAATACGGAGCATCCTAGTACCGGTTGTTAATTTTGCATCTTCCATTTCCATGCCCATGATTTTATTGGGATTATTACTCGGATATATCGGACTCGCAAAGATCGGGGTGCTTTTATTCTCAGCCGTACTGATCTTCCAGCTCGTAACGCTCCCTGTAGAATTTAACGCCTCGTCAAGAGCCCTACATATCCTTGCGGGCTCAAATATTTTATATGATGACGAAATCGGATCAGCCAGAAAAGTGCTTCGCGCAGCGGCCCTCACCTATGTGGCGTCTGTTCTCGCTACCGCGCTGCAGCTTTTCCGTCTGATCCTCATTGTAAACCGTAGAAATAATTAGTAATCCATCTTTACACTTTAAATTCTTTCATGTGCTCCTCAATTGTCTGCGCCACATCCCGGAGCTGCTTGGCGTTGCTCGATATATCATCCACAATCAGGCTGACTTCCGTAACAGAGGCGGAAGTCTGCTCGGTTCCGGCCGCATTCTGTTCCGCGATCGTCGTCAGGCTCTGCACGATATCTACTACATTTACCCTTGCCGTATCCATTCCCTCTGTTTTCTGGGATATCTTCGTAATTCCTTCGATCGATCGGTTAATCTCATCCTGAACCTTTGTAAACATATTTCCGGTCAGATCAACTTTCTCCATCTGGGTATCCATGATCCCTTTCACCTTATCCATCGTGTGAACTGCTTTTGCCGAATCCTCCATGACCATGTTTGTAATTTCCTGAACCTTCATCGCCGATTCATTTGACTGTTCCGCCAGCTTCTGAATCTGATTCGCCACAACGGCAAAGCCCTTTCCCTGCTCCCCGGCGCGCGCCGCCTCAATAGAAGCATTGAGCGACAGAAGATTCGTCTCGTCTGCGATCGAAGTGATCAGCAAAATCGCATCCTTTATCTTTTTCGCCGATTCATTGGTTGTATTCGTCTGCTCATAAATCTGTTCAACCGCATTTTTTACCGCAGTATTGATATCTTCAAGCTCCTTGAGCGTATGTATTACTTCGATTCCAGACTCGTGCATTACCTGCACATTGTTTCGCAGCTGGGTCACCTCATTGTTTGTCTCCCTGACCATATCGCCGATCAGAAGCACGCTGTCCGTCGCCGCCTGCGTCTGCCCTGCCTGTGAATTCGCCCCTTTTGCAATATCCTGAACCGCACGGCTGATCTCCCCGACCGTATTAGCCGTCATCGTTGCATTGCCGCTTAAATTATCAGATGAACGGTAGAGCTGCCTGCTCTGAACCTGAAGCTCCGTGACCACTCTTGACAGCTTTTCCTGAACGATGCATACCGTTCTCGCCATCAGGCCTGTCTCATCATTGCTCCGGCGCAGTTTCTCAAGCTCCGGCACTGTGACAAAATCCAAATCCCCCATACGGGATATAATCTCTGCAATCTTATTGAGCGGAGCAAACATAAACTGAAAACCGATAAACGCGATAACCAAGCATATGAGCGCGACAATGCATGCGGAAACAACCATGACCTTTCCCACATAGTTTGCCGTTCCCATGACGTCGCTCTCGTCCGCACCTACCGCAAAAATGAAACAGCCGTTTGGATTGACATAATAAGCCACGTATCGGGATGCGCCATCCTGCTCATAAGTTACGACGCCGGGATCAGCCATTTCGCCTAAATTTATTTTCTCTGCCACGCCGGCGATCACATCATTATCCACCGGCTGTCCCACCTTATCGTCCCTCAAAGAGTCAAACAGCACCGTGCCGTCAGAACCAACGACATACGCACTGCTGTTGTCCACGCCCTTAACCTTCACCTCTGAAAACAATTCTTTCAGCTTATTGCCTGCTAGCCCCACACTGACCCCATACGAATTCAGTTCAATGTCAAGAAGCTTGCCGTTGCACTCGGCGAGGTCATACATATAATTCTGCGTTGTAGACTTAAGCGTCGAACGAATCCTCGGCATGGCAACCAGAATCGTCGCCGCCGCCATCAGCAGAATAATGATTGCAACAAAGCCAATACTCTTAAATTTCAAAGGAAATTTCTTTTCCCTATTGCTTTTACTGTGTCTCTTTTTCTTTTTTCCCATAAACATTCAGCCTCCTTTACCGTTCGCCCTCTCACAAAAGCCTATGCAATTTTCCTTCTTTGTTTAATCCCGAAAAGTGTCTCTGACGAAGCGCCTCATACACTACAACCGCCACCGAATTCCCTAAATTCAGGGAACGAATGTCCCCAAACATTGGGATGCGGATCGTTCTCTCCTCATTCTCGAGCAGCATCTCTTCCGGAATTCCCGCACTTTCTTTACCAAACATGAGATAGCAGCCATCCTCATATTTTATGTCGGAATATGTATGTCTCGCCTTCGTTGTAGCCATATATATCACTGCGCCCGGATTTCTGTTCAAAAAATCCGAGTAATTGTCGTACACCGTATAGTCCAATTTGTGCCAATAATCGAGCCCTGCTCTCTTCACCTGCTTCTCCGTAATCCGAAATCCCATCGGCTCAATCAAATGCAGCCGGGCGTTTGCCGCCACGCAGGTTCTTCCTATATTTCCCGTATTTGCCGGTATCTCCGGTTCCAATAATACAATATTCAGCATCTTTTTATTCCTGTTTGAGCGCCAGATACAAATTCACATTTATAGTCGCAAATTTAAGAGGTACGCATAAATTTTTTGCAAATGTATTTGAAAAATTAACCTTGCCATTTGACAGTGTAGGCGGCGTAATATCAATCCCCACCCCGTTAGACGAAAACACCGTAGCTGCATTTCCCATTATCATATTCCCCAACTCGCTCAATGCGCTGGAGGCAAAATCATCAATTTTCTTTACTTCCATCATGCACATCTTCGATGCAATATCGCAAGCATCCTTCTCGGACATCGATATAATCACCTGACCCCGCAGTTCCCCGGTCACGCCGATCATAATCAGCCATGTGTCTTCATCGAAACTGGCTTCTTTCAACATCGGTTTCTGTACTGCAACTTCGACAAAACACATATCTTGAAGTACCTTTTTGGCGGCCATCAAAAAAGGATTTATATGTTCAGCGCTTAATGTAGCCATATTTCCTTTGCCTCCTTCTCAAGCATTGCCTGTCTAAATATCTCATTCTCCACTAAATAAAGGTCTTACATATAAATGTACCATATTTACCGCAAAATGTCTATAAATTTCTGTATCTTTTCCAATGCTCTTTTTAAATCTTCAATGGAATACGCATACGAAATCCGCAAAAAGCCTTCCCCGCATTTTCCAAACGCATCCCCCGGCACAACAGCCACTCTCTGCTCTTTCAGAAGCCTTGTGGCAAATTCCTCGCTGGTCATGCCAAACTTGCTTATATTCGGAAAAACATAAAACGCCCCATACGGCTCAAAACACGGAAGCCCCATATCATTCAGCTCCTTTACCAGAAATCTCCGGCGCTGGTTGTACGCTTCGCGCATCCGATCCACATCCGCAATTCCGTTCTTCAATGCCTCGATCGCCGCGTACTGGCTCGTTGTCGGCGCGCTCATGATCACATACTGGTGTATTTTCGTCATCTGCCGGATCACTTCCCGCGGCGCCGCCGCATAGCCCAGGCGCCACCCTGTCATCGCAAACGATTTGGAGAACCCGTTAATGACGACTGTCCTCTCCGCCATCCCCGGAATACTGGCAATTGACACATGCTTTTCTTTATAACTCAGCTCCGAATAAATCTCGTCAGACAAGACGAATAAATCATGTTTTTTTACGATATCCGCGACGATCTGCAGTTCATTTGCCGACATGACGGCTCCCGTCGGATTGTTGGGAAACGGAAATACAACCATTTTCGTTTTAGCGGTAATCGCCTCTTTCAATTTCTGTCCCGTCAGCTTAAATTCGTCTTTTTCTTCCAGGGAAATACGCACCGGTACGCCCCCCGCCATTTTCACGCATGGCAGGTAGGAAACGAAACACGGCTCCGGAATGATCACCTCGTCCCCCGGATCGAGCATGGCGCAAAAAGCAATATTAATCGCTTCGCTGCCCCCGACTGTCACGAGTATTTCATCCGGTTCGTACGGGAGCTGAAACCGGCTCTGAAGATATATGCTGATTTGTTCGCGCAGCGGCAAAAGCCCCGCGTTGGATGTATAATAGGTTCTTCCTTTTTCAAGGGAATAAATACCCTCTTCCCTGATATGCCACGGCGTATCAAAATCCGGTTCCCCGACGCCGAGGGAAATAACATTTTTCATCGTATTGGCAACATCAAAGAAACGCCGGATACCAGATGGTTCCAGCTCCATAACCAGCTTTGACAACGGATTTCTCATGGCGCGATCAACATCCTTTCATCTTCATTGCTTTCTTTCACCAGCGGCAGCCCGTGCTCCTTGTATTTCTTTAATACGAAATACGTAGCCGTGCTCATAATAGACTCCATCGGCGCAAGTTTCGTGGTCACAAACCTTGCCACTTCCTTCATGTTCTTTCCCTCTATGATAACCGTCAGGTCAAAACCGCCGCTCATCAGATAGACGCTTGCCACCTCATCGAACTGGTAGATACGCTCCGCCACCTTGTCAAATCCACGTCCGCGCTGGGGCGTCACCTTCACCTCAATCAGCGCCGTGACGACCTCGTTGTCGGTCTTTTCCCAATTAATCAATGCCGGATAGCCGCATATGATCCCGTCCTCCTCCATGCCTTTTATGCTTTTTTCAATCTCTTCCGGCGTGGAATCAAGCATTGCCGCCAGATCCTCCGAAGTCATCCTCGCATTTTTCGATATATTTTTTAAAATCTCATCCTGCATCGCTTTTTCTCTCCTTTTCCTGTTTATGCGTCTGTACCCGGCGGTACGAGAAATCTCTTCACCCCTCTGTTTTCGACAACCCTGTCGCGCCCCCCCGTCACGGTTCCGATTATGGCGGCCGGTATTCCCGCCGCCTCAAACGCCTTTACCAGAGCCTCCCCCTGATCTGTACCGGCAAGGAGCACGCCGTCCGACGGAATCAAGTAGGGATTACGGTCAAAAAATTCACAAATTTCGATCGTCTCCTGGCGAACCGGTATCTTTTTATGCTCCACGCAAAGACCGACGCCTGACGCCTCTCCGATCTCCCACAGTGCGCCAAACAGCCCCGTTTTTCCCGCATTGTAAAGGGCCTTTGTTCCCATGCCCAGAGCTTCCTTTGCGTCCGCCACGCTGCTTATGCGCTGAAAATACTGCGCTGCGCGGTCAAGAAAATCATTGGGAAACCTCGAAAAAAGCGGGGAATCTTCTGAGAAACCCGCCAAGGGGCCTTCCCCGGAAAGTTTTGTTTTTGCCCGCTCGCTCTTTACCAAACAGGCAGCTCCCGCCGCTCCCGCCCACTTCGTCATGACGATATCCTGTCCGGGCCTAAAATAACAAGCGCCGGCATCCGTATCCCGCCAGACATATCCCAGCCCCGTGAGAACCAGAAGCGGCTCCTTCAATTCCGTCCTCACTTCCGTGTGGCCGCCCAAGATATCGGTACCCGCCTCTTGTGCCAGCCCGCAAATTTCTCCCATAATCTGTTTCAGCTGCCGCTCCCGCATCTCTGACGGCAGAAAAAGGGCGGCCAGAACGCCGGCCAGACGCCCTCCCGACGCCGACAGGTCGTTTGCCAGCCGGAAAAACGCCATTCTTGCAACGACGTCCACGCACCCGCTGACAGAAACCTGTGCAAAAAGACTGTGCTCGTCCGGCTCCGGCAGCCGCCTTGTACACCTTACGCCCTGCGCCGGTCCGCAAATAAGCGCAGGGCTTTTGTATTTAATATTTTTTAAAATGGATCTTTTCAAAACCGTTCCTGATATTTTTCCCGTGCGCATCCCGCGCTTTCCTCCTCCGTCTGTATCTAAGCTTGCGTTACTGTACATCGCCCGCATTCGGCGCCGGTACGGCGGAATCTGCCTGTGCGCCCTGGCCGGCAGCCGCGCCGCCATCGCCGGCGCCTCCGCCTGTATTATTTACGCCTCTGTTTGCATCGCCGGAATTACCGCCCTCCGATTTATCCGATCCTGCCGGTTTTTTTGTATTTTTCGGTCTCGCTGTCGCCTTCGGCTCTTGCGTCTCTTTTGGATTGCTCGTCTCTTTCGGTTTTGCCGTGCTCTGCGGCGCTTTCATCGCTCCTTTGGTCACATACCTGGGCGAGGCGGAATACGTGCTGGAGTTGACCTGCGTCTTTGTTTCCTTTCCGTCCTGTTTGACATATTTCCACAAAATCGCCTTATATCCTGTGTGCGCCTCCTGCGTGACCTCCATAAAGGACTCCGGTTTGGTCTTATCAAGCGTGACCTTATCTGCGCCCGGCTCGATCGTATCCGTCACCTCGGACTCAAATCTCACCTCCCGCTCCTGACTCCGCGTTTCTTCCCCATATATGTGAAAATAAATAGTTCCGCTCTCTGTCCCGCCCTCGATATATATCGGGACGTCCGTATTATTTTTAAATTTAAAATCCTTATAATCTCCTGCGATCGCGGCATCCATAGACGGCTTCACATAACTTACCACCATCGAATGCGGGCTTCTCTCAACGATCTCAAGCTCCGCCCGCAAAACAGCATTGTACAAGGTCGTCGAAACCTGACAGACCCCGCCGCCGAGACTATCCTCTACTTTGCCGTTGTTATAAGACGCGGCCTCATAATACCCATTTTCCTCCGTCAGCGGAGAAATCGCATCATGTACCGAAAATGTCTTCCCGGGATAAACTACGGAACCGTTTATCAATCTGGCGGCATTTGCCAGATTTTTGGAACGGTTCACATTGCCCGTACTGTATACAGTGGAAAATGTCCCGATCCTGTCCTTACACTTGGCCGCTGTCTCCTGGGTAAGTTTGGGCTTCTGAACCTTCACATTCGCCGTTATGCGTATCGTGTCCGTACCGTCTGACGCCTCCACCGCTTCCCGAATCATCCGGCATGTCTCATCTGCGTCAAGGGTGACGCCGTCTCTGGATTCGGTATAGATAAACTTCCCGGCTTCCCTTTTCACTTGGGCGTTTTTCACCTTTGTACAGCGCTTCTCACACTTTTGTTTCACAAATTTTTTAAGCGCAGACTCGTCCAGCTCTGTTTTGATCGGATAGCTGACCTTCCCCTGTGCCGCCGCCTTAACCGCGCGGACATTCTGGAGCATATTGCCCGTTCTCCCGACGGACATCGCGCTTTCCATAAAGTCGCCGGCAGACACCTTGTATCCTACGTCGCCGACTGTTGCCTCTACTATCTTCCCATTTACATCTATTTCTATCTTCTGGCTCTTCTTTTCCTCTGCATAGGCATTCACTGCCTGCTCCGCTTCCTCCGCCGTCATGCCGCCGATGTCAATTCCACCCACCGAGATTCCGTCACAGATTCTGCCGTCATCAGGCTTCAACCGGTCATAACTGACAAACATATATATTGCGATCAGGGCAAACATAAATAATATGACAAGCGCCGCTGCCATTACTCTTCTCTGCAATCAAAGCCCTCCCTTGCACAATTTCTTAATCTGTATTAAACTATTATTGCTACACATTGGGTAATATGATTCCCGCCAGCATTGCTAAAATCAATACGGCGCATATAATAACAGCTACCATACGCTGTTTTTTACGGTTCATCATCGCTATTACCTCCTTATGATCTATTTTATACTGAAAGGATGAATAAAATGTTTGGTATCATTCCAATTCCATCGCTTTTCGTCTGTTTCATCATTTTCTGCGCATGGCTGCACTACGAAAAGCGCAAAGCCGACAAAAAACGCCAAAATATTTCGGAAGCCTTCTGGGAACGCGAAGAGCAATCCAACCATACCAGAAACAAGGATATTTCCGGCCTGCCCATGTTCCGCCCAGACGAATCGCGCATCCCCATGGCAGAGACGGAAGATGAAAATATCACATACTATCAGGGCAAGGTGAAAAACGCTGTGGGGCTTCCCATGATGAATCTTTCCGGGTACACCAATACAGATTTAAAATTAGCATATGGAACCGGAAATTTCAATACCTTATCTGAATATGACCAAAATTTTAATGATTTCTTAATGAATATGTCAAATCTTGGAAAGGCTTATTTTACAGCCGGCCTTCTGCAGGAAGCGGCAGATGCATACGCTTTTTGTTTGGATTCCGGCTCCGGAAAATCAACGGATTATGAAGCTCTCGCCAAAATATGGTTCGCGATGGGAACTCCTGAAAAAATCAGCGAACTGATCGCAAATGCGGAACGCTCCGAGCTTCCCCGGAAGGCGGCCCTTATCTCTCGCCTGCGCCTGATTCAGCAAAATGGCCGCGCATGATCGCATGCGTACAGGCATTATGATTGAGCGGGTTCCTGCTGCGGTAGTCAAAAACATATGTGCGGGGGCGGCATGTACGAATCCTTTTCTGCTTCAAAAGGAGTTCCATGTCCAATGTGAATTCATCCACATACACCATATGGAACAGCTGCTTTGCAGTAAATCCGCCATATCCGCAAAGGATTTCCGGCTGTGCCGCTTCCTCTTCCAAAAACGCATGCACCCATTCCACGTACGCCTTACTCCTCTGCCGCACAAACGGCGGCGGATTTTTCACATAATCCCGCAAATACAGATCATACGTAAGCGCCTGCTGAAATTCCCGTTCCCTCTCCGGAAAATATTTCCGGACATATTCCCACAGTATCTCATACCGAGCGGCACGGCTGTGTTTCATGCCGAAATATCCATTTATATCATAATATTTCCCCAGGTTCGCAAACATCTCAAACGCATTTTCATGACACTGTTCCAGAAGCGCTAGGGAAGCCTGAAATTGAAAGCTGTTATAATATATTTCGACCATTTCTTCGACCTGCTTAAGTATGATGACGTCGCCATAGGACAGCCAATGGGTCGACAAAACCTCATACGGCGGGCAATCGGCATACTCCATGCCATAGCTTTCCCTCTTTTCCTCCATATAAGATCCTTTCAGGATTTTGAGAAAACCAAGCTGGAGCTGATCCGGCGCCATTCCGTAAACCTCATTAAATGAGCGGCGGAAAGAAGCAAGGTCTTCATAAGGCAGTCCGGCGATCAAATCAAGATGCTGATGAATATTCCCCTCTTTCCGGATCCTGGAAACACTATATGCAAGACGGGAAAGATCCGTTTTTCGGCGTATTTCCCGTATCACAGCGCGGTTCGTTGACTGGACGCCGATCTCAAGCTGAACCAGTCCGGGACGAAATTTCTTCAAAAGCGAAAAATCCTCTTCCCTCAAAAGATCCCCGCTGATTTCAAAATGAAAATTCGTCACCCCATTATCATTTTGCCATATATACTTCCAAATCTGATATGCATGTTCATGATTGCAGTTAAATGTGCGGTCCACAAACTTCACCTGCTTGACTTTATGCTCAAGGAAAAACCGGATTTCTTCAAAAACTTTCGGGAGGCTTTTCACGCGGACGCCTTTTTCAATGGATGAGAGGCAATAGCTGCACGAAAACGGACAGCCCCGCATCGTCTCATAATAAATGATCCGGTTCTCAAGCCCTCCCGCATTCCGGTAAGGAAACACAAGCGAATCCATTTCCGCCGCCTGTCTGGGCAGAGTCAGCACGGGTCTCCCTCCGTCCCGCAGGCAAAGCCCGTGGATATGCGAAAAATCACGGCCGCCTCCGAAATAACATTCCAAAAATTCCCGGAACGTGTCCTCTCCCTCCCCGACCATCACAAGATCGACAAACGAATATCGTTCAAGAACCTGCGGCGCATCATAAGAAACTTCGGGACCTCCGAGCACAATTAGCGCATTCGGCAGTATTTTCCGCAAATCGGCCGCTATATCCAGCACATACCGGATATTCCATATATAGCATGAAAATGCTGCTACCTCGGGAGAACGCCGGTAAACGCCCTGCAGAATTTCCTCCCGCAGATGATTGATCGTATACTCCGCAATGCCCACACGTCCCGCATACGCGCCCGCATTCTCTTTCAGCGAATACACCGCAAGGTTAGAATGAATATATTTTGCATTAATCGCTGTCAAAAGCACTTCCTTGCGGGCGGACGCCGCTTCGCCGCCATCTCCTGCTACGTCCATTTCCATTTCACCTTCCATGTTTTACATTCCGTCCGTTTCCCTGCTTGCTTTTTCGCACATTTCCGTTTTTCCGGGCATTCCCTGTCTTGGGGGCATTTTTCTGCACGGACGCCTTTTCTTTTTTCAATGCGCGCACGCGCTCCGCCTTATTAAAGCGATTCACCGCCATACCCACTCCCAGCAGGCACCAGTATACCGGCGCCACAGCCACTGTGGAATCATTGGCAAGGCCTGTCGCCAGATACCCGAACGTACCGAGCAGGATGCCGATTCCGACCACCTCTAACCGAGTGTATTCCGCCTTTCTGAAATACTGCTTCATGCTGTCCGCAAAATACAGTACATACAGCGCCAGAAATGCAATCAGAGACAAGAGTCCGGTCTGAACCCAGATCTGCATAAACATATTGTGCGGCTTCGTTACGATATTTGCCTCATATCCCACATTTTTCATTCCCACATAATCATCATTGGGAAATTCATATACAAACGTATTGGGGCCGGAACCAAGCAAAATATGCTTCGGCAAAAGAGGGAAGGTGCGGGACCACAAATATCCCCGGCGGCTTCCGAAATGCTGATTTTTCTCAAATCCCACACTGGGAATATGCCTCAGCTCATCCACTTTCTGAAACGGATTATATATGCGATACTCCGCCTGCGGCATACCTTCGCCAGCCGTTTCGCCGCCAAGAACAACGGTATAGCTTTTCCCGGTCGACGGCGTTTTCACATCCACGGCGTTTAAAATGCCGCTCGCCTGTATGGACTTTGCTTCACACTCAATCCCCGAAAACCTCTGATCGTCAAATTTTGTTACATTGGCTTCCTCGCCCTCATACGTTCCCACCTTTTTCCCGTCTCCATCGACCGCCTCGTACTGACAGCCTGTCTCCGTCGCCCTGATTTTTAATTTCAGGAGGTCGTCTTCCACTGTCCGTATCTGCAAATACTCTCCCTCCGGCTCCATGCTCTTGATCAGAAAATTGTTGGGCGTCGGATTAACAATCTTATTAAAACCATATTCAAACACCGGACGGTTAAACCAGACCGCCGCTGCCAGAGCCGCAGCACAGATCCCCGCAGCGATCCATATTCTTTGAGGATGGGTTTTATTGTGCATGACCGCAAACGCCGCCAGCAAAACAAAGGATGCGAATACGCCGAGAAAGCCGGTCACAGATTCCGAGCCGGCCAGCATAATGCCGAGCAGCGCCGCCGTCAGCGCCGCCAGCACATTCTTCAGCATGAAGCAGCGGCGTTTCTTCATGGAAATAAGCGACAGCACAACCGGCATGACGAGAGCCACATAGGAACCGACGTAATTGGGGTTATACAGGGTAGCATACACTCTGCCGGGTTCAAAAGCAAATGTAAATTTAAGCTTTCGATCCAGCATAAAATTCATTACGCTCTGTCCCGCCTCTCCGCGGAAAAAATCTCTTTTGAAAAACTGCCCTGCACCAAGGACGGACATCGCCAACACTCCCGCAAACAGCGCCCAGATGACGATATTGATCTCCGTTTTTCCACTGACGAAATAATATGCAAAAAACAGCACGGCAACGTACGCTGCAATAATTATTATGCCTTCCCACTGTTCGTAACCGCCCCGGACAGCCATGTCCTTATGCTCCGACAGCGCTGTGGATAATACGGCGGTTCCAAAATAAACAGCGAGAGCGATGATATACCTTTTATCAAACCATCGCCCGTCAAAAGCGGCGCGCTTATTATCTTTCGCGGCAAACAGCTTTACCGCCGCACACAGCGCCAGCAGTCCGCAAAGCAGAATCAGAGCCTGTCCTTTCCAGTATAAAAAGAAATCATACGCCTTTTCAGAATCTGCAAACCATGGAAATTCCATCAGGCCGATTTCATAATAATATGCGCTGACAATAAGCGGAACGGCCGCCAGCACCAGTCCCAATAATACCGCTGCGATTCTATTTTTCCCCTTCATAATGCCCTCCATTCATCTCCCAAAAAGGACGAAACCCTCTTCCTGTGTTTCGTCCTTTCCTTCTGCATTTATGGAAGCTGTATTTCCGAATATTCTTTCGGCGGGAGCGGCACGGTCGAATCCTTTACAAACTTCCTGACTGCCTGCGCTCCTTTCGCAATCTGAATATTCGTTCCGGCCCCTGCCACGCATCCGCCCGGACAACCCATGCCCTCGATCAGGCATCCGTCTTTCTTTCCTGCTTTTGCCATGAGAAGCATCTTCTGGCACTCGCTCAGACCTTCCACATGCTCGATCAGCACCTCCGTATCCGGATAATATTCGTTGATGCATTTTTCAATCGCATTCGCCACGCCTCCGGCTACTCCATATCCCCGTCCTGCGCCGGTCGCATCATGAATCGGCTCCTCTGCCTCATATGTCTCCATATCGATTCCCTTTGCCTCGAAAATAGCGGCAAGCTCCTCGAATGTAATGACGAAATCCACATCGCTCCGCACGGCTTCGCGGGAAGCTTCCAGCTTTTTTGCCGCACACGGGCCGACAAAGACAACTCTTGCATCCGGATGCTTTTGTTTAATCGAGCGGGCTGTGGCAACCATCGGAGTAAGCGCGCTGGACACTGCCTCCACCATATCCTGCGGAAGCGTACGTTTGGCAAGCACCGACCATGCCGGACAGCACGACGTCAGAAGAAACGGAAGTTTTCCCGTCTTTACCTCATGCACATAATGCCTCGCTTCCGTGATTGCGCCAATATCTGCGCCGAGAGCCACTTCAAACACCTCGGCAAAGCCAATTTCTTTTAACGCCGCCTTAATCTTCCACAACCGGACGTCTGTACCAAACTGTCCGATCACAGCGGGCGCCAGCTCCGCGATAATCTTGTCTCCCTTCCGGAGCGCGCGAGCGAGCTGGAAAATCTGTGATTTATCCGCAATTGCGCCAAATGGGCAGTTGACCATGCACTGTCCGCATTCCACGCAGATGTCGTCATTGATCCGCGCGCGTCCGTGTTCATCACTGTCAATCGCCTTTACCCCGCATGCCGACGCACATGGGCGCACTTTTTTTGCAATCGCATCATATGGGCATATTGCCTTGCATTTTCCACATTTTACACATTTATCCGCATCGATCACGGAACGTCCGTTTTCCATATGTATCGCCCCCGTCGGGCACACTTCGTAGCATGGATGCGCCACGCAGCCACGGCACTGATCCGTCACCTGATAGACATTATCCTCACACATCGCACAGGCGGAAGGGATAACCTGCATCAATGGGGGCTCATAATATTTGTCCGAAATATTGCTCTCGCTCAGACCGCTCGTAACATGTACCGGCTGGCTCTCCGGCCGAAGCGACATACCCATTGCAAGGCGGACGCGCTCGCCGGCGATCGCGCGCTCGCGGTAAATGCTGTCGCGGTACAGCGGCACATCGGACGGCGTGATTTTATAGGGTATCGCCTCGATATCATCCTTAATATTATCAGACTCGAACGCAACCTTTGCCACTTCGGTAAAAACCTGACGGCGGATTTTCGTTATAGGGGTTTCTATACCTCTCATTCTGTTCTCTCCTTTTGTTTTATGGAACAAGCCGGCAATGCCAATATACTACTATGTATAATACCAAAGGCGAAATGCCTCTTGACCCTGACATCATAACATAAATGCATGGAATTGTCCAGTCAGGCGGCTCATTATATTTCATCCGGCGCAGCCGCTTCCGGCAGGCTCACATAAAAACTGGTACGGCTCACCTCATCGCTCGTCACCCATATTTTTCCGAAATGACGCTCGACGATATGACGCGCCACCACCAATCCAAGACCGGAACCATCTTTATTTCCGCGATTATTTCCGCGGTAAAACTTTTCAAAAATATTATTCCATTCGGATTTCTGCACCGGCGTCCCCGTATCTTCTACCTCCACCGTGATCTGGCCATCCTCCCTGCCAACCCTCACATGAATGTCTGTATCCTCATCCGCATATTTCACCGCATTTTGCAGAAGCAGAAGAAAAAGCTGACGGATCCTGTCATAATCTCCTTCGATAAGCGAGCATTCGTCCTCATAGTCCAATATTGCCCGAATCCCCTTCTCCCTCATAAGGACGCGCATGCTTCGCATCGCATCCTGCATAACCGCAATCACATTTAATATCTCGCATTCCAGTTCAAAGTCCGGATTTTGCATTTTTGACAAGATAAGAAGATCAGACACAAGCCGTTCCATACCGGCGCATTCATTCAAAATCCGCTCATAATACTCACTCCGTTTTTGCTCATCCTCTACATATCCATCCGCCAGCGTCTCTACATATCCTTTGACAACCGTAATCGGCGTCCGCAGCTCGTGAGATACGTTGGAGAAAAAATCACGGCGGTTCTGCTCCAGATTGTCCCTGAAATTCTTAGCTTCAACAAGCTTCTCCGACAAAATATCCATACTGTCTGCCAGCATGCCAAGTTCATCCCGCCGCTTTATCCGCGTCTTCTGTGCATATTCGCCCGCCGCCATGCGGAGCGCAATCTCTTTGACCCGGATAATCGGGCGCACAAGCTGTCTGGAAAAAAAAGCGGCGATCACAAGAGAAACGACCAATGCGATCAGTATACTGAAAAGCATATATTTTTCATACTGCACGACAGATGCTTTCCGGTAATCCATCTGCCCGATCACCAAAATAACCCCCACATTCTCTCCGCGGTTATTTTTTACGGGAGTGGCAAGATGCATCATATCCATTTCATAAATACCGTCATATCCGCTATAGCTTTTCGTCTTGCCATCGAATGCCGCCTGAATCAACGCATTCATATTATTTTCCCGAACATTCAGCGTCTTTACATCTACATTTGTATAGGCTTCATCCAGAGGCTCTTCCGCCGTGGGATTTGCCAGTATCCAAATATCGGTATTGCGCAGTTCTCCAAAATCTTTGAGCGCGCTGAGATAAATGTAAAAGTCCGCGCTGTCATTTTCCTGCATCGCCTCATTAACGCGTTCTGACACGCTTCGGGCAAGGCTCTTTAATTCATCTTTATAAACCCCCATAATATTCCGCCGGTTAAATCTTGTAAAGATAAGCCCTGTCACCGCGGTCAATGTGACGAGTGCAACGGCGAAATAGATACCGACCCTCCAGAATATTTTCTTCAACGCAAACCTCCATCAGACATTAATCTCAAATTTATAACCAAGCCCCCATATCGTCTTGATTTCCCAGCCCGGATGCTCCACCTTATCCAGCTTCGCACGAAGCCTTTTTATATGCGAATCCACCGTACGGCTGTCGCCAAAGTAATCCTGCCCCCAGAGGCTGTCGAGCAAATTGTCCCTCGTAAACACCTTGCTCGGATTTTCCGCAAGGATCCACATAGTCTCTACCTCTTTTTTCGTCATTGGCACCTTTTCCGCTCCGACAAACACCGTGTATGCATCAATATTAATCGTCAAATCGCCGACTGTAAGCACTTTTTTGTCTGATTCCCCCGACACGCGCCCCATCCTTCGCAACACCGCGCGCACTCTCGCCATCACCTCGCTCGGACTAAACGGCTTGACCACATAATCATCCGCCCCGATATCCAGTCCCATCACGCGCTCATAGTCCTCGCCCTTCGCCGTAATAAGTATGATCGGCGCCTCCGAAGTCTCCCGTATTTTCTTACAGACCTTGTAACCATCCATGCCGGGCATCATAATATCCAGAAGCACCACCGCGGGATTGCATTTCTTGAACATCTCAACTGCCTCGATCCCATCCTTCGCCAGCACCGGCTCAAACCCCTCCTTCACTACATAGGTTCCGAGCACTTCCCGAATATCCTCATTATCGTCCGCAATCAGTATATACTGCATATTCAACTCTCCTTCCTCACAAAAATTATGTATTTCCTTTATAAGGGATTTGTATGTCGTTTTTGTGACATTATTATGCCATAGCTTGCTGTTATCTTTATTTTATTAGATTTTATCAGACGGAAAGGTTGGACGGATATGAAACATAAATTATTTTATTTTGTATTGAGCTTTGTTTTCATGCTCTCTTTCGGCATTGCGGTTCAGTCTGCCGCGGGAGGCTGCGCGGTTAAAAAGACGAAGCTGAACGTAAAAAAGCTCGCGCTTACAAAAAGCGAAACTTATACCATCCGGGTTTATAACCTGAAGAAAAAACATACCGTAAAATTTGCTTCGGATAACGAAAATATCGTTTCGGTAAAAACAAATAAACCGACATCGAAAACAGCCGTCATTACGGCTCAAAATTTGGGAACCACCCAGATACGCGCAAGTATATACAACCGTAAGTCCAAGCTTGTCCGCACATTAAAAACAAACGTCAGGGTGACTCCTTCTGCTGTCAGCATCAAATTTTTCTCGCCCAAAATCCGGCTCGATGTTTCTGAAACGCTAAAATTACCGGTTCTGATCAAGCCGAATATCTCACAGGAGATTCCCGTGTTTGAATCCTCTGATCCGGACATAGTTACAGTTAATTCCAAAGGTTTTGCAACTGCAATCTCTCCCGGGCATGCAACAATCACAGCGACGCTTCTAGCCAGCGGACAAAAAGCGTCGTGCAATGTTGTCGTTCTCCCCGATTTCGATGATGATGATTCAGAACCGGATTTTGATGAATAGCATCATGCTTACTGGATCAGGACTACCCGGTAGTCCTGATCCTCCACCGCTTTCCTGAGCGCCTCATCCGGAACCTCCGCTGACAGCGCCACTTCCGCCGTTCCGTTTTCATGGCTTACAACAGCGCTTTCTACGCCCTCCAGCGCTTCAAGGCTCTTTTTCACCCTGGCCTCACAATGTCCGCACATCATTCCCTCGATTTTCATTGTCTTTTTCATGCTTTTTTTCTCCTTTTCTACAGATTTTATTATGCCATCCCCCGCGGCGCCGCGGCGCATTTGCACGTTCGAACGGCGCTTTGCACGGTACAGATCCAAAAAATTCAATCGCAGGGCATTACTCACTACGCAAAAACTGGAAAGCCCCATCGCCGCCGCCCCAAACATCGGATTGAGCTGAATGCCAAACAGGGGAATCCAGACGCCAGCCGCAAGCGGAATGCCGATTACATTATAAATAAATGCCCAAAACAGATTTTCATGGATATTTCTCAGCGCGCCCCGGCTTAGCCGAATCGCCGCCGGAACATCAGACAAACGGCTTTTCATCAATACCACGTCGGCGGCATCCACCGCCACGTCTGTTCCTGCGCCAATGGCAATTCCGATATCCGCCCTCGTCAATGCCGGAGCATCGTTGATCCCATCGCCCACCATGATTACTTTGCCCCGCTCACCGTATTTGCGCACCTGCTCCTCCTTGCCATCCGGGAGCACCCCGGCGATAATCTCGTCTACTCCCGCCTGTCTGCCGATTGTTTCCGCCGTCTTCTCATTGTCCCCGGTCAGCATCACTACTTTGATCCCCATGTCTTTCAATTCCTGAATCGCCCGCGGACTGTCCTCCTTAATAACGTCTGCCACGGCAATACAGCCGAGAATCTTTTGATCCTTTGCGAAAAACAGAGGCGTCTTTCCCTCTCCGGACAGGCGAACGCCCGCCTCAACAAGCGTTTTCGGAAACGCCGCCTCGTTTTCCACGTATTCCTGTTTGCCGCCAATCACGCGATTTCCGCCGCATGTTCCGTGCAAACCGCATCCTGATACAGCCTTAAACCCACTGACTGCCGGCGCCTGTATACCCTGGCCGTCTCCGTACTCCACGATGGCTTTCGCAAGCGGATGCTCACTCCTTCGTTCCATCGCATACGCCGTCTTCACAAGCTCATCTTCCCCGCCGTCCGCCACAGCTATCACATCAGTCACTTTCGGCTCGCCAAGAGTAATTGTCCCCGTTTTATCCAATATGACGATCTGAGCCTTTCCTGTTTCCTCCAACGATGCCGCCGTCTTAAATAATATACCGTTTTTCGCCCCCACTCCGTTTCCTACCATGATCGCCACCGGCGTCGCCAGGCCGAGCGCGCACGGACAGCTGATGACAAGTACGGAAATTCCTCTCGCCAGCGCATACCCAAAGCTCTGTCCGGCAAGGATCCAAACAACCGCCGCTGCAATGGCGATCGCGATTACCACCGGCACGAATACGCCGGACACACGGTCTGCAGCCTTTGCTATCGGCGCCTTTGTCGCCGACGCATCGCTGACCATCTGTATGATCTGGGACAATGTCGTATCCTCTCCCACCCGTTCCGCCCGGCATGTCAAAAATCCGTCCTGATTGATCGTCGCCGCCGAAACAATATCGCCCGATTTTTTATCGACGGGGATGCTCTCTCCGGTAAGCGCCGCCTCATTAACCGAACCAGTTCCCTCTATCACGATGCCGTCCACAGGAATATTTTCTCCCGGACGCACTACAAAAACGTCGCCCTTCTTAACCTGTGCAATCGGCACCTCTTTTTCCACGCCATCCGCGAGCAATACCGCTTTCTGGGGCGCAAGCCGCATAAGGCTCTTGAGCGCGTCCGTCGTCCGGCCTTTGGAACGCGCTTCCAATGTCTTGCCAACCGTTATCAAAGTCAATATCGTTCCCGCCGATTCAAAATACAACTCATGCATATACCGGTGCATCTCTGCCATATCTCCCGCTGCCAGCGCATATGCCATTCCAAAAAGCCCATAAAGGCTATACGCATATGCCGCTCCTGCGCCAAGCGCAACAAGCGTATCCATATTCGGCGCCCGATGCCGCAGCGCACGGAATCCACTGATGAAAAAGCGCTGGTTGATCACCATAATCACCGTTGTCAGCAGGAGCTGAACAAGCCCAAGCGCCATATGATTTTTCTCAAGCGCCTCCGGCAAATACCAGCCCCACATCATATTCCCCATGGAAATATACATGAGAATGGCAAGGAATATGACCGACCAGATTAACCTTATGCGAAGTTTCGGCGTATCGCGATCTTCCAACATATCCGCCTGATCTGGCGCCGCAGCGCCCGTCTGCGCATATGCTTCATCTCCCCGCCCTGTTTTTCCTCTGCGCTTTAACTGAGCCTGATAGCCCGCATCCTCAACCGCTTTAATAACGCTTTGCGCATCCGCCGTCCCTTCCACGCTCATGGAGTTTGTCAAAAGGCTCACTGACACAGACTCCACGCCCGGCGTTTTTAACACCGCCCGTTCCACGCGGGAACTGCACGCCGCACAACTCATACCCGTCACCTGATATTGTTCCATACCCTTATACACCTCCTCTGACGCATGATCGGACTCTTGCCCTTCCTATTTCATGAGCTTCTGCAGGGTAACCACAAGCTCATTCACCGCCTCTTCCCTTCCATTTTTGATGTCTTCCGCCACACAGGTTGTTATATGGTTCGCCAGAAGCGCTTTATTGAAACTATTTAAGGCTGCTGTAATTGCCGATACCTGAGTGAGGATATCGACGCAATAACAGTCGTTTTCCACCATTTTTTCCACTCCGCGCACCTGTCCCTCAATTCGTTTCAAACGGTTCATGAGATCTTTGTATTCCTTTTCATCCCGCTTTTTTATCTTGTTCGCGCCGCAGCATTCTTCATTCATTTATAATTCTCCAATCCGGAAATATTTATGTGAAGCCGACTTTCATTTGCTGATTATTATATACCCCCGTGGGGTATATGTCAAGAAAATTCAGAAACCAGCCAGATATGTTCTGAATATTTCAAACAATTTGCCAAATAAATCATTGAGCAACATCATTCTCTAGTGGTAGAATAAAATTGGCATTAAATTCAAATTCAAATATAGAAAGAGCTCGTCTCCCCGACTTGTCATATTGATGCAATCAAAGGGAAGATAGCGGAAACGGAGGGTTATTTTGAAAAAAATCATTTCAACCGAGCAGGCGCCTGCTGCAATCGGACCATATTCTCAGGCAATTGAAGTAAACGGTTTTATTTTCACATCCGGCGTCATCCCGATTGTTCCGTCCACAGGTGAAATTGTAAAGGGCGGCATTGAGGAACAGGCAGAGCAGGCCATTGGAAATCTCGCGGCATTGATTCAAGCTTCGGGGGCTAAGATTGAAAATACTGTTAAAACGACAGTATATATAAAAGATATGAACGACTTCGGCGCCATTAACGGAATTTATGAAAAATATTTTACCACGGACTTTCCGGCACGTTCATGCGTAGAAGTTGCAAGACTTCCAAAGGATGTATTAATTGAAATAGAAGCAATTGTAGAAAAATAGGTAACTATTTGGTAATATTTCCAGTCTATATTATCTTGACAACAGTTTATATTGCTGATATACTGAGTTCAGGACTTAACAATTTTGTAACAATTCTGTAATTATTACTGCTTTTGTTTCTTAAACAAATGACAGTTTGAGTTTTTTTGCGAAGTACATTTGGAGGGAAAAACATGCGAAAAGGAAGAATATTAAAAGTATTCTTGGGTGCAGGACTTGTTTTATCAGCCGGTCTGTCAATTAACTACATAACAGCCCTGACTACTACGATGTGTACAGAAACCGAGCTTGCCGGCATGTCATATACGCTGCAGCAATATGTAAACGCCCAGTCAGCGGGAGCGTCTTCCGATCCGGAAGCAATCCTTGCGTTTCCGGATGACCCGGCTGAAAATGCAGCGGATCCGAATGCTGCCGTTTCCGGAGCCGCAGCGGCGCCCGCGCCGGCGGAGCCTTCTGCCACGCCCAAGCCGGCATCCGAATATGATAATATCGGAATTTCTATTGCAGCGGACTATGTCAATGTTCGAAAACAGCCGAATACGGATAGCGAAATCGTAGGAAAGCTGTACCGGGGCAGCGCCGCCAAAATTCTGAGGACCGTTGACGACTGGGTTGAGATCAGTTCCGGCCAGGTTGAAGGATATATAAAATCAGAGTATCTTGCCATCGGTTACAGCGCCGAAAAACTGATCGACAAATTCGGTACAAAAATTGCAACTGTCAATACGGAAACCCTTAAGGTGCGTGAGGCGAAAAACACCGACTGCGCAGTCCTCACCCTTGTATCCGGCGAAGAAAATTTTGAAGTTCTCCGCGAAGATAAGGAATGGGTCAAAATAATGGTTGATGGGGATACAAAGGGATTTGTATCGAAGGAATACGTGAACCTTACAGTGAAATTTAAAAAAGCTGTTTCTATCGAGGAAGAACGTGAAGAAGCTCGAAAACAAGCCGCGCGGGCGGCAGCCGCCGCAAGGGCGGAGCAGGAAGCCGCCGCACAGCAGTCTTCAAGCAGCAGTTCAAGCAACAGCAGTTCAAGCAGCAGTTCAAGCGGAGGCTCCAGCGGCAGTTCCGGCAGCAGTTCAAGCGGAAGTCATTCGAGCAGCTCGTCAGGCAGTTCATCAAGCTCTTCTTCGAGCTCATCGAACAAGAGCAGCAGTTCCGGCAGCAGTTCAAGCGGAAGCTCCAGCTCATCAAGAGACTCCGGAGAAAACAGCAGTTCCAATTCCGATGGGTCTGTCATCGGCAGCGGCAATGGTTCTGCGATCGCCTCATATGCGCTTCAGTTCGTCGGAAATCCATATGTATACGGCGGCTCCAGCCTGACGCACGGCACAGACTGTTCCGGCTTTTCGCAGTCCGTATTCCGCAAGTTCGGAATCAGCCTTCCTAGAACATCCGGCGAACAATCAGGCGTAGGCAAAAAAATCAGCGTATCCAGCGCAAGAGCCGGCGACCTGATCTTCTATGCAAAAAACGGACACGTAAATCATGTGGCGATTTGCATCGGCGGCGGCCGCGTGGTACATGCAAGCAATCCGACTACCGGCATTACAACAAGCAACATCAATTACCGTACGCCGTATTGTGCAAGAAGGGTAATTGGATAAAATAATGATCGATTCAAAAGCAAATTTTTAATTATAATTTTTGCATTTGCGGCATCTGTTCCGCCGCTCCGACCGTCATGCTGAAGCCGTTATTGATATCAAGGCCGGAATAACGGTTCATCCTTGCATATACCAGCTTATTGCGGTACATTTAAACCAGGTACGAAAAATAACGGCAGTTTATGCAGAAAGGACGGATTTTATGAATATTTACACTACAGACAGAATCAGAAATGTAGTCTTGCTCGGTCATAGCGGATGCGGTAAAACAAGCCTTGTAGAAGCAATGGCTTATCTTGCAAAAATGACAACGCGCATGGGTAAGGTTGCGGACGGCAACACAATAAGCGACTATGACAAGGAAGAGATTTCACGTCATTTTTCCATTAATACATCGGTTGTTCCGATTATTTGGGGAGATGCAAAAATTAATATTCTGGATACTCCCGGATTGTTTGATTTCGTCGGCGAAGTCGAGGAAGCCGCCGCCGTCGCAGACGCCGCCATTATCGTAGTATCAGGTAAGAACGGCATTGAGGTTGGCACGAAAAAAGCGTGGGAGATCTGCGAGAAATATAAATTACCGCGCATGATATTTGTGACAAATATGGATAACGATAACGCAAGCTATCGGCAGGTTGTTCAGGACTTACAGGACAAATACGGCAAATGCATTGCGCCGTTTCATCTCCCGGTGCGTGAAAACAAGGAATTTGTCGGATATGTAAATGTCCTTCAGCAGCGCGCAAAGCGCTGGGATTCCCACGGCGGCATAGAGAAGATGGAAATTCCGGATTATTCTGCCAAAAATCTGGAAATATGCAGAACAGCGCTGATGGAAGCCGTTGCGGAAACAAGCGAAGATTTTCTTGACCGCTATTTTAACGGCGAGGAGTTCTCGGAAGACGAAATCCGCCAAGCGCTGCGTCAAAACGTTGCCAGCGGCGATATCGTACCCGTGATGATGGGCTCCAATACGTTGGCGCGCGGCGTCTATACGCTCACCGCCGATATTATAAAATATCTGCCGAGTCCGGAAAAGCGCACCTGTTCCGGCATTAATGCAAAAACAAACGAGATATTTAACGCGGATTATGATTTCTCCAAACCGAAATCTGCTTATGTCTGGAAAACGATCGCCGATCCGTTTATCGGAAAATATTCTTTAATTAAAATTAATTCCGGCGTATTAAAGACGGATGACGTCTTATACAACCACCACAAGGATACAGAAGAGAAGATCGGAAAACTTTATGTGCTGTGCGGCAGTAAACCGGAGGAGACAAAGGAGCTTCATGCCGGCGATATAGGCGCATTGGCAAAATTGTCGTCCGTGTCGACGACCGACTCGCTTTCTACACAGAAAAACCCCATTCTTTATATTCGCACAAGCATTTCTGTACCATACACATATCAAAGATACCGCGTAAAAAAGAAGGGCGACGAGGATAAAGCTGCCCAGGCGCTTCAGCGGTTAATGTCGGAGGACCTGACTCTTAAAGTGGAAAATGACGCTCAGAACAGCCAGACATTGCTATACGGCATCGGGGACCAGCATCTGGAAATCGCAGCCGCAAAACTCCTAAACCGGTTTAAAGTAGAAATCGAGCTGAAAAAACCAAAGATTGCCTTCCGTGAAACAATACTTAAAAAATCCGACGTCGAATATAAATATAAGAAACAGACGGGAGGACATGGACAGTACGGTCATGTGAAGATGACGTTTGAGCCATCCGGCGATTTGGAATCGCCATATATATTCGAGCAATCTGTAGTCGGCGGTTCCGTACCGAAAAATTATTTCCCCGCCGTGGAAAAAGGCCTTCAGGAGGCTGTAATGCGCGGGCCGCTGGCATCATATCCGGTTGTCGGCGTAAAAGCGGTGTTGTATGACGGCTCTTACCATACGGTTGATTCCTCTGAAATGGCATTTAAGGTTGCCGCTGTTCAGGCGTTTAAGAAGGGATTTATGGAAGCAGAACCTGTTTTACTGGAGCCGTATGCTTCCCTGACGGTACTGGCGCCGGACAAATACACCGGCGATATTATGGGAGATCTGAATAAGCGGCGCGCCCGCATCCTCAGCATGAGTCCGGACAATGACGGGCGTCAGAAGATTCTCGCCGATATCCCATATATGGAGCTCTTTGGTTACAACACCAGTTTGCGCTCAATAACCGGCGGAAGCGGGACATACTCCTATACGTTTGCAAGGTATGAGCAGGCGCCTCCTGAGGTACAGGAAAAGGAAGTCGCCGCAAGAGCTTCCGGATCCGGGGAGGATGCGTAAAAGGCGGCAAAACGGCAGAGTGCAGGGTCTTTATTAAAATACTGCGTTTTTTCAATCAAAAGCAGTCATATTTTCAATCAAAACCGTATAATTTGAAGTAAAGACCTTTGAAAGCTGGTAAACATGGATACAAAAAATAAAAGTTCTCTCGCGATCGCCATCCTTATTCCTATCGCTGTCGGGGCATTTTCCGCACTTTTCAGCGGAAAAATGTCTGTATACGCTAACCTGAATAAGCCGTCTTTGGCGCCGCCGGGAATCGTTTTCCCGATTGTCTGGATCATACTGTATATTCTTATGGGGATTTCCTCCTATATCGTGTGGAAATCAGACGATCCGGACAATCGGAATGCGTTAAGGATATATGCGCTGCAGCTGTTTTTCAATTTCTTCTGGAGCATATTTTTCTTCCGGTTTGATTTATACTTATTTTCCTTTATTTGGCTGCTTGCCATGATCTTTTTGATTATAGCGATGATTTATAAGTTCTATAGGATAGAACCGTTAGCAGCTTATTTACAAATGCCATATTTGATCTGGTGCCTGTTTGCTGCATATTTGAATTTTATGATCTACAGTTTAAATTAAGTTGGATGAAAGCGCGCGTAAGATATGCTCTTGGAAAGTGGCGGAAAGGGATATTGCGGGCTTGAGATGATCGCCCGGACATTTGCGGAGGACGTCGGGCCTGCCATCGGAAAAGCCGTTGCGGACGCCTATGAACAGGCGGCGCCGAAGCCGAGGCCGGAACCTAAATAAAGTTGAACCTTTTCGCCCAGGCATCATATATTAATATCAACAAATCTAACGCATGGTGAATCTTTTGGGAAAAAAATTGATTAGACCGGAACTGTTTGCCGCCGTCACTACTGGTGAAGATATCGGCAAGCTCACGGTAAATGTAACATCCGAAACAGATAATAAACCTATCGAAGGCGCATCCGTACGCGTTACTTACGACGGACAGCCGGATCGCATCATTGAGGAAACAACGACCAATGCGGAAGGACAGATTCCGGACATTGAACTGGACGCACCGCCGATCGATTACAGCATGGAACCCGGCGCCAATAAGCCATATGCAGAATACACGATCTACATCTCCGCGCCCGGCTATGAAACAATGGAGGTCAGCGGCGCAGAAATCTTTTCCGGCGAGCTGGCGATTCAAAATGCCTCTCTCCTGCCGGTCAGCCCGGCCGCCCCGTCAGGAGAAGAGCTATTCGTCATTCCCGACCACACGCTCTGGGGCGATTATCCGCCCAAAATCGCAGAAGATGAAATAAAACCGGTTGATGAATCCGGAGAAATCGTACTTAGCCGGGTTGTCATTCCTGAATACGTCGTCGTGCACGACGGCCCGCCCTCCGACCGCGCTGCCAAAGATTATTATGTAAAATATAAGGACTATGTTAAAAATGTAGCAAGCAGCGAAATCTACTCCACATGGCCGGAATCAACAATTCAGGCAAATATATTGGCGATTCAGTCATTTACACTGAACCGAGTGTTTACGGAGTGGTACCGAAACAAGGGCTATGATTTCACGATCACCAGTTCCACCGCATTCGACCACAAATGGATTCCGAACCGAAACATCTTCGAGAGTATTTCCAGCATCGTGGATGAAATATTCAGCAACTACCTGTCCCGCCCAAATGTCATTCAGCCCATCCTCACACAGTACTGCGACGGCAAGAACGTATCGTGTCCGAATTGGATGAGCCAGTGGGGTTCAAAATCCCTAGGCGACCGCGGCTATAGTGCGATCGAAATACTGCGAAACTATTACGGCGATTCCATTTACATCAATTCCAGTGAGGTGATTTCCGGCGTGCCTTCCTCCTGGCCCGGATATAATCTGGAAGCGGGAAGTTCCGGAGATAAAGTTCGACAGATGCAGGAGCAACTGAATGTTATTTCCAACTCCTACCCGCTCATACCGAAAATTGCAGCGGACGGCGTCTTTGGACCTAAGACAGAAGAAGCAGTCAAGACCTTCCAAAAAGTATTCAAACTTGCACAGGACGGCATAGTAGGTTTCAAAACATGGTATAAAATATCCGAAATTTACGTGGGGGTAAGCCGAATCGCCGAAGGAGTAGCAAGATAAAAAAGTACCTGCGACATATCAACTCCCCTAATTGCGTCTCACAATTAGGGGAGTCTTTTTGTCTTTTTCCCTTATGATATCTTTACTTTTCCCGACTCAATCGCCACTGGCTTTAAAACTATAAAAGAACCGCCTTTTCACTCTTCCTTCTCATAATGAATCATCTGGTAATAATTTGTTTCACCGCCAAATTCATTCTCCCGCTCTAGCAGGCAGAGATAAATTTCGCCTTCGCTGTCCACAAAAAAATCCAACAGCTCTCCGTTGCCGCCTGACAGAGGCTCCAACGCCTGCGGGTCTGTGTTTTCCGTCAGGCATTCTGTTTCATCCGAATCAAGGTAGCTCACGGCGGAATATACGCCGGTCTCATTGCAGAGAAACAGCTCCCACGTGTCCGGATTTGTGTAAAAACGCCAGTCCTTTCCGATGACATCCTCGCCCAACTGGGAGCCAAATGTATTATCGTCTTGCAGTTCCGGCACGCTCAGCACATGAAACAGAGAGTCATCTTTTGAAAAATAAATGATCTCGCTCTCGCCAAAAGCAAAGCGCCGGCGCCCATTGATAATATTGCCGAGGTCTTTCAGTATCTCGCCTGTTTCGCCGTCTACTATTTTGCCGCATTCTCCGCCGTCTTCCGTATAAATAAACAGTATCCTTCCATCCTCAAACACATGGTAAGCCGTAAAATCCCGGCCGGGAGGAACATCATCGAACAGAGGATTATAGTCCGCCTCCGCAGAATACGTAAAATCCGGAAGAGATATTTCAAATATCTGGTCATTTTCCTCATCGATCTGAAGTACGGAAAAAACCTGCGTCTCCATTTCTTTCAACACGCCGTCAGATTCGATATTTTCCTTGATATAGTAAGTAAAAATGCCATACAGGCTGCCGTCGTCGCCGCGGCAGAATTGATCCAGCGTGAAGCGTTTCCATTTCACCTGCTCGTATTTTTCATCTAAAAATTCGCTTAATGAATTCTGGCACAAAGCCTTCTCTTGCCAACCGCCGTTTTCCTTCCACGTCCATCTCGTAATATCCGCCAGATATTCCTCATCTTCAACCATAAAGCTGAAAGCATATACAGCCGGCTGATTCTGCAAGTCGCCGACAAATCCCCTAAAAGAGTCCCCTATATACCCGACTTCTCCCTTCCTCCCGGTTTCCAGCGCCTCTGGCAGGGGCATCTCTTTCATTTCATAATGCTCGGCATTTGTTTCGGCTGGCATCGCAATCTCCCGCCCTTCCCTGTCAGACGCATCCTCTCCACAGGCGGACAATGCCAGAATGCAAGCCAAAAAAATGCAAACCATGCCCTTTTTCACCCAAAACTACCCCCTTTGATTATAAAATCATGGAAAGCTGAATCCGCTTCTTCTGCATATCAACCGAAAGAACCTTTACCTCCACCACATCCCCCACACTGACCACCTCAAGAGGATGCTTGACAAATTTTTTGTCTGTAAGCTTGGATATGTGCACCAGTCCGTCCTGATGGACGCCGATATCCACAAAAGCGCCGAAATCTATGACATTTCGTACCGTTCCCTTTAAAATCATACCCTCGGTCAAATCTTTCATCTCGAGTACGTCTGTGCGCAGCACCGGCTTCGGCATCTCATCCCTCGGATCGCGTCCCGGCTTTTCAAGTTCTTTTATAATATCATTCAGCGTCATCTCGCCGATTCCAAGTTTCTCGGAAAGCTTCTTCCTGTCCTTGGCAAGAAGAGAAAGTCCCACAACGCCACCCTTGATATCATCCGGACCCAGCCCCAGCATCTTTAACATTTCCTCTGCCGCCTGATACGACTCCGGATGTACGCTCGTGCCGTCCAGCGGATTGTCCCCATCGCTGATCCGCATAAAACCGGCGCACTGCTCAAACGCCTTAGGGCCAAGCTTAGCCACTTTTAAAAGCTGTTTACGGTTCGTAAAACGTCCATTTTCCTCCCGGTACGAAACGATATTTTTCGCAATCGGCTTTGAAATGCCGGAGACATACTCCAACAGGGATGCGGATGCCGTATTCAGATCTACGCCGACATTATTGACGCAGTCCTCGACCACCGCGGAGAGCGCCTCGCCCAGCTTCTTCTGATTCATATCGTGCTGATACTGGCCCACGCCGATGGACTTCGGTTCTATCTTTACCAGCTCTGCCAGCGGATCCTGCAAACGTCTTGCGATTGACACCGCGCTTCTCTGCCCGACGTCAAATTGGGGAAATTCCTCCGTCGCAAGCTTGCTCGCTGAATAGACGGAAGCGCCCGCCTCATTTACGATCACATACTGAACCGGCTTATCGATTTCTTTGAGCATGTCCACAATAACCATTTCCGACTCTCTCGAAGCCGTTCCATTTCCCACTGAAATAAGAGAAACCTTATATTTATCAATAAAACCTTTGACAATTTTCTTTGTCTCGGCGATCTTGTTCTGGGGTTCGGTAGGATACACGACAACGGTATCCAGAACTTTTCCCGTCTCATCCACAACGGCAAGCTTGCAGCCTGTACGAAATGCCGGATCCCAGCCGAGAACGACCTTACCGGTGATCGGAGGCTGCATCAGAAGCTGCGTCAGGTTCTTTCCAAATACTTTGATCGCACCGTCCTCCGATTTTTCCGTGAGATCGTTTCTGATCTCCCTCTCGATCGACGGAGCGATCAGGCGCTTATAGCTGTCCGCGATCGTGTTCCTCAGGCATTCCGCCGTATGCGGATTTTCTCGCGTAATAATTTTTTTCTCCAAATATCTCAAAATCCGTTCTTCCGGCGCATCTATTTTTACCGTCAGAAACTTTTCCTTTTCCCCGCGGTTAATCGCCAATACGCGATAACCCGCTATCTTTTTAATCGCTTCGCTGAAATCATAATAATTTTCATAAACCGATTTTTCATTTTCGTCCTTTGCGACAGAAACAAGCGTTCCTTCTTCTGCCGTCTGTTTTCTGATATAGCTGCGGTAATCCGCCTCATCCGCAATGGATTCCGCAATGATATCCATTGCGCCCTGAATCGCATCCTGAGCCGTGGCGACCTCTTTTTCCTCAGATATGTACGCTTGCGCCTCTTCTTCCAGCGGCTGTTCCGTCATCTGCAGGAGAATAATATTTGCCAGCCCTTCCAGCCCCTTCTCTTTCGCAATCGTAGCCCTCGTACGGCGTTTCGGGCGGTACGGACGGTACAGGTCCTCCACCGCTACCTGCGTCTGCGCCGCCAAAATCTGCTCCCGCAGCTCATCCGTCAGTTTGCCCTGTTCCTCAATGCTGGCAAGCACCTGTTCCTTTTTCTCTTCCAAATTGCGGAGATAGGTTAGCCTCTCATTTAAGTTACGCAGCTGCTCGTCATCCAGCGCCCCATGCTGCTCTTTCCGATACCGGGCGATAAACGGGATCGTATTCCCATCGTCGATCAGCTGTACAACAGCGTCCACCTGCCACGTTTTGATTCCAAGCTCCTCTGCGATCTTCTGATTCATGTTCATGTCGTCCTCCATCTTCTATCGAATGCTTGCTATGTTCCATTTCACTCATTTTCTATTTTAATACGTTTCCCCGCCTCTGTCAAAAGAAGTTCTCGGCTGTTCTTTTCCGGCTCATCCAGAACGATCTGAAGCAGTTCGCGAAGCATTTCGCCCACCTGCGGTCCCGGCCGGACGCCCAATTCAATAATGTCCGTTCCCGTCACTGACAGTTCCCGTATACTGACTGGTTCCCCCTTCCCCTGGATTTCAGAAAACATCCGGCGCCCCTCTTCTATACGAGCCAGCTTTTCCTCCCGCCGATGGCTGCTCTGGGCTCGTACGTCCGCTTCCTGAAGCATAAAAAGATACGGCATCGCCTCTGCTCCCACCTGACTGACTATCCTTCGAAGCGTACGCTTGTTTCCGTCATATCTTCTCTCATGAAAACGAATCAGCTTTGATACCATAGAAACCGTGTCATTGTCAAAACGAAGCCTTTTCAATATCCGATGCGCCATCTCGCTCCCCGCCATATCATGTCCATGAAAATGATCGATTCCATTCTCATCCGTTTTCCGATATGCCGGCTTTCCCGCATCATGCAGCAGCGCAGCGTATACGAGCATGGCCCTCGACTTATAGTCAGCTGCAGCTCCGATCTCTTCCCCGCTTTGCTCATAAATCTGCTGTATATTTTTCACGGTATGAAGCGCATGCTCCCCGACATTAAAGCAATGATGGGGATTATTCTGTTCCGTGCGGAGCATCTCCGTAAATTCAGGCAAAAAGGCCCGGCACAGTCCGGTTTCTTCCGCAATCAGCAATTTCTCCGGCTCATCTGAAACGAGCAGTTTCGTCAGCTCCGCCTGTATCCGTTCTGCGCTGACATTGCCGATCGCAGCAGCACATTTCCGCATCGCCGCCAGCGTTCCCTCCTCGATCTCAAAGCCGAGCTGCCCCGCAAACCTTACGCCGCGCAGCATCCGAAGCGCATCCTCCGTGAAGCGTTCCACCGGATCGCCCACACACCGGATACAGCGGCAGCGAATATCCTCCATGCCGCCGAACAGATCCACAAGCCCGCCTTCCGGACTGTACGCCATCGCATTGATCGTGAAATCGCGGCGTTTTAAATCCTCTTCGAGGTTTGGCGTAAACTCCACCTTTTCAGGATGCCTGTGATCCTTGTATTTCCCGTCGACACGGTAAGTCGTGACCTCAAAGCCTTCACTGTCCAGCATCACCGTCACCGTGCCATGCGCAATCCCTGTATCGATCGTCCGCCGGAAGATCCGTTTCACTTCCTCCGGTCTAGCCGACGTCGTAATATCCCAATCCATGGGAATCCGTCCAAGCACGCTGTCCCTGACGCATCCACCCACTGCATAAGCTTCAAAATGGCATTCCCTCAGCTGATTTAGTATATATGAGACTTTCTCCGGTATAGAAATCATCACTTTATTTGGCGCCATACTGTTCATAATACCGATCAATCCTTGCCTTCACTTCATCATCAATCACAATCCTGCCATTACACGGCTTATTATACAGATGCTCAATGACTTCAGCCATTGTTACGATCGCCGCTGTTTCCATACCATAAACATCCCGGATCTCGTCAAGCGCGCATTTATCTGTCTTTCCCTTTTCCATGCGGTTGAGAGAAACCATAAGTCCGATAACCTCCACATCCCCCTGCGCTTTTACGATCGGAAACGTCTCTTCGATCGACTTTCCTGACGTAGTCACATCTTCTATGATAACAACCTTGTCCCCGCTCTTTATACTGCTCCCCAGCAAAATGCCCGCGTCTCCGTGGTCTTTCGCTTCCTTTCGGTTTGAACAATAACGGATCTCCTTGCCATACAGCTCATGAAACGCTATCACCGCCGCCACGCTCAACGGAATCCCCTTATACGCAGGTCCGAAAAGCACATCAAAATCCGCGCCGTATTTGCCATAAATCGCCTTTGCATAATACTGACCCAGTTTCATAAGCTGGGCTCCCGTTACATAAACGCCCGCATTCATAAAAAACGGGGATTTTCTTCCGCTCTTAAGCGTAAAATCTCCGAACTTTAAAACGTCTGACTCTACCATAAAATCGATAAACTCTTCTTTGTATTGCTCCATTTTTATTTAACCTCCATTTGCATCGGTTCTATTCACACTTCCAACAATATCCATAATACTTGACAATTTTTCCCTTTTCACATACTCCTCCAGCCCGTCCACAATTTCCGACGTCACATACGGGTTAAAGAAGTTTGCCGTGCCGACCGCAACCATCGTAGCGCCCGCCATAAGAAACTCCAGAGCATCTTCTGTATTTTGTATGCCGCCCATTCCCAGAACCGGTATGCTGACGGCGTTAGCCACCTGATAAACCATACGGACCGCCACCGGCTTCACACAGGGGCCGGACATCCCGCCTGTCTTGTTTGCAAGCGCAAATGTCTTCTTAGCGACGTCAATCTTCATTCCCATCAGCGTATTGATCAGGGAAACGCCATCCGCTCCGCCCGCCTCCACTGCACGAGCCATCTCCGTGATATCCGTCACATTCGGGCTCAGTTTCATCACAACCGGTTGCTTTGCTTTCGCCTTAACCGCCCTCGTGATCTCTTCTGCACATTTCGGATCCTGTCCAAAAGCAATTCCTCCCGCCTTGACATTCGGACAGGATATATTGATCTCCAAAAGATCCACCTGTTCCTCTGCCAGCCGTTCCGCCACCTCAACATAGTCCTCTTTGGAACGCCCGCAGACGTTCACGATCACGCGGGCATTCCTCTCATGCAGAAATGGAAGATCTCTCTCAATAAACGTATCGATTCCCGGATTTTGCAATCCGATCGCATTCAGCATCCCGGCATGCGTTTCCGCAATCCTCGGCGTAGGATTCCCTTCCCACGGGATATTGGCGACCCCTTTCGTCGTCACTGCACCCAGCCTGTCAAGCCCGACAAATTCGCTGTACTCCATGCCGGAACCAAACGTGCCGGACGCTGTCGTAACCGGATTCTTGAACGTGACACCCGCAAACTTTACTTCCAGACTCATAATTTCCTCCGTTTCTATTTCATGAAGCGAAGAACCGCTCCCCGATTCTTCCGATGTGAAGCTTAGATGTTCTTTGGCGATGCGGACGCAGCGCATCGCCAATTTTAGAACGCCTTCTCACATATTAATTTCTGTTGATAAAAATACGGGGCCGTCTTTACACACCCGCTTATTGTTTACTTTGGAATGGGAATCCGCCTCCGCCGATTGGCAGACGCATCCAAGGCATGCGCCGATTCCGCAAGCCATCCGCTCTTCCATCGAAAGATAGGCCGGAATGCCGCATTTTAATCCGAGTTCCTTGACGCCCCTCAGCATCGGCAGCGGGCCGCAGGCACAAATTACGTCGGAACTAGACGCCCCCGCCGGCGGATCGCATATGCCATGCTCCATTATAGCGTCGATTACCGTTCCCTTTGTTCCCACGCTGCCGTCATCCGTCGCAATGATCACTTTCGCATACCGCTCAAATTCCTCCTTTAAAAACATATTGGAATCGCGATAGCCGAGGACTACGGTTACATCGGCGCAATCCGAAAACTGCTTTGCAAGTTCCAGCATCGGGGGTACCCCGATCCCCCCGCCGATCAGAAGGGGGGATTTCCCTATGCCGATTGCAAATCCATTGCCGAGCGGCCCCATGATTTCCAGCGAATCACCGGCAGACAGCTTTGAAAATTCTTTTGTCCCCGCACCGACCACCCGGTACACAAGGCGCAGAAGTCCATTTTCCCTATCAATTTCACAAATACTGATCGGTCTCGGCAATAAATGATCGCTGTCCCGGCAGAAAAGGGAGACAAACTGTCCGGGCACGGCATGCTCCGCGATCGCCGGCGCCTCGAGCCAGAGGCCGTAAACGGAGGGAGCCAGCTCTGCTGACTCCCGCACATTACACATACATTTCACTTTACACATAGCCATCTACTCCGCATCCTCAGAATCTGCCGACAAATCTTCCTCTTTCGCTTCAAGCGCCTCTTTCGGCACCTCAAAATCAGCAGCAGATCCCATATTTGAATAGGTAATAACCGCATCCATGCCGGTTACTTCAATCTTCATATCCTTCATTTCCTCATTTGCCTCTTCATCATATAAAGAAGCCATCGATTTCATAACCGCATCCACCATTTTTTCCATCATGTCTCCCATCGGATAGCGGATCTGATAAATCGTTTCCGTCTCACGGTCAATGACAATCGTCATCTTTATATCGCCAATACTATTAATTATATCGTCAAGCATCTTTGACTCATCTTCGCCTAAATCTCCCATTGTGGAACCCATGGCGGAATTCATGCTTTCAACCATGCTTTTGATAGAATCTCCGGTGATAGTGTACTCATATGCCAGATATTTTTTTCCGTTTTCCTCAATATCATCCTTTTTGACATACTTACTTGCGTCTTCCACCAGCTGTTTCTGCATGGAATATGTCCTTGCCATCGCCGCATCCAAATCGCCAATGGACACTTTTGACCACTCGTCCTCTGCTTTTGTATAGCTAACATACTTGTCGCCCTCTTTTTGAAGATAGCTCTCTAAGTTTACGGTTGAGCCGAGAGTCTTTACCGTTATCATGTATTTTGCTTTAAGCGGGTCAGTAAACTGAGTTCCCTTGAGATCCAGTCCCATATCCGTATCCTGAGATTGCCCTCCCATGGTCATCTTTATGCTTCCGTCCACTTTCATCGACATGTCATAACTCTTTAACGAATTGATGTTTTTCACCGAACTCGTCAGAATCGTCTCGTCCGATTTCCCGCCGCAGCCGGTCAGACATCCTGCAGCCAGCGCCATGCACATCAATAATCCTGTTAATCTTTTTACCCGTTTCATTATTTACCTCTCTTTCATTTTTGAAAAATTTCCGCCTGCGCGGTTGGATGGCGATTCATTCGTTTCTCGCAACCGCACAAATTAAAAAATACTGTTTATGTCTTCTTTCATGAAAAGCGCTGCCTGCCTTGCCGCTTCAGCATAACCGCTTTCGCCGTATTTATCATATGGCGGCTGCTTGTATGCCGCTATAATTCCGCGCGACGAATTGACAATCGCACCCAAACCATCCTCATTAAAATATGGGGCAAGGTCTTTCGCTGTTCCCCCTTGGGCTCCATAGCCCGGAACGAGTATATAAGCTTTCGGCATCACCTTCCTGAGAGTCTTGCCCATCTCCGGATAGGTCGCTCCGACGACGGCGCCCACATAGCTGTACGCATCGCCCATACACTGCCCGCCCCACTTTGACACATACTCGCCGACCATTTCATACAATGGCTTCCCGTCAATTTTTTGATCCTGAAATTCACCGCTGGATGGATTTGACGTTTTCACCAGAATAAATATTCCCTTTTTCCTTTCCCGGCAGACGTCAATAAACGGCTGGATACCATCTGTGCCCAAATATGGATTTACCGTAATAAAGTCTTCGTCAAAGGCAGCAAGCTCCTTTTCTCCAATACGGACTGTTCCGATATGCCCCGCAGCATATGCCGCCGAGGTGGAGCCGATGTCGCCCCTCTTTACATCTCCGATCACTACAAGTCCTTTCTCCTTGCAGTAATCGACAGTTCGCTGAAACGTCATAAGTCCCGGAATGCCGAATTGCTCGTACATGGCGATCTGCGGTTTGACGGCCGGAACAATATCGCACACCGCATCAACGATCCCTTTATTAAACTGCCAGACCGCTTCTGCCGCTGCCTCCAGCGTCTCGCCATGCTCCCGGACAGCTTCCTTCCGTATAAACTCCGGAATATACTGCCACATCGGGTCAAGCCCGACCACAATCGGCGCTTCCAGCTTCTTAATCCGCTCAACTAAGACATGTATCATCCGCATACTCCTTTCTCTTCCTAATTGTTGTTACATCTATCTAAACGGATACGCAACCTTCCCGGACACAATCGTATACTCAATCGCACCATATACTTCCCGTCCGTCAAATGGCGTGTTTCTCCCCTTAGAAACAAAGTTATTTTTATCTATCGCATATTTTTCTTCAAAATCTGCAATCGTGATGTCCGCCGGCATGCCCGGCTGAAGCGACCCGCCCCGTACTCCTAATATGCGGCACGGATTTGTACTCATTTTCTCCACAAGCTGCAACGGACTCAAAATCCCCGTTTTGACAAGCTCTGTCACCGCCAGCGAAAAGACCGTCTCCGATCCGACGATGCCAAACGGCGCCTCTGCGATCGGCGCTTCCTTCTCTTCCCTGCCATGAGGGGCATGGTCAGTAGAAATGGCGTCGATCACGCCTTCGGCAAGTCCCCGTCTGAGCGCATCCGCATCAGCCGCACTGCGCAGGGGCGGATTCATTTTATAATTGGCATCATTCGATAAAATATCCTCATCTGTAAGCGTAAAGTGGTGCGGACACGCCTCGCCGCTCACCGGAATGCCTTCCTCCTTTGCCGACCGAATCATGCCGACGCTGCCTCTCGTCGAACAATGGCATAAATGCAGGCGGGCTCCCGTTTCCTTTGCTAAAAGGATATCCCGCGCCACAATGATATCTTCCACCGCATTCGTAATTCCCTCGACTCCAAGCTCCTCTGCCTTTTTTCCGGCATTCAAAGCCCCTCTTCCCGCAAGGTTTTTATCCTCGCAGTGTGCCAGAACCGGTACCGAAAGCCTCGCCGCTTCCTTCATCGCCTCTCGGTAGACGCCGGAATCCATGACGCTTTTTCCATCCTCGCTGAGCGCCTTTGCGCCCGCTTTTACCATGCCCTCGATGTCCGTCATTTGTTCGCCCCGCTGGCCAAGAGTTATTGCTCCAACCGGATAGACCCGAATCGGGCTGTCCTTTTCCGCAATCGCAAGAACCCGGCGAATCATCTCCGGGCAGTCCGTGGCCGGATTCGTATTCGGCATTGGGCAGACCGCTGTAAATCCGCCTTTTGCCGCCGCCATTGTCCCCGTCCGAATCGTCTCCTTATACTCAAAGCCGGGCTCGCGCAGATGGACATGCAGATCGACAAAGCCGGGCATCACACATTTGCCCGACGCATCAATTTCCGTAACGCCGGCGTCGAAAAAACGCTGTTTCTCGCCTTCTGGCAGACTGCCGGCTGACACGACGACGCCGTTCGAGACGAATAAATCACAGATTCCATCCCATCCGGCAGCCGGATCCAGCAAACGCCCGCCCTTAATCCATAGATTCAATAAACAGATCCACCTTTCCGAAGTCGTCCAGATCAAAGCTGCTCGTAAGTCCGACCTTTTCAATATCTTCGCGCTCCGCCTTGTTTGTAATGACATTGTCCAGCTCTTCGCGCGAAACCCACTTATAATTATTCAGGTCTTCTGCCAGAACGACAGTCTCGGTCTGCGCGGAACACTCAAAGGCGATTCCCACGGTGCATGTCTCTCCCGCCGTAAATCCCCACGTATAAAGAGGACGGTCTACAAGAACAGAAACGCCCGTTTTTTCCTCTACGATTCGCCGCACTGCCTTCTCAGGCGTTTCGCCAAATCCCATTACGCCGTTGATGAACTCCCACTGATACGGGTCGAAAATCCGGTCGTCATACCATTTTTCCACAACGAGAAACTTTTCGTGCGACCTGACGATCCCTTTAATCAGTATGCGGTACTTATCCATGCCGATTTCCCCCTTCACTCTTTTTTTGCAATATAACCCTGCGCTTTCAGAAGCTCCGCGATCAAAACTGCACCGCCCGCCGCGCCGCGCACGGTATTATGCGACAATCCCACAAACTTCCAGTCAAAATAAGCATCCTCGCGAAGCCGCCCAATGCTCACGCCGAAACCATTTTCATAGTTTACATCAAGAGCAACCTGCGGACGGTCGTCTTCCTCGCAGTATTGTATAAACTGCTTCGGCGCGCTCGGAAGCTCTAATTCCTGGGGCAGCCCCTTAAAATCTTTAAGCGCCTGAATCAATTCTTCCTTCGCCGGCTTTTTATCAAAATTCACAAACACAGCGGCAGTATGTCCGTCCAGTACGGGAACGCGAATGCACTGGCAGGTGATAAGCGGTTTTTCCGCCTTCACGATCTTCCCGTCCACCGCTTTTCCCAATAAACGCAGCGGCTCCTGCTCGCTTTTTTCCTCTTCTCCGCCAATATACGGAATAATATTATGCTCCATCTCCGGCCAGTCCTTAAAGGTCTTTCCCGCTCCGGAAATAGCTTGATACGTCGTTGCCGCCACAAGCGTCGGCTCAAACTTTTTCCATGCTGCCAGCGCCGGCGTATAGCTCTGAATCGAGCAGTTCGGTTTCACAACGATAAATCCTTTCGTCGTTCCAAGGCGCTTTTTCTGGCTTTCAATTATTTCCAGATGCTCCGGATTGATCTCGGGAACGACCATCGGCACATCCGGCGTCCAGCGGTGCGCACTGTTGTTAGAAACGACCGGAGTCTCCGTCTTTGCATAAGCCTCTTCGATTTCGCGTATTTCCTCTTTCGTCATATCCACAGCGCTGAATACAAAATCTACACAGTTGCTCATCCGCTCCACGTCATTTACATTCTGCACGACAATCTTCTTTACGGCCTCCGGCATCGGGGTCTGCATTTTCCACCGCCCGCCGACTGCTTCTTCATATGTCTTTCCCTCGCTCCTCGGGCTTGCTGCGATCGCAGTCACCTCAAACCATGGGTGATTCTCCAATAACGAAATAAACCTCTGTCCTACCATTCCGGTACCGCCTAAGATACCTGCTTTTAACTTATCGCTCATATTTTCCTCCGTTCTACTTACATAATCATTCTTATCATACTACATATAGCCGCAGATTTCAAGCTTATAAAAAACCTTTGACTTTTATTGCCATCTGTGGTATTGTTATTTAGTATTAATATTTTATTAGGAGGCAACAGCATGAAAGGTACAGTAAAATGGTTTAATGCAAAAAAAGGGTTCGGATTCATTTCTGACGAGACGGGCAACGACGTATTCGTTCATTTTTCCGCTCTGCAGATGGACGGCTTTAAAGTCCTTGACGAAGGCGATGAGGTAGAATTTGAAGTTGTCAACGGCGAGAAAGGCCCTCAGGCAGCAAACGTTACTAAGTTATAATCGAATTTAATGGACTAATTTTTATATAAATATATGTAAAAGTTAAGAATTACAATGTGGTTGTAACACAGGCAAAAAATAAAACGGTTCAAATTCCGATATTTGAACCGTTTTGTTTTTTTCTGTTCCGTTTAATACACAATGAATGAAAGATACTCGGCATTGCAGTCCTGCGACAGATAATAATCCGCCACCACTACGTCTTCCGGCTCTTTAATATCAAGACCGTGCTCTTTTTTCAGCACAAATCCAAGTACATTGTCATCCAGATTCGTATTTTCATCCAGCTCCACCGCCCGATTTATGTATATCGCCCGATTAATCTTATAGAGGCGGTTATTCGTCTTTCCGCTTTTTAATTTTTCCGGATCAAGCACGCATTCCAGCGTCGCATTTTCCTTAAACTGCCGCATATCCTCCGGATGTTCGCATACCTCCGAGAGCGATACGAGCGACTGCTCTTCTTTTTTCACAAAATACTCAAGCGCGCGGCGGATATCCTCTTCCGTCCTCAGCGGACTGGACGGCGGCAAAATGACAATTATATCGTATCTCTCACCCTTCTGCGCATAAAAATCAATCGCATGCAGAACTACGCCCAGCAATCCGGCGTCATCCGTTGACAGCTCGTCCGGTCGCCGAAACGGTACGATCGCCTGCGCCTTCATGGAAATCGAGGCAATTTCCTCATCATCTGTAGAGACAACGACTTTATCTATATATTTGCACTCCCTCGCCGCCTCGATCGTATAGAGGATCATTGGCTTCCCCGAAATCGCCTTTAAGTTTTTTCTGGGAATCCTCTTGCTTCCCCCGCGGGCGGGTATAATTGCGAGAACCTTTTCCTTATCAATCATAACCTTCCTCCATTTCGCCTGAATATCGTATATAATATATTATACACGATTTGGAAACATTTCTCAATCTAAAATTAGAGCAATCGCTTAATAATTTATGGTAATAAGCGATTGCTCCAATGATAATTTATCGAAAAAGAAATGCCGTCGCTGCATTCACCACCATCCGATCCAAGAGCCCGCCCAGTAAATCAAGCCGAGGAGCCAGCTTGTCACAATGCCATAAAGAATGACCGGCCCGGCTATCGTGAAGATCTTGCTGCCTACGCCGAACACCCAGCCCTCTTTCTTAAACTCAATCGCGGGCGCCGCCACGCTGTTTGCAAATCCCGTGATCGGCACGAGCGTTCCCGCCCCGGCAAAGTTTGCGATTTTAGGATAGATGTTCATTCCGGTCAGCAGCACGCTGAGCAAAATAAGGGAAAGAGTGTTGTACAACGCAGCCGTTTCCTTATCCAGCCCCAGATACATATAAAGATTCATGAGCCCCTGTCCCAGCATGCATATGATCCCTCCCACCAGAAATGCCTTGCAAAGATTCCACATCCAGCTGACTTTGGGGGTGTTTTCATCCACATAGTCATTGTATTTATTGTTTCTCTCCTCGGGAACGCTTTCGTACAGCACTTCACTAATATCCGTTTTGTCATTACTATTCATATGCCTCATCCTTTCGATTTGATTTATATCTTTTATTTATAAAAATACTGCAGCGTGGTTCCAACCAGTTTTCCAAGGGCAATGGCAAGGAGTACCGCGGGCAGTCCTTTCCGCATTTTCAGCCTCTTTACAAAGATCGGGATTACCCGCAGGCTCTCTGCGAGCGCCATCGCAAGACAGCCGATGAACACGCCGGAAAAGACGCCGAATATTGCAAGTCCCGCCTGCGTAACCGGAAAATTTCTGATAAAAAGGCTTAAAATATTACCAAATGTTCCTCCCGCAATAATTGCATTTTCAAAACCGTACAAGTGAGGCGCCGTTCCCGTCCGGTGAGCCAGCCGCGGAACAATATCTAACATCGTTATAAATGCAAAGATGCCCGCTGACACAGTCACCCCAAAACAAAGCCCGAGGAAACAGAGCCCGATTGCCTCAATTAACATCTATGGTCTTCCCCTCTCTTGAAGCGGATTTCAGCATCGCTTTATTCATCTGCTCTTCATACGTACGCATCTCCACCTGAATCGGCGTCGGATCATTTTTGATATCACGCTTTTTAAAATGGTTATAAAACGTGAGAATGCCGATTGGAAGCCCGACAGCGTAAGAGATCTCCAGTACGCCCGCGCCGCTATGGACTTTTCCCGTAACCATCAAATAAATTTTTTCAAATACGCCGGAAACATTTACGTCCTCATTAAATGTCATAATCGTAAATGCAGAGCCGAAAAACACAACTGCCGCAACAAGCGCCGCTTTCACATATTCCCATGCTTTCCCCGGCTTCTTATCACCTTCATATTCTATAATAAAATCCGTTTCGCCCAGATTTTCAATCGTGATCTGCGGATACGCCTTATGAATCGTCTCATAAACCTTGGTAATGGTAAACATGGTGAGCTTCCGCCCCTTCTTCGGTATCGTATAAAAAGGCTCCTTCTCAAGCTTCTGCACCATCGTTTTATTGACGCTGTAAAGCGACACTACATCCTTTAGCTTCAGCTCCCTCTTTTGAACCGGAACATTCTGCTCCGCCTTTACATAAAGAATGTCTTCCATATAAATCCTCATTTCTGGCTCTTTTTCGTTGATTTATACCTACTATTTCCGACATATGCAAGTTTTATGCACAAAAATCACAATGAAATGTAAAGCGAATATAATATAAAAAAGAAATAAAGGAACTACATTATGGCAATCAAGATTTTTGTTGATCAGGGACATAATCCCTATGGCTTCAATGCCGGAGCAGAGGGCTTCGGCGTCCGCGAGCAGGACATCACCTATATCGTCGGCGCCTATCTGGCAGACATTCTGGCTGCCGACTACCGCTTTCAGGTAGCAACCTCCCGCCAAAATCCGACGGAAATTCTCGGTTATGACACGAATTCCAGCCTGCGCGAGCGGGTGGATATGGCAAATACGTGGGGCGCCGACTATTTTATCAGCATCCATGTAAACGCCAATGTGAATCCTGCGATTAACGGCACCGAATCCTACGTGTATGCAGAAGGAAGCCCCTCTTACTATCTGGGTATGGATATCGTAAAGGAAATTGTGCGCCGGGTAGGGACAAAAAATAACGGCACGTATGTACGGCCGTCATTGTATGTCCTGCGGCGGACGCGGATGCCCGCCGTTTTAGTTGAACTCGCTTATATATCCAATTATGAAGACTTCGTGCTCCTCACTACGATGCAGTACCAGTTTGCCTATGGCATTTATGTCGGACTGCTCAATTACCTCGGGCTGCCGCAGCTCTGATAGAAGGATGCGGCGAAACCGAAACAAAGCACGGCATTGGCGCTAGATCACAGGCGCGCCGCTGATTCCGAAGTACAGAAGAACCAGTATTCCCAGAACAATCCGATAATACCCGAATGCTTTAAAGTCATGCTTGCGGATATAACCCATCAAAAATTTAATGACCAGCAGGGATACCACAAATGCCGCAAACATGCCGGCCAAAAGCGTCACAATCTCAATCGCTCCGTATTGCAGCCCTGCCGCCACGCTTTTTACGATTTTAAGAAGGCTCGCGCCAAACATGACCGGAATCGCCAGATAAAATGTAAACTCTGCTGCCGCTCCGCGGGACACTCCGATTATAAGAGCCCCGACGATCGTCGCCCCCGACCTCGACGTACCGGGTACGATCGCCGCCAGCAGCTGAAAAATACCAATGATAAGCACCGTCTGATATGTAAGATCCTTGACAGATTTCATCTCCGGCTTTCTCCCCTTATTCCAATTCTCCACCAGAATAAACAAAACTCCGTAAATGATCAGCGCGCCCGCCACAACAATCTGGTTATAAAACATCTCGTCTATCACGTCGTCGAACAACACGCCGACAACAGCAGCCGGGAGACACGCAATGATAATCTTGATCCACATCTGCATGATATCCGTTTTCACTATGCTTCCGCCCTTGTCGGGATGAAAATCAAATGGAAATATTCTCTCCCAAAACAAAAGCACAACCGCCATGATCGCCCCAAGCTGCACGACGACCAAAAACATCTCCGAAAAATCTTTATTGGAAAAATCCAAAAACTGATTGACAAGAATCATATGTCCGGTACTGCTCACCGGGAGCCATTCCGTGATACCCTCCACGATTCCGAGGACAATCGCCACTAAAATATCAGTAAATCCCATTTTCCGATTCCTTTCTTTTGCCTGTTATATTTTGCTGCCAATTATTTTATCACATATTTCGCTTCAAAACAAGTTATCATCATTAATAATGATGATTTTGAGTTTCCCCATTTTTTTCTAAGCAATGTTTTGTCCAAAAAGAAAAAATGCAAAAACACTACGCTAATGTTAT
>CANQCY010000007.1 GCA_947591245.1 uncultured Lachnospiraceae bacterium | reverse complement strand
GGTCAACGACCTGTTCATCGGCTGCCGGACGCATGCGTCTGCCCGCTATGGCGTGACGTGGAACGGTCAGCAGGAAAACCAGTCTTCGAGCGGCATCATTGTCTCCACCGGACTAGGCGCTACGGGGTGGTTCAAATCCGTTATGGCACAGGCAAAGCGGATGGCGGCGATCTTTTCCTGTGGAACGATCGAGGAAAAACCGCTCTCATGGGACGAAGACCGGCTGACCTTTGTTGTGAGGGAACCGTATCCCAGCAGAGCGACGCAAGCGGGCATTGTATTTGGTAAAATTGAAAAAGGGGATGATTTCCGGATTGTCTCAAAAATGCCGGAGAGCGGCGTGATTTTTTCAGACGGGATAGAAGAAGATATGATCGCCTTTAATGCCGGAAGTGAAATTTCGGTGCGTGTGGCTGGAAGAAAAGGGCGGCTTGTAGCATCGTGATATCACGATATAAACCGCCTCTTTTCATCTGAATTATGCTTCTTTTGTTACGTCATTTTTGTTCAACTCAAATTGTCCGATAAGGCTATCCAGCATAGAGGCCTGTGCTGACAATTCCTGGCTGGTTGCAGATGCTTGCTGCGCTGTCGCAGCATTGCTTTCTACGACGCTTGAAATCTGGTTTATACCTTGTTCTGCCTCATGCATTGCCTCTGCGTGTTCTTCCATCATGACTTTCAGGTTTTTAGAGAAATCGGCAATCTGCTTGATTCCGTCTACGACCGATTCGATCGCACTGGACGCATGGCCGGCCGCAGCATTTCCTTCGGAAACTTCTGCGATGGAAGCCTCGATCAACTCCCTCGTGTCAACAGCTGCTTTTGCACTTTGGTCTGCCAGTTCGCGAATCTGGTCTGCAACAACGGCAAAACCGCGTCCGGATTCGCCGGCTCTTGCTGCCTCGATCGAAGCGTTTAAGGACAGAAGATTTGTCTGTGCTGCGATGGACTCGATCTCGGAAATGATATCTCCGATTCGGGCGGAAGTCTCATTGATGCGTACCATGGCAGACATCATCGTATCCATTTCCTTGCGGCTGTTGTCTGCTTTATTTGCATACTGCTGCGCTTTTATGTAGGAGTCGTTTGCACTCTGGGCGCTTTGTTCCATCGCCACAGTGATGTCAGATATCGTTGTATTCAGTTTCAGTACGGACTCTGCCTGTTCCATCGCCCCTTCTGCGAGACACTGTGCGGTATTTGCCAGTTCGTCGGAGCCGGCAGACACCTGATTGGACGCATCGCCGATGGATATGAGAGTCTCCGTCATCTGACTCTGCAATCCGCACATGGATAAATACAATTTTTCAAAATCCTTCGTATATTTTTCGGAAATCTTTGAGTGCACGGTATAATTTCCTTTCGCCATCTCGCCCAACACTTCCTCGATATCAAAGATGATGGAATCCAGATTGTTTGCCATCTCTTGAGAGTCCTTCAGCATTTCTTCGACCTCGTCGCCGGTTTCGATCATCGGGAACGGCGACGCTAAATCGCCGGTCGAAAATGTTTTGAGGCGCTCGCCAAGCTGCAGCAGAGGATTGGAAATGCGCTTTGCGATATTTTTTCCTATCTTCGAAGCTAATGTCATCGCAATAGCAATGATAATGATAATGACGCCGACCAAAACCCATGACGCGATCATAAGGGTCATGGATATCCTATCTCCCCCGGAGGACTTTGTTTCCGACATGGATCGAAGCTTGTCGTAAATGCTGTTATAGGCGGCGCTCAGTTCATTCATTGCGATTTCCTGAGCCTGTTTGGCAGCCGTTCTGTCTGTCACAGCGCCGATCCCCATAACCTGGGCGTCCAGTTCCCAGTATGCGTCCAATTCGGATGCGATCTGATCATAAAGTTCCCTTCCTTTCGGGATCACGATCGTTTCATCGATGGTTGCAAAAGCTTCCGCAAAGGCGGCTTTGTTTTCGTCATGCTGTTCGACTGCGAGATCAATGGCGTCCTGATCGTCATAACCGATCGCGGCTTGCAGCGCGGAGCGGCAGTCTGCAAAGTAATACATTGCGTTTCCGATATCGCCCTGTGCGAAGCCATAATTGTGCAGCGCATGCGAGTACCGGTTAGTTACGACGATCAGGGCGATGATGCCTAATACTGAGGCCGCTGCCATGATCAGCGACACTTTAAGAATAGAACGGGTTAATTTTTTTTCGATATTTTCTGTCTTGTTCATTTTCGAGTTCCTCCCGTTTTTATTTTATGATGTATTTTGTATATAAGAAATGCTGAAATCCCACCTAAAATGGAGATAAAGGGACTCGAACCCTCGACCTATGCGTTGCGAACGCATCGCTCTCCCATCTGAGCTATATCCCCATGTCTGATAATGATAGTATAACATGGTAGAAATGATAATGCAAGGCAAAATGAGAAGAGAAATTTCAGAAAAGATTTCACAGACGGGGGGTGCGGACAAAAAGTTGGACTAGAATAGATAAGTTTCCGGATACCCTTTCGCCTAGTCAGAAAAAACGAATTGATCAACAACGAACCGGACAAAAACTAAAAATCATGTTCAAACTGGCAGAATAACAATTATCAATTCCGCAAACACTATAGCATAAATGCATATTTTGGTAAAAGTACACACAAATCATAAATGTGTGTATAAACACTTAAATGGAGTTGATGGATTATGGTTTTGACATATAAGCAATGTATAGAGAAATATGGTAGCGATCATATGTTGAAAAAAGAAATTCTATCAGTGGATGAGGCGCTAAAGATGAGGCGCTAAAGAAGGATTTGGAGTTTTTTAGCAGAATATAGCGAAGGGAGAGTCGGCAATGTTGTAAAAACTCATTATAAAGAAGCAGAGCCGATTTTTCTTTCTGAAGTCTTGATTGGTAACAGAAGATTTGCTGTAAGGAAGCCGATTATTAAAAATGGGAGGTTTGATTTTTGGGGATAGTCCCATTGCCCACGGCGCCAGCTTTGTCTACAGTTTGCCGCTGCCGCCCGTATACGGGCGGCAGCGGTTTTTCATGATTACATTTTAATGGTTTTCGTCTTTGAGTAGCTGCTGTATTTCTTTTTCGCGCCCGATTTATTTACGGCGCGCAGTTTAAAGGCGTATTTCTTCTTTGCCTTCAGTTTCTTAGTCTTGTAAGAAGTGGCGTTTCCTTTTTTGACAGCAACCTTTTTGAATTTTCCTTTGCCGGTCCGCATGTAAATCTCAATCGAATCCGCTTTGCATTTCTTCCATTTGAGAACGGCTTTCTTGCCGGATTTTTTAAGCGACCGGATCACCGGTTTACTCGGCTTCTTTATGCTTGAACCGGACGTGCCCGCCGGTACGGTTCCGGACGGGGGAGTAATCTGCGCGTCCCCGGAAGCCGGCGGCGTGGAAGAGGCCTGCGGTGCGGAAGGCGCTGGCGGTTCGTCCTTTTTCACCGAAACATAGCAGAGATTGTATAGTCCGTCGTCCGTTTCCACTTTGATCGTTGTCTCTCCCAATGCGACGGGCGTCAGCGTAATCTCTCCGTTTTCGTCCATTACCGCATTGACGATGCTTTCATCCTGACAGGCCATAGTCAGGCCGGCTCCGTGATAATTGCGAGGGGAAACCTCTGCATGGATTGTTTGCGGATCGGAGTCCGGTTTCATTGATACCCTTGTTTTTGACAGGACGACGCGGGAAGGTTTGTGGGCAAATTCGTACCACAGTTCGATTGCCTTGTCGTCCGCCTTGATCGCGGGTTCCGCCTTTGTGCCGAGATCATATTCCATCTGTCCTTTCAGCTCGGCTTCTGACAGTGCGCGGTTGTAAAGGCGTACGGCGGCGTAGCCGTTGTCAGAAGCGCGGCCGGTATCTGCATCGTGTCCGATGCCGAGAGGGAAGTCGGAACCGTTGATTGAACCAACTCCGGTTTTTTGCTGTACAATCTTACCATCCAGTGCGATGGAGATTGTTCCTCCCCCATCCGGTGAATATATGGCGGCGACATGATGCCAGCCGGCTGCATAAAGGCCGGTTGCTTCACAGTACTGCCAGTCAGAACCGTTGTGGATGAAGAAATACAAGCTGGAGGATGTACCGCGGAAGCCCATCGTCCTGTCGCCTTTGCCGAATATCATGTTCATGTTGTCGGCGTTTTCGTTCATTTTTATATACGCTTCGGCGGTAAATGCCTGCTCCCCTTTGAAAAAGTTGGAGAAATAGGTTTTCTGCTGGTCAGAGTCTAAATCAAAGTATCCGCGTATATAATTGACGTTTTCAGCCGGGTCATAACCGGGTACATACGCACTGTCCTCCGTGAGTGCAGAATTAAATGCATTTTTACTCTGATCCTTCCAAGTGATCTCTGCCGGTTTGTCTTGAAGCTTTTCTGCCTCTTCGATTTTTTGCTCGAGAAGCAGTACGACTTCATCACTGACGGCTTCTTTTTCTTCGGCATTCAGAACGGCGCCTTCTCCGGAATAAGAAGAATCGCCTTCATATCTTGCCTTCAGGTCAAGCAGCTGCTGCAGCTGGGAGCCAGAGTATACGACCAGCCCCATTACTTCCTTTTCAAACGCGGTAACGGTTGGATTTCCTTCATAGATCGAAACGTTGCGGTAAGCTCTCGTGAGCTCGGTCAGGTCTGTCTGGCTCTGCGTATCATACGGAATCAGCGTGTACTCATAGGAGTATTCCTGATTGTTTGGAACGATATACTGCGCCAGGGTATCCGGCCCGCAGCTCCTGTTTCCGGTTCCGGAAGAAATCTGGTTGACGGATAAAATGGTATCTGCCTCAGGATGAAGCTGATAGGGGTGTCTGGCGTTTGTCAGATCGCTTACGGTAAAATGCAGAGCGGAGGCTTCTACGTCCTCTCTTCCCGCAACGACGAGAGCTTCTTTCTGTTCCGGATTCGTGACGGTAAACCATTTAATGCCGGTAAGGGTTCCGGTGTCCTGCGTATCCAGATAAGGGTAAAACAGTTCGGATACGGTGGTTTGATATTTGGCAACGGTGCAGAAATCCTTCCTGTCGTTCATGGATTCTACCGGACCGCCGCCGTACCATGTGATATTTTCATAGCCCTCCGGAAGCCGCATCTGCGTGCCGATCCGGAGATAATTTTTCAGGCTGGTCGCCGTTGCGTCAGTCGTCATTCGGACCGTCATCGCGCCGTTTCCTTCGATCGTGTAGGAAATGGACACTGCGAGATCCGGCTGTTTGGGGAAAGAGAGGGTAGTGAGAATGGTAGTTCTTCCATCGCTTTCCTTTTCCTGAACGATCTCCGCCAGCTTCTGATCATCGACGGCGGTTTTCCAGTTATCATCGCGGGAAGCGTCATTATTAAGCGGCGCGCGGTAAAAGTTAGGCGTCGGTCCGTCGGACATCAATACAGCGCCTTTGTATGTGTAATCGTGAAGGATTCCGGTTTGGTTATCGATCTGGAAGGAGAAGTCTGCTCCGGTTACGGAGGTGTAATCTCCGTTGTCTGAAACCTGCACGTCACCTGTAGAAGGAGTAAATGCAGCAGTTTCTGTCGTTTCCGGAAGAAGGAACTGTTCATGTGCTACAACATGCCCGCTTTTCGCATACAGGCGGTCGGATTTCAGTTGAAGCTCCAGTGTCAGATAATACTCCGCACCCGCCTTGCGCACTGCGGGAAGGCTTTCTCGGTACGGAAGATCGATTTCCCGTTCCTCTCTCGGAGCGGCGTCAAAGCACTCTGTGCCGGATGCGATCACGGTATCGTCCTCGCTCAGTTTCCATACAAGGTTGTATTCGTTCATATTATCGAATGAAGATTCATTATATACGTTTACTTTTCCGCGCGACAGGTTCAGGTCGCTTGCCGTAAACCAGAAATTCTGGTAAACGTATTTTACCTGATGCAGTTCGGGCTGGACATCGCGGTCAGGGGAGACAAGTCCGTTCACGCAGAAAGAACCGTCGTTCGGGCGGTCGCCCCAGTCTCCGCCGTAGGCATAATATTTGCCGCTTGCCTCGTCCTTGTACAATGTCGTGTGTGCGAACGATTCATCAAAGTAATCGTAGCCGTCCTCCGGAAGCCATGTCAGCCGCGACTGATCCACCCAGTCCCAGATGAAGCCGCCCAGCATATTGTCAGAGCTGCGGATGGCGTCCCAGTATTCCTTTATGTTTCCGACGGCATTTCCCATTGCGTGATCGTATTCGCACATCACATAAGGCATGTTGGATTTCGCCTTGTTTGCAACGGTTCCCACGTCGGGATACATGTTGCTGGACATATCGACGCCGCTCTGGTCGCCGGAGCTCTCGCAGTGGACGGGACGGGTCGGATCCTCATCTTTAAAATAGTGGATCAGATCATAGAACATGCCGTCCGCATAGTTTTTGTCCCCGGAATAATAATTTTCATTTCCGGTTGACCACATCACGTTTGAAGTCTGGTTTCTCAAACGCTTGAATGCGGTTATGGTCCGGTCCATGACCAAATTTTTGAAATATACCTGCTGATTCGCTTTGTTCATGAGGGCATGGGACTCTATATTTGTCTCCGCCATCACATACAAGCCGTATTTGTCGCACAGATAGTACAGATATTCGTCGTTGCTGTAGTGCGAAGTACGGAGGGCGTTGATGTTATACTGTTTCATTGTCTCGATATCCTGCTCCGCCGTATCCTTCGGTACATATTTTCCGTAAACAGGATCGGTGTCGTGCCGGTTCGTTCCTTTCAATAATAAAGGCTGGCCGTTGATCGTGACCGGCTCATATTCGCTGTCGCTTGTGCTTCTCTGTCCGCTTGAATTAACTTCGGTGCTTACAAAGCCGATTTCGCGGAAACCGAGCTGCTGGGATACGCTTTCGATATAGGCGCCGGTAGATTTATTGTACAGCGTCAGAACCATTGTGTACAGATTCGGCTGCTCTGCGGACCACAGCGCCGGTTCATAAACAGTGTGGGAGCCGCCTGCAGCCGCAATTGTTTTCGAGCCGTCGGATTTTGCTTTTCCGATAGTCGGGATGTCGATGGTGTATCCGTTCATGAAAACGGATCCGTCCGGGTTGAAAAGCTGAACGTCCACGGCATAATCAGACAGGTCGGAATTGCTGTTGTTGCTGACAGCCACCTCCATGTCCAGGCTGGCGTTCCTGTATTCGTCATCCAGATCGGTTACGACAGAGTAGTCCTGTATGTGAACGAGAGGGGTGGAGTATAGGTATACGTCACGGAAAATACCGCCGTCATATATCATATCCTGACCCTCCATCCATGTTCCGTCGCAGAATTTATGTACCTCGACAGCGAGAAGGTTGTCCTTGCCGTCTTCAGTCAGGTAGTCTGTGATATCAAAGCTGTGAGGGCTGAAAGTGTCCTCGCTGTAGCCGACCTCTTTGCCGTTTACATAGACATAATAACAGGATTCCACGCCCTGGAAGGAGATATAAACCCTGCCGTTGTCCTTAAGCATCGTATCATTTAAGTCAAATGTTTTGCGGTACAGTCCTACGGGGTTATAATTGGTCGGAGCCGACGGTGAATTGACGCCGGAATCATAACGGGACTGCCATGGCATTTGGACATTGGCATAAATCGGAAAATCAAAGCCGTAATGCGTCCAGCTGGCTGGAAGGGTCAGGCCCTTTTTCCAGTCGTCGCTTTCATCGGCAGCATAGCCTTTTTCAAAGAAATCCGCATATTGGTCTCCCTGTGCGTCCTTCTGATTCTGCAGTACGACGAGCTCCCAGTCGGACTGTTCGCCGCCTGTCAGAAACTGTACGTATCCGGAAGCCTCTTTCCGGTAATTCACAGCGCCGTCAATCGCCTTTTCCACGGATTCATAAGGAACAGAGCGTGTTGAGGACATGGAAGCGTCCTGTACGTTGATGCGGTATACATCAGCCCCATTTACCTGTTCTCCGGAAGCGTCCGTATATCCCTTCTCCCCGGTCCATTCCTTGTGTGTGAATTTCACGTCCTGATCTGCGCTTTCGTCTCGCACAGACTGCAACTGCGGCATTTGCGCCGTGCTCCACGGAACGCCGTCCCGCGCTGCGTTGTTTTCAGAAGCGGCGACTACGTCTGCTGCCGGCGGCGTAATTACCGAACATGTTGTTGTGGCCAGCGTGAAACAAAGCACAGATGCCATAATTCGTTTTTTGATCATTGTTGTATTCATTCCTTTCGCATTATTAATTTAAAAGCCGGTATCGCATCTTCCGACGATCAGATGTCCAGCTCTAAATCCTTACCGATTTTCAGCATTTTCAGAATTTTAATCTTTTCATTCTTGTCGTAATGTTTCAAAACTCTGGAAATTTCCTGTTCGACAACGGCGTCGTCATCTGCCGGGATCAGATTCGGAATGCCGGCGTTGAGAAGGGAGTCGATGGAGATGTGGCAGAGCTTGGAGTAATACATCAATACTCTCAAATTGATTTTTGTGCGGTTATTTTCGATGTTGCTTACGAAAGCAATCGTGCTGCCGAGATCCTTCGCCACCCTTTCCTGCGTGATGCCCTGCTCGTTTCTGAGCTGCTTCATTCGCTTTCCCACCTTATTAAAGTCTACTTTTTCGATTACGTCCATGGTTTGATCCTCCTAGTAAAATCTATATACTCTAGTTTATTATATAGAGGGGTTGAAATCAAGTAAAAAATGGGTTTTGGAAAAAATTTTATTTATGGCGTTGAAATCTTTATATCAGCACGGTCTTGACAGCTTGTGCCGTTTTGCTATATACTTAAGGCTAAAGCCGTCTGTGGCGGCAACGCTATTATTTTTCCACATAGGAGGCGGGAAGATGGAGTTTCATATCGGCGTCATACCCGGTGACGGAATCGGACCGGAGATTGTGGCGGAAGCAAAAAAAGTATTGGACAAGGTGGGGAAAGTCTATGGACATTCCTTTGAATATGAAGAGCTGGCGATGGGGGGATGCTCCATTGACGCTTACGGCGAGCCTTTGACGAAAGAGACGCTCGAACGGGCGAAAAAATGCGATTCGATTCTTCTTGGCGCAGTTGGCGGGAAGGTCGGACAGGACAGCTGGTATTCGCTGCCGCCGGACAAACGCCCGGAGGCGGGGCTTTTGCAGATCCGTAAGGGCCTCGGCCTGTTCTGTAATCTCAGGCCCGCCGTTTTGTTTGATGAGCTGAGCGGAGCGTGTCCGCTGAAAGAGGAACTGACGGAGGGCGGATTCGATTTTGTTGTCACGCGCGAGCTGACCGGCGGCCTTTACTTCGGCGAGAGACGCACGGAAGAGGTTGACGGCGTCATGCGGGCGACGGATACGCTCACATATAATGAAAATGAAATACGCCGAATTGCAAAATGGGCGTTTGATATTGCGATGAAGCGCAGAAAACGGGTTTGCAGCGTAGACAAGGCGAATGTGCTGGATTCTTCCAGACTCTGGCGCAAGGTTGTAAAGGAAGTTAGCGAGGACTACCCGGAAGTAGAACTGACGGATATGCTTGTGGATAACTGTGCAATGCAGATCGTGAGGGATCCCAAACAGTTTGACGTGATTCTCACGGAGAACATGTTTGGCGATATTTTGTCAGATGAGGCGAGCATGGTGACCGGCTCGATCGGAATGCTTGCTTCCGCCAGTCTTGCAGAGGGCTCAATGGGCTTATACGAGCCGAGCCACGGGGCGGCGCCCGACATTGCGGGACAGAACAAGGCAAATCCAATTGCCACAATTCTCTCCGCAGCAATGATGCTTAAGTATTCCTTTAACCTGACTCGAGAGTCGGACGCGGTGGAGCGGGCGGTCGACAGCGTGCTGAAAAAAGGACTGCGCACGGCCGACATTATGGACGAGGGCAAGACGTGCCTCGGAACGAAAGAGATGGGAAATGCAATTGCAGATGAAATACAAGGATAGTTGAGTTGAACTAATGGAGGTTAGATATGAAAAGCGATTCGGTAAAAAAAGGTATGCAGACAGCCCCGCAGCGTTCGCTGTTTAACGCGCTGGGGATGACGAAGGAAGAGCTTGACAGGCCGTTAGTCGGTATCGTCAGCTCATATAATGAAATTGTGCCGGGGCACATGAATATCGATAAAATTGTCGAGGCGGTGAAACTCGGCGTGGCGATGGCGGGGGGAACTCCGATCGTATTTCCGGCGATTGCCGTCTGCGACGGTATCGCGATGGGGCATGTGGGAATGAAATATTCCCTTGTCACGAGAGATCTGATCGCGGATTCTACAGAGTGTATGGCGCTTGCGCACGCATTTGACGCCCTGGTGATGGTGCCGAACTGCGATAAGAATGTACCGGGGCTGCTGATGGCGGCGGCGCGCGTTAATGTTCCGACCGTATTTGTCAGCGGCGGGCCGATGCTTGCCGGACATGTTCAGGGAAGAAAAACAAGTCTTTCCAGTATGTTTGAAGCGGTTGGATCACATGCGGCGGGTACGATGACGGAAGAGCAGGTGGAAGATTTTGTGAGCCATGCCTGTCCGACCTGCGGCTCCTGTTCGGGAATGTATACGGCAAACAGTATGAACTGCCTGACTGAGGCAGTCGGCATGGGGCTGAAGGGAAATGGAACGATTCCGGCCGTGTATTCAGAGAGGCTGAAGCTGGCAAAGCATGCCGGCATGAAGGTAATGGAATTGTATGAGAAAAATATATGCCCGCGCGACATAATGACAGAAAAAGCATTCTTAAACGCCCTGACAGTCGATATGGCGCTTGGGTGTTCGACAAACAGCATGCTGCACCTTCCGGCGATCGCGCATGAGGCGGGCGTGGATTTGAATCTCGATCTTGCCAACGAGATGAGCGCAAAGACGCCGAACCTTTGCCATTTGGCGCCGGCAGGTCCGACCTATATGGAAGATCTCAATGAGGCGGGCGGCGTGTACGCTGTCATGAATGAATTAAACAAAAAAGGGCTTTTATATACAGATCAAATGACTGTGACGGGAAAGACGGTCGGAGAAAATATCGAGGGCTGCGTCAATCGCAATCCCGAGGTGATCCGTCCGGTGGAAAATCCGTACAGCGAGACGGGCGGTATCGCCGTCCTGAAAGGAAATCTCGCACCGGATTCCGCTGTTGTCAAACGTTCTGCCGTCGTACCGGAGATGATGGTACATGAGGGGCCGGCAAGGGTATTCGATTGCGAGGAGGATGCGATCGATGCGATAAAGGGCGGCAAGATCGTAGAGGGCGACGTCGTCGTCATCCGCTATGAGGGCCCGAAAGGCGGACCGGGTATGCGCGAGATGCTCAATCCCACGTCGGCAATTGCGGGCATGGGACTTGGCTCATCCGTCGCGCTCATTACCGACGGACGTTTTTCCGGCGCGAGCCGTGGCGCGTCAATAGGCCACGTATCGCCCGAAGCGGCAGTGGGCGGACCGATCGCGCTTGTCGAGGAAGGAGATACGATCCGGATCGACATTCCGGCGAATAAGCTGGAGGTTCTGGTGGATGACGCAGCGCTGGCAGAGAGAAGAAAGAACTGGCGGCCGAGAGAGCCGAAAGTCACGACCGGATATCTGGCAAGGTATGCGAACATGGTAACTTCCGGAAATACGGGGGCAATTTTAAAAAATGAATTTTAGCGGTTAACATTACTTGAAAGAGGTGCATATTATGCAATTAAACGGTTCCCAGATCTTGATTGAATGTTTGTTGGAACAGGGGGTTGACACTGTATTCGGATATCCCGGCGGCGCGATCTTGAACGTATACGACGAGCTTTATCGGTATCAGGACAAATTGCGTCATGTGCTCACATCCCATGAGCAGGGAGCATCCCATGCCGCGGATGGCTATGCGAGGGCGACGGGTAAAGTCGGGGTCTGTATGGCGACGAGCGGTCCGGGGGCGACAAACCTTGTAACGGGCATCGCTACCGCATATATGGATTCGGTTCCGTTGGTGGCGATTACATGCAACGTAACGCTCCCGCTATTAGGCAAGGACAGTTTTCAGGAAGTGGATATTGCCGGCGTGACGATGCCGATCACAAAACACAGCTTTATTGTAAAAGATGTGGAACATCTGGCGGGAGTAGTGCGCAGGGCGTTTAAAATAGCCCAGAGCGGCAGGCCGGGGCCGGTTCTCGTTGATGTCACAAAGGATGTTACGGCGGCAGTTACGGAGTTTGCGCCGCAGACGCCGGAGATTATACCGAGAAAGACCGATACGATCCGCGAGAGCGATATCGAGGCAGTCGTTCAGGCGATCCGCAATTCAGAACGCCCTATGATATTCGTAGGCGGCGGCAATGTCATATCGGGAGACAGAGCCGAGCTGCGTGAATTTGTAAAGAAAGTGGATGCTCCGGTAACGGATACGCTTATGGGCAAGGGCGCTTTTGACGGAACGGATGAATACTATACGGGCATGCTCGGCATGCACGGAACGAAAACCGCAAATTTAAGCGTGACGGAATGCGATCTCCTCATTGCGCTCGGCGTCCGCTTTTCGGACAGGGTGCTGGGAAATGCGAAGAAATTTGCCTACAATGCGAAGATTGTCCACATTGATATTGACGCGGCAGAAATTAATAAAAATATACAGGTCGATTATTCGATCGTCGGCGATTTGAAATCGGTACTTGAAATTCTGAATAAGAAGCTGGACGACCAGTACCATAAACCGTGGATTGACAAGGTGCTTGCAAGAAAAGCCGCCTTGCCCATGCAGTATCGCGACGATGTTCTGACCGGTCCGTATATTATTGAAAGAATCAATGAGCTGACCGGCGGCGACGCTATTATTACTACAGACGTAGGACAGCATCAGATGTGGGCGGCACAGTATTACAAATATAAAAATCCGCGCACATTGATCACATCCGGCGGCATGGGAACGATGGGTTATGGGCTGGGAGCATGTATCGGCGCCAAACTCGGAATGCCTGACAAGCATGTGTTTAATATTGCCGGCGACGGATGTTTCCGGATGAATATGAATGAGCTGGCAACAGCTTCCCGGTATGGCATTCCGATTATCCAAGTTATATTTGACAACCATGCGCTCGGAATGGTGCGGCAGTGGCAGACGTTGTTTTACGGAAAACGTTATTCCAGCACGATTTTAGAGGACAAGGTAGATTATGTGAAGGTGTCGGAGGGACTTGGCGCGCAAGCATATCGGATCACCCGCCGGGATCAGGTGGATGATGTAATGAAAAAGGCGATGGAGGCGAAAGGACCGGTTGTGATCAGCTGCGTCCTCGACCAGGACGACAAAGTGTGGCCCATGGTGGCGCCCGGAGAGCCGATTGAAGATGCGTTTAATGAAGAGGATTTAGAAAAAAGATTAAACAAGTAAGACAAATAAGGAGGTTTTAGCAGTGGCAAGAGTGTACAATTTTTCAGCGGGACCAGCCGTTTTGCCGGAGGAAGTATTGAAGGAAGCAGCAGATGAGATGTTGGATTACAAAGGGACGGGAATGTCCGTGATGGAGATGAGCCATCGTTCCAAGGCGTATGACGACATCATTAAGACGGCAGAGGCGGATCTTCGCGAGCTTATGAATATCCCTGACAATTACAAGGTTTTGTTTTTGCAGGGCGGAGCTTCCCAACAGTTTGCGATGATTCCGATGAATCTGATGAAAAACGGAGTGGCGGATTATATTGTGACCGGACAGTGGGCAAAGAAGGCATATGCAGAGGCATGCAAATATGGCAAGGCAAATAAGATTGCGTCTTCGGAGGATAAGACTTTTTCTTATATTCCGGATTGCTCCGATCTTCCGATCAGCGAAGATGCTGATTATGTGTACATCTGCGAAAACAATACAATATATGGAACGAAATATAAAACGCTTCCCAATACAAAGGGGAAAACGCTGGTGGCGGACGTTTCATCCTGTTTCCTGTCCGAGCCGGTTGACGTAGAAAAATACGGCGTCATTTACGGAGGAGTCCAGAAAAATATCGGACCGGCGGGCGTAGTGATCGTCATTATCCGCGAGGATCTGATTCCGGAAGAGGTGGACGAGAAAGTGCCGACGATGCTCCAGTACAAGATTCATGCGGATGCGCAGAGCCTTTACAACACTCCGCCGGCGTACGGCATATATATATGCGGCAAGGTGTTCCAGTGGATCAAGAAAATGGGCGGTCTGGATGCAATGAAAAAGAGAAATGAAGAAAAGGCAAAGATACTTTACGATTTTCTGGATTCCAGCAAACTGTTCAAAGGAACTGTGCGCAAGGAAGACCGATCCTTGATGAATGTGCCGTTTGTCACGGGCGACGAGGAATTGGACGCCAAGTTTGTGAAAGAGGCGAAGGCGGCCGGCTTTGAAAACCTCAAAGGACACCGTTCGGTTGGCGGCATGCGCGCAAGCATTTACAATGCAATGCCGTTAGAAGGCGTTGAAAAGCTTGTGGCGTTTATGAAAAAGTTTGAAGAGGAGAATCAGAAATGAGTATAAAAATCAATTGCTTAAATCCAATCGCAAAATGCGGTTTGGAATTGTTTGATGACCAGTATGAGATCGTAGAAGATACGAGTGCGGCAGACGCGGTGCTTGTGCGGAGCGCATCCATGCATGACATGGAACTGCCGGATCGTTTGCTTGCCGTGGCGAGAGCCGGAGCGGGCGTAAACAATATCCCGCTTGAAAAATGCGCGGATCAGGGTATCGTCGTATTTAATACGCCGGGCGCTAACGCAAACGGGGTAAAGGAATTAGTCGTAGCGGCGATGCTTCTCGCTTCCCGCGATATCGTGGGCGGCATCGAGTGGGTTAAGGAAAATAAAGACAGCGAAGATATCGCAAAGGCGGCAGAAAAGGCGAAAAAGGCGTTTGCCGGAACCGAAATTTCAGGAAAAAAGATGGGGATTATCGGACTGGGAGCGATCGGCGTTCTGGTAGCAAATGCGGCGAACCGTCTCGGCATGGACGTATATGGCTGCGATCCGTACCTGTCGGTTGACAATGCGCTTAATATGTCCAGGGATATCACGCTCGTAAAAACATATGACGAGATTTACAGCGAATGTGATTTTATCACCGTTCACGTGCCGCTTCTTGATTCAACAAAAGGAATGTTTGATAAAGAGGCGTTCGATAAGATGAAAGACGGCGTCATATTCCTCAATTTTTCAAGGGACACGCTTGTAAACGAGGCGGATATGAAGGCGGCCCTGGAAAGCGGAAAAGTGAGAAAATATATCGTGGATTTCCCGAATCCGACGACGGCGTCCCTTCCGAATACGATCGTGACTCCGCATCTCGGAGCTTCCACGCAGGAATCGGAGGATAACTGTGCGAAAATGGCAGTCAGAGAAATCCGGGAGTTTATTGAAAATGGAAATATCAAAAATTCCGTCAATTTTCCGACCTGCGACGCCGGAGTGTGCACGACGGAAGGCCGCGTGGCGGTGGCGCATAAAAATGTCCACTCCATGCTGTCGAAATTTACTTCCGTATTCGGCAACGAGGGAATAAATATTGAAAACATGATGAATAAGAGCCGGGGCAATTATGCATATACGATTTTCGACATATGCGGCAAAGCGACCGATGAGATTGTGAAGGATCTGGAGCAGATCGAGGGCGTGATTAAGGTCAGGATTATTAAATAAACAGTATAGGCATGACAGGGCGCTGTTGTTTGTACAATAGCGCCCTGTTTGGAGAATGGTATGACGTACACGGAAGCGATGGAGTATATATGGCAGATTCAGACCGGCGCCGCGATCAAGCCGGGGCTGGAGGTTACGGGAAAGCTGATGCAGTATTTTGACAATCCGCAGGACAGGCTTTCCTTTATTCATATTGCGGGTACAAACGGAAAGGGTTCGACAGCGGCCTTCATCAGCGCCATTTATGCCGGTCAGGGGCTGAAAGTGGGACGTTTTGTAACTCCGGCGCTCTTTTCCCGCAGGGAGCAGATACAGTATGCAAAGGGCAGTGAGACAGTATATATCACGGAAGAGGAAATGGCGGGATATATTACGAGGATCCGGCGCGCCATCGACAGGATGCGGAGCCGGGGCGACGGTACGCCGACGGTGTTCGAGATTGAGACGGCAGCGGCGTTTCTCGCCTTTGCCGACTGGAACTGCGATCTGGTCGTATTGGAGGCAGGGATGGGGGGAAGAGCGGACGCCACCAATATCATCCGGACGCCGGAGTGTGCGGTGATCACGCCGGTTGCTCTCGATCATATGAAGTTTTTGGGAAATTCGATCGCAGAAATAGCGCGGGAAAAGGCGGGAATCATAAAGGACCGCGCGCCGGTCGCGTCAGCCCGGCAGGACGGCGGGGCGGAAGAAGTTCTTCAACAGGCGTGCAGGGAGAAGGGGTGCAGGCTTCAAACCGTTTCAACGGAGGATATTTGCATCAGGGAGAGCTCGCCATCCGGAACCCGCTTTGATTATAAGCAGTACAAAAATTTGAACCTGTCGCTGCGCGGAGTGTTTCAGGTCGAAAATGCATGTCTGGCGGTGGAGTGCGCAGAGGCGGTCAGAAAGCGTTTTCCGTGTTCGGAAGAGGACATCCGCAGAGGGCTTGCGAACGCAGTGTGGCGCGGCAGATTCGACATGCTTTGCGCCGATCCGGTCGTCGTGGCGGACGGCGCGCACAACCCCGCCGGACTGAATCGTTTTTTGGAATCTGTCAATGCATATTATAAGACGGAAAGAAAAATAGCCGTCATGGGAGTATTCGCCGATAAGGATTATGCAAAAATGGCGGAGGCCGCCGCCGATGCGTTTGACCGGATTTATACGGTCTCTCCGCCGTCGGAGCGAGGTCTTCCGGCCGACATGCTGGCAGAGCAGTTCAGGCTTTTGAAAACAACGTCCGGTGAAGCGGGGCCTGAAACGGTATCAGCCTGCGCATCGCTGGAAGAAGCGGTCGGCATTGCCCTGAAAGACTGCAGGGCGCCGGAGAAAGCCGTTTTATTTATTTTTGGGTCCCTATCGCTGGTAAAGGGCGCATACGATATATTCGGCGTAAGCAGCGGATTAAATGAAACGCCGTAAACGCGCCTGGAAAGAAAGGAGGAGGTTATGAAAATAAAAGGGGCTATATTCGATCTGGATGGAACGCTGCTGGATTCCATGTGGGTGTGGGAGAAGGTGGATGCGGATTTTCTCGGCAGGCGGGGGTTTGATGTGCCGGACGACTACCAAAAGGCGATTGCGCCTATGGGCTTTAAGGAGACCGCCCTATATACGATCGAGCGGTTCCGGTTACGGGAAAGCGCGGAAGATATCATTCAAGAATGGAATGAAATGGCGATGCGTACATATCACGAAGAGGTTTGCATTAAGCCCGGTACAAAGGATGTACTGGAATATTTCAAGCGGCGGGGGGTGCGGATTGGCGTTGCCACCGCGTCGTATTCATCGCTTTTCGAGGGATGCCTGAGGCGAAACGGCGTTTATGATTATTTTACGGCGTTTACCGAAACGAGCGAGGTCGCGCGCGGCAAAGGATTTCCCGATATTTACCTCAGGGCGGCGGAGAAACTCGGATGCGCTCCTTCGGAGTGCGTGGTGTTCGAGGATCTCCATCAGGGAATTTTGGCGGCAAAAAACGCCGGTTTTTACACCGTAGGGGTGTATGATGCAAAGCTGTCGTATTCCTGGCGGGATATGGAACGGGACGCAGATCTTGCCATTCGCAGTTTTGAGGATTTACGATTGCCGAATGATTGTCCGCATAGTCTTGACGAATATAATGATCTCATGTAAAATAAGGGCATGGGGGATCCAATCTGCAAGGAATGAGGTTACGAGAATGAAGAATAAAAGCAAAAGCAAAAACGACGTAGAAGTGTTGATTAATGGCAGGAAGTACACGATTTGCGGGTTTGAGAGCGTAGAGTACCTCCAGAAGGTGGCTACATACATAAATAGCAAATATGCGGAATTTAAGGACGAGGATTATTATTATTCTCTGGATATAGAGCTTCGCAATATCCTTCTGGCAATCAATATTGCAGATGACTATTTTAAATCGGAAAAAGAAAGAAAATCCCTTGTGCGCGATAATGAGCGCAAGGATAAGATGGTGCTCGAAATGAAGCATGAAATCATGGAGATGCAGAGCAAATCGGATCATGCGGAGAATCGGAAGGACGAGCTGAAGGATAAGCTGGATTTTGCTGAAAAAAAGATTGTGGCGTTAAATGTAAAAAATCAGGACAGTTCTTCCAAACTGGAGACGCTCGAAGAAAAACTGACGGCGGTTCGTTCCGAGAGCACTTCGCATGCGGCAAAACTCGAGGCGGCTGTAGAACAGGTGAAAAAGCTGGAGGATGAAAACGCGCGTCTGAAAAAGAAAAATGATACGTTAAACGATAAGGTAAAAACGCAGGCGGAGAAGATGAAGGCGGCTGAGCAGAAGAAAAAAGCGCTCGAGGGCGAAAACGAGGAGTTGAAGGAGAAGCTCGGCAATGCGGAGCAGCAAATGCAGGAGTTAGAACCGCAGATGAATTATGAGAAAGAAAATGCAGAGTTAAAGGCGAAGCTGCAGGCAGCTGAACGGCGAATTACCGATCTTGAAATGAGAACCAGAAAAGGGAAGAGGTAGTGCGGGTCTGTCATGACAGACTGGCGGGACAAATATGAGACATGTGGAAATACTTGCGCCCGGCGGCTCAAAGGAAGCGATATATGCCGCGGCGTACAGCGGCGCGGACGCTGTTTACGCAGGAATTGACCGCTTTTCTGCAAGAGCGTTTGCGCATAATCCTACGGTGGATGAGATGTGCGAAATTCTTGATTTTGCGCATTTACACGGCAAAAAAATATATCTTACGGCAAATACCCTCCTGACTGAGGAAGAGCTGGAGAACTGTTTTTATACCCAGCTGCGTCCGCTGTATGAATACGGTCTGGATGCGGTTATCGTGCAGGATTTCGGGGTTATGGAGTTCGTGCGGCAGCATTTCCCGGATCTGCCTATCCACGCCAGCACGCAGATGACATTGCTTACCGGGGAGGCGGGGAAATTGCTGCAGCCGTACGGAGTGACAAGAATCGTACCGGCAAGGGAGCTTACAATTGGCGAAATAGCACAGATGCGGACGCAGACGGATCAGGAGATTGAAGTGTTCGTCCACGGGGCTCTGTGTTATTGTTATTCCGGGCAGTGCCGGATGAGCGAAGTGATCGGGGGACGGAGCGGAAACCGCGGGATGTGCGCCCAGCCCTGCCGGTTGTCTTATACGGTGGAGGACGCGGAGTCGGGAGAGGTGCAAAGAGGATGTTTTTTGAGCCCGGCGGACATGTGCACGCTGGGAAGAGCGCACGAACTCATACGCGCGGGCGTTGACTCCTTCAAAATAGAAGGACGGATGAAGAAGCCGGAGTATGCGGCGTTTGCCTCTCATTTGTACCGGCTTTATGCAGACGCGGCCCTTCATGGGCTCACAGTGGAGGATCGCGAAGTAAAAAGGGATATAAGGAGACTGGCGGACATTTATAACCGGGGAGGCTTTTCGGAAGGATATTTGTTTGAGCCGTCGAAGAAAAATATCATCTATACGCGTAAAAACGGACATTTCGGCGTATGCGCCGGAGAGGTGGTAAAGGTAAACGGATACGCGGCGGAGTACCGGGCGGCAGAGAAATTGCATCCGCAGGACGTGGTGGAGTTCCGCAGTGAAGACGGCGGGCGCGCATACGAGTACACGCTCGGCGAGGGAGCGGAAAAGGGCGAACGGGTGAGGACCCGTTACAAAAAGGGCAGCCGTCTGAAAGTCGGACAGAAAGTATACCGGACAAAGAACAGCAGGCTTCTTCAGGAAATTTCAGAGATGGCGGAAGAGGGAAAGAAGAAGGGCAAGATAAAAGTAAACGGAGCGTTTACCGCTGCGTGCGGCAGTCCGGTCAGTCTCGAACTGGCCGCTGGGGATTGCGTCTGCACGGTGAACGGCGCATGCGCCGAAAGGGCGGAAGGGAGGCCGGTCAGGGCGGAAGACGTTGAAAAAAGGCTTAGGAAGACGGGAGCCAGTGAGTTTGAGTTTGAAACGGTTGCGATCGATCTTCCGGAGCATTTGTTCGTCCCGCTCGGGAGTATTGCCGCCCTCCGCAGAGAGGGGTTTGAGCAGCTGCGGGCCTGTTTGTGCGGGAAATTTCACCGTGATGCAACAGCACGGCCGCCGGCGCCAGCCGAACCGTGCGAAGAAGGCTCTGCCGAGAGGCGCCCGCTTCGCGCCGGAAGAAGCTGCGAAGCGGATCCTTCGTTCTATACGGTGATTCGCGTGGCGGATTTTGAACACATCCGGGGTGTAAGATCGTGCCAAAGGGCAAATGCGGATAATACGAGGTTATGTTTGAAACTGGATGAGTTTTCACCAGATCTGTGGGAAAAACTAGTCCGGGAGACCGGCGATTTCCGGTATTATATATCGCTTCCGGCAGTACTCCGCACAAAAAACAAAGAGCGTTTTCTCAAATATTGGGATTTATACGGGGAGGCTTTGGCAGCGGGCGGCTGTGCGGGCGCTGTCGCCAACTCGATTGAGGCGCTGCCGCTTCTGGCGCATATGGAGCATGCGGAGGGATGGGAACTTTTGGCAGGATCTGGGCTGTATTGCTGGAATCAGAGAACGCGGAGCGTGTACAGGCGTTTTGGAATCGGACGAAGCCTGCATATGTCATATGGCAGGACGGCGGTAATGACGACGGAAGGCTGTGTGAACATGGAGCTCGGCGGGTGCAGGAACGCCGCGACGGGTAAAAGGGGGATCTGTATTTCCACCCCGAAAAAGGATGAGTTTTTAGCAGTCAATTACTGCGACTATTGCTACAATGTCATATATGAGAAAAATCCATCATGGCATGATGCGGCAGAATTTTTGGCGCCGCACGGGACTGATGGGGCCGCGTACATTCCGGAAATCGCTTTTTTGGATGAAGATGCTGTTCAAGTGGGAAAGGTTTTGGAAAAATGGAACTTTTTATCGTAGAAATATCCCGCTATGTAATAATATTGTTATTCGCTCTCTATACGTTTTATTCGTTCCGTGCCTTTGTCGGGAAAAATAAGGACAGGCAGAATCGGGTATTTGCCGCACAGAGAACGCTTACCGTACTTATTCACGGGGTAATGAGCGCGCTGCTGATCATGGAAAATAAGTCTCTGACATATGTGTTTTTGTGGGCGGCGGAGCTGGCGTTTTATTTCGTATTTATTAAAGTATATCAGGTCTGTTACAAAGGGCTGTCAAAGCTGGTTCTGAATAATATGATGATGTGCATGATGGTTGGATTTGTTATGCTGGGAAGGCTGTCGTCCCGGTACGCCATCCATCAGATCATACTTGCGTCGGCAGCGATAGCGGCGTGTATTTTTGTACCGCTTCTGATCGAGAAATTCAAATGGATCGAACGGTTTGGCTGGCAGTACGCGCTGCTGGGAATCCTGTTTCTTCTGCTCGTGTTTGTGATCGGGGTTGAAAAATACGGTTCCAGGAATTGGATACAAATCGGCAGCGTATCCATCCAGCCCTCGGAATTTGTTAAGATATTATATGTATTCTTTATGTCGTCGCTGCTGGCGAAAAGCACGAAATTCAAACATATTGTCCTGATTACATGCGTGGCGGCAGTACATGTGGCCATACTTGTCGCGGAAAAAGATTTGGGGGCGGCGCTGATCTATTTTGTGACGTATCTGTTTGTACTCTATGTCGCCACTGCGAATGTAATATATTTGGGGGCGGGGCTCGGGGGCGGCGCGCTGGCGGCAATAGTTGCCTATCGCCTGTTTTCCCATGTGAGAACCCGCGTATATGCGTGGCGGGATCCGTGGGGGAGAATCAATGACGAAGGCTACCAGATCGCCCGCTCGCTGTTTGCGATCGGCAGCGGCGGCTTTATCGGCATGGGTCTCGGGAAGGGCCTGCCGAACAGCGTTCCCGTGGTGGAGAGCGATTTCATTTTTGCCGCCATTTCAGAAGAACTCGGCGGCGTGTTTGCGATCTGCCTGATTATGGTATATTTGAGCAGTTATATTATGTTTGTCAACATTGCGATGAAAATGAAACGGCAGTTTTACAAGCTCACGGCGTTTGGACTCAGCGTTGTTTTTATTTTTCAGGTGTTCTTGTGCGTAGGGGGCGTGACGAAATTTATTCCGTCTACGGGCGTCACCTTGCCGCTGATCAGCTACGGAGGGAGCTCGGTCATGACCACGATTATTATTTTTAGCGTGATACAGGGGATGTATGTGCTGAATGAAAGGGAGGTGGAGCATCTTGAAAAGGAAGAAGAGAAAGGTGGAGGAAAGAAAGCCGGAAGATAAGGCAGACATAAAAAAGCGTAAGCGTATGAACCGGGAAATGGCGGCCGTGACTTATATATTCATGTTCCTGTTTGTCTTTATGGCGGGGGATGTGATCTGGTTTTTGTCCGGTGATACGGACCGTATTTTAAACAATCCGAATAATAAGCGCCAGGAGCTTCTGGCGGAGAGAGTTACGAAAGGGAGCATTTTGTCGGACGAGAAGGTCGTACTGGCGCAGACGGTTACGGATAAAAAAGGAAGGGAGACCAGGCAGTATCCGTATGACGGGCTATTTGCCCATGCGGTCGGACGCACCTCCCATGGGATGACGGGGCTGGAAGCCTCTGAAAGCTATACGATGCTTACGTCGGGCGTCAGTCCGCTGACCGGTCTGATCAATGAGCTGAAGGGAGAAAAGAATCCCGGAAATAATATTGTGACGACGTTGAATGTAAAACTCACCCAGACTGCCAGCAATGCGCTGGGAAACTACCGCGGCGCCGTTGTTGCAATGGAACCGGAAACGGGAAAGATTTTGGCCATGGTGTCCAAACCGACATACGATCCAAACAGCATTGACGCCATGTGGGACAAGCTGACAGAACAGGCAGGCGACGGCGCATCCGGCGATTCGGCGCTGTATAACCGCGCAACGCAGGGGCTGTATCCCCCGGGATCGACGTTTAAGCTCTACACCCTTTTGGAATATATGCGCGAAAACGACAAATACGAAAAATTCCAATATACATGCAAGGGTAAGATCGGGAAAGGCAAAGATGCGATTAACTGTTACGGAAACGCGGTGCATGGAAAACTGACGCTGTCCTCCGCCTTTGCCAAATCCTGCAACTCCGCTTTCGCCATGATCGGAACCGAACTCGACGAAGATAAATGGACGAAGTTATGCCAGTCATTTTATTATAACCGCATACTTCCGGTTGAACGGTTCGAGCAGAACGCATCCGCTTTCGCCGTAAAGGAAATGGATCCGGGGGATGTGATGCAGGCGGCGATCGGGCAGGGGGCTACTCTTACGACGCCGCTTCAAAATATCTTTCTCGTGTCTGCCGCCGTAAACGGCGGAACATTGATGAAGCCGTACTTAGTAGATCATGTCGAGAATATATATGGCAGTGCGGTGAACCGTCGGGAACCGTCGGAAGCTGCTTCTCCACTCAAGAAAAGCGAGGCGGAACAGCTTATGCAGTATATGAGGGAGGCGGTACAGAGCGGAACGGCTTCTGCCCTTAACACGGCGCGTTACCGGGCGGGCGGAAAAACCGGCTCGGCGCAGTTTAAAGAGGGATCGTCGGATTCCCATGCATGGTTCGTCGGATATGCGCAGAAAAACGGAAAAAGCATTGCCGTCAGTATTATATTCGAGGGCGCGGGAACGGGAAGCGCTTATGCGGTGCCGGCGGCAAAGAAAATTTTCGATGTATATTTTGAATAAAGGAGATGGTTTCGGGTGCGATGCGTCTGGAGACATATAGGGGCGATTTACCTCGCGTTGGCGCTGTTTGTTTCATGCCTCGCGGGCGTGGCGGCAGAGGCGGCCGCTGCAAAAGAATACTATTTGATTTTGGACAACCAGTATTCGTATTTGATGAGCGAGCAGCTTTATGAGGAGGTTCGCCGCCTGATGGACGAGGATGATGCGCAGAGTATTGCGGATCTGCTTCATCAGGCGTACGGCAGCGACAAAATACCGGAGCAGATTCATACGATCGTACTCAGGGTTTATGAGTATGGCGGCGCGGAAACCGGCGGGGCTGCCTCGGGGCTGGAACCGGACGGAGGCGGATCAGGGCTGGCGTCGGAAAAAACAGAGATGGAAGATTCGGATTTTGATATTCTGGCGGGACGTTTGATGAACTATCATGGCAATGATAAGGCGGTTACCATACCGGATGGCGTCGCCCATATTTCACAGGGAGCGTTTTATAACAATAATAAAGTAGAAAAAATTGTAGTTCCGTCAAGCGTCAAGTCGGTCGCCGACTATGCTTTTTATAACTGCGGGCGGTTAAAATGCATCGTTTTTGCGGGAAAGAGCAAACCGCTCGGGAATAAAATGATCTGCAAATGCAGTAAGCTGCAGAATATCGTGGCTCCGAAAAACTCGAATGCATGGAAATATGCCGTAAGGGAGGGCATACGGACATTTGCCTCAGACCGTCCGACGTTCGGACAGAGCCAGGTACATCTTCTTGCTGGAGACAGCGAAAAGCTCGTTTTGTATAACGCAGCGGGCATAGTGAAGTGGAGGTCGTCGGCGAAATCGGTCGTATCCGTTTCTTCTGCGGGAAAAATAAAATGCCTGAAAAAGGGAAAGGCAAAGATTACGGCGGCAGCGGGCGGCAGGGCGTACCGCCTGACCGTCCATGTGTCGGAAAAATCAGAAGACAAAAGGATTGAGCAGGTGATCCGCACGACGATTAAGAAGGGAATGAGTACGCGCGAAAAAATAAAAGCCGTGCATGACTGGCTCATACGGAATGTAAAGTACGATTATGACGGCTTTTTGCGGGGCGAGGTGCCGAAAATATCCCATACGTCGCAGGGAGCGCTTTTGAGAGGGATCGCAGTGTGCGACGGGTATTCCAAGGCGATGAAAAAGATTCTGAACCGGCTCGGGATTCCGTGCGAGATCGTGATCGGAAAGTGCAATGGGACGGGCCATGCGTGGAATATGGTAAAGACTGGCGGGAAATGGCTGTATGTAGACGTCACGTTCGATGATCCGATCGTTAATGGAAAGAATACGAACACAAAACCATATTATACTTATTTTCTGAAGACGGCGAAACAGATGCGGAGGGATCATGCGTGGGGCCGAAAGGCGAAAAGAACCTCTCAGATTTCAAAAAATGAAATCTGAGGGGTCCTTCGTTTTGTTTACAGAAGATTCAGCTTCTTTTTCAACATGTAGTTGGAAATGAGAAAATATGCTATGCTGAATACAATGCTGATAGCAAACGAGATCAGGAAAATGAGTTGTTCGCCTGAAAAGTCGGGGTGCATTCCTAATGCGACGCCGTGGTCCGGCCTTTTGAGCATAATCGGAAGCATTACAACGACGCTTACAATCTGCTGTATCGTGTACAGGGCGGCTGCAAAACCGAGGGATGCCAGAACGCGGTGTTCGCGTACGAGCTGGCTCAGTGAGATCGCTGTAAAAATAGTCAGGATCGCAAGCGAGATGCTCAATAGGATGGACAATAAAAAGAGCGCCCGGTTTTCGTCTATTTCAAACGCGCCTTGTATGTCGCCTGTGAAGCGGGTAAATATAAAAAATGAGAGGTAACACAGGACGGAAGTCAATACAGACCAGAACAAGGCGTTCAGGTATTTGCCGAACAGAATGGTTTTCGTATCGGCGGGAACGGTAAACGTCAGGTATGCTTCCCTGGTGGCCGTTGTCCGGTAAAACCTCATGGACAGAAAGACGTAGGGCGCCATGAGGATAAAAAAGTAACCAAGGATGATGACAAGCGTGGTAAGTCCGAAAACGATCACGGAAAGAACGCTCTCCTGCTTATGAAACAACGCATATATAAGGAAGCTGAGACCGGTCAGTGCGGCAAGTACGATGTAAAGCGGAACGAAAAGGCGATAGGTAGCTTTAAATTCATGTTTCAATATTTTTCTTAACATTTGAACACCTCCCTGAATAATGCGTCAATTGATTTACCCTCTTTTTCCCTTATGTCGTCTACGCTGGCATGGAGACGGACCTGGCCATGCTGAAGGAAGATCGCTTCGTCCAGTATATTTTCCACATCCGTAATGAGATGGGTGGATAAAAGAACGGTTGAGTTTTCGCGATAGTTTCTGACAATTGTGTTTAGAATATAATCCCTGGTGGCGGGATCGACGCCGCCGATCGGTTCATCCAGGCAGTAAAGATTGGCGTTCCGGCTCATGGCGAGGACGAGCTGCACCTTCTCCAGCGTGCCCTTCGACATATGGGACAGCTTCATGCCGACGCCGATATTCAGCGAACCCAGCATGGAGATTGCCCGTTTCTGGTCAAAGTCTGCAAAAAAATCGCGGAAGTATTCGAGAAGCTCCGTTACCTTCATCCATCTCGGAAAGTAATTGCTGTCCGGGAGATAGGAGACGTGGGCTTTTGTAGCGATGCCCGGTTCATATCCCCCGATAATGATGGAACCGCTTGTCGGAACAAGGAGTCCGTTTAACAGTTTCAGAAAAGTTGTTTTCCCACTCCCGTTTGGACCGAGCAGACCCACGACTTTACCGCATTCAAGCGTAAGATTTACGTCTTGAAGCGCCATTTGGCTGCCGAAGCGTTTGGACAGTCCTTTCGTTTCTAAAATTTTCATAAAAATCTCCATTCCTGCGCTGCTTTGCGCGCATGCTATTCTCCGTTTTAACAGTTTGAATCGCATATGTTCCACTGCGAGTTAATGAATGCCAGCTGTTCCTCATCGCTGAAACCGAGGCGCAGCAGCTCCTTTTTCAGCTGCTTGAGTTTAGAACTGGCGATTTCCTCCCTCATTGCCCGGATCATGGAAGCATCGTTTGTGATTTTTCTTCCGTTTGTCCGCTCGTTGATGAGAAGGCCTTCCCGTTCTAGCTCAGACAGCGCTCGTTGCATCGTATTCGGATTTACATTGGCGGACAGGGCGAGCTCCCGGACGGAAGGAAATTGTGCGCCCGGTTCATATTCGCCGGACAGGATGAGCAGTTTAATATGCTCAATCAGCTGAAGATACAAAGGTATGTCGGTTCGCAACTCCCATAGCATGTGTCAACCTCCTTTCGCGTGAAAGCTTTCGCATGAAAGCGTATCACCGTATTAATGTATTGATGATTTAATACAATAATACACTAAAGATTTCCCGCTGTCAATAGTAAATGGTAAAATTATTTTTCATTTGCGGCCATATGAGAAACAAGAAAAGGCAAAATCCGACACGATACTACTTTTTTCCTTTACATTTTTTTGGTATAGTGCTAAAATATTACCTAATGATTATAATTTGATAAGGAGGATTTTATAAAAATGGCTAGAGCGAAACAATCCATGGATGGAAATACAGCTGCAGCTCACGTTGCGTACGCGTACACTGAAGTTGCAGGCATCTATCCCATCACACCTTCGAGCCCGATGGCGGACACGGTTGATATGTGGTCTGCCGCCGGATTGAAGAACATTTTCGGAAACACGGTAAAGGTAGTAGAGATGCAGTCTGAAGCGGGTGCGGCAGGTACCGTGCACGGTTCTCTGGCAGCCGGCGCGCTTACCACGACGTTTACTGCTTCGCAGGGGCTTCTCCTCATGATCCCGAATATGTATAAGATTGCTGCAGAGCAGCTTCCTTGTGTATTTGACGTATCGGCGCGTACAGTATCGACGCAGTCGCTGAATATTTTCGGAGACCACAGCGACGTGTATGCATGCCGTCAGACAGGTTTTGCCATGCTTGCAGAGACGAATCCGCAGGAAGTCATGGACTTAAGTCCGGTTGCCCATCTGGCAGCATTGGAAGGAAAAGTTCCTTTCATTAATTTCTTTGACGGATTCCGTACATCTCATGAGATTCAGAAGATTGAAAAATGGGATTATGAAGATCTGAAAGAAATGTGCAATATGAAAGCCGTAGAGGAATTCCGCGCCCATGCTCTCAATCCGGAGCATCCGGCGATGCGCGGTTCTCATGAGAACGGCGACGTATTCTTCCAGCACCGCGAGGCGTGCAACTCTGTTTACGATGCGCTGCCTGCTGTTGTAGAAAAATATATGGCGAAGGTAAACGAAAAACTCGGTACGGATTATAACCTCTTTAATTATTACGGGGCGCCGGATGCGGATCGAGTGATTATTGCAATGGGTTCCATCTGCGACGTGGCGGAGGAAGTGATTGATTACCTGACGGCAAAAGGCGAGAAGGTCGGGCTTGTTAAGGTTCGCCTGTACCGTCCGTGGTCGTCGGAACATATTTTAAAGGCGATTCCGAAGACTGCGAAGAAGATTGCCGTGCTTGACCGCACGAAAGAGCCGGGCGCTCTCGGCGAGCCGCTCTTCATAGATGTGGCTGCAACTCTCCGCGAGGCCGGCATGAATGATGTGATACTGACAGGCGGCCGTTACGGACTTGGTTCCAAGGATACTCCGCCGTCATCCGTATTTGCGATCTACAAAGAGCTGGAGAAGGATGCTCCGAAAACGCGCTTCACGATCGGCATTGTGGACGACGTGACCAATCTGAGCCTTCCGGAAGTAAAACCGGCTCCGATCACATCTGCAGAGGGCACGGTTGAGTGTAAATTCTGGGGCCTTGGCGGAGACGGAACAGTGGGCGCCAACAAGAACTCCACGAAGATCATCGGCGACCACACAGATAAATACATACAGGCTTATTTCCAGTACGACTCCAAGAAGACGGGCGGTATTACCATTTCCCACCTTCGTTTTGGCGACAAACCGATCAAGAGCCCGTACTACATCAATCAGGCTGATTTCGTGGCGTGCCACAATCCGTCTTATGTTGTAAAAGGCTACAAGATGGTTCAGGATGTGAAACCGGGCGGAATCTTCATGATTAACTGCCAGTGGTCGGATGAGGAACTGGATAAGCATATGCCGGCAGAGTCCAAAAAATACATAGCTGAAAATAATGTTCAGCTCTATACGATCAATGCAATTGACAAGGCGATTGAGATCGGCATGGGCAAACGTACCAATACCATTCTCCAGTCCGCTTTCTTTAAACTGGCCAACATCATGCCGATCGATGAGGCGGTTGATTATATGAAGGCTGCTGCGAAGAAGTCGTACTCCAAGAAAGGCGACGCAGTAGTTGAGATGAACTACAAGGCAATTGACGCCGGCGTAGACGCCGTTCATAAGGTAGACGTTCCGGATTCATGGAAAAATCCGGCGCCGGATGCGCCGGCAAAAGACCTGAAGGGACGTCCGGAAGTGGTGAAGATGGTAAAAGAGCTTCTCGAGCCGATTTCCATCATGGATGGCGACAGCCTTCCGGTATCTGCATTTAAGGATATTGCAGACGGCCAGTTTGAGCTTGGCGCTTCTGCTTATGAAAAGCGCGGAACAGCCGTTACGGTTCCGGTTTGGGATCCGAATACGTGCGTTCAGTGCAACAGCTGTGCATTTGTATGTTCCCATGCGACGATTCGTCCGTTCATTCTCGATGCGGGAGAGGCGGCTGCGGCGCCTTCACAGATTAAGCTGGCGGATTCCAAACATGCGACCGGCGAGGGAATGAAATTTACGATGAGCGTTTCTCCTCTTGACTGTATGGGATGCGGCGAGTGCATAACCGTATGTCCGGCCGCAGATAAGGGCGCGATTAAGATGGTTCCTCAGGAATCGCAGGCGGACGAGCAGCCGGTATTCGATTATCTTGTTGAAAATGTAGGCAAGAAAGACATTAAGCCGGTATTTACAGACGCTACGCCGATTGGATCGCAGTACAATCAGCCGCTTCTCGAGTTCTCAGGAAGCTGTGCGGGCTGTGCGGAGACGTCGTATGCGCGTCTGATCACGCAGCTGTTTGGCGAGCAGATGTACATCTCCAACGCGACAGGATGTTCTTCGATCTGGGGCGGCCCGGCGGCGACGTCGCCGTATACCGTAAATAAGGATTCCAAGCAGGGCCCGGCATGGTCAAACTCCCTGTTTGAGGACAATGCAGAGCATGGCCTCGGTATGCATATCGGACAGAAGGTGATCCGCGAGCAGACGATCCAAAAAGTAGAAGAGCTTGCCGCTTCCGACAAGGCTTCGGCTGAGTTGAAAGCCGCTGTAGATAAATTCCTTGAGACAAAGGACAACACGAAAGAAAACGCTCCGGCTGCGAAAGCGCTTATCGCGGAGATTGAGAAGTGCGCGGCTGCGGGCTGTGAGCTTTCCAAAGAAATTCTTGAAAAGAAACAGTATCTTGCGAAGAAATCCGTATGGATCTTCGGTGGCGACGGATGGGCTTACGATATCGGATTTGGCGGGCTTGACCACGTGCTTGCTTCCGGTGAGGACGTAAACGTAATGGTATTCGATACCGAGATGTATTCCAATACGGGCGGACAGGCATCCAAGGCTTCCAACATCGGCGAGGTTTGCCAGTTTGCCGCTGCCGGAAAGGAGATCGGCAAGAAGAGCCTTTCTGAGATCGCCATGAGCTATGGTTATGTGTATGTAGCGCAAATCGCTCTGGGTGCAAATCCGGCGCAGGCTGTGAAAGCAATCGCTGAGGCGGAGGCTTACAACGGGCCTTCTCTGATCATCGGATACGCGCCTTGCGAACTGCACGGTATTGCCAAAGGCGGAATGAACCACTGCCAGGATGAGATGAAGAAAGCAGTGAAAGCCGGTTATTGGAATCTCTTCAGCTTCAATCCGGCGTTGAAGGCGGAAGGAAAGAATCCGTTTACGCTGACCTCCAAAGAGGGAGACGGCTCCTATCAGGATTTCCTGAACAACGAGGCGCGTTATACGCGTCTGATCAAGCCGTTCCCGGAGAGGGCGGAGCGCCTCTTCAAAAAGTCCGAGGAAGCGGCGAAAGAACGCTATGATCATCTCCAGAAATTGGTAGAGCTGTACAAATAAGGATAAAATTTGAGCCGAAAGGCTTAAAAAAGCTTATAAAGAAAGAGGGCGCCGGTTTTTGGCGCCCTCTTTTCGCGCGTTTGAATCAAAGAATGTTTACTTGCCGGCTTCCTGCATTTTCAGCGCGCGGACTTTAGTGGACAGTCCGAACAGATTGATAAATCCCTCCGCGTCATGGTGGTCGTACAGATCGCCGGTTGTAAATGAGGCGATGTCTTCATTATACAGGGAGTACGGGGAAGTCGTGCCGGCTTTTATGATATTGCCTTTGTAAAGCTTAAATTTCACCTCGCCGGTCACATATTGCTGCGTGGATTCAATAAATGCCTGCACGGCCTCGCGCAGCGGGCTGAACCATTTGCCCTCATAAACGATCTGTGCAAGTTTATTTCCCATATCCATTTTCAGGGCATAGGTGTCGCGGTCAAGAATCAGTTCCTCTAACTGCTGGTGTGCCTCGTACAGAATTGTTCCGCCCGGAGTTTCATAAACGCCGCGGGACTTCATGCCGACGACGCGGTTTTCCACGATGTCTACAATGCCGATTCCGTGTTTGCCGCCGAGCTTATTCAATTCGCGGATGATGTCCGACACTTTCATTTCCTTGCCGTTTACGGATTTTGGCACGCCTTTTTCAAACGTCATTGTGACGTATTCGCCTTCTTCCGGCGCTTTTTCCGGCGTCGTGCCAAGGACGAGGAGGTGTTCAAAATTCGGTTCGTTCGCTGGTTCTTCAAGCTCCAGCCCCTCATGGCTTATGTGCCACAGGTTGCGGTCGCGGCTATAGCTGGAGTCCGCAGAAAACGGAAGGTCGATGCCGTGCGCCTTGCAGTATTCGATTTCCGATTCGCGGGAATCGAGAGTCCATTTGTCGCTCCTCCATGCGGCGATAATCTTCAAGTCAGGCGCCAGCGCTTTGATGCCGAGCTCAAAACGGATCTGGTCATTTCCTTTGCCGGTCGCACCGTGGCAGATCGCAGACGCGCCTTCCCTGCGGGCGATTTCAACGAGGCGTTTGGCAATGACCGGACGCGCCATGGAAGTTCCGAGCAGATATTTATTTTCATATACGGCGTGAGCCTGTACGCAGGGGATGATATATTCGTCACAAAATTCATCGACAACATCCTCTATGTAAAGCTTGGAGGCGCCGCAGAACTTTGCCCGTTCTTCCAGACCGTCAAGCTCCTCCTCCTGTCCGCAGTCGATGCAGACGCAGATTACTTCATAGTCAAAATTTTCTTTCAGCCATGGTATGATGGCAGTCGTGTCCAGACCGCCGGAGTAAGCAAGTATAACTTTTTCTTTCATGATATAACCTCCGTATATATATTGTGTTTTTTCTAATATACAACATAATTGCATAATATGCAAGAGAAAAAAGTTTTTATGATTGAATGACACTTTTACTTGCAATATGATTGAAGGAGGTGTATAATATAGCTGGTTTCAAACAAAAAATATGCATTTTATGCATAAATTATGCATTTTTTGCGGCGCGGCATGCAGCCATGGCGCACGGCGATGATATGCGGCCGGAGTTTCGGTTTATAAAGGGAGGAAGAAAAGTGGTTAAGGCGGGTATTATCGGCTCTACCGGTTATGCCGGACAGGAGCTTGTCAGGTTATTGTTGCAGCATAAGGAGGCGGAGATCGTATGGTACGGCTCCAGAAGCTACGTGGACGAAACATTCGGATCCGTGTTTGGAAATATGTTTCAGATCGTGGAAAATGTCTGCAAAGGAGATGATCTCCATGCGCTCAGCCGGGAAGCGGACGTTATTTTCACGGCGACGCCGCAGGGATATCTGGCGTCGGTCATTGATGAGGAAATACTGGACAATTGCAGGGTCATTGACCTGAGCGCCGATTTCAGGATAAAAGACGCGGATGTTTACGAAAAATGGTATGGAATCAAGCACGAGAGCAGGCAGCTTATCCCGGAGGCGGCGTACGGGCTTTGCGAAATAAACCGGGAGCAGGTGAAGGGCGCGAGGCTGATCGCCAATCCGGGCTGTTATCCTACATGTTCGGTGCTTTCGATTTACCCCCTTGCCAAAAACGGATACATCGATATGAAAACGCTTGTGATTGACGCCAAATCCGGTACAAGCGGAGCGGGAAGAGGGGCGAAGATACCGAATCTGTATTGTGAGGTAAATGAGAATATTAAAGCTTACGGCGTGGCTTCGCACCGGCATACGCCGGAAATCGAGGAACAGCTTTCCTATGCGGCGGGGGAGCCGGTGACGCTCAACTTCACGCCGCACCTCGTTCCGATGAATCGCGGGATTCTTGTGACGGCATATGCGAATCTGAAACGGGGCGTGACGGCGGAAATGGTGCGGAAAGCGTATGAGGACGCCTATCAGGATGAGTATTTCGTGCGTTTGCTGCCGGAGGGGACATGTCCGGAGACGAGATGGGTCGAGGGCAGCAATTTCGTGGACGTCTGTCCGAAGGTGGATGAGCGTACGGGCCGGGTGATCATGATGGGAGCGATGGATAATATCACAAAAGGGGCGGCGGGACAGGCTGTCCAGAATATGAATTTGCTGTTTGGAATGGACGAGGCGGAGGGACTCCGGTTCGTACCGGTATTTCCATAAAGAAATGAGGAAAGATATGAAAATAATCGAGGGCGGCGTGACAGCTGCAAAAGGATTTATGGCTTCGGGGGTGGAGGCGGGCATAAAATATGAGAACCGGAAGGATATGGCGCTTGTATTCACGGAAAAGCCGGCGGCGGCGGCGGGAACCTTCACTACAAATGCAGTAAAGGCGGCGCCGGTGCTGTGGGATCAGCAAATCATTTCCAAAGGCGCGCCGGTTCATGCGGTCGTATTAAACAGCGGAATCGCAAATGCGTGCACCGGAGCACAGGGAAAAGAATACAATGCCGGGATGGCGGAAGCGGTGGCGGAAGCCTGTTCGGTAAAAACGGAAGAAGTGCTTACCGCTTCGACAGGAGTGATCGGAATGCAGCTGCGCATGGAACCGATCCGGAAGGGAGCCGTCTTATTAAAAGAGGCGCTTTCTGACAAAAGGGAGGCGGCGAAAGCGGCGGCAGAGGCTATTATGACGACGGATACGGCGCCGAAGGAATGCGCCGCCGTTTTCGAGGCGCAGGGAAGGGAAGTGCATGTCGGCGGCATGAGCAAGGGATCAGGAATGATTCATCCGAATATGGCGACGATGCTCAGCGTGATCACAACGGACGCCCGCATCGGAGGAGGGCTTTTGCAGGAAACGCTGCGGGATGTAGTTGGCGATACGTTTAATATGATATCGGTAGATCGCGACACTTCCACAAACGATACGTGCCTGGTGCTGGCAAACGGCATGTCCGGCGTTCCAGAAATTAAAAAAGGAACAAAGGAATATGATGATTTTAAGGAAGCGCTTTTTGCTGTGGCGCGCGAGCTTGCAAAACAAATGGCGGGCGATGGGGAGGGCTGTACAAAGCTCTTGGAGGTTACGGTGAAACATGCGGCCGCAGTCGAGGAGGCAAAAATACTGAGCAGGTCGGTGATTTCCTCCAACCTTGTGAAAGCGGCTGTGTTCGGCTGTGACGCCAACTGGGGCCGTATTTTGTGCGCGCTCGGATATTCAGGCGCATCCTTTGACCCGGAGCGGGTTGATCTGTACTATCGCAGCGAATACGGGGAGATCCAGGTAGTCAAAGACGGCATGGACGCAGCGTACAGCGAAGAAGAGGCAACGAAGATTTTGTCGTCGGAAAAAGTGGCCGTGACTGTGGATATGAAGCAGGGAGAAGCGGAAGCAACGGCATGGGGCTGCGATCTGACGTATGATTATGTAAAAATAAACGGGGATTACCGTTCCTAGAAGAAAGGAAAAGACGGATATGGATAAGCATATGAACGACGTGCTGATCAAAGCGGAGACCTTGATCGAAGCGCTCCCGTACATACGGGATTTTAGCGATAAGAAAGTGATCGTAAAATATGGCGGAAGCGCAATGTTAGACGAAAAACTCCAGCAGAGCGTGATAAAGGACGTGGCGTTATTAAAGCTGGTCGGCATGAAACCGATCATTGTACACGGCGGCGGAAAAGAGATCAGCAAGTGGGTGCGCCTGATGGGCAAAGAGCCGGAATTTGCTGAAGGGTTTCGCGTGACGGATGAGGATACGATGGAAGTGGCGGAGATGGTGCTGAACAAAGTAAATAAGCACCTCGTCCAGATGATGGAAAAGCTCGGCGTGCGCGCGGCGGGCATCAGCGGCAAGGACGGCGGCTCCATTATTTGCGACAAAAAGATTGTGAATGGCAGGGATATCGGTTATGTGGGGGACGTCAGGGAAGTGAATCCGGATTTGATCGACACGCTGATCGAGCATGATTTTGTGCCTATCATCGCGCCGATCGGGCTGGGGGACGACTATAAATCCTATAACATCAATGCAGATGATGCGGCGTGCGCAATCGCCAAGTCGATCAAAGCGGAAAAGCTCGTATTTATGACGGATATCGAGGGCGTATGCCGGGATGCAAACGATCCGTCCACCCTTTTATCCGTGCTGACGCTGGATGAGGCGCGCAAAATGATCGACGAGGGGTTTGTCGGCGGCGGCATGCTTCCGAAACTCAGAAATTGCATAGACGCGGTAGAGGGCGGCGTGGGCCGCGTGCATATTCTGGACGGCAGGGTGGAACATTGCCTGCTGCTGGAGTTTTACACAAAGAAGGGAATTGGCACAGCCTTTATCGGAAACGAACAGAGTTTGTACAAATATGAAGTGTGAAAGGCGGAAAGAATTGCGGAAAGGAGAAAAATCATGCGGGAAATCATAGAGGAATCGGAGCAGTATCTGATTCATTCGTATAACCGTCATCCGGTCGTGATCGATCACGGAGAAGGCGTGTATCTGTATGATACGGAGGGGAAGAAATATCTTGATTTTGGAGGGGGCATCGCCGTAAATGCGCTCGGCTATAGCGACGACGAGTTTAAGGCGGCGTTAAAATCTCAAATAGATAAAATTTTACATGTGTCGAATTTCTTTTATTCGGAGCCGCTTTTGGAGGCGGCGAAAGCGCTCGTCAAAGTGAGCGGTATGGAACGCGTGTTTATGGCGAACAGTGGAACAGAGGCGAATGAGGGCGCTTTAAAGCTGGCGAGAAAATATGCTGTCATGAAGGGCGGGATGAATCGCACGGAGATCGTTTCCATGGAAAAGGCGTTTCACGGGAGGAGCATGGGCGCCCTGTCGGTAACGGGAACGAAAAAATACAGGGAACCGTTTGGGCCGCTCATTTCCGGCGTAAAATTTGCAAAATATAATGATCTGGAGAGCGTGAAGGCGCAGATTAGCGACAGGACGTGTGCGATCATCGTGGAAGCCGTACAGGGAGAGGGCGGCGTTTATCCGGCAAAGCGGGAGTTTATGCGGGGGATCCGCGATTTGTGTACGGAAAACGGCATACTGATGATTTGTGACGAAGTCCAGTGCGGCATGGGGCGTACCGGAAAAATGTTCGGCTATGAGCATTACGGCGTGAAACCGGATATCGTGACGATGGCGAAGGGCATCGGAAGCGGGATTGCGGTGGGAGCGGTCGCTGCGCGGGAAGAAGTAGGGAAAGCGTTTGCGCCGGGCGACCATGGAACGACATTCGGCGGGAATCCGCTTGCCTGCGCCGCTGTTGCCAAGGTGGTGGAATTGTTTGAAAAAAGAAATATACCGGATCATGTGAATCGCGTAGGAGAGTATCTTGAGAAAAAATTAAACGAGCTGGTACAAACGTACCCGGCAGCTAAGGAAGTGCGCGGCATGGGACTGATGCGCGGGCTCGAATGCGATGCGCCGGTCGGCGAAATCTGCGGGCTGGCGCTGGAAAAGGGCCTGTTCCTGCTGAGCGCCGGAACCAATGTGATTCGTTTTGTGCCTCCGCTGGTGATTGAGACGGCTCATGTGGATGAGATGGCTGAAAAGCTGGGAGAGGCGCTGGCAAAATTTTGACGGACTATTGCTTTATGATTGCGAGGGGCTGAGATGGAACAGAAGCCATTGCCGATTGGCGTAGATGATTTTGAAAAACTGATTGCATCGGATTATTATTATGTGGATAAGACGATGTTTATTAAGGAATTGATTGATAAAAAGGGAGACGTGAACCTGTTCACCCGCCCAAGGAGATTTGGGAAGTCTCTGAATATGAGCATGCTCCGGTATTATTTTGAAGACGGAAGAAATATGGACGGAGAAAAAGAGGATTATTCCCGGCTTTTTGACGGACTGAACATCGCCCGGTGCGCTGGCGGATACCGGGAGCGCATGGGGAAATATCCGGTTATTGCGCTGACTTTAAAATCTGCTGGCAAACTAACGTTTTCAAGTTCGTATAAAATGCTGGTGAGGAGAATTGCCTCTGAGTTTGAACGCCATAAATTCATCTTATCTTCCCCGGCGATGGCGGGGAAAAAAAAGCGGTATCTATCTCTGATGCAGGAAGAAGCGGATCAGGACAGCGTTTGCGACTCATTGTTATTTTTGTCGGAATGCCTTCATATCTATTATGGGCAAAAAGCCGTCGTCTTGATTGACGAGTATGACGTGCCGCTGGAGAGCGGGTATATGAATGGTTATTATGATGAAATGGCGGATTTTATCCGGTCGCTGTTTGAGTCTGCCCTGAAAACAAATCCCCATTTGGAATTTGCTGTGCTGACAGGATGTCTGCGCATTTCTAAAGAGTCTATTTTTACAGGGATGAATAATTTGGAGATTATATCCATTTTAAGTAAGAACTATGCTGAATATTTCGGATTTACCAATCAGGAAGTCACGCAAATTTGTCAGGATTTCGGGATGCCAGAGAAATATGAGACGATTCGGAAATGGTATAATGGTTATGTGTTTGGGAATGCCAATGTGTATAATCCGTGGAGCGTGGTTTGTTATGTAAAGGATTTGCTTGCAGATAAAAACGAATTTCCATCCCCTTACTGGGCAAATACGAGTTCAAACAGTATTGTCCGCAGTCTGATTGACCGTGCTGACCGGGAGGTCAAAGATGAGATTGAGGCGCTGATCGCAGAAGGGGCGTTGGAAAAGCCGGTGCATGAAGATATCACCTATGATGAAGTATATGAAAATATGGATAATTTGTGGAATTTTATGTTTTTTACCGGATATTTCCGCAAGGCTGGGGAGCGGATGGCGGACAGGCAGAGGTATGTTACGTTAAAAATCCCAAATGAAGAGGTGCGTTACATTTTTGAAAATAAGGTGCTTGCCTGGTTTCACGAAGAAATCAAGAAGAGGGACCAGACCCGCCTGTTCCGTGCATTTATGGAACAGGATGCACAAACCGTGCGGGAGGAGATCGAGGATATGCTTATTCAAACGATCAGCTTTCACGACGCATATGAAAGTTTTTACCATGGTTTTCTGGCGGGCGTTCTTTATGGAATCGACGGCTATGTCGTGAAGTCGAATCGGGAAGGGGGAACGGGTAGGACGGACTTGTTTATCAAACCTATATCCCGCCGCAAGACGGCATATGTGGTGGAATTTAATGTGGCGAAGACATATCGGGAACTTGGAAAACGTGCGGAACATGCATTGGAGCAGATCAGGGAAAAATCTTATGCAAGGGAACTGGAAGATGACGGATACGAGTCAATCGCCTGCTATGGGATTGCCTTTTTCGGGAAGGACTGCGAAGTATGCGTTGCTGCGGATTGGAGGGTCTGATTCTATTATATGGACAAGGCCGATATGAGGAGATGCAAAATGAAAAAGAAAGCAAGGTACAAAACGGCGCTGCTCCTGTTTCTGATCATTGCGGCGCAGCTGGGGTATATTACATACGTGTTTGCCTTTGAAAAAGAAGGATTCCACAATGACGAGGGTGCGAGTTACCAGTTTGCGAATGCGGATTTTGAGCGGTGGATTTTTGCAACGGATGACGGCAGGGGTTCAAAGAACCATAATCAATGGTTGGATAGCGGGATCATCCGCGATTTTATAACAGTTCAGGACGGAATGGAGTTCCGTTATGACGCCGTCGCTTATAATATGTGGAAGGATATGAACCCGCCCCTTCACTCGATGCTGCTCCATACGGTCTGCTCCTTTTTCCCGGAGACATTTTCATGGTGGTATGCGTACGCGATCAATGCGTTTGCTTTTGCGGCGGCGATGATTGCTTACTATTTTCTGATAAAGGAGCTGGCGTATTCAGGGACAATCGCTCTGCTTGCATGCGCCTGTTACGGTTTTACGCCAGCGGCGCTGTATACGTTTATATTTTTGAGGGGATATGCCATGCTCACGGTATTTGCGATTCTTTTGCTCTGGCTTCACTGCCGGATGTACCGCCTCAGGTTTCAGAAGGTGTATCCGCATTTGGCGGGGCTGTTCGCCGTCATGCTTCTGGGGAGCCTGACCCACTACACGTTTCTGATGCTTGGCTTTTGTTTCACGCTCGTATTCGCCGTCTATCTCTTGTGCAGAAAACAGTGGATGATGATGCTTATGTATGGGGAAAGCATGGCGCTGTCGGTAGTGGCGCTGTTTTTGATATGGCCCCCGGCGTTGGATGTTTTGGCGGTTGGAAATCCCGCGCTTGAATACAAACAGCTGCCCTTTTTTTTGGAACTTCGCATCAGCCTCCTGTACTGGACAAGGGAGGCGGTGGGGATTCCGTTTCGTTTTCCGTCGATTGTGTTTTGGGCTTATGCGGTGACGGTACTGATCTATGTACTTATGTTTGCGGCTGCCGCTGCGTTTTTGCTCCGGAAGGAAGAACGGTTCCGTGCGTTCATAAAGAAGGTTCCCGCAGCGCTGTGGCGCCGGATAAAGAAAATCCCGTGCGGATTCCGCCGTTTGAATAAAAGGTATATGCTTTGTTTTATAGTCTCTTTGGGAACCGTCGTGCTGATCACCTATATCTGCGACATGTTTTCAATGGGTGAGTTTGCCGACCGGTATCTGTTTTTTATCATGCCGTATCTGACGGCGGCGTTTGCGGGAGCGGCATGGTGGTTAGTCAAAAGGAGTACAAAGAGAAAAAAGAAGCTGAGGCTCATGCTTGCCGCCGCCATATTGGCCGCCGCCGTGTTTTCAGGATATATTAAGACGCCGGATCATGCTTTGTTTAAGAGGGGATGTTCCGGCGCTCCGCTTGAGCAGCTGACGAAGGATGCGGATGTGATACTGGTGACGGGAAACGAGGGGAGATTTGGATACAGCTGCATGTCGGTGCGCGATTCGGCAAGCTTTTTTGCGGTTACGCCGCGGGATAGTATCGAAGAAGATACACTGAGGGAGCTGGGGAAGCTTCCGGATGACGGCGGGCGGGTATACCTGATCGCCCGTAAGGCGAGTTTCCTGCCGGAGGAATCGGACCGGGAGGAGATCCGTTCCGGCCAGACCATGACGGTGGCTGAGAAAATGGCGGAGGACATAAAGCTGTCGGAGGTAGTGCGGGAGTATTCGCAGCTGCCCTGGGCGACAATGGCGGAAAAGGTTCGGGAGGAAAATTCGTTTTTAGGGACGCTCTGCGTTTACCGGCTGCGGTGACGGACGGCGCCCTTCGCCCCGGTTTTGGTTTTTCTGTATGGAAAAATTTTATATACCTTGATTTTCGCCGTCAGGTTTAGTATAATGTTTCTAAATACTTTGTACGCTGTTATTTTTTTAGTACATATTCAGGAGGTAATTTCATGAAAAGGATGAACAGTAGAGTGATTGCGGCGTGTATGGCGGCTGCGCTGGCGCTGGCTGCGTCTGCGCCGGCGGGAACGGCGGATGCCGCCGCCAAGCCGAAGCTGGCGACAAAGAAGATTGTCTTGAAAGTGAAGCAAAGCAAGACGATCGCCGTCAAAAAGAAGGGGGCGTTTAAGCTGTCCTTCGTATCGAAAAACAAGAAAATTGCGGTTGTCAGCAAAAAGGGAAAGGTAACGGGAAAGAAGAAGGGAGATACAAAAATAACGGTTTACTATCAGAAAGGAAAAGCCGGGAAAAAGAAACTCGGAACCGTGAACGTAAAGGTGTCGGCGGCGTCAAGCGGAAACAATAAGCAGACTCCGGCTGGCAGTGCGACGGAGCCTCCGGTACAGGCAATGGCTCCGGCGCCGACGGTTCCGGCGGCTACCATGCCTCCGGCGGAACCATCGGCGCCCGGCATGCCGGGAGAGACAGACGCGCCATCTATTCCGGCGACGGAGCCTCCGCAGAAGACAATGGCGCCGTTGGATCTGAATAACCTTGTAACAGTAGATTATCCGTCGATATTTGCCGATGTTCCGGATCTTGATATTATCCGCGTCGGGGAAAATTATTATATGACGAGTACGACGATGAACCTTTGTCCGGGCGTGCCGGTTATGAAATCGACGGATCTCGCGCACTGGGAGATAGTCAATTATGTCTACGATACGCATGCGGACGACGACCGGGCGAATCTGGAAAACAAAAAGCAGATGTATACAAACGGTTCATGGGCGGCTTCTCTGAAATATGAGGACGGATTGTACTATGTGGCGTTTAACACAAACGGGCAGGGATTTTATGTGTATACGACGGAGGACATTGAAAACGGGCCGTGGATCAAACACCACTGCGATTCCAGCTACCATGATCCGGCGCTCCTGTTTGATGACGGAAAAATGTATGTCTTTTCAGGAACCTCATTGGTTGAGCTGGAGCTTGATGATGAGGAGGGAAGCATCCGTGAGGCGGGCCGGGAAAATATTACGATTCCGACAAGGGATAACTGGTCTCTCTGGGAGGGACCCCATGCTTACAAAATCGGCGAATATTACTATCTGTTCGTGATTGCAAGTCCGCAGGGGGCGTGGATGCGTACGCAGCTGTGCTACCGCTCAAAGGAGCTTCACGGCGGGACATGGGAAGAACAGATCGTATATCAGGGAGGAGCCGGCGAATGCGGCGCCGGACTCGCGCAGGGAGGAGTTGTGCAGACCCAGTACGGCGATTGGTACGGGTTCGCATTCCAGGATCATCAGGGAGCGGGGCGCATTCCGTCAGTGGTATCCGTAAAATGGGATTACAGCGACGGCGAGAACGACTACACAGACTGGCCGATGATGGGTTCCTATGATGAGGACGGAAACTTTATGCCGAGCACGGCGAAGGATTCGGTTCAGATTAGATTAAACGACAGCGGTGCGGAAAATTATTTTGTGGACAGCGATGAGTTCGACTACAGCGAGGATAAGCTGAAGCTTGTCTGGCAGTGGAACCACAATCCGAAAAATGAATTCTGGTCCGTAACCGCAAATCCGGGATTCCTCCGTTTGACGACAGACCGCACGGTAGAGGATTTGTATTTTGCCCACAATTCATTGACCCAGCGCACATACGGGCCGACGTGCAATTCTGAGGTAAAGATGTCTGTCGCCAATATGAAGCCGGGCGATTATGCGGGATTGGCTTCTGTTGCAAATCATGCGGGGATGATCGCCGTGAAATGCGACGAAAACGGCGATAAATATATCGTACAGTCTGTTTTGCAGTTTCCAAACAAAAGCGAGGCGGAGACTGCGGAGAGGCCGATGACGGAGAATGCAAAGGAAGCGCTGAACGGGGCAACCGATGTTTATTTGAAGATTGCATACAATTTCAGCGCAAACAGCAACAACGATGTGGCGGATTTTTATTATAGCCTCGATGGGGAAGACTGGGAAAAGCTCGGAAAGCAGCAGTCCCTTAAATTTGATACGAATACGACGTTTATGGGAACGAGGACATGGCTGTTTAACTATGCGACCGAAGAAGCCGGCGGCTATGTGGATTTTGATTATTACCGCGTATATGACTGACGGCGGGCGGATTTGGGAACCGGTTGGCCGGTAGATAATGTTTGGGGAATGGTAAAAATATGAAAAAAGGAAAAGAAAAGAGGATAAGCGGCTCCAATCAAGGTTTTTCTCTGGTCGAGATCATTATCGTGATTGCGATTATGGCGATTCTGACAGGAATCGTTGCGGTTGCAGTAGTGCCGTATCTGGAAAAAACGAGGGAAGTAAGAGACCTGAAGGAGCTGGATAATATCTGCCGGGGTCTGGCGCTGTCGGTGGCAAACGCCGGAGCCCAGATGGGCGGCGGTTCAGGCTCATTCGAGGCGGCGGAAGTGACGGCGGATAAGACAGATCCCGTGATCAAGGGCGTCTATGAACAGATTGGCGACTGCTCGGGCGTCCGGCTTGCTTCTTCCGCCGGGAAGTCGTGCAAGATCATGTGCCAGTATGACATTTTTACAAATAACGTAAAGGTATATGCCGACAAGGGAGGCGTCGTACCGCGGTGCACATATCTGAAAGACAGCAAAGGGGAGGCGGCGGAATTGAAGGTGCTTGCTACCGGCGCCAATAACGCGTCGGGTTAAAAAAGAGCCGGCAAAAGGCGGTACAGTTTTTTGAGGGGCTGCGCCGCCTCTTTGTGTGCAGCGGAGAAAAATAAAAAGTGGCGCCGCTGGCGGCGCAATCTTATTTTGCGCAGCCGAAAAAAATAAAAAAATTGCAAAAGAATATTAAAAAAATATTAAATAAAGTTTAAGAAAGAAAAAAGTATTGACGTTATGCTGGCGATATGGTAAAATTGTCTAAAAGCAAACCACAAAAACTCATAATTTTTGTGAAAAAAAGAAAAGGAGAATGAAACGATGAAAAAGAAAATGCAGAAGTACTTAAGCGGTTCCAATGAAGGTTTCTCTCTCGTAGAGTTGATCATCGTAATCGCAATCATGGCAATCTTGGTAGGCGTTGTTGCACTCGCAGTTATCCCGAATCTTGAGAGGTCAAGGGAGTCTAAGGATCTGACGACGCTGGACAATGTTGCAAGCGCGCTGGCAACGGCAGTTGCAAACGCAGGCGCTTCCGCATCAGCGGACGGCAGCTTTGATGTTTGCAGTTGTGCTAGCGACTCTAGTGATGTCGTAATGAAAGGCGTGGCTGAGAGCCTTGGGGACTGCACGAAAATCAAGCTGGAGAGCGCGGCTGGCAAAGGTCAGGCCATTATGTGCAAGTATGATACTAAGAATCAGACGCTCAGCGTGGCTGCTGGTGACGGTAGTGTAGAGTGTACATATCAGAAGGGCGACGACGGTAATCCGCGTAAACTGATAGTTGAGAAGTAATCACGGACGTCCAAAATGGCTGTGAGCCTGTAAAAGGCGCTTGATGAGAAACAGGTACATAAGGAGAGCCCACTATGACGCTTGAAATGGTTTTGATTTGGATACTCGTATTTTTATACGGTGCCGTTATTGGAAGTTTCCTTAACGTATGTATTTATCGAATACCAAAAAAAGAGAGCGTTGTCACAGTGGGCTCTCACTGCATGGCCTGTAACCACCGGCTGGCGTGGTATGATCTGTTTCCGTTGTTCAGCTTTCTTTTTTTGAAAGGAAAGTGCAGATATTGCGGCGCGAAGCTGTCGAAGCAGTATCCCGCCGTAGAATTTGCAAACGGAGTTCTGTATGTGGTCGTCTTTGCGGTGAATGGAATCGGATGGGAAAGCGTTCTTTATTGCTTTCTTGCATCTGCGCTGCTTGCGCTCAGCGTGATCGATTATCGGACGATGGAGATTCCGATTCAGATCAATGCGGCGATCTTGGGCGTTGGGGTACTGCATGCGGCTTTGGATATTCACAATATTATACTTTATATCAGCGGCTTCTTTTCAGCAAGCCTTTTTCTGCTCTTGTGCTTTATTTTAACGCGCGGGCGCGGGATCGGCGGCGGGGATATTAAGCTGATGGCGGCGGCGGGCCTGTGCCTTGGATGGATGAACATTCTGTTTGCTTTGACGGTCGGCTGCGTGGTTGGTTCGATTATCCAGTGTATCGTTATTGCGGTGACGAAAAATAAGACAAGGTTTGCGATGGGGCCGTATCTGTCGGTGGGGATTTTTGTGGCGATGCTGTGGGGGGATGCTTTTTTTGACTGGTATATCGGGATGATGTGACTTGGCTTTTGGCATTGGGCGTGCCGGACGCTGCTTTTTGTTGATTTCAGTGCTTTTTATCATATGGCAAAAAGGCAGTGAAATCCACAAAAGGAAATTGAGGAGTGGCGAACAAAGGAGGTTATTATGGCGAAGAAATTAGTTGTCGTCCGTGTTGGCTCACAGACGATAAGGATTGTACATATGGACAACAGCCAGACAAATCCTACGGTGTATGGATGCGTCAGGGTACCGACGCCGCAGGGCGCCGTAGTAGATGGCGAAGTAAAAAATATCATGGACGTCAGCAGGAGAATCCGGCAGGCGTGTCTGGAAAAAGGAATTACGACGAAGGATGTTATATTTTCGCTTTCGTCTCCGAAGATTGCGAACCGTGAAACGACGATTCCGTTTGTGAAGGATAGTAAGATTCAGGAGCTTGTCATGGCGAAGGTCGGAGATATGTTCCCGATTGATAAAGACAGGTATATCTTTTCGTATGTAAAACAGGGCGATGGAAGAAGCGCCCAGGAACACGAAAAAACGGCGGACGGCGACGAGGCGGGCGAAGAAGAAGAGAAGAAAAAAGGGTTCAGTTTTTCGCTGCCTAAAAAGTCAAATGAGGACGGCGAACAAAAAGTAATCGACCTTCTTGTATATGCGGCTCCGATCGATCTCGTGCGTTCGTATTATGCGCTTGCAGAGGGATGCGACTTTAACGTGGTGTCGATCGAGGTAGACGGCAACGGTATTTTCCAGCTGATGAAGCGGCAGGTCGTTGAAGGGGTGGAAATGGCCGTTCAGATTAACCGCGACAATACGCTGATCAATGTTATGAGTAAGGAAAAGCTTTTGCTGCAGAGGGTTATCCCATATGGAGCGACCGGCATTATCGAGGCGGCGATGGCGGAGCCGGCGTTTCAGGTGCCGGAATACGACGCGGCGTCGAATCTGCTGTCTTCCCAGAGGGTTCTGCTGCATACGTTTAATGCGGCGAATCCCCAAGACGATTTGTCGATGCAAAAACGAATTGAGCTTACGCAGAGCGCCTCGTCTTTGATTGGAAATATTTCGCGCGTTATGGAATATTATAATGCAAGGAACAGGGAGGATCCGGTTCAGTCTGTTATCGTGACCGGAAATGGCGCGAGCCTGGTGGGAATCCACGAGCTGATGGAAAATGAGCTTGGCGTTCCGGCAAGGACGCCGACCGAGCTGTCCGGCGTGACGTTCAACAGGCAGATCGAGGTGAATACCAATATTCTCCAGTACGCGGGATGCTTTGGCGCCGTATTCAGCCCGGTGGACTTTGTGCCGGATGAGATTAAAAACAAATCGGCGACGAAGGAATCGGTGTTTAGCATTGCGATCGTGTGCGCGGCGTCCTTTGTTCTCTGCGCGATACTTGCCGTTGTCTCGATCGTGCGCGTCAACAGCGCGGAGAGCGCTTACAATTCAACGCATGCGCAGGCGGTAGCCAAGCAGCCGGTTGAAGACAGATACAATGAACTTTTGAAAACGCTGAAGCGGGTATGCGTATATCAGGATCTTGATTATACGGTAGATACGAATAATAACCGCCTTCATGATGTGCTGGATCATGTGAAGGAATCCTGCCCGAAATCGTTCCGCATCGATTCCATTAATACGACGGAGGAAGGCGGTACGATTAACTGTACGACGAGCGACAAGCTTTCTTCGGTGGCGGCGGTTGTGATCCGTATGAATCTCTGTATGGATATCCGCAATGTCACGGTGGCGAGCGCGATTACAAAAAATGAGGATTCCGTGACAAAGAAGAGGCAGTATTCATATACGATTACGTTTGAATATGTTTCCGACTATGATACGATGGATTCGGTGACGAGAGAGTACCGTTCGATGCTGACCGAGGCGGGGAAGAAGGAGGAGAAGAAAAATGAAGGGTAGATTTACATTAGCACAAATACGCGTTATTCTCTTGCTGGTGGCGGTACTTTTGATCGTGCTCACTTATTTCCTTATTTTTCAGACGAATATGGACAACGCAAGGGATTTTGACGAGAAGACGAAAAAGGAAAAGGAGCGGATTGAGTATTTGACCGATCTGGAAAAGAAGGCAAACGACCTTGATATTTATACCTCCCTTTATACTGACGAGATTGACGGGTTTATTAAGTCGTTCCCGGTTAAGCTGACGCAGCAGAAGTCGCTCTATCTCATTTACCGTATGATGATCGATACGGGGATTGATATCGAGAGCGTCACGGCGGGGGCGGAGGTTCCCTTTTATTACAAGGGCGAAGTGCTCAGCTCCGAGGGAGACCAGAGCGCGGCGCAGAAGGAGGCGGAGGGAGAAGAGCAAGAAAAGCTGTCCGAGATTTCCGTCGTTGACATGGAAGAGATGGTCGGTTCTATGGCGCGGTATACGATCAATATGTCGGGATCGACGCAGCAGGTTTACGATGCGCTTGACTGGATCCGTGATTACGATAAAGAGAAAATGTCGGTTGATTCTGTAAATCTGCAGTTTGACAGCAGTACGGGAAAGCTGCAGGGAAGCATTTCCGCTAATTTCTACTGCATGCTCGGTAATGGCGTTCCGTATAAGGATCCGGGCGTTGATTCGTTTGAATTTGGAATTGACAATGTGTTTGGAGAGTTTTCTTCCTCAGGGCAGTGAGAAGGAAGATTTCAGATAGGCGGGAAGGCGGTTTTTGAACCGGAAGAAAGAAATTGGGAAGAAAGGCGGTGCGCGGCATGCGGTTTAAGGAAGGTCTTAAGGATGACGGCGGTTTTTCCTTGATTGAAGTAATTATGGCGGTAGCGATTTTGGCGCTGATGACGCTTCCGATCTTAAATTATTTTACGAATTCTTCACTGCGGGCAATAGACGGCCGTGATAAGCAGACGGCTACAATGGCGGCGGAAAATATCGTTGAAGAGCTGGGATCCTATTCAAACTATGACCAGATCCGCTCCTTGCTGGCGTCGCCGTCTCCTACGGCGTCTGCCTCGCCGTGGACGCCGTCCGCTCCCGAGACGGATGAGGCGACGTATTTGCAGAAGGATTTAAAGCTGAACGGCGTGGCTTACCGGGCAAAGGTTCAGATTAAATACAGTGTTTATAACAGCTCGACGCGGGTGGTGGATGAGAGCGAGGGCGAATCGGTCGGTTCCGGTACCGGAGATACGGTCGGCCAGAGTTTCAATTCCTACGCCATTCCGAATCCGAGCGAGGTTTATTCGCCGTCGAATGTGGTTGCGGTAGAGGATGATGAAATCGATATGGCGCTGAGCGAGTTTTATACGACGATACTTGCCTCGGGAGGAGGCTCAGCAGTGACGCTTGACAGCATTCGAGCGGGACTCGATCGGACGATGTGTGTTGATATCAGTTATAAAAATGCTGAAAAAAAAGAGTATCTGGTTCGCGTTTATTATCTGTACGAATATGGAGGCACATACCATACGGAAATCACTTTACAGCAGTCTGAGATTGAAAAGAGCAAGCTGAAAAATGTTTTTGTGTTTTATAATCCGCTCAGAAGCGGCGTAGTAGAAGACGAGGTCAGGGTGAGAACGGGCAATGAGGTGCTCGGAACCGAACAGATTCCGCTGGTTAAAGGGCCGGGGGAGACGGGGACCGCCATTGAGGACATTGGATTTTATTTTGCCGTACAGGCGCCAGACCCGGCTCTGTATAAGATAACCGTATCTTCCGGCAATGCGATGGGCGCAAAATATTATTCCAATGTTTCTTCGGTGAATGGCGTTGCAGGAAGCGCTTCGGAACCGGGAGCAGTCCGTCCGAATGCTTTTGTAGATACAAAAAGCGGCAAACGGCGCATCGGAAGAATTTATGTTGATATTTATGAAGTAAGACCGGACGGAAGCGAATCAGACTCTGCCGCCGCCCATATGGAGACGTCGCAGGCTGAGTAAGGAATGGAGGTTTTTCAGATGTTCGAGAAGTGGAAAGGGAAACTGAAAGAAAAACTGCATCGCGTGAATCAGGATGACCGTGGCTCCTCATTTGTCGTTGTGATCATCGGAGTGATGGCATTGATGATTGTAGGCGCTACGATCCTTTCGGCCGCTACCAACTATGTCATTACCGTTGTGGTTGATCAGAATGTGACGGGCAATTTTTATGACGCAGAGGGAGTTATGAGCGAGATCCGGAGCGGCATAGAGGAAATTTGCGGCATGGCAAACGAATACGCCTATATGGAAGTGATCAACCATTACAATGCCGCCTCAGATCCATCGGACGGCAAGCTGTCTTCAAAAATGGATACGATGAAAGATAAATATGCCGTGAAGTATCTGACCGGCATTGTTTCCATATTAAATAAGACGACGGACGTTACGACAATGAGCGACAGCCTCAATGAATTTGACAATACGATAAGCGGCTGGGACGGAACAAACCAGAAAAGGGAAGACTGGAAGAGTTTTTCGGTGACGACGCTCGATAAGATCAAGAGCATGGTGACGATGCCGGCGACGGTCGGATCTACATATGCTGGAAATCAGTTGAAATATGGTTTCTGCATCAAAAGAGAGGGCGATGATCCCAATGGGAAAATCGAGGAGATGTATCTGGTCATCAGCGGGCTGAAAGTAGATTATAAAGATTCGGATGGGTATCGGTCAGTGGTTCAGACGGATATCCGCATTGACGTGCCCGATTATGGTTTTGAGGGAAACGCTACGCTGGATGAGATGAGAAAATATATTGTCATATGCGACAGACGGCTTTCCGTATCAACGGTTGAGCTTGCGGGAAGCTCGCTGGGCATTGATTTTAACGGCTGCGTATACGCCGGAGGGGATTTCGACGCCTCCGGCAACTATGGAACAGGCATTGAAATTGAGAAGAAAGCGCAGAATGTTACATTTACGAGCGATACGCTGATCAGCCGCGGTGATTTGACGGTGAATGATAAAGCGAGCGTAAGCGTCAATAAACAGAATGGCGAGCTTTGGATGAAAAATATCGTTTTGCCGGGAAATTCTCCGGCAGAATCTCCCGCGCCGGGAAGCACGACAAGATTGAATCTCAATACCAATTCGTATGTTCTTGACGATCTGAACATTTCCAACAACAACTGCGAAGTGGATTTGGGAGAGAAATATTATGGCTACAGCTACAATGAGGGAAATACGGATTCCGATTCAACAGAAGCGGACTACAGCAGTGCGATTCTTGTCAACGGAAAAAATACGACGCTCACCAGCGACAGCCTGAAAAAATTGATTTTGGCGGGACGCACGTTTGTGTCGAGAGACATGGAGACGGGTACGGAGCCGGACATCCAAATGGGCGAGTCATTGGCTCTGAAAAGCAACCAGATCGCATATCTCGTTCCCGACAGCTGCATCAAAGTGGGGCACAATCCGCTGACGAGTGATGAGGCGGCGGATACGGGCGGCAACTGGGAGCTTGCTATTGATAAGCCGACGCTGGAGCAGACGATCGCATGGCCGTATCTGGATTCGAGCCAGCCGGTGACCTTTAACTATGTGAGCGGGGATCCTGGATATGCATTTTTGTATCTGAATTTCAAGAACCAGAAGGCTGCGAATGATTATTTCTCAAAATATTATGAAGTCTCGGACAATGAGGCGATGCTGCGCGACCGCGCGGAGACGTATATTTCAACGTCGGATAATGAAGGAATGAAGCTTGGCGCGAATCTGTACCTCATAGCCGGAAATATTATCCATAATTACTATTCCACGACGGGTAAATCCGCGAAACAGGACGCCAATTATTTCGACGGAACGGGCGATCCGAACGAGGGGATGCTCTTAGACGGCAGAAAGAAGATGCAGAATTATCTTGGCAAACAGCTGACGCTCGTAAATTCAGGGTATAAAACAGGCATGAAGACAAGGTATGAGCTTTTGACGGACGCGCAGCAGAAAGAGCTCGTGAGGGACGAGATTGTAGATTTCGATGCGATCGATGCCAGTCGCTCTGTTAATAATACGGATGCTGCGGTAGGAGGCACATTCTTTGTTACGCCGGGAGATTATACGGTCGATGGATCCATTACGAAAGGCCTGATTATTTCCGGCGGTACGGTGACGGTAAACAGAGACTTTGAGGGGCTTATTCTGGCGAAAGAAAAGGTGATCGTGTCAGGGTCGAATATTAACCTCGTGGCAAATGCTTCTGTTGTGGGAAGCTTGATGGATATGGCAGAAAATGATCCGGAATTGGCAAAATATTTTCATAAGCTGAAGAAGCAAGAGAAAGACGATACGTCGGTAGCAGATTGCATCAGCTATGAGAACTGGAAGAGAGACAGTGAAGATCAGTTGTAATTTGTAAATTTGTTTCATGGAAAGCAGGTGAGGCTGGATATGTTGAAGCGAAATGAGGGATTTACGCTTATTGAGTTGATTATAGTTATCGCAATCATATCGATTATGTCGGCGGGAGCGATCAGCAGCATGGGGTATCTCAGCATGGCGAATGCGTCCAAGTGCGTAGGGAAGATTGACAGCGGCATTGCGGTCCTAAAATCAAAAAATACGAGGGAAGCTTCCGATACGTATATGCATTTGTACAAATATGACGGCAATTATTATATCGAGTACAGCAACGACCCCGATTATAATCCGCCCAATGCGGATAACGGAGAGATGATCGCAAACCGGCAGCTCACGATTTCATGGAAAAATAAGACGGATGCTTCTGAAACGACAATTGAAGAGGGCGCTCCCAAGACGTTTGGCATGCACAAAAAAGACGGATCATTTAAAACGATCAGCGGGACGAGGGAACCGTCTTGTGAAATTTTTGTAAAGGGAAAGTCTACGCATAAGGTCACTCTTATTACGGATACGGGGAAACATTTCAAGGACTGATAAAGAGGGGGAATTGGTTTGAAATTGAATAACAAAGGATTTACCCTTGTAGAGCTACTGCTTGCAGTGGCAATTTCGACGATTGTTTTCGGGTCGATTACGTCGCTGATGATTTATGCGTCCAAAAGCAGTAAGCTTACAAATGAAAAGGTTATGCTGCAGGAGGAAGTAAAGGATGCGATGAACCATATTGAGAGCTACTGCATGGAGGCGGAGGCGGCAAGCCATCTGACAGTCGGCGGATCGGAAGTGCTCGTTTTGTTTCAGAGGCGCGCCGATCTGGAACAGGTCTCCAGTTCGGTATCCGGCGGAGCGGTTGATGTTAGTAAGGTGAAAGACATCGGATCGGCAGGAAGCGGGGAGAATTCGTACGCATATGCTTACTGGTGGAACGGCAGTAATATTTATTTCGGAAAGTGTTCCCATGACGGTGATATCGATTTAACTGCGCTGCCGGCGGAAAATGAGTATTTGCTGGCAAGCAACGTCGCCGGTTTTACATGCGAAGTGAATCAAAATCCGAAGTCAAAGAAATATTCGGTTGACATTGGGATAGATGGCGAAATTAACGCCAGCAAATACAGTTCTAACAGGACGATTTATATAAGGAATCAGTAGAAAGGAGGCGGATGCCATGATGGGAAGTAAGAGTGGGAAAAGCAGACGGAGAATGGGCAGAAAAGCGAAAATTGCGATGTACGGCACGTTTACCGTGCTGCTGACCAGTCTTGTTGTGGCCGGATATTATCTGGTCTCAAGCGGTATCATTTTCGGTAAATTCGATGTGAGGGATGATACATACAAGCTTGGTAAGGTTTTGGCGTATGGGAACCCCGCACAGGATCCGGAAACGGGTGAGGAAATCGCCATTGACCCGAATAAGGTCGTGGTGACGAACCAAAATCAGGAAGGAGCTGTTCCGCTGACAAGCGACAATAAAGACCTTCCGGAGATACCGCCGTGCGAAGGGGAAAAGCATTCGGAGACAAATCCTTTTGTCATATTGGAGATAGTTCCGCAGCTCTCCCAGCAATCATTATCGTATCTGGTCGGTTCCCCGGAGAAGGGATTGCCGTTTGACCCGGTGGACATCAGCATTCGCCTTGCCAAGGATTATAACATCAACGGCGGGAAGGGATATCTTCAGGATAACAAAAAGGATCTGATTGACAGGAGCCCGACCGTAACAAATGCGCTTCAAAACTGCGGCTACATCTATTTTACCAATTTGTTCGGTACGATGGATAAAGCGGACGGAACGGATTTGAACTACTATGATGTGGATTTCCTATATGATTTTTCCATGTATTCAAGCGAAATCCCGGAGGCGGATTTTGAGTCGAAATCCGTAAAACAATTGTTTGATGCATATCCGGAGGCGTTTGCCCTTGCGGCGCCGGATCTCTTCGTCGTGGATAAGAGCGGAGATGGTTCTGGGACGAAAGTCACTCCGAAAAATCCGTCGATCGAGAAAGCGCTCAATGACGAGCAAAACTGGAGTAAGCAGAAGAACGAAAATCCGGGTAAGATAAAGGCTTCTTATTCGTTTTCGGTACCGGTAGAGCAGATGGCGGCGGCTGATTTTTCAAAGCCGATGGAACAGCTGGTGCAGACGTATCCGGATTTGTTTTCCGTGGACAAAAATGGGAAGAAACCGACGCCGGCAGATCTGAAAAACGATAATGAATGGAAGAGGGAGAAAACACAGGAAGTTACGAGATTTGGCAGCGGCTATCTCGTAAAGGCGCCGCAAGGGGCGGGAACTTATGAGGTGTCGGGATATGATCCGAATACGAATAACAATTGTATGTCCCTGAAAGAGTCTGCGAACGGTATGTGGAATTATGTGGAAACGCTTGCCAATCCGGATCCAAACATGGATGTGAAGAACTTTTATGCGAGCCAGATGTATAGAATAAACGATCTTTTGGCACAGCCGGGGGATGAGGGCGTATATATTCCTCTGAATTACCGTCTCAATGATGATAATCCGTATGATATACATCCCGAGGGGCGTTATGCTGAATTTGCCAAGGAAGTATATGCTTTTGATTATGCAAAGTACGAGTATTCGTTAAAGTATGCCGGGCTTCGTTTCAACGATATTTTGAGGCACGCACTGTTTGAGCGCGATACCGAGGAAGAATATGAGCAGCTGAACGTTCAGGTGATCGTTGTTACGCCGGATATGATCAATGAGATGGACGCAAACGATACGACGGAGACGATCAATTATATCGAGCGCGCCGACTGTTTTTACATCAGCCAGTATTATGACGGTTACGATGACGGGGGCAACTCCGTGGCGGAGAATTTTTATCAGTTTGCAAACTTCTATAATAAATACTGCGGCGGTGACGACAGAGCTTTGTCGCAAGGGGAGCACAAGGATCTGATTTCCTTTGACGACACCGATCTGGAATGGTTTGACTGTATGAAGATCCTGAAGCGGATCTCGTCAAATGCAAAGCTTCCGCTCATGTGGACGAAGCTTGTGGGCAGTATGTGGCAGGAAGGGCTGGACGGTAGTTACAACAGCCAGATTTATATCGATCCGAACCATACGTCGGTGGATTTGAAGAGCTCCATGAATAACCTTGCCAAGCTGTACGGCATCACGATCCAGTTTGACCTTCAGGCGACAAAATCGGATGAGGAGAAAAACCTCAGCCCGACCGACCCGGATTACCGGCGCACGTTTATGGACGACATTTATCCGGAGATGCGGGTGATGAAATTAAATAAGGATCAGATGGGAACCGGCTCGAAGCATCCCGCCCAATATACGGGATACTGGGAACGGACGCCGCTTGCGACGGGGGGCAGCCATCAAGATGACGAGGAGTATCTGAAACGGTGTTACTATTTATGGGATAAATTTACGTTTTTGCCGACGGATATCACCGGTATATACGGTTCGAACGGCGGCGAGGGCTATAACATTCTTGTTACAAAATATGGTTATCTGGCAACGTACCTGAACAATTCGACTTATTCGCAGGATAGCGCGGACCGCAATTCATTCCAGAATGCTTATGATTCTCGCGGTTCTGCCGCGATGAGCGGTACGGACGGTTCGGATGAAGAGGCGGATGCAATCGGTGCGCAGAACGTAACGGTAGCGGGATCGGAGCATACGGATAACCAGAACCAGAGCATTCCGCGAAGCCGGTCTGAACTTGACCGAATGCTCGATATCCTGAAGAAGATCATGGGGGATCGTGGAACGGCTCCGAGATATCCGGATAAACTGGACTTTAACCTGATTAAGTTCCCGAAATACTATATTAAGATGTCAAATGATACGATCCTGTTGGATTTCAGCAACGATGCGAAGTACAAGGCGAATAAGAAAATATATGTGAAGTTCAGCATCACGAATAATAACAATGAGGACGCCGTGCTTCGGAAGGTTTCCCTTGTATCCGACGGAGCCGATGCGAAGACATTGGACGTTTATGCGGACGATACCGGCGCTTCATCGTCTAAGAGAAACGCCGAGGGCGTTAAGTATAGCAACGGTACGGCTTCGCTCAGCGGATGCCGCATACCGGCTCATAACTCTCTGGAGTGTTATGTTCCGGTGAATCTGAAAGACTGGCAGGACGGAAAGTCGGGACAGAAGATCAAGGTTGAGTGGACGTCCAGAATGAATTACGTCAAGAACGAGAAGACGTTATACAGCCAGAAGGCGGGTGAAAACGAGGTGTATATCAATGAACGCGAGCTCTTTATGCTGGAGTAAGCCGGACAAAAATATAACACAGTGGAGAATGCGGATATGCCGGGAAGAAAATTAACATATGAGGAAGAGCTGGCGCGGCTGGAGGCGATGAAGGAATTTGAACGCAAATACGGGGAAGACTATACATGTATTTGCGGGGTTGACGAAGCCGGACGCGGACCGCTTGCCGGCCCGGTCGTGGCGGGCGCCGTCGTACTGCCGAAGGATTGTGAGATTCTGTATCTGAATGATTCCAAAAAGCTCAGCCCGAAAAAAAGGGAAATGCTGTTTGGAGAAATACGGGAAAAGGCGGTTGCATATGGAATCGGTATGAGTTCTCCGGCGCGCATCGACGAGATCAATATTCTTCAGGCGACATATGAAGCGATGATGCATGCAGTAGAAGATCTGGACGTTGTTCCGGATCTTTTGCTGAATGATGCGGTTACGATTCCCCGCCTGCCGATAAAACAGCTGGGGATTGTGAAGGGCGACGGCAGAAGCGTTTCGATCGCGGCGGCAAGCATTATGGCAAAGGTGACGAGGGATCGCCTGATGGCAGAATATGCGGAATTATATCCCGAGTATGGTTTTGAAAAGCACAAAGGGTACGGTACGAAGGCGCATATTGAGGCGTTGAAAAAGTTTGGCCCGTGTCCGATCCATCGTGCGACCTTTATCGGGAAATTTGTCCAGAAATCAGAATGACATGTTAGTGCGAGGTGGTTTGGATGGGTGATTCGGAGAAAGGCATGCAGAAAGGCTTTAACCGAGATAAAACGGCGGTAGCGCTGGAGTATGAGCCGGGAGATCAGGCGCCAAAGGTGGTTGCTTCCGGCCAGGGCCATATTGCGGATCGGATTATTGCCACGGCAAAGGAGGCGGACGTCCCGGTACACAAGGATGAAAAATTGGCAAAGAGCCTGTCGCTGCTTGATATCGGAGAGTATATCCCGCCGGAACTTTATAGTATCGTGGCGGAGGTTCTGATTTATGTGGACGGCATGGAAAAGATACAGAAGAAAATTGACAAAAGATGAAAAATATGATAGTATTGCTGATAGATTGAGGGTAGCTCATGAAGGGGTACACCACCGTGGGTGTAGCGTTCATGCGTTGCCTTTTTCTTTTGTGATTATTTGGCGAAAGGAGGACCGGGTTATGGTTTTCATAAACGGAGAGCAAAAAGAGGGGTACGAGGGAAGGCTTCTGCCGGATGTGCTGGCGGGCGAAAAGTATGACGTGAAAAGGATCGCTGTGGAAATCAATGGGGAGATCATTCCCAAATCCCTGTTTGCGGAAACGGCGGTGGAAGATGGCGACCGGCTTGAAGTGGTCAGCTTTGTGGGGGGAGGCTGAGGCGCGAAAGGCGCGTCTGAGAATTTGCGCCGGCGCTGCCGGCATGCGTGTAAGTATGAAAAATGGAAGGTGAGAAAATGGCAAAAAAAGATACGTTTGTTTTGGGCGGATATGAATTTGACTCCAGATTTATACTCGGTTCCGGAAAATACTCTCTGGAGCTGATCCGGGCGGCAGTGGAGCATGCGGGCGCACAGATTATCACGCTTGCGCTGCGGCGTGCGAATGCCGGAGGGGCTGCAAATATACTCGACTACATACCGGAAGGGGTAACGCTGCTTCCGAATACGTCCGGTGCGAGGACGGCGGACGAAGCGGTGAGGATTGCCCGGTTGTCGAGGGAGCTCGGATGCGGCGACTTTGTGAAAATAGAGATTATGCGGGACAGCAAGTATTTGCTGCCGGATAATTCCGAGACGGTCAGGGCGACGGAAATCCTCGCAAAGGAAGGGTTTGTCGTCATGCCTTACATGTACCCGGATTTAAATATTGCGAGGGATCTGTACAATGCGGGCGCGGCTTCCGTCATGCCGCTGGCGGCGCCGATCGGCTCCAATAAGGGACTTTGTACAAAGGAGTTTATTCAGATATTGATTGACGAAATTGACCTGCCGATTATCGTTGACGCCGGAATCGGCTGTCCTTCTCATGCGTGCGAGGCGATGGAGATGGGGGCGGCTGCCGTAATGGCAAATACAGGAATTGCGACGGCGGGAGACGTACCGGCGATGGCGGAGGCGTTTAAGAAAGCGATCGAGGCCGGACGTACGGCGTTTCTGTCGGGAACCGGACGGGTGCTCGAGCGAGGCGCGAGCGCTTCGTCCCCGCTGACCGGATATATAGAGGACGGCAGTCTGGAAAGGTGCGGTGACGGACGTGAATGACCATATGGCATATTTAGAGGGCATGGAGATCCTTGATTCGGATATTGACAAGCGCGTAATGGCGGCATTTGCGGAGTATGATCAGGAGCGGTATGCGGCGGCTGACGTGAGGCGGGCGATTCAGAATTCCGGTTATGGAACGGGACGGGCGTCCGGCTGCAGTCCGCAGGATTTTGCAGCACTTTTGTCTCCGGCGGCAGCGCCTTTTTTGGAAGAGATCGCGCGGGCGGCGCAGTCGGAGACGAGAAAACATTTCGGCAATTCCATTTACATGTTTACTCCGGTGTATATTGCGAATTATTGCGAGAACCACTGTATTTACTGCGGATTTAACTGTACTAATAAAATCCGGCGGGCAAAGCTGGATGGCGAAGAGATTGAGGAGGAAATGAAAGCGATTGCGGATACGGGTCTGCAGGAGGTTCTTATTCTGACCGGAGAGAGCCCGAAAATGTCCGATGTAAAATATATCGGGGAAGCGTGCAAGATCGCGCGCAAATATTTTAAGGTGATCGGGCTGGAAGTATATCCGATGAATTCGAGCGATTATACATATCTTCACGAGTGCGGTGCGGATTATGTGACCGTATTTCAGGAAACGTATAACCCGGATAAATATGAAACGCTTCATCTGGCGGGAAACAAAAGGATTTATCCGTACCGGCTCAATACGCAGGAGAGGGCGGTGATCGGCGGCATGAGGGGCGTTGGGTTTGCCGCGCTTTTGGGATTGGATGATTTCCGCCGCGACGCTTACGCCACGGGGATGCACGCCTATTTTGTGCAGCGGAAATATCCGCATGCGGAGATCGCATTTTCCTGTCCCAGACTCCGTCCGATCATAAATAATGATAAAATCAATCCGAGGGATGTACGCGAGGCGCAGCTTTTGCAGATTGTATGCGCGTACCGGCTTTTTATGCCGTTTGCCAGTATCACGATTTCTACGAGGGAGTGTGAACGGGTCAGGAATAGCCTGATTCAGATCGCGGCGACGAAGATTTCCGCAGGGGTGAATGTGGGAATCGGCGGGCGCAGCGGCGAGGAAAAGGGCGACGAGCAGTTTGAGATCGATGACGTCCGGACAGTGCCGGAAGTGTATGAGGCGATCGTCCAAGCCGGGCTGCAGCCGGTGATGAATGATTATATTTATGTGTGACCGGAGCGGCGGGGGAGAAGGGTGATGATATGTTAATTACGAACAGCGGGCTTAAGATCCCGTGTATCTGCGTCACAAACCGCAGGCTGTGCCGGGGCGGTTTTTCCGAACAGCTCAAAAGAGTTGCCGCAGGGGGTACGGCGGACGCAGTTCTTCTGCGGGAGAAGGATTTATCGGAGAAAGAATATTATGCGCTCGCCGAAGAGGTGATGAAAATCTGTGAAGGCGCCGGTCTGCCCTGTATTCTGCATACGTTCCACCGTGCGGCGGCAGAGCTCGGATGCCGTCGGATTCATCTTCCGCTCGGAATCATGGGGGAACAACAACCGTGTTTTGATTGGGTCGGAACGTCCGTGCATTCCGTAGAACAGGCAAAACAGGCAGTTTCGCTCGGCGCCGGAGTTCTGGTCGCCGGACATGTGTTTGAGACCGACTGCAAGAAAGGGCTGCCGGGACGGGGAACGTCTTTTATTCATGATATTTCACTGGCGTCAGAGCTGCCGGTGTACGGAATCGGCGGAATTGATGCGGAAAACGCCGGGGACGTCGTAAAAGCCGGGGCGTCCGGCGTGTGCATTATGTCCGGATTTATGCTTGAAACGGCGGGCGCTATGTGATAAAATGAACACGATGCTCAATGTATAAACGTGAGGAGTTGATGAAAGTGCCGATTGAAATACCAAATTCGCTTCCGGCTACGAAAATATTGGAAAATGAAAATATATTTGTCATGACGGAATACCGGGCGATGCATCAGGATATCCGTCCGCTCAGCGTACTTATTCTCAATCTGATGCCGACGAAGATCGTTACAGAGACGCAGCTGCTCCGCAAGCTCTCCAATACGCCGCTGCAGATCAAGGTGGAGCTTTTGAAAACGGCGAGCTATGTTCCGCACCACACGGATCCGACGCATCTTGATACGTTTTACCGTACCTTTGACGAGATCAAGGAACGCAAATTTGACGGTATGATTATCACGGGTGCGCCCCTCGATTATATCAAATTTGAGGATGTGGACTATTGGGGCGAGATGTGCGGAATCATGGAATGGTGCAAGACGCATGTTCATTCTACCATGCATTTGTGCTGGGGGGCATTTGCCGGATTGTATTATTATTATGGGATTCCCAAGGTTGATTTGCCGGAAAAGCTTTCCGGCGTGTATGAACACCATGTCGTAAAGAAAAATTCGCCATTGTTCCGCGGCTTTGACGATGTTTTTTATGCGCCGCAGTCAAGAGCGACCAGCGTGAGGGCGGAAGATATTTTGGCAGTGGACGGGTTGGAATTGATGGCGGTTTCGGAAGAGGCGGGCGTGACGATCGTCAAGACCGAGGATAGCCGGCACTTTTTCATGACGTGCCATCCGGAGTACGACGCCAATACGCTGGCGGAGGAATACCGCAGGGATTTTGAAAAGGGGATGAACCCCAAAATACCGTGCAATTATTTCCCGGAAGACGATCCGGAACAGACGCCCGTCGTGAGATGGAGGTCTACCGGACAGCTTATATTCTCCAACTGGCTGAATTATTATGTATACCAGTCGACCCCGTATGATTTGCTTGAGATATCGTAAACGCCAGGCTGTCCGTGCAGCGTATTGGCATGGGAAGACGGAAGGCCGCGAATCGGCTGCGGATCGTATCAAGCCCACGGACGAAGCGTTTTTCCGATGGAGTCGTTGATCTCCAGGTTGGCGTGGGCATTGCGGCTTGTTTTCGATTTGTTGATCAGCGCCAGTTTGCCTCCGCGGTAATAGTCGATCAGTCCGGCGGCGGGATATACGGCGAGGGATGTTCCGCCGACGATCAGCACATCTGCCTGTGCAATGAAGGCGATGGCTTTTTCAAGAATGGAGGAGTCCAAACCTTCTTCATACAGCACGACGTCAGGTTTAATTGTTCCGCCGCAGCTGCAGGTCGGGACGCCTTTTTGCGATATGATTTCATCCAGCGGATAAAATTTTCCACAGCTCATACAGTAGTTTCGCAAAACAGATCCGTGAAGCTCCAATACTTCTTTGCTGCCCGCCTTTTGATGCAGGCCGTCAATGTTCTGGGTGATCACAGCCTTTAATTTTCCCATCTTTTCGAGATTGGCGAGCGCGATATGCGCATCGTTTGGTTCTGCGCCCTCGATGATCATTTTGTCACGGTAAAAACGGAAAAATTCTTCTGTTTTCTGCATAAAAAAAGTATGGCTTAGTATCGTTTCCGGCGGATAATCATATTTTTGATTGTACAGCCCGTCCACACTGCGGAAATCCGGTATATTGCTCTCTGTGGAAACGCCGGCTCCCCCGAAGAAAACAATGTTGCTGCTTCCGTCTATCCATTCCTTTAATCGTTCAAGTTCATTCATGTCGGATCCCCCTTTTTTACATTGCATAGTTGTTAATTGCAAATTATTCTATCATAAGGGCCGGAAATAGTCAATGGGCGGCTGGAATTATCAAAAACCGCCCTGTAAACATGCACCGGCTCCTTTTTTATTTCATATATTCTTAGAAAAAGAATAAAAGGGAGTTCGGAATGAAAAAGGTAATTTCGATGGTACTTGTTCTTTCCCTGACGGCGTTCTGGCTGTGCGGATGCGGAAAGACAACGGAGAAAGAGCTTGTCAGGGTACGCCTGAACGAGGTGGCTCATTCGATCTTTTATGCCCCGCAGTATGTGGCGATTGAGAATGGGTATTTCGAGGAAGAGGGAATTGATATCGAGCTGGTCAACGGCGCGGGTGCAGACAATGTGATGACGGCGGTGCTGTCCGGCGAGGCGGATATCGGTTTTATGGGCTCGGAGGCATCCATATATGTATACAATCAGGGCGCGGATGAGAAAATCGTGAACTTTGCCCAGCTGACTCAGCGCGCAGGCAATTTTCTCGTGGCGCGCGAAAAGGACGATGCGTTCACATGGGATAAATTGAAAGGAAAAACAGTTCTGGCGGGAAGGAAGGGCGGCATGCCGCAGATGGTATTTGAATACATACTAAAGAAAAATAACATGGATCCCGCCAAAGACCTGACGATGGTACAAAATATTGATTTTGGTCTGACGGCAGAAGCTTTCGCTTCTGGACAGGGAGATTATTCCGTGGAGTTTGAGCCATTCGCCGCTTCCCTGGAAAAAGACCAAAAGGGCGTTGTCGTGGCGTCGCTTGGGGTGGATAGTGGAAAGGTGCCATATACAGCTTATTCGGCGAAAGAGGGCTATATTGCCGACAATGGCGATACGATTCAGAAGTTTACAAACGCCCTTCAGAGGGGAATGAATTTTGTGCGAGGGCATAGTGCGGAAGAGATCGCTAAAGTGATACAGCCGCAATTCGCCGAGACGGATGCAGAGGTATTAACTACAATAGTAGAAAGATATGCGCAGCAGGACACATGGAAAGAAAATCTTGTGTTTGAACGGGATAGCTTTACGCTGCTTCAGGATATTTTGAAATCCGGAGGCGAGCTCGCAAAAGAGGTTGCTTACGAGGAGCTGGTAAACACAGAGTTTGCGGAAAAGGCTGCCGAGATTCAGTAAAATACCCCACAGCAAGGCTATGGGGCATAGAAATTGTCCGCATGGTCAGCGCAGGCGGAGCCGGAGCGTAACGGCTCCGCTTTTTTGTACGCCGGCGCGGGAGCCGTTCCGGATGCGGGCTGCTGCCGATGGTTTTCCAGATGGCGCGCGACAGCCGGAAAAGCGGATCGTATACGTGCCTTTTTTCAATGCAGCAGTTATTTTTGTCCGGAATGTACTAAGAGTACGTTTATATTTCTTTTTTGACGATGTTTTCCCTTGAATCTTGATTTGGGTAAAATCGCTGTTTTTCCCTTTTTTCCATGTGAAAGCGACCCGGTATTTGTTATTTTTGAGCTTTTTCTTTGCGACTGCAATTTTGCCCGGCTTCTTCGGCTTCACAACGGCGGCAGCCGGGGTGGAGGAATCGGCGGACGTCGGAGCGGGCAGTATCGAAGCGGGCGGTTCCGAAGCGGGCGGTTCCGGGGTGGGATCTGCCGGAGCGGGAGAGTTTGGCTGCGGCGTTATTTGCGGTACGGCCGCATAACCTTCCGCTATGGCGAAAAGGGTGCCGGAGTCATTGGAATAGTACAGCGTTCCGTCCGTATCTGCCGCGACGCTGGAAAGGCAGAACTGTTTACCCTCCGCGGGTAAAAATAGTGTTTTGATCTGCGCGGACACGGCTGTTTCGTCGTCCTCGATATAGTAGACGCCGCCAGGCAGTGAATTTTGGGTGAAATAAACATAAACCCGGTTGTTATTTTCGTCGTTTGCATAGCGGGTGCAGACAAGAGGCGAGGATTTGATATCGCGGCATTGCGGCGCGGACGCTGTGTAAACCATTTTCATGGAGGCGGCATTTACGACGCTGATCTGCCCTTGCGTTCCGTCGCAGCCGCACACGTAAATCCTGCCGTTAAAGACTGTGGGCGTGCTGGTGCAGTTTACGTCCGCTGCCGGGCCGCTATCCGGGAAAAGCGGCAATGCGGACACGGACCGAAAACTGCCGTCTTCATTCATTTTGATCTGGTACAGATATCCGTCGTTTGTCGTGGCGTAAAAAGCGTCGGTCTGCGTATCGTAAGTAACGCCCGCGCGGATTTTTCCGTGGGATGCGGTGCAAAAAGACAGATCGTATGCGTCATATACGGCGTCTGTGGAAAGGCTGTGTGAAATGAGCACGCCGTCGTCGCCGCCGAACAGAATGTAGTCGGCGTCGTCTTTTCCGGAGACGGCGCCGCTCCAATAGTATCCGCATGATTGCTCGCTCCGGTAGACCCATTGCGTGCTCCCGTCGGTTTCTGACAGACAGTAATATAGGCCGTCTGTGCCGGAGGCGTTTGTCGTTCCGGCGCAGAGGAAGCCTTTTTTATAAAACGTGCTCGTCAGCGACTGCAGTCCGAACGATTCGCTCGTCCACAGGGAGGACATGGCATGTATATCCACGCACTGCAGCGTTCCGCCCGATAAAGGGATAAATAACCGGTTTTCATGAAGGCTCATGCGGCAGACGGAATTGATGGGAGCCGCCAGTATGAACGTGCGGAGAACCTCCCCGTTTTTATTTAATTCATAGAGCGTATCTTTACACGCCGAATAAATTTTATCATCCGTAATGACGGGATCTGAATTGTAGGCGGTAGCCGCGTCCTTTTCAAATTTTAACTGCCATTTCGTACCTGTGTTTTCCGGGGTGACCGGCGTTGGAGCGGCAGTAATATTCGCATTTCCGCCGCCGGCCTCATTTCGGAAGGACGACCATGCGCCCGCCGGTTCAAACGGAATGAATAAAAGGGCTGCCAATAATAAATAACAAATGATCTTTTTCATCGGCTTGCTCCCTTGATTACTCCATGGAACGTCCAGCTGGATTTACTGTATATGGTTTTGCCGCCTTTTTTTGTATAGCTGCGAATCGTTATAGAGTATGTACCGGCTTTCAATTTTTTTGTGAACTTCGTCTTTGCAGTCCGAATCCGTTTTGTATGCTTGGACGGTTTTTTCCTTACAATAGTGATTTGATAGCCCTTCGCCCCGGCTGCCTTTTTCCACGAAATCGTTATTTTATTCTTTTTGATGGATGCTTTTGGTTTTTTGGGGGGAGCTGGTTTTTTCACTGCCTTGGCAGCGGCGGATGATCCCGCGCCCGGTTTGGCAGAAGGAGAGATTTCCGGGGCCGACGGTGAAGCTGTCTGCGGAGCGGCGGGGGAGGCCGTTGACGGCGCTTCCGCCGGAGCTACGGTGATGACCGCAGAGGCGTGGGAAAGTACAGGAACGCCGTCTTGCAGGCGGCCGCCCGTGACCGTATAGGTTCCGGCTCTGTCAAAGGCCAGCAGGGCGGAGCCGTCTTGTCCCGTCTTTACCTCCTGAATCAATGCGCCGCCCTCATATATGCTTAGCGTTTCATCCGCTGCCGGACTTACAGAGAAACCAAATCCGTCATCCTTTCGGTATGTGACGGATACGGGGGTATTCGCCGTGGTTTCATACCGATCTCGGTCAAACCAGCTATAGCTTGTGTAAGCGCCGAAATCTCCGGCATTTTGGTCATAACATCCCTGTCGGAAAAAGACGATGGCGTCGCCGTCTTTGATCGGGCAGGCGTCGGGCGTGTAGGAGTAGCCCGTCGATTCGTCTGCCGGAGAGGCGTTGTTTACCCGGAACGACCAGTAGCAATACCCCCCGCAGTCCTGTTCGCCTTTTATGTAGGAAGGGCTTCCATAGGAGAAAATCAGATCTTTTTTGGGAGTATCGGAGATCCCTGCAATATATTTTCCGATCGCATGCGCAGCGGTGAAATAATCCGATTTGAGAACGGGGAGTTCTGCGTTTCCGCTTTCCACGGTAAACGTTTGGTTGATCTGCGCAATGTCATCTTTCGCCATGGTGATATTTTGCGAGACAAGTGTAGAATCCAAATCTTCCACCTTTAAATTTACCGTAATCGTGTCTGGCGGGGCCTGCGCGGCCGCCTGAACCGCCGGTGGAACTGAAAGCGGGGTGATGCTCAGAATGAACGTGAGCAGAATGGCCAGTTGTTTTTTTGTTGTTTTCATTTTTTTCCTCATTTCCGCACTAATGTGCTATTTTTTTGATAAATAAAAAAGTAGAAATAAGAAATTCCCTTTGCCTGAAAAAGGGCATAAGGGAACTGTAATGACACAACTGTTTTTGTGGTCAAAACATTTCCTCTCCCTCCGAAAGGTCATATTTCAAAACTGTATGGCAGGTCTTCCGACTTATGGATCAGCTGCTGACAGCGCCTTCCCAGATAAGATAATCCAGTGGCTGGCGCCGCTGTCCGGTACAAAACAGGCAGCGCCGTGCTATCAGCATCCTCAAATACGGCAGCGGGGGCTGTGCCGGACTCGAACCGGCTTCCCTATTAATTCTGCCCGCATGCCTGTGCATGCAGAAGGGAATTATCCCTGTACAGAAACCAATACAGCTACTTTTTCAACATCATATCATTATTTAAAAATGAATGCAAGTACAATTTCAGATTTGACATACGTTTCATTGTATAGGTGTCAATGATTGGTAACACTTTCACCTTTAATTATGTCAAGGGTAAGGTGGAGATTCTCGCAGAGAAT
>CANQCY010000006.1 GCA_947591245.1 uncultured Lachnospiraceae bacterium | reverse complement strand
CGGCAAAAAACAGAATCTGTCGGCCAAAAAGGAGTCTAAAACGACTCCTTTTTGGCTTTATAAGTGGCAAACTCGGGTTATAGCACGCACAATCGCAAATAACAACAAAATTGCGAGAAAAAATCGGTTGCAGTGTGGCGGTTATATCTGCAGTAATCGGCGGCCGATAATCCAACGCCAGTTACAAGAAAGTTGCCGAGAAGAGCAATAGTACGCTCGGTACGCATGGGATGCCTGAAAGAATATCAACGCCATCAGACGTATGCCGAGCAATTATGATTATGGGGGAGAGTAAAAAAATATTGTTAATGCTATAAATCATTTACGCATGTTATCCGATATATAATATGATGATACCAGGGTCAAAAGGTCATAATTGCTGCGGGGTATTTGGCTTTTAAGGAAGACATAAAGCTTATTCCCGGGCATTTTTATAATAAGAAATCAATTGTAATGAGAGAGGAAGGGTGATGAATATGTCATTGATTATACATGCTGGGAAAAATGCAAATAGCATGTTTGCAACAAACGAGCGTGCGGCTGCAGGGCGTGGGGCGGAAAAAGAATATAGCGGAAAGAGGAATACAATTTATGCGGGGAACATCGGCGTTCGCCCGGATAGTATTCAGATGAAGCGCCAGCAGGCTCAAAAAAAGGCAATGAAAATTTTGCAGGATACGTTTGCGGCTGATCGTGAATTAGATCAGAGCATACAGGGAATGGCTGACCGCGCAGACGAGCTTCAGAAGCAAACAGCGGAGCAACGAAAAGAAGCGGGAGAGATTGCGGCGGCTCGCAATGAGCTGGCAGAGAATTATGGAATTGAAGGGGACGGCCGGGAGGTTGAGGATCTTGAGCTTTTGAGAAAAGAAAAGAAGGCGAAAGATCTGACATCGGGAGTCTGCTTGAACGATGCGGAAGAAAAGCGGTTAAGGGAGATCTATGAAGAAGGGCTAACCGGTTATGAGAAAGATATGCTTGAGCTGGATGACAAAGAGGAATACCTTCAGAATCAGATTAAGAGTGGCGAACAGGGAGAAAAAAGCATCCGGAGTTCATTGCGTGACACGAAGCTTGAACGGCTGAAATCTGATCCGATGCTGAAAGCCCAGAGTGATGCGGAGGAAATCATCATGCAGGCAAATAAAGAGATTTATGCTGATCTTATGAATGAGGGCAAGAAGCATATTGAGGAGAAGATCGCGGAAGAGAAGGAAAAAGCGGAGAAGATTGCAGAAAAGAAAGAAGAGGAAGAGGAGAAAGAGGCCAAAAGGAAAGAGCAGGAAGCTCAGATGGAAGCATGGATTGAGGACGCGAAGGAGGCGGCGGAATCTGCCGGAAATGAGCTGCCGAGCGCATCGGAGATGGATGAAATATATTCCTATAATAATCCGGACGCCGCCGGAAAAACAAAGGCGGATAAGGAAATCGAGCAGATGCTTGAGGAGATGAAGCTTTTACAGGATGATATTAAAGGAGCGGCGATCGACGCCGGAATGTAAAAAATAGCATGACCTTTTGACCCTGGTATCATATGAATACAAAATATTTCAGAAAGGAGGGAACGAGCATGGGCTTTCATTTTGGAAGTTATGGTTTATCCGGTCTTTTTGGCGGAAGCATGTCCAGCAGCTTTTATGGATCGCTCGGTAATTACAACAGTATTCGAAGCGGCAGCTATAAGAAGCTTTTGACTTCTTATTATGCAAAAACGAAAGCAACAGATACGGCTTCTGCGAACAAGAAGTCGAATTCTCGCTGGAATGACTGGGATTCGGCTTATACGTCTTCAAAACGCGCGCTGGCGACAGTACGGAAAGAGGCAGATGAGCTGACGTCGTCGGCGAGCGCTTTGGCGAATCAGGGTTCGCAATCGCTGTTTGCCGAAAAATACACGACCGTAAAAGATGCGGAAACGGGCGTTACAACGACGACCAAGGGCTATGACAGGGACGCCATCGCCAAAGCGGTCGATACATTTGTGTCGGATTATAACTCGGCATTAAAAGCGGGCAGAGGATCAACGAACTCCAATGTCAGCAGAAATACGTCATATATGGCGCAGCAGACCGCCATATATGCACGGAGTCTTGCTGAGGTGGGAATAACGGTTGAAAAGGATCAGACGCTTTCGGTGGACAAAGATAAGCTGAAGGCGGCAGATATTGATTCACTCAAACGAGTGTTCAACGGAACTGCGTCCTTTGCTTCCCTGACGGCAAACCGTTCCAGCAGCATCAGCCAATCTGCAGCCCGGGCGGCGTCGGCTTCGCCGATCTATAACAGGGGTGGCGGCTATAGTAATTTCTATGGCAATTATATGGGTTCATACAATTGGTATTTCTAGAAGGATGTCGTATTGTGCTTTTTGCATATAATCCGATCCCCGCTCTCATCGTCAAAGGATGAGGCGGGGATTTATCGCATATGGGGCTGTTCGGCCGCAAAAGATGATTAACATGGATAAAGGGATCGCGCCGTAAATGCCGTTCGCCGCTTGGCGGATCAGATGCATGCTGCGGCCTAGGCGCTAAGCCGGAAAGGCTTATGGAAATGCTTAAACAAGATTCCTGTCACTGAAATATATACCGTGCAAAATTGTAAAAACCGTTTCGCCACAGCGGCCAGTCATGTCCGCCGTCCATTGTATAATAGGCGTGGGGTACGCCGTTTTTCAAAAGCGCCTCATGATAGCGGACCGGTTCATCATTTACCATGTTGTCCTGATTGCCTTTATTCATCATAAGGAACGTATTATTTTTGTATTCGTCGGGCAATGTAAAGGTTTCCTCATTAAACAGCCCGTCTTCATGCAGACCCATATTTTCGTATTCAAAAATACCGTATGCCGGGGTGAACGCTCCGATGTATTTGATTTTTTCATACAGGTGGAAACCGATGTTCAGTGCAGTGCGCCCGCCCATGGAAAATCCGGCGATTGCAGTGTTTTCGCGCCCGGTAGCGATCGAATAGTTCTGCTCCATGTAAGGCATCAGGTTATCCTCGAAATCAGTCAAAAACCGGTCAAAGGACTGAACGTGTTCCGGCGCCAGACCGTCAGAAGGATTTGCAGCGTCGTTTTCGCGGCAGCGGCAGTTCGGAAGTACCAGAATCATTTCCGCTGCCTCTTCCCATGAAATCATGTTTCCGATTGTGTTGACAATGCCGCCGGAAAGCCAGTCGTTTTCATCGCCCATTCCTCCATGGAACAGATAAAGAACCGGATATTTTTTATCTTCCGTGTAGCCGGCCGGGAGAATAATATTCACATTTCTGTTTTTCCCTGTCGTGGTGGAATAATATGTGTCCTTTTTCAAAGTTCCGTATGTTACGTTATTGTCTTCCAGCGCCAGTTTCGGAGGAGTCTGCGTTGTAATCTCCGGTTCAGGCAGCGGCGGCTCCGGGGTAGAAGCCTCGGGGGAAGCGGATGGAGCAAAAGAGGCGGAAGGCGCCAGAGACGCCGCCGGCGGGGTGGATGCCGGGGACTGTGCTGGCTGGACAGGCGGCGCTGTGCTGGCTGCCGGGGCGCTTGTCTGTTGCGGATTTGCTTTGGCGGCAGCTTTTACAGTCACAGTCAGGGTACCGATCTTTTTTTTCTTTTTCCCCTTTCTTTTTTCCGTGACGGAGATCTTTGCTTTTCCGCTTTTCAGAGCGGTTATTTTTCCTGATTTGGATACCTTTGCAACTTTTGCATTGGATGATTTGTACGTATAAGCCGTATTTTTCTTTTTGTTTTTCAGAGGAACGCTTTTTCGTTCCTTCCTGCATCGTTATTTTTTTTGATTTCAATGCAGTCTTTGGCTGGCTTTTTGCAGAAATGCTGATTCCGCCCATCAGGATGGAAACCGCCAGCGCAGAGGCTGTAAATCCCATAAATTTTTTATTCATTCACACTTGCTCCTTTGCTTCATTCCTTGTTATGTGGAAAGTTTCTGTTTTTTATTATAATTGCTGCGGGATGCGTTGTCAACGAAAACCCTTGCCGCGGCAGGGCGCTTGAAAGCGGGTCATCGCAAGGTTGCCAAAAGCGGATTTTTGCGATATACTAACGGCATGGGAAGGAAGCTTGTCGGATAAGCCCCTTTTCAAGAAAAGGAGGCAGAAAATGAAGAAAAAATTTGAGAATAAGTACATATATGCCGGAATAACAGGGTTTTGCGTATTGGCGGCAGTTTTGATCTGTACGTTTGTATTTATCCACATTGATGTGGTCTTTGCATGGATTCATCGGCTGAATTCGGCGCTGACGCCCGTATATATCGGACTTGTGATCGCCTATCTGCTCAGTCCGCTTGTCAACAAGGTGGAGAGGAATATTTTAATTCCCCTGTTCTATAAGATAATGAAAAAAAGAAAGACGGTGCGAAGCGTCAGCCGCGCTGTTTCCGTAACGGTTGTCCTTTTATTGTCTATTGTCGTTTTGTGCTGGATGATTATGCTTGTTGTGCCGGAAGTGGTAGACAGTATTGTAAGCCTGACCGATAGCCTTCCGGGCTATTATCAGAAAATTGTCAACAGCGTAAATGAGATAAAAGGCAAACACCCGGAAATTGCCAAGCAGCTGGAAGAGTCAACCAAAGCGATTTATGAGCCGTTGTTCAGTCTGCTGCAGGATAAACTGGTGCCGACTGGCACGTCGGCAGTCGCCATGATTTCAGATGGCCTGATTAATGCGATGGGCATCCTTTTTAATATCGTGATCGGAATTATTATATCCATTTATTTGATGGCGGGAAAGGAACGGTTTTGTGCTCAGGCAAAACGGATGCTGTATTCGGTTCTGCCGATTCGCCACGCGGAAAGTTTATTGCGGCTGGGAAGGGATATAAACTGGTCTTTTGCCAGATTTTTCAGTGGGAAGATCATCGATTCGATCATTGTGGCGATTTTCACCTTTATCGTATTTAGCATCGCCGCTATGCCATATACGGCTTTAATCAGCGTGCTCGTTGGCGTTACCAACCTTATCCCGTTTTTCGGACAGTATATCGGAGCAATCCCGAGTATTGTGCTTGTGTTTTTGGTAAGTCCGGTTAAGGGAGTGATTTGTGCAGCGCTGATAATTGTGATTTTTCAAATTGACGGAAATATTTTGGGGCCGAAGATAATAGGGGAATCGATTGGGCTCGGGAGTTTTTGGATACTATTTTCGATCCTCGTTTTCGGCTCTTTGTTTGGAATAGCGGGCATGATCTGTGCGGTGCCGATTTTCGCCGTTGTGTATAAAACGGTTAAAAACTGGAGCGCGGATAGGCTTGGACGAAAAGGTTTGCCGCAAAATACGGAAAGCTACCAAAGAGGGAAGAGCATATCCGCCTCCGTGGAAAAGGAAAGGGGAGGGAGACCGGAAATGCCGGCAAATGAAAATACGACTGTGAAAAACGAATGATCCGGTCTTTTTTATAAATGCAACTGTTCCATCATCCCTCCCTTCTGGATATAGCGCATGGTATAGAGCATCGTGCCGATGATCACGGCGAAGACGGCTGCTACGGCTATGGCGGCGATTTTCCACGGGATATAGAATGGAAATTCTACGCCGTCTATGAAAAGGTACCAGAGAAGGGCGGACAGGCCGACGGAAACTGGAAGTCCGGTTAGTATGCCTTTGCTTCCGTACAGAAAGCTCTCGAAAATAGCCATTTTATAAAAGCCTGACCGAGTCATGCCGACGGAGCGCAGCATGGCAAATTCTCTTCTGCGCAAAATAACATTGGCGGAGATGACATTCAGTATGTTTGCCGCGGAAATGACCAGGATCAGGAAGAGAAATCCATAGGCAAACACACGGATCGTAAGGATATATGCGCGGTTTGTCTGGTTGCGTTCCGCTACGTTATACAGATTTGCATTGCGGTAATCATCCGATTCGGCGAGAATATTCTGCATGCTGGCGTAGCTTTCGGTGCGGTTATCCGTCGTGAAAGTCATATAGGCGCCGGCTCTTTCCGGGTTTGGTGCGATTGCCTGCAGCGTGCGTTCCGGATAGATCAGGGTGAGATCAAGACAAGACGCTTCGTGGTCGAGCCCCGCGGGAAGCGATTTGATCGTATCTCCGAGAGGGAATTTTTTTATGTCGCACACGCTCTCTAAAGGAGCCCACTGATCCTCCGCTTCTGTTTCCGTATCGTCTGAAATCACCTGTACCTCATATTTTCCTTGTCCGGCTGGCTGGATATACGGCGTAAAACTGTCGTCAAGGTGATAGTCCCCGCCATTCAGTGCAATATGCCGGTTCGTGGCAAATACGATTTCCAGCGAATCCGGTTTCGTTTCGAAAAAATTACAGATCATATAATGCTTCCGTTCATTGTCATATGTGGTGGAAGTATTGTATACAAGGGCGTTTGGAATTGAATTTCCGCCGTATTTGGACAAATCCAGATGCTCTTTTTCGATGAAAGAATTATAAGCATCATCTTTCAGGAAAACAATGCCGATATTATTGCATAGCGTTTTGCCGGCGGTTTCCCCGCTGTCAGAGGCAGGCATGTATTTATCGCGAAATGTTTTATTGATGGCGTTTGCCGGTATGAACGCCTCTGCTTCAAGTAAATAATGGTATTCGCTGTCCGTCACGCCGGGACTCTGACTCAGGCGTGCGAAGAGTGTTTCGGTCTGATTTCCCGCGGTGGCGCCTTTTGCGTCCAGCCATATGTCACACTGGAAATCTTCGATGACGGCGCGGATCGAATCCGTCAGATAACAGCAAAAACTATTGGATGAAATAAACAGTACGATGCTGAGGAAAATAGAAAAAACAGTCGTTCGGTATTTGCATCGGCACCGTTTATAGTTTTTGGCTGCGATATCGCCCTCAAGACCAAACAAAATGCGCGTTATGCGGGAGGTGCGTAATTTTTTCGGATCGTATGCGTTTGTGTCGGCAGTTTGGCGAATTGCTTCCATTGCCGGCGTCTTCAATGCCTTTCGGGCGGGAATATAAGCGGCGGTGAGAGCGGTGGCAAAACTGATGGCGCAGGCGACGATAATTGCCCGCGGCGCGGCGGATAGCTGGAATGGAATGGCTCCGCCGGTTTGAAGCGCCTCTGCCAGTTCTCGGCGCAAAAGGTGAAAAATACCTGTGAGACCGCCGATGCCGAGAAGGATGCCGAGCGGGACGCCGATGATACAGGTAAGAAATGCTTCGGTAACAATTGTCATCCGCAGCTGCTTTTTTGTAGCTCCCAGAGAGGACAGCAGACCGTACTGCTTTTTTCTCTCATTGATGGAGATCGAAAAGGCGTTATAAATAAGGATGGCGGCGCTGGCCGCAATGATCGCCAGCACAAGGACGCACAAAACGGACGCTGTGCGAAAGAGAGGGCTTTCTTTAATATAAGCGGAGATGCTTTCATTGCTGTACTCAAGTCTTGCGATTTCCAGCAGATATTCATACAGGCTGCTAATCCCCGTCATGACAGCTGTGATCATGGCGGCGGCAAGCGTGATTCCGATAAGGCTGAAAAAGCTTCTGCTCCGGTTTTTACGGAGAGATCTGACTGCAAATTTAGAAAAGATATTCATGCCCGGTTCACCTCGTCTTTCGTAATTTTTCCGTCATTGATGGAAATAATGCGGTCTGCCTGCAGAGCGATTTTCTCATCATGCGTAATAACGATCAGCGTCTGTTTGTATTTCTTATTTGACGCCTTCAAAAGTTCAACGATTTCCCGGCTGTTCTGTGAATCCAGGTTGCCCGTGGGTTCGTCAGCGAGTACGACGGCGGGAGAATTCATCAGGGCGCGCCCGATCGACACGCGCTGCTGCTGTCCGCCGGAGAGCTGGTTGGGAAGATGGTTTTTCCGTTCTTTCAGGCCGAGTGTTCCAAGCAGATCCTCAACAAAATCCGGATCCGGCTTTTTGCCGTCCATCAAAACAGGCAGCGTCATATTTTCTACTACATTCAATATAGGAATCAGGTTATAAAATTGATAAATAAGTCCCACCTCGCGCCGGCGGAAAATGGCGAGCTGTTCCTCTTTCTGCGCGTATATATCCTGACCGTTCATAAACACTTTGCCGGACGTCGGGCAGTCAACTCCGCCCAGAATATGTAGAAGCGTGGATTTGCCCGAACCGCTGGGACCGATGATGGCGACAAACTCTCCTTGATTTACGGAAAACGATATGTCATCTAAGGCGGTGACTTCGTTGTCGCCGCTTCCGTAGATTTTGCATATGTTTTCGATTCTTAATATTTCCATAGTATCCTCCTTTGCGCATGTTTTAAGCGCGATTATATTTCAGGAGGGTAACCGGCGTCCCTCGCTGATCTGTAATTATCATATCAAAGCAGAGTGACATCGGAATGACAGGAAAGTGACGGATCTATCACTTACGCCGTCATTTTGTAAAAGGTAATGGAAAAAAGAGCGCCGCCTTCCGGGCGGTTTTCCGCTGTCAGTACGCCGTTTTGGCAGTCAATAATCATTTTTGCGAGGGCGAGCCCGATCCCTACGCTCTGTTCTCCGGAATTTGTTCCTTTGTAAAAGCGTTCAAACAGATGGGGGAGATCCTTTTTGTCGATACCGGGCCCGTCATCCATAATTTCGATACGGGTGTATAGGTTATTTTCTTCGGAGCGTACTGTGATCGTACCGTTCTCCGGCGTATGGTCAATGCAGTTTTTGATAATATTTGCCGCCGCCTCGCCTGTCCACAGAAAATCCCCGAAAAATGCCGGATCGCCTTTGATTTCGGAAATAAATGCCTGATTGTGTAATTCGATCGTGATAGCCAGCTCATTTGCAGCTTTTTCGATCAGTTTCCGGACGGGTATCCGTTCGCATTTCATCTGTACTGCTCCGGCGTCCAGCTTCGCCATTTTTAAGAGGCTTTCTATGAGCCATTCGATGTGACGCAGGAGACCGTTCAGTTCCCAAATCAGGCGGTCGCGCACCGGCGGTTCAAGATCGGTCTGGCGAAGGCGTGAAGCAATGAGATTGAGGGAAGTAAGCGGCGTGCGTATTTGGTGGGAGATATCTGCGATAGAATCCATGAGAAAGCGTTTTTCATTGGTTAATTGCGTAGACTGCAGCGATAATTTCATAAATAATTTACGGATCTCGCTTTGCAGGACAGAGAGTTCCCCCTCCTCCAGCATGTGTATTTCCGTCGTTTGGGAGTTGTGCAAGAAATGCTGCACTTCATCGGCGAGAGCGGCGATCTTCCGATATCTGCGGTAATGAAAATATAGGTGTATGGCAGTCTGCGTCAGGCAGACGGTCGATGTGAAAACAATGCCGGGCGCGCCAAACAGCATACCCGAGGCAGCAGCCGCTGCAAGCCATAGAATCAAGCAGACAAGGCCGTATTTTTGTATCTCGGGATTTCGGAAAAAAGTAAGATTCATACCTGCCTGTTTAGCTCCTTTTCTGCATTTATAGATCGATCCGGTAGCCCATGCCCCGGACGGTTTTGATCAGCTGCGGGTTGGCGGCGTCGGACTCTACTTTTTCCCGGAGCCGTTTTATATAGACGGTGAGGGTATTGTCATTGACAAATTCGCCCGAGGCGTCCCAGATTTCCTCCAAAAGCCGGTCTCTCGTCATTACGGCGCCCCGGTTTTGGCAGAGAATGAGTAAAATACGGTATTCCAAGGCGGAGAGAAAAATTTCGCTGCCGTCCTTTTTGACAATTGCTTTTAAAATATCTATTGTGAGATCTCCGATCTGTAAGACGGACCGGGCCTTTTTCGTGCGGCGGAGGACGCTGTTGATTCGGGACGCCAGCTCCCGTGGGCGGAAAGGCTTATTGATGTAATCATCCGCCCCCATGTCGAGTCCGGAAACGACACTGTACTCATCGCCGTAGGCGGTGAGAAAAATCACGGGAATATCCGTATTTTGTTTGATATAGGAGCAGACGGCGAAACCGTTTCCATCCGCCAGTGAAATATCCAGCAGCGCCAGATCATATGCGGACTGCGAAAGGCGGGCAACGGCATCTTTTTGTCCGGATACGGCAGTGATTTCAAAACCTTCTTTTGTCAAAAATCCGCTTAAGTTTTCCACAATCCCGCTGTCGTCCTCGACTAATAAAATATGCGTCATGCTGTGAAGCCCTCCTCTGTTCTGCTTCAAGGAAAGAATGAACGGGACATCAGCGCGAGGCCTGGCGTCCCGCTCTTGAACGTATAGGAAATTTTACTGTGATTATCAATTTCCGGTCTGAATAAACGGACTGATTACGCCTGCCACCTGAACGGCGGGCATCGTCTGAAGCGATACGCGTCCCGGTCCGGTCACAACGGTATTGAATAAGCCTTCGCCGCCGAGGAACTTGTTTTTCAGTCCTTTTACCGATACGATATTGATAGAGCAGGTGGCATCCATCAGTGCGAGATAACCTGTGTCTATCACGAGTTCTTCGCCGGCCGCCAGCTGTTTTGTCACGACAGAGCCGTCGATTTCAAGAAAGGCGGTACCGCTTCCGGAAAGGCGCTGCATGATAAAGCCCTCGCCGCCGAAAAATCCCGCTCCCATTTTCTTCTGGAAGAATACCGACAGTTCAACCCCTGTCGTGGATGCGAGAAAGGCTGATTTCTGGCAGATTATTTCCTGTCCCGGAGCGATTTCCACTGCTACGATATTTCCCGGAAAACTGGAAGCAAATGCGATCGTGCCCTGCGAGCCTTGGGCGGTATAACGGTTATGGAACATGCGCTCGCCGGACAGCGCCTTGGAGAACATTTTTCCGATGCCGCCGCCTTCCGTTTCCATTTTCATGTTTCCTGTCATCCAGCTCATTGCACCGGCTTCGCAGATCATCGTCTCTTTTGGCTCAAGAGTGCATTCTACCACTGGTAACGGTGTTCCTTTAATTTCATAATTCATAAAGCATATCCTCCTTGTACAAGGTTTTAATTTATTTTACTGCCGTGTTGTGCCAAAGAATCAGGAGCGTTCCGTTTTCAACGCTGATAATCCCCTTTTTTCCCGTGGCGGTATTGCTTATTCCGAGCGGGAAGGTGTTGGTAAGCGTGACCCCCTCCGCTTCGTACTGGAGTCCTCGGATGGTCACGTTTTTGCTTGTATCGCTCAGGGAAAAAACGGATACGCATCCCGCATATGTTTTTTCAATCGTATAGCTGCTGTCTTTGATGACAGTCAGCGCATAATCTTCATGATACAGCATACCCTGAGCTTGGCGCTCGGCAAGGTATGATAACGCCTGAATGTTGGCGATCGTATGATCCAGCCTCCCGCCGAGCCCGCCGTAAATGGCAAACTGCTCGAATCCCCGTGAAAGACCGAGCTTAATAGCGAGCATCATGTCCGTGTCGTCTTTTTCAGGGGGATATGTCATTTTCTCACAGATCGTATCATTCCAGACTTCGCCGGACGATACGGAATCAAAGTCGCCGAGCGCTATGTCTGCCCGAAGCCCCATGCGTATGAGATGGTCATATCCGCCATCCGCCGCGATGACAAGGTCGTTTTCCTCAAGTATGATCTCGCAGGGGGAAAATTCCCCGGCTCCGAAAATGTAACAGATCGGAGCGCTCATACGGCTGCTCCGGTGTTTTCGATGATTTTTACGGCGTCGTCCATATAGTCGAATGAAAAGTCTTCAATCGCGCCGGCGTCAATCGCTTCGTTCAATTTCGGCTGGATCGGAAGCTGACTGAGGACGAGAAGCCCGTATTTGTCTGCGATTTCCTGTATATGGCTCTCGCCAAATACAGGAATTTTTTTGCCGCAGCCGGGACACTCGGCAAAACTCATGTTTTCAATGATCCCGAGTACGGGAATATTCATCATTTCCGCCATTTTCACAGCTTTGCCTACGATCATGGATACCAGATCCTGAGGGGTCGTCACGACAATGATCCCGTCCAGAGGCAGCGACTGGAATACGGTGAGAGGTACGTCGCCGGTTCCCGGCGGCATATCTACAAAAAGATAATCGATATTTTCCCACAAAACGTCAGTCCAGAACTGGCGGACAGTGCCGGCGATGACCGGACCGCGCCAGATGACCGGATCCGTTTCATCTTCTAACAGGAGATTGATGGATATGATATCAATGCCTGTTTTTGATTTGACGGGAAAAATCGTGGTGGCATTTCCCGTTGCTTTCTCGGTGATGCCGAACGCTTTCGGTATCGATGGGCCGGTGATGTCAGCGTCCATGATGCCGCAGCGGTATCCTTTCCGGCTGAATGCTACGGCGAGCAGATCCGTCACCATGGATTTGCCAACGCCCCCCTTGCCGCTTATGATACCGATTACTTTTTTTATATTGCTATCCGGATGTGGTTTTTCAATAAAAGATTCCGGCCCCCCATTGGCGGCCCCGTCGCAGCTTGAACTGCAGTTTGAACAATCGTGATTGCAATCGCTCATTGTAGTCGTTCCTCGCTTTCAAAAGAATTCTAACAATAGTTTATTGCGATTGCCATGGTTTGTCAATAAATTTTCTTGAATAAGCTTACCAAATATGTTATGATTTCAATGTAAAGAAAACCTTAAAAATGGAAAAAGATGGAAAAAATGGAGGTAATTATGTTTCGTATTGTAGAAAAAACGTCCTTGAATCCGACAGTTACCAAAATGGTGGTGGAAGCTCCTTTAATCGCAAAAAAAGCGGAACCGGGGCAATTCATTATTTTCCGAGCAAAGGAGGACAGCGAGAGAATCCCCCTGACGATTTCGGATTTTGACCGGGAGGCGGGGACCGTAACGATTATATATCAGATCGTAGGCGGAGGCACGATGGAACTGGATACATTGAATGAGGGGGATGAGATTCATGATTTCGTGGGTCCCCTCGGAGTTCCGACCCATACTGAAGGCTTAAAAAAGGTGGCTGTTGTCGGCGGAGGCGTAGGCTGCGCGATTGCTTACCCGGTAGCGAAGAAACTGCATGATATGGGTGCGGAGGTTCATGCTATCGTAGGGTTCAGAAATCAGGATCTCGTGATTCTGGAGAAGGAATTTGCGGGTGCGAGCGATAAGCTTGTCATGATGACGGACGACGGCAGCTACGGCGAAAAAGGCCTCGTTACGGACGCTCTTGAGAAGCTGATTCAGGAGGGCAATGAATATGATGAGGTCATTGCGATCGGACCGCTGATCATGATGAAGTTTGTCTGCCTTACGACGAAAAAATATAATATAAAGACGATGGTGAGCATGAACCCGATTATGATCGACGGCACGGGCATGTGCGGCGGATGCCGTTTGACGGTAGGCGGAGAGACAAAGTTTGCCTGTGTGGACGGCCCTGATTTTGACGGCCATCTGGTCGACTTTGACGAGGCAATGCACCGGGGGACGATGTACAAGGAATTTGAGGCGCATGCCCGCGAGGCGGCTTGTAATTTGCTGAATACAACAGATAAGGAATAATAAAAGGAGGCGGAATATCATGGCAGAAAAAAATATGGATTTAAATAAATGTCCGATGCCGGTACAGGATCCGGATGTGAGAAATAAAAATTTTGACGAGGTGGCTCTCGGCTACACGTATGATATGGCAGTAAATGAGGCGAGACGCTGTCTGAACTGTCCGAAGAAGCCCTGTGTGAGCGCTTGTCCGGTGCAGATCGACATTCCGGCGTTTATTGAGAGAGTGGCGAATGAGGATATGGACGGCGCGTTTGAGATTTTGTCCGAGTCCACATCGCTTCCGGCAGTGTGCGGACGCGTGTGCCCGCAGGAAACCCAGTGTGAGGGAAAATGCGTAAGAGGCATAAAAGGCGAGCCGGTAGGGATCGGACGTTTGGAGCGTTTTGTAGCAGATTATCACAGGGAACACTGCAATGACAAACCGGTTATGCCGCGCCAGAACGGGCATAAGGTAGCGGTGATCGGAGCGGGGCCGAGCGGCCTGACGGCAGCGGGCGATCTTGCAAAAATGGGATATAAGGTTACGATTTATGAGGCGCTCCATCTGGCAGGCGGCGTTCTGGTTTATGGCATTCCGGAATTTCGTCTTCCCAAAGCGATTGTTCAGAAGGAGATCGACAATCTGAAAGAGATCGGCGTGGATGTAGAGACCAATATGGTTATCGGCAAGGTGCTTACGATCGATGAGCTGTTTGAGATGGGAAACGAGGCGATTTTTGTCGGCTCGGGCGCAGGCCTTCCGAGATTTATGAATATACCGGGCGAGAGTCTGAAAGGGGTCTATTCGGCGAATGAGTTTCTGACCCGCATCAATCTTATGAAAGCGTACAAAGACGACAGCAAGACGCCGATCCAGCATGCAGAGAAAGTAGCTGTCGTGGGCGGCGGAAATGTGGCGATGGATGCGGCGAGAAGCGCGATGCGTCTCGGAGCCAAGGAGGTATACATAGTTTACCGGCGCGGCATGGAGGAGCTTCCGGCGAGAAAAGAAGAGGTTGAGCATGCGGTAGAAGAGGGCATTATCTTCAAGACGCTTCACAATCCGGTGGAGATACTCGGCGATGAAGACGGCATGGTCTGCGGCATGAAATGCGTGGAGATGGAGCTTGGCGAGCCGGATGAGAGCGGACGCCGCCGACCGATCGTAAAAGAGGGAAGCGAATTTATCCTTGATGTGGATTCCGTTATTATGTCAATCGGTACGAGCCCGAACCCGCTGATCCGTTCGACGACCCCTGGTTTGGATGCAAATAGCCACGGCTGCCTGATTACAAAGGGAGAGTCCGGGGAGACGACCCGCGAGGGCGTTTATGCTGGCGGTGACGCCGTAACGGGGGCCGCTACGGTTATTCTTGCGATGGGCGCGGGAAAATCAGCGGCGAAGGCAATAGATGAATATATCAGGAAGTAATAATTATGAAAGCGAAAAAGAGTTTGCGTACGTCGTTGTTGCGAATTATTATTATTCCTCTTGTTTTACTCTTGATATGTATTATAATATATAACTCGTACTATTTGACGACTTTAATATATGATCAGGTTAAAGATGAGATGAAGGGCATTGCCCAGACCGTTATATACATGTATAACACTTCCTTTCCAGGCGAGTACCAGATGGAAAACGGGGTCGTCACAATGAAAGGCAGCCGCAGCATAACTGAGGTTTTTGCGGAAATCGAGGGGTATAAGCGGGCGTTTGATGCGGACGTTACGATTTTTTACGGGGATCAGAGGCTTGTTACGACCATACGTGACGAGGAGGGCAATCCGATAACCGGTACGAAAGCGGATTCTACTGTTGTAGAGGATGTGCTTAAGGGGAAGGAAGAACATTTTTATACGCACACGGACATTAACAACAACCACTATATTTCGTATTATTGTCCGCTTTATGATCAGTCAGGACAATGTACCGGGATGGTGTTTGCGGGAAAGCAGGTGCGTCATGTGCGCAACATAGTACTTGGCGGTTTGATTCCGCTGATTGTGGCAATACTCATTAGCGTGGGAGCGGTAATCCTTGTTATGAGCCTGTATGCCGGCCGCCTGTCAAAATGCATGCAGAAGCTGGGGGATTTCTTTGTGCGGGTGGAAAGCGGCGATTTGAAAGCCAGTCTCTGTACGGATGTTCTCGGACGGAAAGACGAGCTTGGGCGAATCGGAAAGTCCGCTGTTGAGATGCAGGCTTCGCTCCGCGACCTGATCGAAAGAGATTCTCTGACGGGGTTATATAACCGTCATCATGGCGAGTTAATGTTGTGGGAGGCGCATAGGAGGCTGATCGAAAAAGAGATACCGTTTTTTGTGTCAATCGGGGATATTGATTTCTTTAAAAAATTCAACGACAACTATGGACACGATTGCGGCGATCTGGTGCTGAAGGAAATTTCTCATGTTTTGAAAGAGGCGGTAAAGGAAAACGGTAGCGTGGCGAGATGGGGCGGCGAGGAATTTATGTTTGTTGTTTCAGGAAAGCGCATCAATGACATTGAGGAATTTATCAATCAGATTGCCCGGAAGGTGAAGGAGCTCAGGATTCACTATGATGATGAGGTTCTTGGCGTGACCATGACGTTTGGCGTGGCGGACGGTTGTGAAAAGGACAGCACGGACGAAACGGTAAAGAGAGCCGACAGGGCTCTTTATGAAGGGAAACAGACAGGCAGGGATAAAGTTGTGTACAAACACTGAATGTGTTCTAAATAGGAAAGGAAGGTGCATATGAAACGAGTAGCATTTTTGACAAGCGGAGGAGACTGCCAGGCGCTGAACGCAACGATGCGCGGTGTGGCAAAGACGCTTTATAACTCAAGCGAGGATGTGGAAATCATTGGTATTTTAGAGGGCTACAAAGGTCTTATGTATGAGAAGTATACTAAGATGAAGCCTTCGGACTTTTCTGGTATTCTCACGGAGGGCGGAACAATTCTCGGTTCTTCCAGACAGCCGTTCAAGAAAATGCGGCAGCCGGATGAAAATGGCATGGACAAGGTGCTTGCCATGAAAAATACTTACAATAAGCTGAAACTTGACTGCCTTGTTATCCTGGGCGGAAACGGTACGCAGAAAACGGCAAATCTGCTCAGTGAAGAAGGGCTCAATGTCGTAGGGCTGCCAAAAACGATCGATAACGATATATGGGGCACCGACATGACGTTTGGCTTCCAAAGCGCCGTGGATATTGCTACAGACTGCATTGACTGCATTCATACGACTGCATATTCCCACGGAAGAGTCTTTATCGTAGAGGTCATGGGGCATAAAGTCGGCTGGCTGACGCTTCATGCGGGCATCGCGGGCGGCGCGGATATTATCCTCATTCCCGAAATTCCATACGATATTGATTCCGTGATCGGAGCGATCGAAAAACGGACAGAAGCGGGAAAGCGTTTTTCGATTCTGGCGGTTGCCGAGGGTGCGATATCTAAAGAAGACGCTGCATTGTCAAAAAAAGAATATAAGGAAAAATTGAAAAATAATCCGTATCCGAGCATTTCCTACAAAATCGGCGCGGAGATTCAGGAGAGAACCGGACAGGAGATCCGGATTACCGTTCCGGGACATACGCAGCGCGGCGGCAGCCCGTGCGCCTACGACAGGGTGATTTCAAGCCGTCTCGGTGCAGCGGCGGCGAAATTGATCTTGAAAGAAAAATACGGTTATATGGTTGGATTCCGTGCGGATGAAATTGTTCCGGTGCCGCTTTCCGAGGTGGCAGGGAAACTGAAGATGGTGGATCCGAATTCTTCTATCATCAAAGAGGTGAAGAGTCTGGGGATCTGTTTTGGAGACTAATGTAGAGCAGAAGTGAGGAAACTATGTCATATCAGGCGTTATACCGAAAATTCAGACCCGATAGTTTTGAGGATGTCAAAGGGCAGGATCATATTGTGACGACGCTGAAAAACCAGATCAAATCGGATCATGTCGGACATGCGTATCTCTTTTGCGGGACGAGAGGAACCGGAAAGACTACGGTTGCCAAGGTGTTTGCCAAGGCGGTAAACTGTGAGAATCCCGGCGAGAACGGTCCGTGCGGCGAGTGCGCGATGTGCCGTTCAATTGCGGCGGGAGCGTCCCTTAATGTCGTGGAAATGGACGCCGCCTCAAACAACAAGGTAGACGATATCCGTCAGGTGATAGAAGAAATACAGTATTCGCCGCCGCAGGGGAAGTATAAGGTTTATATTATCGACGAGGTGCATATGCTGTCCGCCAGCGCGTTCAATGCGCTGCTCAAGACGCTGGAAGAACCGCCGTCATATATGATATTTATCCTTGCGACTACGGAGGTGCACAAGATTCCGCTCACGATTCTGTCTCGATGCCAGCGCTATGATTTCAAGAGGATTACGGTTGGGACGATAGCGGACAGGCTTCGGGAGCTTCTGGATCATGAGGGGATTCAGGCGGAGGACAAGGCGCTGATGTATATTGCCAAACTTGCGGACGGAGCGCTTCGCGATGGGCTGAGTCTTTTGGAACAGTGCATTTCCTTTTATTTCGGGGAAACGCTGACGTATGAAAATGTGCTGAAGGTGCTGGGCGCCGTCGATCACGGGGTGTACGCCGCATTTGCAGAAGCGCTTGCCTGCGGCGACGTGGCGGGGATGATGCAGATGATCGACAAAATCATGTCGGAAGGAAAAGAGCTTACAAGGTTTTGCGATGAATTTATATGGTATTTGCGAAATATACTGATTGTAAAGAGCGCTGAACATCCGGAAAATATTATTGATATGTCGGAAGAAAATTTAAAAACGCTTGTCGGGACGGCAGAGAAAATGGAACAGGAGATGGTGTTCCGTTATATCCGCGTGCTGTCTGAGGCGCAGAATCAGATGAAATACGCCTCACAGAAGCGGGTGCTCTTTGAGGTTGCGCTGATCCGCCTCTGCAAGCCCGAGATGCAGAGAGATTACGACTCGCTTGTAAACCGGATTCACAATCTGGAAGATCAGATCGCCAGGGGGGGTGCGGTTCAGCGGGAAAGCGCCGGCGGGGCAGCGCGGGCCGCGGATCCCGCGCCGCCTGCGAAACGGCAGCAAATCCGGGAGAGTGCAGTGCCGTCGGAAGTGAAGGAGCTTGCTGCAAATTGGCATCAGGTGTTAAACCAGCTCGACTCTGTAGCTAAGACAATGCTGGGTCATGTGACGCTGACGGTGAATGACAAAGGAACTCTGGTGATCGCATTTGCGGAGGATACAAGCTATTCTTATTTCGCCGGCGACAAGGACCGCCAGGCGCAGATGTCCGAGGCGGCGTTCCAGGTAACCGGGAAAACGGTAGAGATTGAGTACCGGCTTATGGCAAACCGGCAGGAGTATGATATGCTCCCGGAACTTCGGAAGCTGTTCGGGGATATCGATATTCCGATTGAAGATATGGAAAAAACAGAAACAGATTAGAAAGGAAAAGATGATGGCAAGACGTGGAGGCTTTCAGGGCGGAATGCCCGGAAATATGAACAATCTTATGAAGCAGGCGCAGAAAATGCAGCGCCAGATGGAAGAACAGCAGAAAGAAATGCAGGAGAAGGAATTTGAAGCGACTGCCGGGGGAGGGGCAGTGACGGTCCGCGTATCGGGCAGAAAAGAAGTTTTATCCGTGAAGCTCTCGGAAGAGGTTGTAGATCCGGACGATATTGAGATGCTTGAGGACTTGATTGTGGCGGCGACGAACGAGGCGCTCCATATGATGGAAGAAGATAATGCGAAGGCGATGGAGGCGCTTACCGGCGGCTTAAATCTGGGCGGAGGATTTCCATTCTGATGAATTACTACTCGGAATCAATTAATAATCTGATTGAAGAGCTGGCGCAGCTTCCGAGCATCGGTTCAAAATCGGCGCAGCGGCTGGCGTTTCACATATTGAATTTACCGGAAGAGCGCGTCGAGCGGCTGTCCGACGTCATATTGAAAGCGAGGAAAAATGTACGGTACTGCCGGGAATGCTTTACGATGACGGACAGCGAGGTCTGTTCGATCTGCAGCAATCCAAAACGGGATAAAAAGACCATAATGGTCGTAGAGGATACGCGGGATCTTGCGGCATATGAAAAAACCGGGCAGTACGAGGGGGTATACCACGTTCTGCATGGTGCAATTAATCCGAGTCTCGGCATTACGCCCTCTGACATTAAGTTAAAGGAACTTTTAAAGCGTCTTCAAGGGGACGTGGATGAGGTTATTATTGCCACAAATTCTTCGCTCGAGGGCGAGGCGACGGCAATGTACATAAGCAAACTCCTTAAGCCCGCCGGGATCAGGGTAACGCGTATTGCAAGCGGCGTTCCGGTCGGAGGGGATCTCGAATATATTGATGAAGTTACCCTTTACCGCGCCCTACAGGGCAGGACGGAGCTCTGAGGCGGTTTCCTGGTAGGACGCGTCAGGGCAGATCGTATGGCATTCAGAGGCAAGACAGCGGTTCAGCCCTTTGTAAATGAAATCTGCCAGGTGCATGACAAGATTGAGCCGGGTTGTCTGCAGGAGCATCTGTCCGCCAAAACCGGACAGGTTTACGATCCCGGTTATAAACAGGTCTCCGACTGAGGGCAGTTTTTTTGACACGCCGACGCCGGGGGAAAGCGATCCCTCTCCTACGGTGATATATCCGACATGCTCGGCGATGCCGAGCGATGCGTCTACGGCGATAATGACCGGATCCTTATGCTTGGAGCGTATAAGTTCCAACGCATTTTCCAGATTTTTGGCATGAACGGGATTTTCCAGAGTGCCGTAAAGATGGAAGTTTTTTTGATGCATGGCAAGAAAATGTCCTACGATCGGGCCGAGCGAATCCCCGGTGGCGCGGTCTGAGCCAATGCATACAATAACGGTTTCTCTATTTGAAATATCATGTTTTCTCATTAATATTGTCAACGTCTTTGAAAATTCATTTAATGCAAGTTTATCGGTTGGATTAAAATAGTGTATCATGAACAACTCCCTTTCTGATCTTTCTAAAAAGAAGTATTGTCAGTTTGACAAAAAATACTCATATAAAATCAATATAAATCAATATTCTGATGCGTCGAAATGTGGCGAAAGGTTTCTTGAAATGGATCCATAAAGCGACAAATTATTTATTTGCCATGTCTTATAATGGAGGTAAAACAAGACAGGAATGGAGGATGGTTATGGATTGGAAAGCGCCGAAAAGCCTGCGGCAGATAGGCAATACGCAAGGAAATACCCAGATTTACGTTGAAGATTATGTGATGTCTTTTGCCAAGAGGCTTACAAAACAGCAAAGCAATACGGAAACGGCCGGCGTGCTTTTGGGGCATCGTTTTTATCATGCCCGCCAAAAAGTGTTTCTTGTATCGGGCATGGTTTCGATTAAAGATTTTCACCAGAGAAACAGCGATACGTTTTCGCAGGAAATGTGGACGGGCATTTATACGGATATAAAAGAGAATTTTACGGATTTGGATATTGTGGGATGGTTTTATTCCGGCGGAAACGCCACATACAAAATACCGGAATGCCTGCTTGAAATCCACAGGCGGAATTTTTCTGACAGCGACAGGCTTCTGTACATATATGAGGGGAGCGGAGGCCATGATGATTTTTATTTGTATGACAATTCGACTTTTTATAAGCAGGGCGGATATTACATTTATTATGAAAAAAACCAGGAGATGCGCAATTATATGATGGAAGAGTCCAATCGGTTTGTGCATATCGTAGAGCAGGAAGATGACCGTGTTATCCGCAATATCCGCGGCGTGATTAGGGAAAATGAAGAGCGGAAAAAAGAAAAAGAGGCGGAGGGAAAATGGACGTTGGGGCTGGCAAGCCTTGTGCTTGCGCTGGGTCTTCTTCTGGGAGCGATCGCACTGAACAACCAGAACGGACTCATGGAGCTCAAGAAACAGATCGCAGGGCTCCAGCAGACGTTGAAGGGAGATGCGCAGCCGCCGGAGGATGAAAAAACGACGGTTGAGACGATCGGCGGCGGTATTGTGACGGGAGGGGCAGTGAGCGGTCAGGCGATGCAGTCGCAGCCGCCGGAGACGGCGTTGACCGGCGCCCCGGGAGAAACCGCACAGCCCGACAGCATGGCGGGGATGGAACAGGAGCAGAAAAACGCAGACAGCGCCTCCGTCAGCGGAGGCAGCGTGGGGGTTATGGAAAATACCGTATCAGAAGGAGCGGTGCAAGTGCAATAAGTTAAAAAGTAAGCCTCGTTTCATCTTGCTTTTATTGCGAAAGTATTATAGAATGAAAGTAAGATTCATTCAACACAATGCAAGAGAGGAGAGATGATATGAACGTAGGGGTTTTAGTTATCATAGGTATTGCCGTACTGCTTATTTTGTGGTTTGCTTTAAGCTACAATAAGCTTGTGAAATACCGTGTTTTAACAGAAGAGGCGTTTTCGACGATGGATGTTTATCTGAAGAAACGTTTTGATATGGTTCCGAATCTGGTCGAGACGGTGAAAGGGTATGCGGCGCATGAAAAGAAAACATTTGAGGATATTGTAAAATTTCGCAATACAAATTATGAGTCCATGAGCCCGGAAGAGAAAATGGAGGGAAGCCGGATGCTCAGTCAGGCGATGGGCAGGATTTTCGCTCTGGCGGAGAACTATCCGGAATTGAAATCCAGTGAAAATTTCAGGAAGCTTATGGGGCAGCTGGAGCAGATAGAAGCCGATATTGCCAGCGCGCGTAAATATTATAACGGCACGATAAGGCAATATAATGTGGCGGTACAGAGCGTTCCGACGAATGTGGTCGCCAACATGTTCGGTTTTGTGCAGAAACCGATGTTTGAAACAGACAGCCCGGAGGAAAGGAAAAATGTAAAGGTGAACTTTTCATGAAAATACGATGGAAGATAGAAGCGCTGTTATTGGCGTGTTCGATAGCGGCGGTGATGGGAATAGGACTTCCCCGCACGGAGATAACGGCGGTGAGCAGGTATGACTATGAGCTTCAGGGCTATTCCGTCGATATCCGGGTGATGGAGGACAATGTTCTGCATATTACCGAAAAGATCCATACGGTGTTTAATGCATCGCGTCACGGGATATACCGTACGATTCCCCTCGTCAATGACGTGACAAGGGAGGACGGCAGCACGAGCAGAGCGTATGCCAAGATCAGCGGCATTGACGCCAATGCCGCCTATGACGTCAGCTATGAAAACGGTACATGTAAAATCCGGCTCGGCGATAAGGATACGTTGGTGACGAAGCCGGTTGATTATGAGATATCGTATACATATGATCTGGGAAACGATCTTCTGGATGGCAAAGACGAATTTTATTTCAACATTATAGGTACTGATTGGCAGGATACCTGTATTTCTGACGTCTCTTTTTCCATTCTAATGCCAAAAAGTTTCGATGAAAATAAACTGGGGTTGAGCCGCGGCAAAGCAGGATCGACGAGCTATGATGGGATTGCGTACCGGATCGACGGCAATACAATCACCGGAAAGCTGAAAGATGGGGATGTTCTGGAACCTGGTGAGGGGCTGACGGTTCGTCTGGAGCTTCCGGAAGGGTATTTTACTCCCAAATCCGAAACGAATATTCTTTCGATTCTCAGTATTGCCTGTTCGCTGCTTGCGCTGGCGGCTGCCGCATTTATGTGGTATAAGGTCGGAAGAGATGATCCCGTCATTGACGTCCTTGAGTTTCACCCTCCAGGCGGGCTGAACAGTTTGGAGACGGCGCTTCTCTACAAAGGGAAGGCGTCGAAGGATGACGTCGTAAGCCTCGTCGTCTATCTCGCCAATAAAGGATACTTGACGATCATGGAGAACGAAGAGGCGGGATTTTCGGGCGCGCACAAAGAAAGTTTCAGGCTTGTAAAGGAAAAGGAATACGACGGGAAGAACGTAAGCGAACTTCTTTTTATGGACGGTCTGTTTGCCAAGGGGGACGTAGTACATAAATCGGGGCTGGAAAATTATTTTTATAAGACGGTCAATAAGATACTGCGGGTTGCGAACGCCAAAAAGAATATGGAGAAAATATTCGAGAAAAATTCGATCAATAAAACATGGTTTTTGTATTTGATGATGCTGGGCACGGTGGTTTTTTCCCTGATGCCGCCGATGTTATATGTATGCGGCGGACACATAAGCCGGGATATGATATTTTCTGTCTTGTTTCCGATCATAGGTGTAATCGCTGGTTTTGCGATTATTGCCCATGACGCCAATATCGGTTCGATTTTATTTGTACTCGTGTGGGGCGCCGGGTTTGCCGGGGCGCCGATCGCGCTTATTTTATGGCCGGCGATCCGGACGAAACAGATTTTTGTCATTACTTTTGTGATAGGAGTGATATCGGTCGCAGGAGTCGCCTTTTTTACGAAAATCATGCCGAAGCGGACGCCCTACGGGACAGAACTGCTTGGCAGGATAGAGGGTTTTAAGAGGTTTTTGAAAATAGCGGAAAAGGATCGTTTGGAGGCCATGGTGGCGGAGGATCCGAATTATTTCTATGATATTCTTCCATATGCCTATGTGCTTGGCGTTTCAGATGAATGGATGGAAAAATTTGAATCAATTGCAGTCGAACCGCCGAATTGGTACAGGGGACGCCGCAGAACTTATTTCAATATGCATCAATTTAATCATTTTATGCGCAGCACGATGGCGTCTGCCAGCCATTCCATGACTTCTTCGCCGAGATCGAGCGGAGGCGGACATGTCGGAGGAGGTTCCGGCGGAGGCGGAGGCGGAAGCTGGTAAGGCGCTGTTGCAGAAACTGTTGAAATGAAAATGTTTATGAATTGGAGAATTGTATGTCAGAAGAATATAGCATTAAAAAAAGGATTAAGGATATTATAAATGGCACTGCGGATGCGGAGCGGGAAAGAAAGGCGAGCATGCAGGGGCAGATTGACCGGGCAGACCATATTTTTCAGTTTTGTCTGCTGCTTTTCGGCCTCGGATTTTGGGTTGTAATGATATTGAAAATGTTTTTGTAGCAGGGGAATAAGAGATGGATTTTGAAGTTGGGCAGCTGATCAGGATGAAAAAAAGCCATCCGTGCGGGGAAAACCGGTGGGAAATTTTGCGGACCGGCATGGATTTCCGGCTTCGGTGTACCGGCTGTGAAAGACAGGTTATGGTACCGCGGAAGCTGGTGGAAAAAAGATTTAAGGAATTTATACAAGAAAAGTGAAAGCCATGCGTATCTTAGATCAAATACATGGCGGAACATGTAAAATATAAGAAAAGGAGCTGCATACCGATTGATTTTTAATCAGCCGGTACGCAGCTCCGTGTTTGTTCATAGCAAAGTTCCTTATTGGATTGGATGGATCTCGCTGTGCAGTTCCTGAAGCGATTTCACCTCGCTGCTCTCATGTGTTTTCACATAGTGAATGCCGTCAGCCGTCGCTTTTGCGGCGGCAATCGTCGTCATGTAAGGTATTTTTGCTTTTATTGCCGCTTTTCTCAGGTAACTGTCATCGTGAATGCTTCCCTTTCCGATTGGGGAATTGATGATCAGCTGAATATCTCCGTTGGTGATCATATCCAGTATGTTTGGTCTGCCCTCATACAATTTTTTCACTTTAACGGCAGCGATGCCGGCTTCGTGGATGAGGTCGTAAGTGCCGCCTGTGGCGACGATATTGAATCCGTCTTCTGCAAAGCGCTTTGCCACCTCTACAACCTCGGATTTGTCCTTTGTGTTGACCGAGATTAATACGGTACCCTCAAGAGGAAGCGTAGACTGAACGGCTTCCTGAGCCTTGAAGAAGGCTTCGCCGTAGGAGCGTGACAAACCGAGAACCTCTCCTGTGGATCGCATTTCAGGTCCGAGAACCGGGTCAACCTCCTGAAACATATTGAACGGAAAGGCTGCTTCCTTGACGCCATAATTCGGGATATCCTGCTCTTTCAGGGTATCGATCGGAGAAGGGCGTCCGGTTAGCTCTGATGTGATGATATCGGTAGCAAGAGGTACCATGCGTATGTTGCACACTTTCGATACGAGAGGCACGGTACGGGACGCTCTCGGATTTGCTTCCAGTACGTATACTTTGCCGTTTTCAATGGCATACTGCATATTCATCAGTCCCTTGACGTGCATCTCCTCTGCTATTTTCTTTGTATATTCTTTGATTGTCTTTACGTTTTCCGGCGTAATGTGGACGGATGGGATAATGCAGGCGGAGTCTCCGGAGTGAACGCCTGCCAGCTCAATGTGTTCCATCACGGCGGGAACGAAGGCGTTTGTGCCATCGCTGATCGCATCTGCCTCACATTCCATCGCATGGTTCAGGAAACGGTCAATGAGAATCGGACGGTCTGGCGTGACGCCGACAGCGGCATTCATATATTCCGTCATGCTCTCGTTGTCATAAACGACTTCCATGCCGCGCCCGCCAAGTACATAAGAAGGGCGAACCATAACAGGATAGCTGATTTTTTCTGCGATGGCGATTGCTTCCTCTGCCGTCGTTGCCATTCCTGATTCCGGCATCGGTATTTCCAGCTTGTCCATCATTGCGCGGAAATGGTCGCGGTCTTCGGCAAGATCGATGACCGACGGAGAGGTGCCGAGTATTTTCACGCCGTTTTTCTCAAGCTCTGCCGCCAGATTTAACGGCGTCTGCCCGCCGAACTGGGCGATCACCCCGAGCGGTTTTTCCTTATTGTAGATGCTTAATACGTCTTCGAGCGTCAGAGGCTCGAAATACAGTTTATCCGATGTGTCGTAATCCGTGGACACCGTTTCTGGATTGCAGTTTACGATAATCGTTTCAAAACCGAGCTGCTTCAATGCGACGGATGCATGTACGCAGCAGTAGTCAAATTCGATTCCCTGTCCGATACGGTTCGGGCCGCCGCCGAGAATCATGATTTTTGGCTTGTCCGTGCCGACCGGATTTTTGTCAGGGGCGTTGTAGGTAGAATAGTAATAGGCGCTGTTTTCCGTACCGCTGACATGCACTCCCTCCCATGCTTCTTCAACGCCGATGGAAAGGCGGCGGTTTCTGATATCTTCTTCCGGAATTTCCAGAAGCTGGCTCAAATATTTATCTGAAAAACCATTTTTCTTTGCCGAGATCAAAGCGGCATCCTCCGGCATTTTGCCCTTGGAGGAGAGAAGCGCCTCTTCTTCGTCTACAAGCTCTTTCATCTGTTCGATAAAATACGTTTTTACCTTTGTGATCTCATGCAGCTCTTCCGGCGTCGCGCCTTTTCTCAATGCCTCGTACATGATAAAGTGGCGCTCGCTTGAAGGGGTGATCAAAAGCTGCAATAGTTCTTCTTTGCTCAGGGAATCGAAATTTTTCGCATGCCCGAGACCGTAACGTCCCGTCTCCAGACTCCGGATCGCTTTCTGAAACGCCTCTTTATACGTTTTGCCGATACTCATGACTTCTCCGACCGCACGCATCTGCGTTCCGAGTTTGTCCTCAACGCCTTTGAATTTCTCAAACGCCCAGCGGGCAAATTTAATCACTACATAATCCCCGTCCGGCACATATTTATCAAGAGTGCCGTATTTGCCGCAAGGGATGTCTTTCAGGGTCAGGCCGGTTGCCAGCATCGCGGACACGAGTGCGATCGGGAAGCCGGTTGCCTTGGAGGCGAGTGCGGAGGACCGGGATGTCCTTGGATTGATCTCAATTACGATGATACGGTCTGATACCGGGTCATGGGCAAATTGGACGTTGGTTCCGCCGATGACCTGAACCGATTCCACGATTTTATACGCTTGTTCCTGAAGGCGTTTCTGACATTCTTCGGAAATCGTGAGCATGGGAGCGGAGCAAAATGAATCTCCGGTATGTACGCCCATAGGGTCAATGTTTTCAATAAAGCAAACGGTAATAATGTTGTTTTCCGAATCGCGAACCACCTCGAGCTCCAGCTCTTCCCAGCCAAGAATGGATTCTTCGACCAGAACCTGTCCGACCAGGCTCGCCTGAAGCCCGCGGGCGCAAACTGTTTTCAGCTCTTCCTTATTGTATACGAGTCCGCCGCCGGCGCCGCCCATCGTGTAGGCCGGGCGGAGTACGACCGGATATCCGAGCCGGTCGGCAATGGCTAATGCCTCGTCCGTACTGTAAGCAACCTCGCTTCGCGCCATCTCAATGCCGAGCTTGTCCATCGTGTTTTTGAATTCGATGCGGTCTTCTCCGCGCTCGATCGCGTCAACCTGTACCCCGATGACTTTTACATGATATTTGTCAAGGATTCCTTTTTTATTTAATTCTGCGCACAGGTTCAATCCGGACTGTCCGCCCAGGTTCGGCAGCAGCGCATCCGGCCGTTCCTTTGCGATGATCTGCTCCATGCGCTCTACGTTTAGCGGTTCAATATACGTCACGTCGGCAGTTTCCGGGTCTGTCATAATCGTAGCCGGATTGGAATTGACCAGAACGATTTCATACCCCAGCTTGCGAAGCGCTTTACATGCCTGTGTGCCCGAATAGTCAAACTCACAGGCCTGCCCGATAATGATCGGACCGGAACCAATAATGAGTACTTTGTGAATGTCAGTTCTTTTTGGCATAGTATTCTCCTTTTATAAAAATGCTTCATTTTTTGTTCTCACTATATATTATAGCGGAAAAATGAAAAACCTCAAGATTTTTTTTGAGATGTGGAAAAATTAGATGCTGCAGATCAACTTTAAGTAAAAAATATTTGTCAAATGAAAAAAAGTGTGGTATACTTTATTCTGTATTTACGAATCGGAGCATGGCGTAGTTTGGTAGCGCGCACGGCTGGGGGCCGTGAGGTCGCAGGTTCAAATCCTGTTGCTCCGATTTTTTTGCCCATTGAACGCGGAAAGGGGATATTTTATGCTGCCCCGGTTAATTAAAAATTTTACTTGACACGGCCGCAGGCATTGTGATAAAATGCTGATGGTGTATGAAGCAGAGTTATCCACTCTCACCTTGCCGTATAACGTCAAAAGCTAGTATTTTGAGTTATCACACGTCAACGGTCAAACCATTTTTCATCCTGATGAATGAATAGTGAATTTTTGTGGATAGCTGGCTTTAAAAACAGTTATCTTTTTTTATTTCATTTGGAGGTGCAGGTTATCAGCGATTTAATGATTAATGAGCAGATCCGGGACAGAGAAGTCCGCGTGATCGGTCAAGACGGGGAACAATTAGGAATTATGTCAGCCAAAGAGGCTTATTTGATGGCGCGGGATGCGGATCTCGACTTGGTGAAGATTGCGCCGGGAGCGAAACCGCCGGTGTGCAAGATCATCAATTATGGCAAGTATCGTTATGAGCAGGCGAGGAAAGAAAAAGAAGCTAAGAGGAAGCAGCGGACGATAGAAGTGAAGGAAATCCGCCTTTCTCCGAATATTGATACGAACGATTTGAATACAAAGGCAAATCAGGTCAGAAAATTCCTGTCTAAGGGTGATAAAGTAAAAGTGACCCTTCGTTTCCGCGGCCGTGAGATGGCGCATAAGGACGTCGGACGCGAGGTTCTCAACTCGTTCTATGAAAAACTGGGCGATGTTGCAACGATCGATAAGGAAGCCAAAATGGAAGGAAGAAGCATGATTATGTTTTTAACAGCCACAAAATAATGATAGCATTTTGTCTATCAAGTATAACATGGAGGTAATAACATGGCAAAACAGAAAATGAAAACGAAGAGAGCTGCTGCAAAGCGGTTCAAAGTAACCGGAACCGGCAAACTGATTCGTAATAAGGCAAACAAGAGCCATATTTTGACAAAGAAGACGACGAAGAGAAAGAGAAATCTCAGAAAAGCAACGCTGGTAGATGATACAAATGTCAAGACGATGAAGAAGATCATGCCGTATATCTAATAAGGCGTCTTTTGGTTAGAGATTGGCAGTTATGTTGGTTCATTAAAGGAGGTAAAACTTAAAATGGCTAGAATTAAAGGCGGATTAAACGCAAAGAAAAAACATAAAAGAGTATTAAAATTAGCGAAGGGTTATAGGGGAGCCAGATCAAAACAGTACCGCGTGGCAAAGCAGTCGGTAATGCGTGCTTTGGAGACTTCATATACAGGCAGAAAGCAGCGGAAGAGACAGTTCCGTCAGCTCTGGATCGCCAGAATTAATGCGGCGGCTCGCATGAATGGTCTCTCTTACAGCAAGTTTATGCATGGATTAAAGCTGGCAGAGATTGAGATTAACCGTAAGATGCTTTCCGAAATGGCGATCAGCGATCCCGAAGGATTTACTGCGCTTGTAGATGTGGCAAAGAGCAAGCTTGCATAAAAGCGGCGGAGCGATCTGCGGGCATCAGGCTGTAAAAAGGGCGCTTTTTGATAAATGAATAATAAAAAGTATTTGACAACTTCTTAAAAATTTGGTAATATAAACAAGTGGCGAAAATATGCTTCTAAAATGCATTTTATCGCATGCGGAGTTGCTGGAATTGGTAGACAGGCATGACTAAGGATCATGTGTCTCAGAGACGTGTGGGTTCAAGTCCCATACTCCGCAGTGAACGGCGCGAAATCGAATCATGAAGGTTCGGGTTTCGCGCCGTTTTGCGTATTAGAATGTTCTTTCTGCAATTTTATTTCAATCCATGTCAAGCGCGCAAACACGTATTACAATGAGGAGGTATCCGTCAGATCAGAAAGATTTTCGGCCGGATCGGCCTGATCTGCAGGCGCCCAGATATCGCCGGAATTTGCCCGTATATTGACTGTAATTGTTCCGTTTGAGACAGAGACCTTCTGTCCGGACAGCATTCCGATGTATTCGTCGGAACAGTCGGCGGACACAGTCATTACATAATCGCTGTCATCGTTGTTGACTGTGATGATGGCGTTCTGTCCGTCCATATGCCGGGAAAACGCGTATTGCCGGTTGGTCAGGATAAGTTCCCTATATTCGCCATAGGAGAGCGCCGGAACTCGGCTGCGTATCTCGCCAAGCCTTGCGATAAGCTTGGTGCAGGGGTTCGAGGCGACGGCGTCCTTATAATCGTCAAGATTCAAGGCCGGGCGGAGGGAAGCGTCTGAATGAGCCTCCTTCTTTCCTTCAATGCCGAACTCCGAACCGTAGTAAATGGACGGAATGCCGGGAAGCGTATAAAGCAGTATGTGAACCGGCGTAAAATGCGCTTTATTTACCAGTTTAGTCATAATTCTCTCAACGTCATGATTGTCTGTAAAATTGTACAGCTTCAAACCGTCTATACGGTTTCCGCCCATTTCGTACAGTCGTTTTACCGTGTGCGCGATCTCGAAGTAATTATGTTCATTGTGGCCGGAGTAGAGAGCCTTGTGAAGATGGTAATTCGTTACTGAATGAAGCGTTCCTTCATTGACCCATCTTGTGTAATCGCCGTGGATGACTTCGCCCATGAGCCAGAAGTCCGGTTTTACTTCATTTGCCACATGGCGCAGCGCCTTCATATATTCAAAATCAAGTACATCGGCGGCATCAAGCCGTATTCCGTCAATGTCAAATTCGCTGACCCAGAAGCGGATGACATCGCAAATATAATCACGGACGGCGGGATTGCGCTGGTTCAGCTTTACAAGGAGATTGTAGCCGCCCCAGTTTTCATAAGAAAAACCGTCGTTATATTCTGTGTTTCCGCCAAAATTTACATTGCAGTACCAGTCTCTGTAAGCAGAGCCTTCGCGATTTTTTTGAATGTCCTTAAACGCAAAGAAATCCCGTCCTGTGTGGTTGAAAACGCCGTCCAAAATGACACGGATTCCAAGCTCGTGGCATTTCGCTACAAAATTTGTGAGATCGTCGTTGTCTCCGAGGCGGCTGTCAAGTTTTTTGTAATCTGTCGTCTCATACCCGTGTCCGACTGATTCAAAGAGCGGTCCGATATAAATGGCGTTGCAGCCGATCTCTTTTATATGGCTGATCCATGGGATCAGGGAATTCAGTCTGTGGACGGGTTCTTCGTACGTATTTTCTTTCGGAGCATCACAAAGCCCAAGAGGGTAAATGTGATAAAAGATTGCTTCATCATACCAGGCCATAATGTGTTTTCCTCCTTTTTACTCTGCTGTTAATATATGAATATTCAGTCCCGGCGACCAGCTTGTTGTACCGTGAAGCGGCGCGGTTTCAATCCATGCGTAGTCAGGGGAATCTGTAATGACAATCGGTTCGGTTACCATGACGCCGTTTTCGGAAATGCCGTTGTTTTCCACATAAATATTACATGGATTGCCGTTTCCGTCTGTTCCGGAGAGAATATATCTCGCAGAAAGCGTCTCCAGCTGCCCGTCAAACTGCAGTCTTGTATCGACGCAGTCGGCGACGATCGTTCCCTTAAAGTTTTCGCAGTCCGAAGAAGCGCCGAAATGTATCATGGAAGCCCAGCCGGCAGTTCCGTTCACCTGGTCTGAGGGGCCGATCTCGATTGAAAAGGTTAAAATCTCTTTATCGTATTTCAGGCTGTCGTCGGGGCGTATGGCCTTAGGCGGGGCAACAGGCTCTGTATTTGACTCGTTCCAGAAAATGTCGATCGTTTTTTGATTATCCCCGTGGTCGGTAATTCGTCCCTGAAGGTCTGCTGTTTCCAGAAAAGCGAGGGCTTTGCTGTCTGTGATAATCGTCGGCTTGGTCGTAAAATTCCCGTTTTCGTCTGCGGTGGCGTTATCCTCTATGAAGATAGAGCATTTGTTTCCGTCCGCATCCGTTCCCGAAAGAATATATCTTGAACAAAGCTGTTTACTGCCTTCCGTGTAATCCTTAATCACCGCCGTACCTTCTTTTTCCGTGGCGCCGTTAAAGTATTCGCTGGAAGCGTCGGCGCTAAAATACTGCATATCGACGCGGCAAGTGCTTCCCTCGACGGTGTAGAGATCGGATTCGGTTAAATGAACAGAAAGGACTTTTTTGGTATATAAGTCAGGCGTCGGCGAAGGCGTTTCCGCCGGTTTTTGCGTTTCCTGCGACGGTGCAGTTGGATCCGGCGTTGCCGTAGCGGGATCCGGCATTGCCGTAGCGGGATCCGGGGGCGGGGTTTGTGGGGAAGAGGTCTGGCTCACAGGAGCCGGCGTCGTCGGCAGAGCCGCCTTTTTTTTGCACGTGACCGAAATTGTTCCGATCTTCTTTGCCGTTTTTTTCGGGCGTTTTTTTAACTTTTCTTTCACCGTGATTTTCACCTTTCCCTGTTTTTTGGCAGTAATCACGCCGGATTTACTGACCGATACTTTTTCCTTTGCCGATGAGGTATAAGTATATGTCGCTTTTTTGTTCTTGTTTTTGAATGTTATTTTTTTCTTTTGCCCCTCGTATAACGTAAGTTTCTTAAAAGAGAGGACGGTTTTTTTTGCAGCGCCGGCTGAGTAGCAGTTTGATGCAATCAGCGTAACGGCAAGCAGCATACATAGAATATTTCTTTTTTTCATTTTGCAGCATCGCTCCTTGTACTATTTTTTGGTAAAATACCTTTTAACTTCAGAGATATTATAACATAAGAACGGAAAAATTTCAAATTTTGCAGATGCCATATAATGCCTGGCGCATTGTGTAACCTTATTTATGTATAAAAGATATGATAATAAGGGGGAGGGTCTATTATGGAGCATTTTATTTATATGGCGCTTATTGCAACAATGGGGACATGGGCGGTGACGGCGCTCGGTGCGGCAACGGTCTTGTTTTTCAGAAAGCCAAGTCCCACACTGCTTAACCTGATGCTCGGGTTTTCGGCGGGCGTAATGATAGCGGCAAGCTTTTGGTCCCTGCTTCAACCGGCGATCGAGACGGCAGAGCAGACGCTTAAGACGCCGGCGTATATTGTGGCGACCATCGGTTTTTTGAGCGGCGCGGTTTTCATGTGGCTTTCGGATAAGGCGGTATCGAAGATGCGAAGAAGAGTTGACAGCATGCAGGGAGCGCCGGACGAAAAATTAAACCGGATTATTATGCTTATTTTATCAATTACACTTCATAATATTCCGGAGGGGCTTGCCGTCGGCGTCGCATTTGGCATATTGAAGGACGCTTATTCTGCGGAAGGGCTGATGGGAGCGGTTACGGTGGCGGTCGGCATCGGCCTGCAGAATTTTCCGGAGGGCGCCGCTGTGTCAATTCCGCTGCGGCGCGAGGGGTATTCGCGGAAAAGATGCTTTTTGTTAGGGCAGGCGTCCGGAATCGTGGAGCCGGTATCGGGAGTCGTCGGGGCGGTTCTTGTGACCCATATCAGGACTATACTCCCGTATGCGCTTGCTTTTGCAGCAGGGGCAATGATACTGGTGGCGGTACATGAATTGATACCGGAGTGTCAGGAGAACAAGCAGGCTCGTCCTTATTACGCTACAATGGGCATTGTCGTGGGGTTTGCCGTCATGATGCTTCTGGATGTAATGTTTTCGGTTTGACGGAAGGGATATGGAGCGCCAGAAATGGGTGGCTTGCAATTCTTGCGTTAAGATGATAGAATGATGTCAGGGTCAAAGGGCAAAAGAGCCAAATGCCTTTTGTGCTTGCACCAAAAGGAAAAATCTGGCAAGACATTGGATTCGCAGAATAAGCGGGCAGGGCGGACGGGTATTTTGGATATCCGGGTTCGTCTCGGAAAAGAGGATGTGATGACTGACAATAAACGGCGGTTCAAAGAACTTGCAAATACTTGTTACCAAAAAGGGTATTATACATTTACACAGTTTTTGTCCCCGGCAGAAATAGACGAGTTTTTCCAGATCAGAAACGAAATATCATTTGTGGAATATTCTATGTTTGGGGGCTGCGAGGATGCAGAACGTCAGATCCTGAGATTTGGCTGCGAGGATCTGCTTGGTTATGCGGAGGAATTTCCGATCAGCTGCATTTACTGCCGTCCGGCGGCGCCAAAATTTGCGGAAACGGTCGGGCATCGCGACATACTGGGAGCTTTAATGAATCTGGGGATTGAGAGGAACGTGATCGGAGATATCCGGGTGAAGGACAAAGAATGCTATTTCTTTTGCCTGAAAAATATGAAAGAGTATATTTGCGGAAATCTGACAAAAATACGACATACAAATGTGGTTTGTATAGAAATAGACGAGCTCCCCCAAGTGGCGGCACCGGTTCGCAAACGGGAGGAATATATTCTTTCCTCCGTGAGGTGCGACGCGCTGGTCGCCAAGGCATATCGCCTTTCCCGCGGAAAATGCATTCCTTTGTTTCAGGAAAAAAAGGTATTTGTAAACAGCGGGCAATTTGTAAATAATAGCGGCATATTGAAAGAAGGCGACGTCGTGAGCGTTCGGGGGTATGGAAAATTTGTATATGCCGGCGTGGTCCGGGAGACGAAAAAGGGAAGGTTTACTGTAGCAATCGAAAAATATGTGTGAGGTTTATGCGGATGAGCAGATACAAAAAGGGTAAATGGATTCTTCTTTCTGCCGTGGTACTGGCGCTGGCGCCGCTTCTGATTTTGGGAAATCGCGCCGGAAATTCCAGGAAGACGGAACCCGCTACCGTGATTGCGGATACGCAATATTTGAAAAATATCGAGCCTGTTTCGGGACAAGCAGTCTTTACAGCGCCGGAACCGACAGCCAATCCGGAGGATGGCGTTTACTCTTTTTTGCAGGGGCCGAAGTCATGGAAACAGAGGCGTGCGTGGTCCGGAAAATGGGGGGTGGAATTTTATGACGGACGCTCTTTTGGCGGTTTTGGCTGCGGATTATGCGGGATGGCAAATATTTACTGTACCCTGACGCCGTACAAATGCACCCCTTTTGATATGTACCAGTGGACGAAAAAAAATACGTATTATGGGGGAGGCGGAGCCATTGCATGGCAGTTTATGCGAAGGGCAATGGCGCAGCTTGGATTTGAAGTGAAATTAGGAGAAAAACCGTCGTCTTATGGCAAATTTCAAGCCGCCATGTCGGAGAGCCAGTCGATGCTCGTACTCGTTTCCAGCTACGAAGATGATAGTTATTGGCAGGACACGCCGGGGCATTATGTGACGCTGTTTTTATATAATAGCGACACAGATGAGGCGTTCCTCACGGATTCTGGCGATCCAAAGCATAATCGGCGCTGGGCGCCGCTGAAAACAATATATAAAGCATTAAAAACAAGCAGCGATTTTCAATATATGTCGGTCATATCTTACGAGGAAGCAAAGGATAAATGGAAACATGCGTCGGCAGATGGCGCGTGGGTGCGGCCCGAAGCGTAAAGACGAATGATGTCCGGCAGGCTGGCGCCGGAGTTTGCAAAAAGGAGGATATATGAGATTTGTAATTCAGAGAGTTGGGCGGGCGTCCGTGAGGATTGATCATGAAGTAAAAGGCAGTATTGAAAAAGGTTTTTTGGTATTGATCGGAATCGGCGTGGGAGATGATGAGCAGGTTGCTGACAAGCTTATAAAGAAGCTGGTTAATATGCGGATTTTTGAGGATGGCGAGGGCAAGACCAATCTGGCGCTATCTGACGTCGGGGGCGGATTGCTTTTAGTTTCTCAGTTTACATTGTATGCGGACTGCAGGAAGGGGAACCGCCCGTCCTTTACGGGAGCGGCAAAACCGGATGAAGCAGAGCGGCTGTATGATTATATTGTACAGAAGTGCCGTGAGAAAATTCCCGTGGTGGAGCAAGGGGAATTCGGTGCAGATATGAAAATAGATTTACTGAATGACGGACCGTTTACAATTATTTTGGACAGTGAGGATATATTATAATAATAAAAAAGGAATGGGGGACCGGCATGAACGCACAGGAAACTCATGAAGGAAAAGGAATGCATGAAATACATATGAAGCGGGCGCTCGAACTGGCGCAGAGTGCGATGGGGCATACGTCGCCGAATCCGATGGTGGGGTGTGTCGCGGTTCGGGAGGGCTGCGTCGTGGCGGAGGGCTGCCATGAGGAATACGGCGGGTTTCATGCGGAGCGCAATGCGCTGGCTGGCTGCGGGGAAGAGGTAAGAGGCGCCGACCTGTATGTCACGCTGGAACCGTGCTGCCATCATGGAAAAACACCGCCATGTACCGATATTATCATTGAAAAGGGCATCGGGCGCGTGTTTGTCGGCGCGCTGGATCCAAACCCCAAAGTGGCGGGAAATGGCGTCAGGATACTGCGGGAGCATGGAATTGAAGTTACGGTGGGCATACTGGAAGAAGAGTGCATGCGTCTGAACGAAATTTTCTTTCATTACATCACTTCGGGCGCGCCATATGTGGCGATGAAATATGCTATGACGCTGGATGGCAAAATAGCCGCGTTTACCGGGGATTCCAAATGGGTAACCGGCGAAAAAGCGAGAGAGCATGTGCAGCTTCTGCGCAAGAAATATTCTGCCATCATGGCAGGCGTGGATACGGTGATTGCGGATGATCCGATGTTAAACTGCCGGATGTGGAATGGAGTGGATCCGGTTCGTATCATTTGCGATACTCATTTGCGGATTCCGCTGGAGAGCCGGATCGTGCAGACGGCGAAGGAGATACCGACAATGGTTGCCTGTGCCGCTCAAACTGTTGAACAGCCAAATGTTTCAAAGGGTGGGACAAAAGAAGAGCTGCTGCGGGAGGCGGGGGTGGAAGTGATCAGGCTGGATGCGGACGATCATGTGCCGCTCGCCGACCTGTTTTGCGAACTGGGGAAGAGAAAGATCGACAGCGTGCTGGCGGAAGGCGGGGGAACCATTCACGGATCGCTTCTCCGGACAGGCCTTGTGAACCGGGTATACGCATATATTGCCCCGAAGCTGATTGGCGGGAAAGAGGCAAAATCGCCGATAGAGGGGAGCGGGTTTGCAAAGATGGATGAGGCGCGCCAGCTGTCTGATATAGAAATTATATCGTTGGAAAGGGATTTTTGCATTACAGGGCGCCTGTCCGGCAGAAATGAAACAATATAAGGAACAGTCATGAAATAAGAGTGAAAATTATACTGATTCCGGTTTGGGAGATGAGGCGGATATGTTTACAGGAATTATTGAAGAAATCGGAACCTTACAGACGATTCAAAGAGGTACGCATTCGGCGGCGATTGGCATCGGCTGCAGTAAGGTGCTGGAGGGGACGAAGATTGGCGACAGCATAGCGGTCAACGGCGTCTGCCTGACTGTGACCGGTATGAGCGGCAGCGGATATACGGCGGATGTGATGCCGGAAACGCTGGAGCGCAGTTCGCTTGGGGCGCTGAAAAAGAACAGCCGCGTCAATTTGGAACGCGCGATGGCAGCAGACGGACGGTTTGGAGGCCATATAGTGGCGGGGCACATTGACGGAACCGGAAGGGTTCAGGAAGTCACGAAAGACGAGACGGCGGTGTGGTATCGGATTACGGCTGATGAGAGTATTTTGCGGTATATTGTGGAAAAGGGTTCCATTGCGGTGGATGGCATAAGCTTGACGGTAGCGCGGGTGACCGATCGGGATTTTTCCGTTTCTGTTATCCCCCACACACAAGGGGTTACCAATCTGGCTGACCGCCGTGTCGGAGATATTGTAAATCTTGAGTGTGATATTGTCGGAAAATATGTGGAAAAGCTTTTTCGACAGGGCGATACCGGTTCTGCTGGTAAAAAAGAGGAGACGAAAATATCGAAACAGTTTTTATATGAAAATGGATTTGTATAAGAGATGCAAAAAGAAGGGGAGAAAGTTCAGAAAATGTTTGAGGATTTAAAACGGTTAATCGAACATGGCGCATGGCCGGAAGCCAGAGAACTGGCAGACAGGCTATACCAAGACGGGGAAAGTTCGGATTCCTTTTGGATTTTGAATGGTACAGTTTATGAGGCGGAGGGAAAGGATGAGCTTGTATATGCATGTATTATGCATGGGCTGCGCCAGAACCCGAAAAATTATGAACTGTATTTTATGCTGGGGAACTATTATTCTGTCCGGAATGTAAATCAGGCATGGCTTTGCTATGAACGAGCATTGTCGTGTTGTGACAATGACGACGACAGGGACGTGATTTCGCAGAGTATGAAGCAGATGGCTGAGCGCCCGGAATGGTGTGTGAATCCGGTATCTGTTGTTATGACTGCCATTGAGGACATAGCCGTGTTTGAACAGTGTATTGAGAGCTTTCGGATGGCAAACGCAGAAGAGGAATACGAGTTGATTGTAGTTGACAGCGGCGCCGGAGAGGATATGCTGTCCCGGTTAAAAGAGAAGGACGGCATTCAATTAGTCAGGGGGCGTCGAGAAAGGGGGCTGGCAGCTGCCAGAAATCGGGGCATTAAGGCGGCGGCTCCGGAAAATGATATTTTTCTTGTGAATGGCGATACGATTTTTCCATATGGCGCTCTTTTCTGGATTCGCATGGGGCTATACGAACGCGACACAGTCGGCGCCGCAGGACCGCTCACAAATTTATGTATCAATGATCAGGGCGTGGGGAGGGATTTTGAATGTTCGGAACAATACATGCAACTGGCGGAACAACTCCTCGTTTCGGAAGAAAATGCGTATGAAAATAAAATATGGCTGTCTGATTTTGCTATGCTGATTAAAAGAAGAGCGTTGGATGATGCCGGATTGTTTGATGCAAGATATAACAGTGGGATGTATGCCGATACCGACTATGGGATGAAGTTAATACAACAGGGTTATGAACTTCTTTTGTGCCATAACAGTTTGGTGTACTCGTATCATATTCAGGATTTGTCAGTTTGTAGGCATCAGTGTTTGGAAAAAGAGAGGTTATATGAAAAGTGGGGATTTCAGGTATTTTATTATTCAAATATAAGAGATGAGCTGATTGATTTGTTTAGCGAGAGATGGGAGCCGCCGTTTCGCGTATTGGAGATTGGCTGCGGCATGGGAGCTAATCTTGCGCATATCCGTTACCGTTTTCCGGGAACAGAGGTGTATGGGATTGAATTGATGCAGCAGGTGGCCCGGTTCGGAACAGATATGGCAGATATCATCGTTGGTGATATTGAGACGATGCGGATTCCATACGAACATCATTATTTTGATGCAGTTATAATGGGCGATGTACTGGAGCATCTCAGGAATCCCGGAGAGGTTCTTGTGGAAATGAAAAAGTATTTGAAGCCGGGAGGCAGACTGGTAGCCGGTATACCAAACTTTATGAATATATCGGTGGTGGTTCCGCTTTTGAGAGGTCGGTTTATGTATCAGGAGCAGGGACTGCTTGATCGTACGCATATCCATTTCTTTACGAAACAGGAAATTTTTGATATGTTCAGCAGCTGCGGCTATAAGATTATCAGAATGTTGAAGATGAGCAACAGGGAAGAGATTGTTCCGGAAGCAGAGAAGATGATAGACGCCATTTACCAGCTGCCGGGAATTGCGGATCAAGAACAGTTTGAAGTATATCAGTATGCTGTAACAGCTATTGTGAATGAATGAAGTGATTTGCGCATTCTTTGAGTTTGTGTTGATTAATGGCTTTTGATATTTTCATGGATACCCGTGAAAATATCGAAACAGTTTTTATATGAAAATGGATTTGTATAATTATGGAAAGGAAGGTTAAAAAATGGCTGCAGAACAGTTTGGCAAATTGGAACGGGCATTGCAGGATTTAAGGGATGGCAAATTAATTCTTGTCATAGATGATCCGGAGCGGGAAAATGAGGGAGATTTAATCTGTGCTGCAGAGCATGCCACGCCGGAAAATGTAAATGCGATGGCGAGTCTCGCAAAAGGGCTGATCTGTATGCCGATGAGCGGGGAGCTGTGCTCAAAGCTGGGGCTTTCCCAGATGGTGGAAGCCAATACGGACAACCACGCGACGGCATTTACCGTGTCCATCGACCATGTGGATACGACGACGGGCATCTCTGCGTTTGAGCGTTCCCTGACAGCGATGAAAACAGTAGAGGAGGGAGTGAGGCCTGAAGATTTCCGAAGGCCGGGGCACATGTTTCCATTGGAGGCAAGGATGGGCGGCGTTCTGAAACGTGCCGGACACACGGAGGCGACGGTGGATCTCATGAAACTGGCAGGCCTTAAAGAATGCGGGCTGTGTTGTGAGATAATGCGCGAAGACGGAACGATGATGCGGACGACGGAGCTTCTCGCTTTCGCGAAGGAGCACGGGTATACGGTGATTACTGTGGAGGAAATCATTCGGAAAAGGCTGGAGAAAGAGAGTCTTGTACAGAAAGAAACGGCGGCGAAACTCCCGACCAAATACGGCGAATTTGATATACACGGCTATGTAAATAAGCTAAACGGGGAGCATCATGTAGCGCTGACGATGGGGGATGTATCGGATGGCAAGCCGGTTCTCTGCCGCGTGCATTCCGAGTGCCTGACCGGCGACGTGTTCGGCTCCAGACGGTGTGACTGCGGGGAGCAGCTTGACAGCGCAATGAAACAGATCGCCAAGGAAGGGCGCGGAATTTTGCTTTATATGAGGCAAGAGGGCAGAGGAATCGGATTGATCAATAAATTGAAAGCATACGAGCTTCAGGAGCAGGGATATGATACGGTGGAGGCGAATATAAAGCTCGGATTTGCCCCGGATCTGCGAGAATATGGCATCGGAGCGCAGATTCTGTATGATCTGGGAGTGAAGAAACTGAGGCTTCTCACAAACAATCCGAAGAAGATCGCCGGATTAAGCGGTTACGGAATCAGCATTGAAGAGAGGGTTCCGATTCAGATAGAGCCGAGGCGGGAAGACTTTAAATATCTTCTCACGAAACAGGAAAAAATGCAGCATATGACAAATTATAAAAAATAGAAATGGAGGACAGTCATGAGGGTATTAGAAGGAAATGTAGTTGGAAACGGAATGAAAATCGGTATTGTGGCGGCCAGATTTAACGAATTTATCGTATCAAAGCTGGTGGGCGGAGCGGAGGACGCTCTGAAAAGGCACGAAGTGGATACGGAAAACGACGTGGAGCTGGCATGGGTGCCGGGCGCCTTTGAAATTCCGATTACGGCGCAGAAAATGGCGGAATCGGGGAAATATGATGCGGTCATTTGCCTTGGCGCGGTGATCAAGGGCTCTACCTCGCATTATGACTATGTATGCGCGGAAGTAAGCAAGGGGGTGGCGTCCGTTGGCTTAAAAACAGGCGTTCCCACGATTTTCGGCATACTTACGACCGACAATATCGAGCAGGCGATTGAGCGTGCCGGCGCTAAGGCGGGAAACAAAGGATACGACGCTGCTGCGACGGCGATCGAAATGGTAAATTTGATGAAGAAAATGTAAGGCAGGAGTGGATTTGATGACAATCTTATATTCTATCTATGGAAATTTGTATGTAAATATGACAAACCGCTGTCCTTGTGCGTGTACATTTTGTCTGCGAAACAACGGAGATGAGCTAAATGGCTCCGGAAATCTGTGGCTGGAGCGTGAGCCTTCCGTGCAGGAGATCAAGGATGAATTTGACAAATTTCCGCCGGAGAGCTATAAGGATATTGTATTTTGCGGTTATGGCGAACCAACGGAACGCCTGGAGGATCTGCTTGAGGTAGCGGCATTTGCCAAACAAAAATATGGAAAGAAAATCCGGATCAATACGAACGGTCTCGCCAATTTGATTTGTGGCAAAGACGTGACGCCCTTGTTTGAGGGGAAAATAGATGCCGTTTCAATCAGCCTCAATACGCCGGATCCTGAAAAGTATCTGGAATTGACGAGAAGCAAATTCGGGATTCAGTCGTTTGACGCGATGATTAAGTTTGCGGGCGACGTCAAAAAATACGTGCCAAGCGTTACTCTGACTACCGTGGCGACGACGATAACCGAAGAGGAAGAGGAGAGGTGCAGGGAAATTTGCAAAAAACTAGGGGTTACTTACCGGATCCGAGCATTTGAAGCATGAGAAGAATAGGAGGAATATAGATGATTACGCAAAAAATGAAAAAAACATGCGCGCTTGCGATGGTGGGCGCACTGGCTGCGGTGACAGCATTATCCGGCATGCCGGGCACGGGGAACGCGGCGAAGAAAGCGCGGCTTAAAGCGAAGGTGATTTCTGTGGCGGCCGGCAGTACAAAGAAGATTCAGATTCTGGGCAAACAGAAAAAACATACGTATACGTTCGCAAGTAAGAACAAAAAGATTGCGAAAGTGTCAGCGAAAGGCGTCGTCACCGGAGTGAAGGCGGGAAAAACGAAAATTGTTGTAAAGGACGAGTATAAATTGAAAAAGAAGAAAAAGTCAAAGACTCTTGGAAACGTGACGGTCAAGGTGGCTAAAACCAATAAAAACCCGGAGCAGGCGGGAAAGGCTGCGAATGCGGGAACGCAAATGCCGTCTCAGACGGCGCTGCCTCCTCAGACGACATTGCAGCCCCAGGCGACAATGCCCACCCAGACGGAAACGCCAATTCAGACAGAAATGCCGTCCCAGACGGAAACGCCGGAAGATATTCTGAATCTCTGGCCGGATGAAGAGATTGATCCGGAGAGCACGAAAGAGCCGGATACGCCAGCGCGTTATTATGCGACACTTGACGGCGTCACATATGGGGAAATGAGAGAGATTACTTACCCATCGACGACAACGGGCACGGACAGAAAGGCGAACGTACTTCTTCCGCCGGATTACAATGAGGATGTACGGTATCCTGTCATGTATCTGCTTCACGGGCTGGACGGCGACCATAATGAATGGAAAAATAACGGAAATCCCGCACAGATCATCGGAAATCTTATTGACAATGGCGAGGCGCGGGAAATGATCGTCGTGATGCCGAATGCGCGCGCGCGCGAAAATGATGCGGGAGGACCTTCTGATTCCCTCAGTGTTCCGCATTTCCAGGCATTCAATAATTTTAAAAATGATTTGCTGAACGATCTCATGCCATATATAAAGGCGAATTTTTCAATTGCCGAGGGAAGGGAATCCACAGCGATCGCCGGACTTTCCATGGGCGGGCGGACGGCGCTCTACATCGGCATCAGCGAGCCGGAGATGTTCGGATATGTCGGCGCGTTCAGCCCGGCGGTCGGCGTATTGCCTTATGATACGGAGCCTGAAGGACTTTTCAAGCCGGAAGAATTTAAGCTGCCGGATCTGTACAACGGAAAAAACTTTGTTATGATCTGCACGGCGAATGTTGACAGCGTTGTCCATGACGTGCCCGTTGAATATGCGCAGAAGCTGATTGAGAATGGGACAAAAATTATGTTCTTCATGAGACAAGGCGGAGACCATGGATGGGATACGTGGAGAGACGGGCTGTATCATTTTGCAAAACGTATTTTCACTCAAATCTAAGTGGGAGAAACATATGGAAATTAGTGAAGTCAGGCAGTTGTCGCAGCGTATTTGCGACAATATGGAAAAAGTAATTGTGGGGAAGCGGGATGTGATCACCCATGTGTTAGCGGCCTTTCTTGCGGGCGGCCATCTATTGCTAGAGGATGTGCCGGGAACCGGCAAGACGGCGCTTGCAAAAAGCCTTGCCGCCTCGTTCGGCATGACATTTAAGCGAATTCAGTTCACGCCGGACCTGCTTCCCTCGGATGTTACGGGCGTCCATTATTTTAATCAGAAAACGACGGAATTTGAATTTCGTCCGGGTGGAATTTTTAGCAATATCGTGCTGGCGGATGAGATCAACCGCGCTACGCCGCGAACGCAGTCCAGCTTGCTTGAATGCATGGAGGAACAGCAGGCTACGGTGGATGGCGTGACGATGCCGGTCGGCGAACCGTTTTTTGTGATTGCCACCCAGAATCCGATCGAGGCGAGCGGAACATTTCCGCTTCCGGAAGCGCAACTGGATCGCTTTATGGTAAAAATGCCAATGGGTTATCCGGAGGAGTCGGAAGAGCTGTCGCTGCTGGAACGGTTCGTACAGGAGGGAGATATGCTGGAGGATCTGGAGCCGGTTTGTACGAGGAAAGATTTTTTGAAAATGCGTGCTGCGTGCGATGCGGTTCATGTCCAGAAAGAGATTTTGCAGTATGTGCTGAGGATCGTAAAAAAGACCCGCGACAATAAAAATATTGCAATCGGCGTCAGTCCAAGGGGCGCAATCGCACTTGTGAGAATGGCGAGGGCATATGCCGCTGTCCTGGGAATGGAATTTGTTACGCCGGAGCATGTGAAGAAATTGGCGCCGGTCGTGCTTCCGCACCGTATGATACTGGCGGATCCTTATATGTCACGTAAAACGGCGGCAGATTATATGCAGGAAACGCTTATGGCAGTAGAAGCGCCGACGGAGGAAGCGTTTAAAAAATGATGGGAATTGTGATAATAGTGGAAGCCGCCCTGATCTCCGCATTGGTTGTGATTAAGCTTATGTCTGTTTTCTATGAGCGCGACTGGGCAAAGGATTTTGAGCTTGATGTGGCATTTTCAGAGGAACAGGCAGGCGAGGGCGACACGCTGTATCTGTATGAAGTGATAACAAACAATAAAAAGCGGATTCTTCCGGCAGTCTGCGTGAAATTCCGCACGTCGCGCCATCTCGTGTTTGAGGATTTGCAGGGCGGCGCCGTTTCAGATTATTATTACCGCAATGACGTCATCAGCGTACGGGGATATGAGAAGGTGCGGAGAAAACTGGCGTTCCGCTGTGCGAGGCGGGGACAGTATACGATTGATACGGCGGAGCTGCTGGGACATGATTATTTTCTGCATCATCGGTTTGTGGAAAAGAAGGAGCTGCATGAGCGGCTCATTGTTTACCCGCGATTCGTCGGCGTCGAAAAGATTCTGCCCATTTTTGAAAAAGGTTATGGTGAAATGGCTTCACATGTGCCGCTTTTTGAGAATCCCTTTGAATATGCCGGAGTCCGGGAATATATGCCCGGAGATTCGATGAACCGCATCAATTGGAAGGCGTCTGCGAAGACGGGGCGTTGGCAGATTCGCACAAGCGCATATACGTCAGGGGAACCGGCGCTGATCGTACTGAATCTGGAATCGCCGGGAAATTTTGTAAATCAAGATGCGATGGAAGAAAATATCCGCATTGCGTATTCGCTTATATTTTATCTTGATAAACGGGGCATGGTGACGGAACTGCTTTCAAACGGAGATATGGGGACGGGGGAAGACAGAGAAATCGCGGGCGTCTCCGGCGCCGGCAGGGAGCATATGGCGGATGTGAAAAGGAGACTGGCGGTGATGGATTACCGCTCCCTGGGAAAAACTGGAGCCGCACTCTTGCAGAGAGCGTTGGAAACAGTATCATACAGCCAGCGCGTATTTTTCATCTCATCATCGGGCAAACCTGAAATACAGGAGAAACTTGTATCGTTCCGCCGCAAAGGAATTTCCGTCACATGGGTAGCTACGGTGTTTGGCGGAGAGGATGATACGGGGGATCTTTTGCCGGGTCTGGAACAATGCATATATCGCTGGAAAGGGTAGGTATGGTACAAAGAAAGATATATCACAATATCGTATTTATTTATAAATATCTGGCATTGATTTTCGTGCCGCTATTGTATATTATACTGACGCGGGGGAGCGTATCAGGGCTTCTTTTTTATATTATTGCGATCGCTGTTTTGTATCTGTTCATCTGCTCTCGGATAAGTTATGGGAGGAAGAAAAGGGAAATGAGAGGGGATGAACGGCGCCATGGGATGTTTGGCGCAGTGGCGCTGGTCGCCGCTGCGTTGTTTCCTGTGCAGGCGGCAGATGGCGGTTATATCGTGTGGATTGATATTCTCGGCACGGTTTTAATCGGCTGCGGCCTGTTTTCTATTTTCGCCGTGTATCTCTATGCCGGGTATTACTATGAAAAATATTTGACGATGTACGAGAATCCCTGTGTGAGTGAAGAGACGATCCGCAGATTTGAGAAGAATACTGCGGCAGCGCTGAAAAAGAAGGCTGTTGTTTTTGCTGCCGCGCTGGCTGTCATATGCGCTGTTTTAAGCATGCTTTTGCCCGTACAAACAGAGAGGGCGCCGGAAAGAAGAGAAATCCCCAAAGCGGAACAGAAAAAAACAGATACGCCGGAAGCGGTGGACCGTGTGCGGGAGCGTCTGCGTGAGAAAATGGAAAAAGAGGAAAGGGATCCGGCATGGGAGATGTTTCTTTTCATCTTGCAAAAAGCGGTCTGGGCGCTTGTAGTTCTTTTGGCGCTTCTGGGGGTCTTTCTTATTATATTTTTTATTTTCCGGCGCATTTTATCGCTGCAGTCGCTGCAGCTCCCGGATTCTGCGCAAAAAGAGGATATATTTGAGGAAGGAACGGATGAATATATTCCGCTTCGTCCGCTTTATAAGGAGAGAGAAAAATTTCCATCTGACAACAATGGCAAAATCCGCAGATGTTTTTATCATTATATTCGTAAGAAAGCGGGAGGCGACGTGGATGCCAGCCTGACGCCGTTTGAACTAGCCGAAACGTATGGCGCGGAGCAGAGCGGACGGCTTTCAGAAGGCGAGAGGGAGGCGGTCGGCATATATGAAAAAGCGAGATACAGCGGGAAAATGTGCGAGGATGGGGAAGCGGAAAAGGTGCGGAAATTGTTGTGATGCGGGCGAATCAGGGCAAATTTAAAATAGTTTCTGGAGGAGGGCGTCTTAATACTTCATATCTTTTAAAATATCGCAGAAATCGAAAGTGGCAAAATAATCCTTCGGCGTTTCGCCGCGGCGGATGAGCTGAACGCTTCCGTCTTCTTTCAGAAGAAGTTCCGGTGATTTTAGTTTTCCGTTGTAATTATAGCCCATGGAATAGCCGTGCGCGCCCGTATCATGGATGACCAGATAATCTCCGACGTCAATTTTCGGGAGCATGCGGTCAATGGCAAATTTATCATTGTTTTCGCAGAGCGAGCCGGTGACGTCATATTTGTGGTCGCACGCCTCCTGCTCTTTTCCGAGGACGGTGATATGGTGGTACGCTCCGTACATAGCCGGGCGCATGAGGTCGCAGGCGCATGTATTGACGCCGACGTATTCTTTGTAAATGTGCTTCTGGTGAATGCATTTTGTCACGAGCTGTCCGTACGGTCCCAGCATGAAACGGCCTAGCTCGGTAAAAATTGCCACGTCTCCGAGACCGGCGGGAATGAGGATTTCCTCGTATTTTTTGCGGACGCCTTCGCCGATCGCCCGAATATCGTTCGGCTCTTTGTCTGTTGTGTAGGGGATTCCGATTCCGCCCGACAAATTGATGAAGCGGATATCGGCGCCGGTTTTTTCTTTCAATTCCACGGCGAGTTCAAATAAAATGCCGGCAAGCGTCGGATAGTATTCATTGGATACGGTATTGCTTGCGATGAAGGCGTGAAGTCCGAAATGTTTGGCTCCGAGCCCCATCAGTTTCCGGTAGCCGTCGATGAGCTGTTCTTTTGTAAAACCATATTTTGCATCTCCAGGGTTGTCCATAATGTCGGTACCGAGTTCAAAGACGCCGCCCGGATTGTAACGGCAGCAAATGGTTTCCGGAATGCCCGTTCCGTTGGCGAGAAAATCAATGTGCGTATAATCGTCGAGATTGATATAGGCTCCGAGCTCGTCTGCCTTTTTGTACTCCTCCATTGGAGTCACGTTGGAAGAAAACATAATGTCGCTGTTTTTGAAACCGAGAGCTTCGGAAAGCATAAGCTCGGTCATGGACGAGCAGTCTACGCCGCAGCCCTCCTCCTGCAGTATTTTCAGAATAAACGGATTCGGCGTAGCTTTAACGGCGAAATATTCGCGGTATCCGCTGTTCCATGAAAAAGCTTCTTTCAGTTTGCGGGCATTTTCCCGTATCGCCTTTTCATCGTAGATATGGAATGGCGTGGGATATGTCTTCTCTATTTCTTTTACCTGTTCAAGGTTTACGATTGTACGTTTCATTTTGGTTCCTCCTTGTCGCTATGTATTTGATTTTAAAACACTCGACTAATAATGTACCAGAAAATGCGCATTTATGCAAGGGAGAAAATCAGGCTTGAAAAAAAACTCCTGTTCGATTATAATTTTAATTTAGGTGTGGGATAAAAAGCAGGAGAGGACAGTTCAATGGATAAATATGACGGAAGCCAGATCGTAGTATTGGAGGGGCTGGAGGCGGTTCGCAAGCGTCCCGGCATGTATATTGGAAGCACGGGAACGAGGGGGCTGCACCATCTTATATGGGAAATTTTGGATAATGGAATCGATGAGCACCTTGCCGGATTTTGTTCCGAAATACATATTACGTTGAGAAAAGACGGCGGCGTGACTATTGAGGATAATGGGCGCGGCGTGCCGGTGGATATTCACCCGACGAAAAAAATTCCCACGGTCAGGGTAGTATATACGATATTGCACGCGGGCGGGAAATTTAATAACGCCGTTTATAAAGTGTCCGGCGGGCTGCATGGGGTAGGCGCATCGGTCGTAAATGCCCTGTCAAAAAAAATGACGGTTGAGATCAAGAAAGACGGAAAGATTTACCGGGACGAATATGCGGACGGGGGCAAACCCCAAATCAAGCTTGAAAAGGGCCTGCTTCCCGAGGTGGGAAAGTGCGCGAAAAGCGATACGGGAACGAAGGTTACGTTTTATCCGGATGATGCTATTTTTGAGACGGTTGAATTTAAACCGGAGACGATCAAGAAAAAGCTGAAAGAAATCGCATATCTCAACAAAAATCTGAAAATTGTTTTCACGGATGAGCGTGCGGGCGAGTCACTCGCGTTTCAGGAGGAGTATGGAATTCAGAGCTATATCAAATACATCAACCGTGACGCAACGCCGCTGCATGACGATGTGATTTACATAGAAGGAAGCAGCGGGGAGATCGAGGTAGAGGTGGCGTTTCAATATGTCGATGAGTTTACCGAGCAGATCAATTCCTATTGCAACCGGATCAATGTCACCGACGGCGGTACGCTCGTGACCGGTTTTAAAATGGCGCTTACGCGTGTGATGAACCAGTACGCCAGGGAGTTGAATATCTTAAAAAATAATGAGGAAAACTTTGACGGTAAGGATATCCGGAACGGTCTTGTGGCGATCGTTTCGATTAAGCATCCGGATCCGCAGTTTGAGAGCCAGACAAAAAACAAACTGGGCAATACCGATGCGAAAACAGCGGTAGACGATGTATTCAGCCAGGAGGTGCAGCGTTATTTTGACAAAAATGTCGAAGTGTTAAAGACGATACTGGAAAATGTCCGCAAGTCTTACCGCGCAAGAACGGCGAGCGATAAGGCGCGCCGCTCAGTGTTGAAAGAACTGATGAACGTGGATACGAAGAGCAAGCTGGCCGCCTGCTCTTCTAAAAAGCCGGAGGAATGCGAGATCTATATTGTCGAGGGAGATTCTGCCGGAGGAACGGTGAAAACGGCGAGGAACCGGCGCACGCAGGCAGTGCTTCCCCTTCGAGGCAAAATTCTCAATGTTGAAAAAGCGCCGCTTGAAAAAGTTTTGCTAAATAATGAAATCAAATCCATGATTGCATCATTCGGCTGCGGAATCGGCGACGACTTTGATATTAAAAAATTGAGGTACGATAAAATTATTATTCTGACCGACGCCGATGTCGACGGCTCCCATATAAGCACGCTGCTGCTCACCTTCTTTTACCGATTTATGCCGGAGCTGATCTATCAGGGCAAGGTTTACCGGGGGCTGCCGCCGCTTTACAAAGTAGATTATGAGGATGTGGAGAAGAAGAAAAAGGTAAAGAAAAGCCAGTATCTCTTCAATGATTTCGAGTTGGAAAAATTTCGCAAGACAGGAAAGAAGATTCAGGGTCTGCAGCGGTATAAAGGACTTGGGGAGATGGATGACGTTCAGCTTTGGGAAACGACGCTCGATCCGGACAACCGGATCCTTGCGCAGGTTTCGATCAGCGATACTGTTGAGGCAGATGAGGTGACGGATATCCTTATGGGCAGCAGCGTGCCGCCGCGGCGTCAGTTTATTATGGAAGAAGCAAAGTATGCCAACATAGATATATGATGATATCAGCGCCAAAAGCAATGGATTAAATGGAGGAACAGGATGAGCCAGCAAAAAGAAAATGAAAATGTCATTCAACTGGATTTTTCCGAGGAAATGAAAAATTCGTACCGCGATTATGCCGTAAGCGTCATTGTCGCCCGCGCCGTACCGGATATAAGGGACGGGTTGAAGCCGGTACAGCGGCGGATTTTATATGCTATGAAAGAACTGGGGCTAGCTCCGGACAAACCGCACCGCAAAAGCGCGCGTATTGTCGGCGATACGATGGGTAAATACCATCCGCACGGCGACAGCTCGATTTATGATGCGCTCGTACATATGACCGAGGAATATTCTCTGAACGCGCCGCTTGTAGACGGACATGGCAATTTCGGCTCCATTGACGGCGACGGGGCGGCGGCGATGAGATATACGGAGGCAAGGCTTTCCGAGGCGGCGATGACAATGCTGGAAAGCTTGGAAAAAGGCCTTGTGGAATTTGGGCCGAATTTCGACGAAAGCGAAAAGGAACCTTTTGTGCTGCCGGCAATGATGCCGAATCTTCTTATAAACGGAACGACGGGGATCGCCGTCGGCATGGCAACGAACATTCCTCCGCACAATCCGGCGGAAGTGATCGATGCAGTCATTGCCTACATGGATCGTCCGGGCATTTCCTTGCAGAAATTGATGGATTATGTGCCGGGGCCGGACTTTCCGACCGGCGGCACGATTACAAACGTATCGGAGCTGCCGGCGATTTATGAGACGGGGGAGGGGAGGATCCGGCTTCGCGCCAGGACGAAACTGGAAAAGGGGGAGAATGGCAGGACAAATATTATAATTACGGAAATTCCATATACCGTGTCGGGCAATAAGATAAAGCTGGTAGAAACTCTGTGCGCGCTTGTAAAAGACAGAGTGTTTGAGGAAATCTATGATGTGCGGGATGAGTCTTCGAAAGAGGGAATCCGTATCGTTATCGAGGTGAAAAAGGGAAGAGATATTGAAAACCTGTTAAACGGCCTTTATAAAAAAACGCAGATGGAAGATACGTACGGCGTCAATCTGCTGGCTATATCGGGCGGACAGCCGAAATTATTCGATTTAAAATCCATGATCGGGGAATTTGTACTCTTTCAGGAGGATTTATACACGAAAGAGTACCGGTTTTTGCTGGCAAAGGCAAAAAAACGTCTTGAAATTGTAGAAGGGCTTGTGAAAGCGACAGACGCAATAGACCTGATTATTGAAATTCTCCGCGGAAGCTCATCTGTAAAACAGGCGAAAGCGTGTCTGACGGAAGGGATGTCCGATGGCATTCGTTTTAAGAGCAAGGCGTCTGAAAAACAGGCGAAGACCTTGCTGTTTACAGAGGCTCAGGCTGATGCGATACTGGCGATGCCCCTCAGCCGGTTGATCGGATTGGAAATATTGAAGCTTCATGAGGAAAACGATGAGCTTCTGAAGAACATTGCCCAATACGAGAAAGTGCTTTCCAATGTGAAGGAATTGTATAAAGTGATCAAGGCAAGGCTGCGCGAATATAAAAAGAAATTCGGAAGGGAGCGCAGAACAGAGCTTGCGGACGTTGCGGCAAAAGCATATGTGGAAGAGGTAAAGATCGAGGATATTTATGTGTGCATCGACCGTTTCGGATATATGAAAGCCGTGGATGAGAGCGTTTTTTCCAGAGCTTCTGAAGAGGCGAAGCAGGAATATCCGCGTGTTTTGAAAATGAAAAATACGGACAAAATCTGTCTGTTTACAAATGAGGGAAATATGCACCAGATCAAGGCGGACAAGCTGCCGAAGTGCAAACTTAAGGACAAGGGCTCGCTTGTGCATACCCTTTGCAAGATGTCGGGTGATGAAGAGGCGTTGCTCTATATCGCCTTTGAGGATTTGTTTGAATCCATGCTGTTATTTACAACGGAAAGCGGGTATATTAAGCTTGTGTCGGGCGCGGAATTTGACACGAACCGGAGCCAGATTGCGGCGACCAAACTCGAAAACGGCGACAAGGTGTGCGGAGTTACAGCCCTGACCGCTTCCAATGTGCTTTCGGGAACAGGAAAGGTCATTCTTTTGACGAAAAAAGGTCTTTCTCTCGGATTTCCGCTCGGCGAGGTCAGCGAATTGAAAAAAACGAGCCGGGGCGTAAAGGGGATTTCGCTGGAGAAAGGAGATGCGCTTGCTTTTTCAACCGTAGTAGGCCAAAACGATGAAACGTTTCTTTATAATGGGAAACAATTCAATGCAAAACGGGTCAGAAATCGCAAGAGGGCAGCAAAAGGGCAGAGAGCGTCTTTGGAGCTGCCGTGATACATTTTTTGTTTTTAATGTTAATTATTCTTCAAATCGTCCGATACATATTGTAAGAGACGATAAAATTTTTACTATTTAGGTGGTGATTACTATGAGAATTGATGCATATATGCAAGTAAATCAACTCTATCAGGCAAGCAAATCGAAATCGGCTTCAAAGTCCTCGAAATCGGCGTCTGCGAATGACAGCCTCGAGATTTCGGATTTCGGAAAGGATTATCAGATTGCCAAAAAAGCAGCTGCCGAAGTTTCCGAAGTCCGTGAGGACAAGGTAAGGGATATCAGAGAGAGAATGAAAGCGGGAACGTACAATGTATCCATAGAGGATGTAGCCGAAAATCTGGCAGAGCGTTTGCTTGGATAAATTGTTAGGAGGATTTTCTTTGGCAAGTTTGATTGAGGAATTGGTGGACGTTCTTGGCCGGGAAGAAAAGATATACGCTGATTTGATCCCGATTCAGGAAGAAAAGCTAAGGGCGGTTATCGCAAATGATTTGGACGCCATGAGAAGGCTGTCGGATGATGAACAGAATCTGGTAGATGAAGCGGGAAATCTTGAGACGAAGCGAATCCGCATCGTCAAAGATATTTCCACGGTTCTCGGAAAAGGTTCCGGAATCATGGATTTGGAACAGATCGTTGCGGCGTTGAAAAACCAGCCTGAAGAGCAGAAAATATTGCGTGAGTTGCACGATCGGCTCCGAAGGACGGTGAGCCGGCTGCAGGAGCTCAACGTTCAAAATAAAGACTTATTAAGTCAGGCAATGGAAATGGTTGAATTTAACATGAATGTGATAAGAAGTACACGGATGTCTTCGGGAAGCAGTAATTATTCAAGCAGCGCCGCGCAGGTTGACTTACCTGATATGGAAGCGGGCACGTTTGATGCAAAGCAGTAGAAGGGCTGTTTTTCCCACTCGTGTACTTCTACTGCGTTTATAAAGCATATACGGAGGGACAGTATGGGCAATTTATTAACGAGTTTCAATACCGGAGTATCCGGTCTCCACTCAGCGCAGGCCTCGTTATATACGGCGGGGCATAACCTTGCGAACGCAACGACAGAAGGCCACACAAGGCAGCAGGTCATGGTGACGGACGCTTTTTACCGAACGAGTTATGGAAATCATGCCAATAAGATGCAGGTTGGTTTGGGGACAAATGTTTCTACGATTCGCCAGATCAGGAATACGTTTTTGGATGCGCAGTACCGCCTGCAGCTCGGACGCGAGAAATTTTATGACGCTCAGTACCGTGCGGTAACGGAGGTTCAGGATGTCTTTGGCGAGCTGGAGGGCGAACAGTTCCTGTATGTATTGAACGGGTTGTGGACGGCACTTTCGGATTTGCGTGAAAACCCGGATCAGATCGTTTTCCGTACAGAGATGGTGGCGACGGCGTCAAAATTTATTGAACGCGCCTCGGTATTGCAGAATGAGCTGTACCAGTACCAGCAAAATATGAATCAGGAAGTGCAGCAGCAGGTTGACCGTATCAACGCTATTGTTGAGGAAATCAGCGAGTACAATGTCCTTATCCGCAAATACGAAGCTACCGGGGAGGGAGCGAATGATTACCGCGATGCGAGAAACCTTCTCCTTGACGAGCTTGGCGAATACATTGATTTTCATTCGATAGAAGAGGTTGACGGGACGATTTCTATTTTTTCGCAGAATTCGTATCTATTGGAGGGAAACACGCAGTACAGGCTGGCAACGGAATTTGAAAGCGAGACGTCGCACTTGCTGAAACCGGTCTGGGAGATCGGGCGCGAAGATTTCTTCACGCGGGGCGAACTTTACTACTCGATGGAAGATAATTCGGACACCGGTTCCCTGAGAGGGCTTTTGGTGGCGAGGGGGACGCAGGCTGCCGATTATACATACCTTCCGCAGAAACCGCGTGAAGAAGATTATACCAATGAGATTGGAGAATTTGATGCAGTAAGCTACCAACTTGCGATGAACAATTATGAGCAAGAGGTGAAAGAATATAATCAGACGGTGCAGCCGTCGATCGTGATGACGGTTCAGGCGCAGTTTGACCGTTTGATCAACGGCATCACGACGATGATCAACGACACTTTCTGCCCCAACAAAGAAATTACGGTTGAGGTAGATGGGCAGCAGCAGACGATCAAAGTGCTGGATACCGAAAAATCGGGGATCGGCGACGACGCTGATAAGTCGATGGGGGTAGAAATTTTTATCCGACGAAAGACGCCCCGCTATACCGAGAAAGAGATGACCGTTGTAAAGGAAGACGGAACGAAGGAGATACAGACAGTATTTGTTTATAACGAGGAAGATGTGAATGATGAGTATACGCTGTATTCAATTGACCAGCTGGAAGTAAATCCCGAGCTGCTCAGGGATCCATCCAAACTTCCCTTGAACGCCAATCCGCTGAGCGGACATGGAGACGGCTTTGCATGGGATTTGTGTGAAACCATGATGAGCAAATGGGATGAGGAATTCGGCACGCTTGATCCGAACTCGATGGCAGTTTATACCTACCGGGATTTTTATAAAGGACTTGTCGAACAGTTTGCGACGCAGGGAAGCATCTGGCGTGATATTGTGGAAAATCAGGAGAGGACAGTGTTTGCGGCGGAGGCGGAGAGACAGAATATCATGGGCGTTTCGACGGATGAAGAGCTTTCCGACCTGATTAAATTCCAGCAGTGCTACAATGCGTCCTCCCGCTACATTACAGTGGTTGACGAGATGCTTGAACATTTGATTATGTCATTATAGCAGATGGCAGACGGAGAAAGGGGAATAGAAAATGGGATTACCTACATTTCAAGGGCTTGAGATCGCAAAATCAGGAATGATGACTTACAATACGGCCATGCAGACGGCAGCTCACAATCTGGCAAACGTGGGTACGAGGGGATATTCCCGCCAGGTTGTCAAAACGAACGCTCATACGACTGCGATCAGTTCTATCAAAGTAATGGGTTCCGGCGTATATGTGCAGGATGTCGAGAGGCAGCGTACGGAATATTACGATACCAAGTATGCCCGCATGAACACGTCATACAACCGTTATGCCACGCACGCTTATTATTTGAATGAAGTGCAGCGCAAGTTATATGCGGCGGATGAGACGACGGGCGGAATTACAAATGCGTTTGATGTATTTTGCTCGCAGCTGACAGCTCTGCCAAATGATGCGGGAGAGCAGGCTCGGAGAAAACAGATTACCACATATGGAATCACGTTTACCAGCTTCATTCAGGAGACGGCGTCGTATCTTCAGGATTTGCAGAGCGAGGCGAATACAGAGATTAAATCCTGCGTGGAACAGATCAATGCGATCGCGGAGAAAATCGCTTCCGTGACAAAACAGATCAATATGATTGAAGCGTATGGGGGAAGCGCCAATGACTTGCGGGATCAGAGAACGGTGCTTATTGATGATCTCTCGGAACTTTGCGATGTTTCTGTATTGGAAGAAAAACCGCAGGAGGGCGTGGGTACAAACCGTTTTTATGTGTATGTGGACGGTGCGACGCTCGTGGACGGTTTTGAATATACCCCGCTGATTGTGACAGAAAGCGAAAACAAGAAAAATATAAATGATATAAACGGATTATATGAAGTCAGGTGGTCGGACGGTACGCCGTTCCATCCCTATAGCGAGACGCTGGGCGGAAAGCTTCAGGCTCTTTTCGAGGTGCGCGACGGCAATAACGGCGCCGTCCTTTCCGGCAATGCGACCGGCAAATTGGAGGCAAATGACGAGGGGAACCTGACGTTTTCGATGAACAATGCAACCGTCAATGACGTGAACCTGCTGAATATTCCGGCTACAGACGGTGAATTGACGATCGGCAATGTTACGTATGGGTATGACCATTTTGACGTAACGGTTGAAGACGACGGCAGCTTCACATACACGTTCACCCTTAAAATGAAAGGTACGCCGCAGCAGGCAGTGTCGCTGAACAATGCGATCAACGCGAAAAAAACTGTGACGGTCGGAAAACAGGTGGAGTATAAGGGCGTCCCATATTATATGGCGCAGATCAATGAGTTTGTGAGAACCTATGCGCAGGAGTTTAATGATTTGCATAAAGAGGGCTATGACGTGTATGGAAATCATGGAATTGACTTTTTCAACGCCCAGGTTCCGCTGACGGGAGATAATTACATTTTTACAAAGAAAGATGCAAATGGACATTACAGTTCATTTTCTTCTGTGGCGGAGCGCGAGCCGAACGGAAGCTATACGGGAAGTTATTACTATATGACGGCGGTTAATATATGCGTGACGAAAGATCTTCAATGGGACGAAAACCTGTTTGCCTGCAATGAAGCGTGTCTTCCCGGACAGTCAGAAAACAAAAATATTCTTAAGTTATCAGGGTTAAAAGATGATTCCAAGATGTTCCTGCACGGGGCGCCGGATTCATTTCTCCAGTCTTTTACCGCGGATATCAGCGTAGATTGCCAGAAAGCATTTACGCTGCGGGACAGCCAGAAAAACATCAGGGATGCGGTAGATCTGCAGAGGCAGTCTGTCAGCGGGGCGGATGAGGATGAAGAAACGGAAAATGTCCTCGTGTTCCAGAGAATGATTTTCAATCAGTACAAGGTCTTGTCCGTTATGAATGAAGTGATTGACAAACTGATCAATGGAACGGCAGTATAAAAATTATCTAAGAAAGGTCGTGAAACGCTATGAGAGTAACCAATAACATGATGAGAAATAATTCGATGCTTCATATTCAGAGGAATAAGGCGGCATATAATAATTATTTTGAACAGTATGCGACGCAGAAGAAGATTACGAGACCATCCGATGATCCGACGATCGCCGTTCGCGCCCTCAAGTACCGCACGACGATGGCGGAGATTAACCAGTATTTGAAAAACTGTGATGACGCCGAGAACTGGATGGATGCTACGGAAAAACCGATGAGTACGGCGAATTCAATACTTGACACGATGATAGAATATGTAACAAATGCCGCTAACGACCCGAACAATGCGAACGACCGGAGCACGATCGCGCAGCAGCTCAGGGAGTACCGAGGGTTTATTTATGAGCAGAATGCCAATTCGGACTATGCAGGCCGTTATTTGTTTACCGGATTCAGGACGGATGTACCGCTCCTGTTTGATAAAGATCAGACAGACACAACATATATGATTACGGAAGAGATGCATGTCAATGACATCCGCACCGAGAATTTTGTATATGGGCAGCCGGAATATGCGGACGGCAGCACGGCAGACGATTATGCGAAGGCGGCGTCCCGGTTTTTAGAGACGCACAAGGTGTCATTGTCCTACAATAACTGCGACGGCAAGACGATTGACGGCGATCCCGTGAAAGTATCGATTACGTATAGGGATAAGGATGGGGTTTTGCAGACGATACCGGAGGACAAAATTATTGTAAAGAGCATTCGGGATAATACGGTTTATAATGAGCACTACAAGCCGGCCGAGGATGAAGTGTATTATGTTCCGGAGAGCGGGGAGCTGGTGTTTGGCCAGAATGTCTATGATTCGATTCGTGCCGGTTCGGATATGACGGTTGTTTATCCGAAAACGGAGTTTAAAAAGAATGATATCCGGCCGGAGCATTATTTCAACTGTACGGCTGTCAACAATGTGACAGGCGTCACGAAGGTCTATGACAAGGTGAAGGAACAGCAGATTAATTATCAGATTAATTTCAGCCAGCTGCTGACGGTAAATACGCTTGGGTGCAATGCATTCGATGCTTCGATCGGGCGCATGGTGGATCAGATCCAGGATGTGATCAATGAGCTGGATATTATGGAACAGACGCAAACAGAAGTGAGAAAGCGGATCGAAGACTGTGATCCGAATGATACGGAGAAGCTTGCCGGCCTCAATGAATTATATGACCAGATCACAACTGAAATGGCGTTGCAGAACACGGTACTCACGAATACGTTTTCCCATGCCATCACGGTATTTCAGGATGCAAAAAGTACGCTCAATGTGGCGGTTGCGGAACACGGCGCAAGATATAACAGGATGAAGATGACGCAGAGCCAGCTGGATACGCTGAAGATCGATACGGACGAGGCGAAGTCCGAGAATGAAAATGTGGATCTGGAAGAGATACTGGTAGATTATACAGAAGCGGATATGCTTTATCAGGCGGCGCTGCAGGCTACGGTCAAGATTATCGGGACGTCACTTCTTGACTTTATTTAAGGAGGTAGCGGAATGCTAGTAAAAACGAGATATTTTGGAGAAAAGGACTTGCCGGACGAAAAGATCATCACCCTTGAAAAGGGATTGATGGGTTTTGATCAATATAGAAAATACACGATTCTGTACGACTGCGAAAAAGAGGGCGGAACAAACATATCATGGTTTCAGAGTGTGGATGAGCCTTCGTTGGCGCTGCCGGTTATCAACCCGCTCATTGTGAAAGAGGATTACAATCCGACGGTCGAGGATGAACTGTTGAAAGGGCTTGGGGACTTGAATGACGACAACCTTGTCATTCTTGTTACGATGACCGTTCCGTCGGATTTAGAGAAGATGACGGTGAATTTGAAAGCGCCCATTATCATTAATGCCGACACGAGAAAGGGCGCGCAGGTTATCGTAGAAAATCAGGATTATGAGGTTCGGTATAAGGTTTACGACATCCTCAAAGAGAAAAAGGAGGCTTGATCGTATGTTAGCACTGGCAAGAAAGACAAATGAATCGATTATTATCAATGATGACATTGAGATTACCATATTGGAAATTAAGGGAGATCAGGTCAAGGTGGGGATCAATGCGCCGAAATCGATTCCTGTCTACCGGAAGGAGATTTATCTTCAGATACAGGAGGCAAATGCGGAGGCTGTTAAGATGGCGGATCCGGAGGCGTTGTCCAGGGTTTTGGGCTGATATTTGGGAAAAAGGGAAGAAAAGGTTAACTTTTCTAATACACATGCCGATATCCTTAGTAAGAATATTTATGGTTTGCATAAGATACACATGGAGGTGTTGGAAATGGATGCAGGAATGATGACAAGCGTAAACTCAAATTATGGATCTGCGGAAGCAGTGAAGGTATCCGCGCCAAAAACGGTGGAGACGCCGGATACAGCGCATGCAGACCCCGCCATATCAAAAGCCGCAGCGGCGGCAGTACGGCCGATGCCGGTCGAGGCAAAAGGAAATGCTGAACAGCAGGGAAGCGGTCAGCAGAAAGAGCATGCGCCAAGCGAGGCGACGGTAGACGATGCGGTCAAACGGGCAAATCTGAAAATGTCACACACGCGTTGCGAGTATTCCTATCACGAGCAGACAAACCGCGTCATGATCAAGGTGATTGACAAGGATACGGACGAAGTGGTTCGGGAAATCCCGCCGGAGAAATCTCTGGATATGCTGCAGAAGATCTGGGAACTGGCGGGCATGCTGGTGGACGAGAAAAGATAGAAAGTTTTTATTGGTTTGATGCTGATAGGATAATAGAAGAGGAATGGAGGAATTACTATGGGTATTCGTATGACGGGCATTGCTTCCGGGCTTGATACCGAGGCAATCGTAGGGGCGCTTATGTCGGCGCAGAGCTTGAAAAAGACAAAACTTGTAAAATCAAGAACCAAGCTTGAGTGGACGCAGACGAAGTGGGATGAACTGAATACAAAATTAAAAAATCTGTATAACAACTATGTAACTAAGATGCGTTTGGCGTCATCTTACAGTACGAAAAAAGCTACGGTCTCCGATCCGACGAAGGCGAGCGTAACGGCTTCGAACGGCGCTGTAAACGGGAGCTATTCGCTGGAAATCCAGCATATTGCGACCACCCAGTATTTGAGCGGCGGCAAGATCGGCGCGGCTTCAGGAAGCGATAAGCTGTCAGACATTGACCCGTCTCTTGTGAATAAGGAGATCGAGGTTAAGGTTGGCGATAAGACGACCAAAATTACGATCACGGCGGATATGACGTTGGATGGATTTGCATCGGAGCTGCGGAGCGCGGGTTTGAATGCAAGTTATGATACGACGCAGAAACGCTTCTTTATCAGCAGTAAGGAGAGCGGGGTTGAAAATGCGTTTTCAATCACGTCGTCCGGATTGACCGGTGAGGAGATTTCCGGAAGGGAAGCGATTTATAACGCAGTCGGTTATTCTGAAATGTCATCGGCAAATAAGAAAAAGGTTGACGAGGCGATGTCGGCGCTCCGAACGTCGCCGGTAGGGAGCGACGCATACAATAGCGCCCTTGATTCTATCTCAAAGGCTGTCTATGATACAAAGGAAGCTGCGGCGGAAGAGGCGGCGAAAACCTATGTGAAAGCGAAACTGTACAGTGAAAATTACGACACATACAAGGCGGAGGCAGAGGACGAGCTGAGGTCTCAGTTTTATGATGATGACGGAAACCTGAAAGGGAATTACGCATCCGGCGATTTTGAAATGGCAGTGGCGGCGAAAGCGGCTGAGAAGACGGAAGCTTTTGTAAATAAGCAGATCAGCACAGACGATCAGACGAAGCTTGATATCGATGCGGCTAAGTATGCCGGAAAATCGGAAGCGGATATCAATGCGCTCAGCGAAGAGGCGAAGAAAAAATATTATGGCACGGGAGAAGGCGGAGCTCTCGAGATCAAGGCCTTTGATGGAACGTCTGCCTATACGCAGGATAGCATTAAAAATGATATTTCGGCATCGGTACAGAATTATGCAAGTATTACCGACCGTAACAGTGCGCTTGCGAGTTCGGCGCTGAGCAGTCTTGGTCTTGCCGATATTTCGGTGGCGCCGGATGGAACCGTGACGACGAGCGGCAAGCCGGAGGGCATGGCTCTTGTAGAGGCGTCGGATAGTAAGGTTCTTCTGAATGGGGCAGAGCTGACGTCTTCTACATCAACCGTTTCGGCGAACGGCCTGAGCATTGAACTGACCGGTTTAACTACGTCAACCGGACCGATTACGTTCTCTGTAAGTAATGACGTGGAAAGCGTGTACAATTCAGTGAAATCGTTCCTGAAAGAGTATAATAGCATCATGAAAGAGATGCAGGAGCTTTATGGCGCAGAGTCGGCAAAAGGTTATGAGCCGTTGACGAGTGCAGAGAAAAAGGAGCTGAGCGATGATGAGGTAGAGGAGTGGGAGAAGAAAATTAAGGGCTCCCTTCTCCGCAACGATTCGACGCTCAATGGCATTATTTCAAGTATGCGCTCGGCAATGATGAGCCAGGTGACATATGATGGGAAGACATATTCGCTTGCCAGCTTTGGAATTATGACTTCGACGGATTATACCGAAGGAGGACTGCTCCATATTTACGGAGATACGGATGACGCAGTCTATGCGGATCAGGACGATAAGCTGAAGAAAGCGCTTGAGGATGATCCGGAAGCGGTTATGAATGTACTTTCCGATATATTTGAGAATCTTCGTTCTACGATGAGCCAAAAGATGGCGGGCAGCAAGACGAGCAGCGCAATGACGTTCTATAATGATATCACGATGAAGGAACAAATTGATTCTTACAAGAAAGATATCTCGAAATGGGAGGAGAAGCTGGCCGCCATGGAAGACGCTTATTATAAAAAGTTTTCCAGAATGGAGGCCGCGATGGCGAAGCTGCAGTCGCAGCAGAGCAATCTGGCTGGTTTGTTTGGCAACGGATGATTGATAAATGGAATTTTGGGCGTACAATAATTACAAAAAATGAAAAATATAAAGGGCAAGATCAGTCTTGCTCTTTATGTGGTATAAATAAAGAAGGAGGATTCGCATGGATTCCAACAAGTTGAATGCCTATCAGAGAAACGCTATTTTGACAGCGTCTCCGCCGGAGCTGACACTGATGCTCTACGAGGGGGCGATCAAGTTTTGCAATATCGGTATCATGGCGATTGAGAAGAAAAATTATGAAGAGGCAAATACGAACCTGAAGAAAGCGCAGGCGATCATCACGGAGCTCAGGGTGACTTTGGATCATAAATACCCGGTCTGGGAGGATTTTGAACGCGTGTATGACTGGATCTACCGCAGGCTGATTGAGGGAAATATCCATAAGGATATCGAGGTGATAGAAGACACATTAAAGTATATCCGTGAGATGAGGGACACGTGGAAGGAAGTCATGCGCCGGAATAAAGTGTTGCCAAAATAGCAAGGAATTAATATAGAAACGAGGAAAGATATGGAAAATGAGAATCGTGTATATGCCGATATGATGGTGGATTCACTGGAGCGAAAAAAACGGATTCTCTCCCGCCTTCTCGAGCAGACGAGGGAACAGGAAAGCCTGCTCAAGGACGAAGAGATGGATCCGGACCGTTTTCTGGAGATCGTGAAAGAAAAAGAAGAACAGATCGACGAGTTAAATAAATTGGACGAGGGGTTTGACCGTCTTTTTCAAAGCGTGGAGAGAGAGATTCAGTCAAATCGCTCTCTTTATAAGGCTCAAATACAGAAGATGCAGAAGCTGATCGGAGAGGTGTCGGAAATGGGCATTCAGATTCAGGCGCTGGAGCATCAGAATAGCGGGCATTTTAAGGTGTATTTAGCGAATCAGAGAAAAGGCATCCGGGAGTTTCATTTAAATAATAAAACGGCGTCCAGCTATTATCAAAATATGGCAAATGTGCATAAACCGGAAGATTCATACTTTTTTAATCAGAAAAAGTAGGCAAGCAAAGGAGTATTTGAATGAAACGAGAGCTGCGTGAGAAAAATATTCATGCGGAAATAGGGGCAAATATCAAGAAATTTCGGGAAATGAAGAATATGAGCCGGCAGAAGCTGGCAGATATTTTTCATATTACGGATGACGCCTTGTATAGGATTGAGACGGGACAGACTGGTTTTTCCGGTATTTATGCATATATTCTGGCACAGGAGCTGGACTGTGACATGAATTTTATTTTCGGAAAGAATGCTGTCTTTCAGGCGGACGCGGCGATCCAAACAGATGAGGAATGCCGGGAAGAGATGGCGTGCACGCTGAGATATTATGCTTCTCTGCTTGAGGAGGAAGAGGAGGATTCCTGACGCTCCAAAGATGCGGGATAAGGCCTCCCTAAAAACTCTTTTATAAAATTAAAAAAAGGGGTTAAGTTTTAAAAAGATGCTCCGATATATATAGTGTCAAACAGAAAAGATGCATTACAAAAAACTGTTAATAACCGATGGAATCAGATTCTTTTGGTGCCGGGCCCGCACCGGAGTTTTGATTCCTCGGATATTATAAACAAAATCAAAACTAAAATTAAAAGCAACGTTGCAAATGGATTTGCGACGGTAAAACAAGGAGGTAATTATTATGATTATTCAGCACAATATGAGATCCATGAACACCAACAGACAGTTGGGCATTGTAGGCAACAACCTTTCAAAATCAGCAGAGAAGCTGTCAAGCGGTTACAAAGTAAACCGTGCGGCAGATGATGCAGCAGGTCTTGCAATTAGTGAGAAGCTGAGAGCTCAGGTTCGCGGACTGAACAGAGCTTCTGACAATGCGCAGGATGGTATTGCAATGATTCAGACGGCTGAAGGCGCTATGGAACAGCAGCATGCAATTCTTCAGAGAACTCGTGAACTGGTAGTTCAGGCAGCTAACACAGGTACATTGGAGAAGAGCAAAGAGAATGACTACCAGAAGATTCAGGATGAGATTGACGAGTTGAAAGCTGAGTACACACGTATTAACACTGATACTGAGTACAATAAGAAGACATTGTTGGATGGCAGCTACTCTAAACAGTTCCTTCAGATCGGAGCTAACAGCGGCCAGGGTATCAGCGTGACGATTTCTACGACAGCTTGGCAGGATGTAACAATTACGGCATCTTCTGGTTCCACAAACTCCGCTAAGCTTTCTATCGTAGACGGCATGCTGAAGTCAGTATCTACGATGCGTTCTAAACTGGGTGCTATCCAGAACCGTCTGGAGTACACAGTGAAGGTGGATGACAATACAGCTGAGAATCTGCAGTCTGCAGAGAGCCGCATCCGTGATACAGATATGGCTGATGAAATGACCAGATTCTCCAAGGAGAGCATCCTTCAGCAGGCAGCTACATCAATGCTTGCTCAGGCAAATCAGGCAAACCAGGGAGTACTTTCACTCTTACAGTAATCATATTCGTAAAGGTTTGAGTATGCCCGAACGGGTGAGTTTGATCACTGGTTAATATTTGTGCAAGTCGAGAGTGTCCCCGATAAAAGTATTTTACTTCGCGGGGGCACTTTTTTCTTATTTTCTGGAAAGGAGACAGTGTTGTTGTGAAGCTGCTTTTGTACGAGTGGAATGCCTATATGCAGAGCGATTTATTGGATGTTTTTGAACGGATGAAGATTGAGTATGAGACATTTTCCTATGAGATTGGAAAAGAAACCAGCATTGTAGATGATTATTTTATTAGGAATTTTGGAAGGATTCTGCATGAGGGGAATTTTGACGTCGTGATGTCGTTAAATTACTGGAACTCGGTAGCGATTGCATGCGATAAAGAGAAAGTGCCGTATATTGCATGGGCATATGATTGCCCTTTATCATTAAAGATACAGGATTATTTGCATTATCCGATGAGCTATTTGTTTGTGTTTGACAAGGCGCAGTATCAGTTTTATAAAGAGAGAGGCTTTGAAAATGTATATCATCTTCCGTTGGCAGTTAATATTGCGAGGCTGGATCAGATCCGATTGACGGCAGATGAGAAAAAGGACTTTACGACAGATATCTCGTTTGTCGGGAATATGTATGATTCAGATTATATTGCGTTAAAATGCGTGCTGGACGACTATGAGAAGGGATATTTTGAGAGCTTGATTGAGACGCAGTACCGGATCTATGGAGATTATTTTATTGACGATTTGATTTCGGACGAGTTATTGAATACATTACAAAGCAAATTGAAAAAGAAAGTGCCGGAGTTTAAAGGGGCGATTGAGGCGCCGCCAGACGAGTTCCGTGGCTGGGTCACGATGATGTTGGCTAGGGAGATTACAAGACGGGAAAGGTTATTCATTATCTCTGCCTTGTCGAAACGGCATCCATTTAAGTTGTTTTCTCCTAAGGAAGAAAAAATGCTGAAGCGGGTAGAATTTTGCGGAACGGTAAGCAGCCATTTTGGTATGCCGAAGGTATTTAAGGCAAGCAAAATCAATTTGAACATATCGTATAAGCAGATTACAGTGGGAATGCCGCTTCGCGTGCTTGATATTATGGGGGCGGGGGGATTTTTGCTGAGTAATTATCAGGAGGAACTGGTAGAAAATTTCCGTCCCGGTGTAGATTGCGTCATTTATGAGAGTATTGAAGATGCGATTGGGAAGGCAGAGTACTATTTGGAGCATGAGGAAGAGAGACAGGAAATTGCTCGCAATGGACACGAGGCGGTGAAGCGGTTCTCTTATGAGAATCAGCTGGACAAGATGTTCCGCATCGTCCTTGGAGATCAGTACCGCCAATCAAGCTCGTTTAAATAAACAGGAAGAAAATCGTGGATGCCCGGGGCGCAAAACACGTTGCGAAGACGAGGGTGCTTCTTAGTTACATAGTCGGCATCTTTTTTGGTAGAAAATAGGAATGACATCGTAAAATTCATTCGCATGTCGAAAACGACATCGAAAATCTCAGGTGAAATATTGATGTAATTCACGATATTAACGGTCAGGTGGTTCAGAGATGGCGCGGCGTCCGTACTCAGAAGATTGTATCCAGCCATATTCACGGTGAGAATGAGCTGGCAGGTTTTGGGATGAATGCTTTTGATCAGGCGGTCAGTGTCTAAATCAGAACGGATAGGAACCAGTTTGGTTTCGTAATTATGTTTTTTTAGTGTGGATGACAGCTGAGTTGCTAATTTTTTTTGCTCTTGATCGAGGAGAGCATTGTATAATATAGTAATTTGTTTCACAGATAGACCTCCTAAATATGATTCTATATGTTCCATTATAGCAAATGAAGAAGTAAAAAGGAAGTCTAAAATGTTTTAATATGGAGGAAAAAATGAAAGCATTAGCATGTGTTGGAATGGGAAAGTCAGAGTCCGGCATACTGGAAGGATTTCGCAGCGCAGGACTTGAGATGGATGAGATTCGTGCGACGGAACTGACGGAAGAAAAAGTGATGGAGGACTACTTATTTGTATTTTCCATAAACTTTTCTTCTGATGTGTCTGTCGTGTGTCAGAAGGCGCTGATTCCCTATCTTTCATATATCGTGCAATTGCCGCAAACAGCCATCTATCATTCGGCGATAAAGAATCCATGCAATTTTATTTTCTGTTTTGATGGAGCGGTTTGTCAAGAATTGCAGCGGTTCACACAGGGGCGGTGTTTTCATCTTCCGCTCGGAGCGGGCGTCGATTGTTTTACACAAACTGCCGGAGGGGAAATGGCTGATATCTCCTTTGTCGGCAGCTTGTGCCTTGAGCATAAGGCGTATGATAAGGCAAAGGAAGAAGTATCAGAATATGCGCGGGGGTATATGGAGGCTCTGGTTCGGACGCAGGTGCGGATCTATGGATATAACCTATTAGTAGTAGCGTTAAATAATGATATCGTTAAAGAGTTGAAAAAGTTTATACCGGAAACATGTTTGCCAGAGAAAATGGCAGCAGGTGCGGAACGCAATGTCATAGCTGCCGGGATTCTTGGCGATAAGGTGACAGAGATAGAACGACAACGGCTTTTAAAAGAGATTTCAGAACAATTTGATATTCAGCTATATACGGCGGATGATGCCCATGGCATTCCCGCGGCGCATAAGCACGGAGAAGTGAGTACATGGGAGGAACGGGCAAAAATTTATCAAAACAGCCGGATTAATCTGCATCTGACGCACCGTTCGGTTATGTCCGGAGTTCCGCAGGAAGTATTTGAGATTATGGCGGCGGGAGGATTTGTCCTGACAAATTACCAGCCGGAGATTGCAGAAAACTTTGTGATTGGCGAGCACTTGGAGACATTTGTGAATGAACAAGATTTGCTGGAGAAAATTGCTTATTATCTGGAACACGAGGAAGAGCGGGTGCAAATTGCAAAGGCAGGACAGCAGGCGGTAAAAGAGTATCATTCTTACCGGGCAAGGGCGATTACGATGTTTAATACGGTATTTTCGGAGAATGAGTAGACGGGGAAGGAAGAGGGAAGATGAACGAGCGTAAATTTTGTTTTATCATCTGTGCAAATAAAGAGAGAGAACTGGAAGAATGCTTATGGTATATCGGGAATCTTGCCTTGCCAGAAGGATATGAGAAGGAAGAGATTATCATCCGCGGTGCGTCTTCCATGACAAGCGGATACAATCAGGCGATGGCGCAGTCCGATGCTAAATATAAAATTTACATTCATCAGGATGTGCTGCTTGTAAATCGAAATCTTCTGACCGAGCTTTTGACAGTTTTTCAGGATGCTTCCATTGGTATGGTTGGTTGTATTGGCAGAAAGGATTTCATGAGGGCGGGAGAGTATACGACCAGCTGGGATGCCGGAACTGTGGAAGTGTGTAATGTTGCGGATACGTACCGTTATGAGTGGCGGCTCGAAGAAAATGAAAAATGGATGGATGTCATCAGCATTGATGGAATTTTTATGGCGACCCAGTACGACCTGCCTTGGGATGAAGAAAATTTTGACGGATGGGATTTTTATGACATATCCCAGTCTGCCGTCTTTCATAGGTCAGGATACCGTATTGTCGTGCCGTGCGTACCAAATGAAGAGTTATGGTGTTTTCATGATTCTGGACAGAGCGAGTATTATGAATGGGACAGGTACCGCAAGATATTTTGCGAACGGTATGCTTCGGAGGGATACCGGTATGAGGTGATAAAATGGGGAAGAGTAAGTGAAGATACTTTGGAGAAACGCCGTCAAGTTAAGGACGCTTTTGAGGCGGGGGATTTTGAAAAGACGAATCAGTATCTGAATGAACTGGGAGGAGAAAATTTTGATACGAAAACGGCATATATTATGCTGTTTATGCTTATAACTCTTGATGAATGGATAGAACTGGGGAGGGTTTCTTTTTCCGATGTTGAGTCATTTCAGGAGTTTATCGTGGCGTATGATGAAGTGAAATTCATGTTGCGGCGTATTTATTTCGGAATTGCGGAGAATGAGGCATGGCAGACGCTGCAGGACAAGCTGAATGACGGTGCGATTACGATGCGGATGCTGTATCAGGCAGTTCAGACGTGCGTATATGATTCGGATCGTCTCTGGCAGAAGATTTATGGCAGGTTTCAGAAAATGATTCGGTTATTATTGGAACAGGGAGAGGTTCTGCAGGTAGAACAGTTATTATCTCAGCTCAAAAGAACGGAACGTGAAAAAGCGGAGAATCTGTTGCTGGCTCTGATTCAGATCTTTAAGAGTGAAGTCGAGAAGGATGCGGCGCCGACGGTGTTTGATACGTCCCGAAATGTGGATGAGCTGGCTGCGCATTATATTCGTCTGGAGCGTGATTTGCGTCAGATGGCGCAGAAAGAAACAGATGATCAGAAATTTTATGATTATATAATTCAGACCGGCGTATCGGATGAGTTGATGCTCTATATTATCAAAGAAGCGATTCCTTACCCGAAGAGACTGTTTCAGAAACTTGCGGAGTTGTTTGTCAAAAATGAGGGAGAGAAATCTTTGCGGGCAAAGCGGTATACACAGCTGGCAGAAAGCACGCAGGGACAAAATGAGATAGAGAACCGCCAGAACAATGAGCGCAAGATTTGTTTTGTAATTTGTGCGAATGATGAAAGGTATTTGGAAGAGTGCCTGTGGTATATCGATAAACTCAGAATTCCAGAAGGATATAAGAAAGAAAAGGCTGTCATCCGAGGAGCGTCCTCGATGACTGGCGGATACAATCAGGCGATGGCGCAGTCGGATGCCAAATATAAGATTTATCTGCATCAGGATGTATTGATTGTAAATGAGAACATTCTGTATGATTTGCTGGAGATTTTTCAGGATGATTCAATCGGAATGGTTGGAGTTGTCGGAAAAAAAGAATTGGCGAGCTCGGGAGCCTATGCGAGAGAATGGGACGCCGGGGCGGTTAATGTATGCAATGCGACGGAATGTTATGCGTTTGACTGGTCGTCCGGGGAGAGCGAAAAGCGGGTGGATGTGACAGGGATTGACGGTATGTTTATGGCAACACAGTATGATTTGCCTTGGGATGAAAAGAATTTTGACGGTTGGGATTTTTATGACCTTTCTCAGTCCATGAATATTCGTCAGGCAGGATACCGCATTGTCGTTCCGTGTATCAGGAAAGAAGAAGAGCCGTGGGTTTTTCATGACGCCGGTCAGTGCGAATATGTCCAGTGGGAGAAATATCGGAAAATATTTTGTGAAGTTTATGCAGCGCTTGGACATGAGTATATCGGGATGGGCATGGAGCGTCAGAATGCGGTAAACAACGAAAAGAGAAAAGAGGTAATGAAAGCCTTTGAGTCCGGAGATTTTGAACGGACAACCAGATGCTTGGAAAGTCTGGGAGCGGACAATCTGAACAGTGAATTGGCATATGTCGTGCTCTTTTTGAAAGTAAGGGCAGAGGAACTGATGGCGTTTGGAGAGACCAACTATTCGACGCCAGAACGAATGCCTGCGTTTATACGCGAGTATGACGAAGTGAAATTCATGCTGCGGCGTATTTATTTTGGATATGGAGAGGCAGCATGGGAGTATTTGCAAAAAGGAATTTGTGATGGACAATTTTCAATGAAAATGATATGTGCGGTATCCTATATATGCGTCTTTGATGCCAGCCGTCTCTGGTGGGATGTGTTTGCCCGATACCAGGAACTGGTTTATTCATTGATCTGGCAGGGAGAAGTTTTGGCAGCGGAGAAGCTTTTAATGCAATTGGATAAAGAATGGCGTGGAAAGGCCGGGAATATTTTGCTCATTCTAATCGGTATTTTCCGTCGCGAGGTAGAGAAGAATGTTCCAGTGACGGTATTTGATGTGTCGCAGAATCCGGACGAACTCGTAGCGCATTATATCCGGGTGAAATATTATTTAAGGCGGCTGGAATTTGGGTTGCCGATGCAGTATTGGAACGAAGCATATGAGTATTGCAAGAAGACAGGAGTATCGGATTATTTGATTCTTCATATTTTGCGCAACAATATTTTTTATAAAAAAGAGTTGTGCCGAAATTTGTCGCAGTTATTTGCGAAGGAAGAAGGCGCAGGTTCGATGCGGGCAAATCTGTATGCACAGTTGGCTGAACAACAGCAGAATTAAACACGGGGACGATAGGTGAAAGAAAGATGTGAAGGAGAGTTCGGATGAATCAACAGAAAATTTGTTTTATCATGTGTTCCAATGATGAATTTCAGGCAAGGGAATGCCAGCTTTATATCGAACAGCTGATTGTGCCGGAAAAATATGAAGTTGAGCTTCTGACCGTCACGGATGCGGAGAGCATGACAAGCGGCTACAATGAGGCGATGAACGCGTCGGATGCAAAGTACAAAGTGTATATGCATCACGATGTGTTGATTTTGAAGCCGGATTTTCTGTGCGCGATGCTGGAGTTGTTCCAGAAGCATCCGAAAATCGGCATGTTTGGCGTGGTGGGAAACGAGAGCATTGCTGACGACGGCGGCATGTGGTCCGATGGTACATGGCGGCGTACCGGGGAGATATTGATCGACCGCGTGACAGAACGGGATTATTCTTTTTTTGCGAGGGCAGAAGGAGAGTATTCGGAAGTGATTACGCTTGACGGCCTTCTCATGGTGACCCAGTATGATGTTCCATGGCGGGATGATTTGTTTCGCGGATGGGATTACTATGATGCGTCCCAGAGCGTGGAATTTTGGAAAGCCGGATATAAGGTGGTCGTGCCATATATGGATATGCCATGGTGTCTCCACGAAAACGACGTTTTGAATATGGCGAATTATAATACCTGGCGTGATGTTTTTGTGAAAGAATACGAGGTTTATTATAAGAAATGGATGGAGGAGCATCCTTCTAAGCTGTGCAAACCGGAAAAGTGAGGGATTTAATGTCGGAAGAAATTTTTGTCACAAGAAGTTCCATGCCTCCGCTGGAGGAGTATGTGGATATGATACAGTCTATCTGGGATTCGCACCGGTTGACGAATATGGGAGATTATCACAGAGAATTAGAAAAAAAATTGCGAGACTATTTGGAAGTTGAGCAGGTTTCTTTGATGGTAAACGGTCATATGGCGCTGGAACTTGCGATTCAGGTTATGAATTTTCCGAAAGGGAGCGAAGTCATTACAACGCCATTTACTTTTATTTCTACGACTCATGCGATTTTGAGAAATGGACTGGAGCCGGTGTTTTGTGATGTCAAAGACGACTATACGATTGATGAGGAAAAAATCGAGGAACTTATTACGGAGAAGACGGTTGCCATCGTTCCAGTTCATGTATATGGGAACATATGTAATGTGGAGAAAATTCAGGAAATTGCGTTCAAGTATGATTTGAAAGTGATTTACGATGCGGCACATGCATTTGGCGAGACTTATAAGGGAAAAGGAATTGCTACATATGGTGATTTATCTGTCTTTAGTTTTCATGCGACAAAAGTGTTCAATACGATTGAAGGCGGGGCGGTTTGTTTTTCAAATAAGGAAATTTATGAACGATTGTATAATTTAAAAAATTTTGGGATTCGTGCAGAGGAGCTTGTAGTTTCTGTTGGTGCAAATGCGAAAATGAACGAGTTTGCAGCGGCAATGGGGCTTTGTAATCTCAAATACATTGACAGTAATATTGCGAAAAGAAAAGAAATTGCTGAGTTTTATGAGGAGGCGCTAAAGAATTGCGAAGGCGTCATATTGAATCCTCATGCACCGGATGTTGTTCGGAATTATGGATATTTTCCAGTTTTGTTTTCTGACGAGGAAACCAGAAATCAGGTATATGACGCATTGAAAGGCGAGGGTGTTCATACGAGAAAATATTTCTATCCATTGACATCAGACCAGGTCTGTTTTAAAAATAAGTATAAGTATGTCAGTCTGGATAGGGCGCGAGATTTTTCGAAGAGAGTGCTCGTGTTGCCGTTGTATCCGGAATTGGAAAAGGAGGTTGTAGAGAGAGTGGCAGATGTGCTTTTTGACAGTAACAATTGTAGTATATCAAGAACTTTTTAAAAACTAGAGAAATATGGTCAAGGAGAAAGATTATGAGTAAAGAAACGGATTTGAAAGTAGAATATCTGTCACTGGTGCATGAATACTGCATGAGTATGAAGGAAGGAATTCAGAGCGGCAACATTGCGGCACAGCAGTTACAGGCTGGAATAACGGATGTCAGGGAATTCATCGAAAATTTCCGTGAATTACTTGCCGATTACGAATATGCCCCACAGAAAGAAGTCTTCGATACGTTTTACGACATGTGTGGAGCATGTGGAGATTTCAATTTTCTGAATACGAATATGGATTTGTTTTTGTCTGTATTGCAATTATTTATCCAGAGCGTTGAGACGATATATGGCAATTGTGTAAATAATAAACGCCGGTGCTCCTGCTGTGGAAATGAAGTAATATACAATCCGTTGCCAGAGTATTATATCGAGATGCACAAGAGATATGGTACAGAACCGCATGTCGCCGAGACATCAAATGAGAAGGAATACTTGTGTCCGGTTTGCGGAAGCAGCGACAGAGACCGTATGATTATTTCCTTTTTGAAAAAAGCGGGATTGCCGGAGGCAAAAGAAGGCATCAAAGTATTACAGGTAGCGCCGGCTGTCACAATTGAGACATGGATTAAAACCTACTGTCCTCATGCAGACTATGAGACGACAGATTTGTATATGGACGGCGTGACGTTTCAATCAGATATTATGGATATGCATATGGTGGCGGATGAGAGCTATGATATGGTGATCTGTTCTCATGTACTGGAGCATGTGCGGGATGATAGAAAGGCGATGCGGGAACTGAAACGGATTTTGAAACCGAATGGGCTTGTCGTATTTCTTGTTCCGGTTTCGCTGGATATAGAAGAAATTGATGAGGAGTGGGGACTTACAGAGGAAGAGAACTGGAGACGTTTTGGCCAGGAAGACCATTGCAGGAGATATGGAAAAAAAGGGCTTATGAATCGGTTGGAAGAACAGGGATTCTATGTCAACGCTCTCGGGAAAGATTATTTTGGGCAGGAGATTTTTGAACAGCTGTCGCTGACGGATACGAGTACATTGTATGTTCTCACAAAGGACAGAAACGTGAAACTTGATTTAAGCTATGAATATACTGTGGACGAGAAGATTCTGACCGAGGGACCGCTTGTCAGCGTCATTCTTCCGGCATATAATCATGAAAAGTTTGTTGCCGATGCGATCGAGAGCGTGTTGAATCAGACTTATCAGAATATTGAATTTCTTGTGTCAGATGACGCGTCGACAGATAACACGGCAGAAATTATGAAACGGTATTCTGAGCATTTTGCAGGAGAATATTATTTTACTGAGAATGCAGGAAGAAGAGGATATTTTCTTAAGAAGAGGGCTACTGGTAAGTACATTGCACTGGCGAGTTCAGATGATTTTTGGGAGCCGGATAAATTAGCGCTTCAGGTGGATTATCTGGAGAAGCATGAAGAGGCTGCCGCCTGCTTTACTTGGTGTTCGTATATAGATGAAAATAAAAATGAATTAAAGGAAACAAGATTTTACCAGAAAAATAGAAGCCGGTATGAGTGGATGAAATATTTTTGGGAAAATGATAATGTTTTGTGTCATCCGTCTATTCTCATCCGGAGGGAAGAGTATATTCGCTTAATAAATGTCGGGAGTGCGTGCAGGCAATTACCGGATTTGTTTATGTGGATTGATTTGGTACAGCATGCAGACATACATGTGATTCCGAGAGTGTTGGTAAAGATGACGAGATTTCAACATGCAGATAATGAAAACACAAGCTTGTTTACGCAGAAAAATATCATCCGCCATATGATTGAGGCAAGCGGATGTTGGAATTCCGTTATAAGAAAAATGGATGCATCGTTTTTTGCGAAGGCATTTAGCGATTATATGATAAATCAGGACGCAACAGAAGAAGCAGAAATCGCCTGCGAGAAGTTTTTTCTGATGCTGGGAAGTGATAAATGGTGGATACAGGCAGATGCGATTCAGTATTTCCTAGAAGTTTTTGATGAGGAAGCGGTTCGGGATTGCTTTATTCATCAGTATTCTTTTACGTTGAAAAAGTTTTGGGACATTATGCTGGAGAAGGGATGGGCGAGAATTATACAAGATTCTAAATAAGTTGAAACAAATCAGGAGGAAATAATATGGAAAAGGTAGATATAAATCGAATTACATTGGAAGTTACGAGCAGATGTACTTTAAAATGCGCGTTGTGCGTGGCATTTGTGCCTTATGTTAAGAATCCGAAAGACCTGACTGCCCAGGAAGCAGCAGATGTTTTAAAAGTATTTTTTGAAGTAGTGGATTCAGTTGGTATTTTTAATTTGACAGGCGGGGAACCTCTTATGAACCCTGATATTACTGCCATTTTGAAAGAGGTCGTAAAATATCGATCACAGATCAGACAGGATATTACCCTGGTGACAAACGGCACAATTATACCAGATGAGGAATTTGTTGGCCTTTTTGCCGAGAATAAAGATTTTATGCGTTTGGTTATTAGTGATTATGGGAAATTGTCCTCAAGATTAGATGATATACGCGAGCTTTTGGACAAAAAAGGCGTTAATTACCGTGTAGTAAATTTTAACGGCGATAACTTATCATATGGCGGATGGATTGATTTTAGAGACCATTCTTTGAAGCATCCTACAAGGGAAGCACGGGATGAACACTCCATGAAATGTATTGATAGCGCTGGAAAATATTTTAATATATCCGATGGAGAAATACATTATTGTATGCGTTCGTTCTGGAGGATAAAAAATGGTTTAATTCCTGTTGAACGAGGTGATTATGTTCCGCTTATGGATCAAACGATTTCGATAAAAGAAAAGAAAGCTTTACTTATGGAAATGCACGAGGCAAAAAGCGTGACTTCATGCGCCTACTGCGTTGGACAGAATAACGATGTGGAGCGGACAATTCCGGCGGAACAATTGTAACGAAAGGATAATGCGAATATGAAAATAAATCTACCGAGTACTGCCATTATGGTAACAGAGAGATGTACGCTTAAATGCAAGTTATGCCTGGCATATGTTCCATACTATTCATCTTATGAAACGATGGATATAAAACAGGCTGCAGATATTTTGAGAACCTATTTTCAAATGATTGATACGGTAAACAAAATATCTATCACAGGCGGCGAACCATTGTTAAATAAAGATTTGAATGAGATTCTTCATGAAATTTATAAATATGACGAACAGATTTTAGATGAAATTATTTTGATAACAAATGGTACGCTCCCATTGCAGGAAGAATTAGTACGAACTTTAAAAGCGAATAAAAAAATAAAAGTTATTGTCAACAATTACGGAAGTATTTCTAAATTTGCCAAACAGAATTACAAGATACTACAGGAGCATAATATCAAAAACATATTATACGATGAAGACAATAGATATGGCTGGATAGACTGCAGAGACCATACGCTGAAACATGCTGCAGATGAAGAAAAAATAGCTCAGGCACAGGGGTGCGCGTTTTTTAAGGGTAAAAAATATGTTATTAACAGGGGAAATTTATACACCTGTACAAGAGCTGCTTATAGAATACAGGAAAATATAATTCCCTATACAGAAAATGACTATATAAATTTAAATGACGATAATACAGACATTGCATTTAAGAGGGAGAAACTGTTGAACCTTCTTCATTTGAAATATACCGTATCGTGTCCGTATTGTGACGGGTTGCTGGAAAATTCAAAAAAATACAAAGCTGCAGAACAGTTATGAATCGATGTAAAGGGGCAAGGATTAGATCATGGAAGAGATTATTTTAAAACGGACAAGTTTTAACATTACAACATACTGCAATTTAAAATGCAAACATTGTATTGCATTTATTCCATACTATAAGGAAAAAAAGATGATGTCATACGACGAAGCATCTTTATTGCTAAAAAAATATTTTCAAATAGTCGATAGGGTAGGTCATTTTAATGTTACAGGCGGGGAACCTCTATTGAATAAAGATGTATGCAAAATTATGGAAGAAGTTTTTTTGTATGAGAAGCAAATTGATGAGAGTATAGATTTTGTGACGAATGGGACGCTGGAGATACCAGAGAAATTGCTAGACTTATTTGCAGAACGTCAGGGCAGATCTAAAATTATAATGAGCGATTATGGGGAACATTTGTCTACCAAAATCAAGCAAAATGAAGAGTTGCTTATAAAAAAGAAAATTGACTACCGAATTTCCAAATTTTATGGAGATGGTTTATACTATGACGGTTGGATAGATTTTACGGATCATTCCCTGAAATGGCCAGACAAAGAAGCAAGAGATAATAATTCGAGAAAATGCGTACATTCTGCTGGAAAATATTATGTCATTAACGATGGAGAAATTCATAGATGTTCACGTTCGTTTTACAGGATGAAAATGGGAATTATTCCCAAATCAGGGGGGGAATATGTATCCCTAACAGATGATTTGCCAATAGAGGAAAAGAAAAGACAAATGTTGAACATGCAGAAATCTGTGAGTGGAACATCGTGTGCGTACTGCGTTGGGCTGCGTAATGATATTCCAAGAGTCGCCCCGGCACAGCAGTTGGATTAGGCACTTTTAACAGCGCCTAATCGTAATATGTTAATCCCCCTCCGGTTTATTTTTTTCGATTTGAGGAAATATCGTATAATTCTGATAATTTGCATTTTCTATTTTTCCAGTCCTGTTATCAAGCATATTATTATTGATAACCATAATCAGCTGATTTAACATTTCAACTTGTATATCCAGTACACAGTCATAGTTTTGGTTTGAATCAGTAAATGCCTGTATGGGGATGACGCTTTGCATAAGAATTTGTCCGGTATCCATCCCAGCATCTATAAAATGTGCTGTATTGCCTATCAGAAAAGCGTTGCCTGCTTTTACTGCCTGGTCTATTGACTTTATTCCGGGGAACATCGGCAATATGGAAGGATGGAAATTAATCAGGCGGTTTTTGTAATTTAATAGAATTTCACCTGACAGCAAATGCGCCCCAAAGGAGAAGCAGTAATCCACCTCAAAAGCTATTAAATGTTTCATTAAAATATCAGATAGCTCCCGGTTTTTATCTTTCTTCTCGGGGGATTCTATATCATCGTATAGATAAGTAATCATTTTTATGGATTTGCTTGTTATGAGCTGTTTCAATTCGTGCGGAATTTTGTATTCTGAAAATATAAATTGAATCTGAGACGTAACAGATTCAGAAGCCTGCTCCAAAAAAAGCTTCAGCCTGCCAGAATTTCCAGAAATGTAAAAAGCATATTTGGGAAGAGCGCATTGCTCCTTTATGTCGTCAAAGGCGTCTTCAGCTTTTTGCTGTATTTTTGGAATTTCCATTTCTAAATGCTTTTTTATTTGTTCTTTATTCTTATAACATTTTGCCACTCGTTCTATCATCATTTCAAGGTTGCCAGGTTCACAGACATATTCCTGCATCCCGCTGACGCTGGCGAATCCAAGCATTTTATCACTATAAATGACATTTTGGTCATATTCTACGAAAACGGTAGGCACACATGAGCTAATTGCAGCAACCGAGGCATGAACCCTTCCGGTAACCACCATATCCAACTGGGATATGACTGATTTAATTTGTTTTGGCAGAAGCGGTTCATTAATCAGTATGATTTTGCTTTCCCAAGAGGGATGTTTTTCAATAAGGATTTCATAAAATTGATTTAGGATTTGAAAATCTCGTCCATTAATTCTTACGAATTCTGGTTGGCGTTCAAACCCGTTGGTGTGTGAGAAAAGACAGAGCGACACCCCTAAATTTTCAATTAAATATTCAGCAAGACAAACGAAATTGTGATATTGTTCTTTCTCTCTTGGCCACATATCATATGGACCATACGGTAAATTGAAACCGCCAAAAGTAATGCCTGCAATTCCGCTTTCTGTTTTACGTTCATAAATGGCATCCATCCATTTTGAAGTATATTTTAAATCCCGCTCAAACAAAAAGGACGGGCAGGGATAAAATTTCACATTGTCGGCGCTAAAGCCCCATTGTGTAAGGTTATGAAAGGATATGCGTTCTCGGATAAAAACCCCGGTAAAATTTTCAAACACGTCCTGTGCTAATTTTTTTGTTCTTTCATCGGTAAAGGGACCTGGCGTCACTGCAAATAGAAAGGTCTTTTTGTGAAGCAGCTGTGCGGCTTTCATTTTTAGACAATCTACAAAAAAACGGTCTTTGCCAACATGTTCCGCATTATCGCCCCACATGTCCCCCGCTACATCGATTACAATATCTACATCATTTAGTACAGAGATCCAATGCGTTTCCTTGTATGTTTTTCCTGTCTGCTTTTTTTCTGCATTTTCTGCATCTTCCATTGCATTTTTCAGATCGTTCTCGTTCCAGGCGTAGTACAAGTCCATTGGAAGAACAGTGACAATTTCCTTTTTCGTAAACTCATCATCCATTTGAAATGTGGTAAGAATCTCATAGTTCGGAAATCTTTTATGAAGACATCTGAATAGCGGTTCAATAATATAATAATTGCCTACATTTCCATACTGAAGTCTTCCCCAGTGTAATGTGAACAGGCCTGTGACTAAAATTTTTTTCATAATAATATTAACCTCGTTAGTCTTTGTTTTTTGCAGATTAAATAATTTTATAATCATTTAACATATCAACAATGGCAGGTTTATCGCAAAACATCATAATATCCAGAATTGATAGCCCTTTTTCAAAATGCCCAATCCGTTGTACATAGGAAGGCAACATATTTTCAATAAATTTTAATTCAATATGTTCCTTTATATATTTTTCTTTATGGAAAAAGGACTTTCCGCCAGGGGGATTTATATATTCGCTGTAGCCTAGTTTTTTTGTGATAAATAATGCCCATTCATCCGGAGCGGTGACGTCCTCATCTAAGACAACGCCCATTTTTGAGTATATTTCTATGGGGGTTTTAATGTCTAAATATTCACAGACTGCCTTTAGCGCTAAAAAATCTAATTCAACAATGTCGTTTCGTGCTGATTCGAATACGCTTTTCAAAAGTTCGATGGTTTTGGCATAATATGGAGCTTTTCGCTTGTACGCAGTCATGCTTCCAAGAATGGCTTCTTTCCATTTTTTGGAGTCATCTATTTTTATATCCTTAATTTTGGCGTCTCGAGCGGATTTGCGTACAGGTACGGTAATGTATCGGACTTCTCCATTCTGATTAAGAATTCTGTTTCTATTTATCCATCCATGCGTTATGTACTGGGGCGTGTCGAATAATATGAATTTATCAACGTAATTAATTAAAGTAAGATAGCCGATATATGGGAAAAAATATGGCTGCATGATTCCTAATTTCATATCTTAACTCTGTCCTTTTCCTGAAATAGAATTATCTTGCTTGATTTTATCCTGCATCGATTGCATTTTAACAATTTTTTTATGTTTTGTCAATATGCGGAAAATAAAGGGATTTAAGTATTGTAATTGCGGTGAAAATCTCTTATAATATTAAGGTAATACAAGAGGGAGGCCGGATATGAATTTAGACGAGAGCCGACAGGAAAAAAACGGACGCATCATGAAATACATAACAGATATTAATTATACTGAAACATTACAATTTTTTCAGAAACGCGCAGAAAAATATAATAAGGAAAATCCATATGTAGTTACAATGTATCAGGATAACAATCCACAGATGGTGCGGAAAAGGAACCAGAGGGAGGTGGAGGTATTACTGCCGTTTTTATCGCTTGACCCGGAATCGAGAGTGTTAGATGTTGCCTGCGGTATCGGCAGATGGAATGATGCGCTTGATAAAGAGATAGAGACATACTGCGGTCTGGATTTTTGTGAGGATTTAATCAAAATTGCAAAGGCGCGACATAGAGACGGTAAAAATGTGTCCTTTTTAGTTGGTTCGGCGACGGATCTGGAACATATTTTAGATGTTAATAGAAAAGGTAAGTTCAATAGAATTTTAATGGTAGGGGTATTGATGTATTTGAATGATGCGGATCTTCGGAATGTATTGAACCAAGTTTCTCATGTGGCGGAGAAAGATGCAATTCTTTGCATAAGAGAACCTATCGCAATAAAAGACAGACTGACGTTGAAGCATTTCTTTTCGGAGGAGCTGAAGGATAATTATAACGCCATCTATCGAACAAGAGAAGAATTGATGAATATTTTTAATGATACATTGCTGTCTGCCGGATTTCATGTAGAGAATGAGGGCTGGCTGTTTGGGGACAGCTTAAACAATCGAAAAGAGACGGCACAATATTATTTTGTTTTCAGGAGAAATGCTGAAGCTGGGGAGGCAGGAGGATGTTAGAATTTTCTGAAGATTTTTTTAAAGAGGAAATAAGATGTGATTTTGTAATATCATCCATGATGAAAAAGGCATGGGCGGCACAGATGGAGGTGCTGCAGATTGTGGGCGATATATGTAAAGAAAGCGGTTTGCAGTATTTTGCGGATAGCGGGACGCTGCTTGGCGCAGTAAGACACCAAGGATTTATCCCATGGGATGATGATATTGATATATCGTTAAAACGGGAAGAATACAATGAGTTGATTCGCATATTGCCGGAGAAATTGCCGAAGGGATTTAAGCTGGCGGGAATTCATGCGACGCCGAGCGATCCCAATAAAGTATTTCCGGGATTTTATAGCCGGGTAGGGTCGGATGGCGCCGTATGGGGGCTTAAGGAGCATATGGAGCGATTTTATGGCTTTCCATATCCGGAAATAGGGATTGATATTTTTTGCTATGATTATTTGCCTAGAGACAGGGAAGCGGAAGAAGTGCAGAATGTAATTCTGGAATATGGCAGGTCATTGTTTGGTCACTGGGATATGCTTCAGCAAGATAATGAAAATGAATTGGAATACCGGTTGCAGAAAATAGAGGAGATGTGCGGCGCCGCGATCCCCAGGGAAGGGAATGTCAGGTGGAACTTGCAAAAACTGCTGGAGTCGGTGGCGGCGCTTTTTCAGGAAGAGGAATCGGATGAGATGACCATAGCGTTAAGCACTGCAAGGACAAGGCGGGGAATGGAATTTCGCGTGAGAAAGGAATGTTTTGAGAAGGCCGCGTATATGCCGTTTGAACAGATCGAAATTGCAGTGCCATGCGGCTATCATGAAGTGTTGACTGCAATGTATGGGGATGACTATATGACATTTAAAAGGGAAACCGTGGGGCATGAGTATCCGTTTTATGCAACCGAGGAGAAAAAGTTATTATGTGCGATACGCGGCATAGGGTTTGAGGGTACGGTGGAGGAGTTTTGCAGAAAAGTGTCTGCTGGAGAAATCGATGTGCAGATGATGTAAAGGAGGAAAGCTTATGCCGAATCTTATGTATATATATTTGGATTTTTTGATGGAATTTCAATGTATTGGTTCGGAATGCCTGAACACGTGCTGTAACGGCTGGGATATCAGGCTGGACAAGGATACGGCGGAGTATTATGAGCAGTTGGAGGGAACGTTTGGCGACTTTTTGCGTCAGCATGTGATGAGGGATGAGAAGACAAACGACATAACGGCAATTCGGCTTGAAGAGGGGAAGATTTGTCCGTTTTTAAATGAAGAGGGATTGTGCCGGATTCAGATTGAATGTGGTTCTGAACATTTGGGGAGCATCTGTCAAAATTATCCGAGATATGAACGTGGAACCTGAATCCGTGAACCTTGCCTCAAAATATATGAGGCATCCAATAACGCCCCGTGAGATGTTGGTGTTTCAAACT